>DATHZQ010000099.1:0-20150 GCA_035458525.1 Acidimicrobiia bacterium
AGTCGCCCATGGGAAGACCCACGCCGATCACTCAATCCCGCGCACGAAAGAGCATTTCACCGAGTGCTCAGTATCGGCACCTCCAGCGCTAATGGCCTGGGCTCGGCGTGACCACCGACGGTGGGCACATGGTGGGATCGCGCTCCCAGCAGCAGCCAGGCGACCACTCGACCTTGGTGGTTAGTCAGCCAGGAGACGTTCAAGCTCGTCGGGGAGGTCTTCCGGGAACACCGTCTGGCTGGTAGCTCGTAACTCATCGATGGACCACCACCGGTGCCCTTGCATCGTGGCAGTCTCCGTCTCGGTCCAATCGCTGGAAGACGGTTCGAATGTTGAGGTGCGGACCAGGAAGAACCACTCCTCTTGGTCATAGTGCTGGCCCTCGAAGTCCCACTTGAATCGACGGGTAAAGACGACTGGTCCCGGGTCGTCGATGATGAGTCCGGTTTCCTCTCGGGTCTCCCGGACTGCAGTGTCCTGTGGTGTCTCGCCCGGTTCGAGGCTGCCGCCAACGGGAAACCACCACGCCGGGACATTCGGCTTGGTGCGATCGATGCCACTGAAGAGCAAGACACGACGACTCTCGTCAACGAGAAGTACCTTCGAAGCCGGTCTGGTTTGTACCACGCCAGCATGTTCGCAGATGACCCGGCCGTCGAGCGCCGATCACCAAATCAGGCGCACGAACACGCACTCCGCAGAGTGTCCGGGATCGGCACGTCATGAGCGCTCTCCCGCGGCCGGATCGACGGCGCGTCGTGACCGCGCCTTCGGTGCGTCAGGCCACCGCGCCGTGCGTGAGCGCAAGCCCGTGCAATCTCCCGGCTATGCCCGGAACGGAATGCTCGGGATCGTTCGGCGCGGAAGTGATCCGTGTGCTGGTCCGCTTGGGTGGGGTTCAGCGGATTCGGTTGATGCCGCGATCCGCTCGTCCGGCGCGTACTGTTGGTAGTACCGATAGTGGCAGTCGGATTGGAGGAGGGGGCACCATGGGAATCTGGCGTCTGCTGCCTGGGCGGGCCGCCCTCGCCATCATCCTCGTTGGCAGCGGGTGTACGTCGGGCGACAGCGCCAGCGATTTGTCTGAAGCGTCGGGCTCGACGGCCCCGCCATCGAGTTCCACCGCCGCAACCACCACCAATGTGCCCACAACCACGAGGAGCGAGGCTGTAACCACCACCGTTGCAGCATCTCTCGATGAGCAACTGCGATCGCATCTTGGTTCCACGTCGTTCTCGGCAACCGTAGAGGTCACGGGCTCCATCGCTCAGCTCGGTGGTGTTGTCTCGTATACGGGAGAGGGATCCATCAGCGGCGCCGACTCGGAACTCCGGCAGACAACTGACTTCTCGCAGATTGGCGTGACGACTGTTGATCAGCACGGGCGTGTCATCGGTCGAGACGGCTTGTCTGAGGTGTCTGAGGCGACGATCGTCGTGGATGGAGTGCAATACCGTCAATTCGATGGCGGGAGGTGGGTGATCGAACACGTTGAGGAGCCTCTGACGACCGTTGGTTGGGTGGTGCGGGAACTCCAGAACGTCACAATGTTCGACGAGGACGGTACTCGGCAGACCGACCGTGGGTTACTGACGGTGATGCGTCCCCGGACTGATATCGAATACGATGTGGGCTACTTCGCTTTCGACCCGAATGTCGTCACGTTCGAGAACACGGAGACGAGCGTGTTGGTCACCGACGACGGTATCCCGGTGCGCCTCGAGATCGAAACCGACCTGATCGACGCCAGGTTGGAAGTCCCGTCTGCGATGACCTACAGCATCGAATTCGATGAGGTCGGCTCACCGCATGCGGTGCACGCCCCGCCCGCCGCATGGCTGCCATTGTCCGACGTTGAGCTCACCAGTGCGCGCACCCTGACCAGCCTGGTCGACATGCTGGTTCCGGCCGACTGGGAAGTGCGCCAGGAAGACCAGCAGTTCGTCATGTTCAGTACTTCCCGTGGCTTCGTCTCGGTGCAGGGCCTTCGCGAGGAGCCACCGCGGACTGTCTCTGAGGTGGCCGACGAAATCCTCGCCGGCCTGGACTTCGTGGTGACCAGCGTTGAAGACGACCCGGAATATGCGACATTCCCTGCGTGGTTTGCGGTCCTCGAAGACGACGCCCAAGACAGGCTCTTCATGGCGTATGCCGAGGTCCTAGTCGACCATGTGATCTTGGTCTTTTGGGTCGGGACACTTGACGAGCCCGAAGACCAGAGAGCGCGGTTCGAAGAGGTGCTCGAAACTGTGACGTTGCGTCCACCCCAATCGAGCAACATTGTTCCCGGTGTCACACTGGGCGATGTCACCCTCCAGAGAGACACTCTCGAGATGCTGAACGGCATAGAATCCGATACAGACTGCAGCAATCGTATCCCGTTGTGGGTGACGATCATCTCAGGCACCACCGACTCGTGGACCGAGCATTGGTACCTCGGTGCGTGCGGCGATCTCGAAATCTACGAAGTGACCTATCGCCGAGCGCCGGATGGCTCGACAGACATCAAAGCCTTCCAGCTGCCTGACGAGTAAGTGACGTGGGCTCGTGATGCCCGGTGCAAGGCGCATCCCCGTGGCGATCCTCCCATTCTCAGGGACAGACACCCACACGACGGACCGAAATCAGGGGCTCACGTCACCCCCTCAGCCAAGCCGATCAGCAAATATTGCGCACGAGCGCTCAAATCCTGACGCCGAGCCGATCGGCACTTCCTGGAGCGGTTACGGTCGGAGTTCGAGAAAACCTGCGGCTGCGAAGTCGTGGTCGAACGCCAGCGCTTCTCGGAGGCGCCGGTCGCGCATCACTTGGAAGCTGGTGGCATCGACGAACGAGTAGGCACGTTCGTCGTGCTTTCGTAGCCATCCCCATGCCTTGTCCTCTTGCTCGGCGGTTACCCGGTGCACGGTGAGCTTGGTTTGCTCGTCGAGTAGACGGACCCGGTCGAGGAAGGCAAGCGCAGTGGGGTGACCATCCTTGCGGCGAAGGAATGTCCAGGTCTCGCCCACGATGAGGTTTGTTGTCAGGACCTGCTCGGCAGCGCCGAGGTGGTCCAGTAGCGCCAACGCGTCCGCGTGGCGGCCATCACCGGGTAGCGACCATGCCACCCACCAGCTGGTGTCGGCGAACTTCACGAGTCGTAGACGACCCGGTCGATCTCATCTGGTTCCGCCGTCGTGTCGCCAGAAGCGAAACCGGCCAGTCCACGCCATGGATCTCCTTCCGCCTCGATACCGTGATCGGGTAAGAGTGCGTTCAGGCCGATGCGGATCAGCTCGGATTTCGAGATGCCAAGCCGTTTCGCCTCAGCGGCGGCCTCTGCATCGAGCTCGTCGGGGATGGTGATGGTGATTGTCTTCATGTCGCCATCATACATTACTGGTGTGACAGTGACTACATAGTCATTTGGTGTGGCCCACGCAGATCACCCGCTATGCGCCATATCGCCCACGCCGTCTACCCACCCGATATCGGCACCTCGGAGTGCGCCCCCTTGCGCCGAGTCCACCACGCACGGTGACGAGTGGTTTGCTGAGAACTGCCTGTTCGGCTCGGAACAGAGTGCGCGACATTGTTCTCTGGGTGTGGTGATCTGGGCGGATGCCGCAAACGTGACCAGCAACCGTTGACGGGCACAGTCCACGCCCTTGGCGGACCAGCGCATCGAGGACGAATCAAAGATCGGCGGAGAGGAATACATCGCGCCGATCACCGTCGCCGAGTCCAAGGCTCTGCAACGTGCCGGGCAGCAGGTTGATGATAGTTCCGATCGGGGCCGGGGAGACTACCCCTGGGTAGTGGGTCCCTGAGATGCGAGCGACGACGTAGGGATGGGCGGCGAAGGCCTCGCCCACGTAGCGCGGCAAGGTTATCGCGAGATCATCGTCGTCGGTCTCGATCCGAGCAGCGAGGGGGACGATCACCTGCTGGAGGGGTCTACCCACGAGCGGTTCGATGTGGGCTGCTGGGTCGAGGGTTTTCCTGGTCGCCTCGTCGCCGCGCCTCGGCAAGCCACCTCTGCACCGTCGCGTCGACCTCGGCCGCAGTACCGAGGCGCATCCCATGGCCGAACGAGGTGGGCCCGAAGCCGGTCGATGCGTCGAATCCGATCGTCGTCGACCGGCTTCGGCAGGATGAAAGTGAGATCGGCCCAGCGGCGGGCCAACTTGACGCCCGCGAAGCTCATTCGAGAGATGAAGGCGATGCGCGTCTTCAGGGGATGAACCCGAAACTCTCCGCTAGTGGCGATGGCAGACTCCACTGCTCGATAGATGGCAACCACACTTGGGGTGTGTGGCGCCAGCAGCTCCACCAGCTCGGGATTGCCGCAGGAATGCCACTGGTTGACGTTGGCAAACCGGCGCGAGCAGCGTGGACAGGTCCACATCGAGTCCATGCCCCATGGTGGCACACCGCGGCCAAGTCGGGGCACCGCTCGATAAGCCACCGCCACAACAGCTGAAGTTCAGGGCGGGAATCCCTTGTAGGGAAGACTTCATGGGAAAGAGCCGAGTGGACGTGACGGGTAGGCACCGATCACCGAATCCCGAGCAGAAACGCTCATTTCGATGAGTGAGCCATATCGGCATCACTGTTGCGCTCGCTACCGGGAGGCCAGCCGACAGCGGCACGTGGCCGCGCGATCTGGGCGGCCGGCGCCGCGCCTCGCGTGAGCGCAAGCCCGAGTCCCTGCCGGGTCTGTTCGGGCGGGCGTGCTCGATGTCGGTCGAGGCAGCGAACGATCTGTGCGGAGCCTTGGCGGATGAGCCGCTCCTGGCGCGTCGGCTTGGGGGATCGACTCCTGCCGGACCCGCCTAGCGGGAGGCCCTCGAGCCTCGGTTCCCTGTAGGTTCCGGCAATGCGAGACGCTGTTGCGCGGGTTTGGGCAGGCGAGGCTGAGCTCAGCTACGGACAGGGTGCTCTACTCCTGGTCGGCTCCGGGTTCGTCTTCAGTTTCACGGCACTCCTCTTTCGAGGATTGGACGGCGCGACGGATTGGCAGTTCCTGACCGTCCGGGGCCTCGGCATGGCGCTGGCCATGGTGACCGTCGTCTGGCTGCGCCGAAGGACGCGGCCGATCAACCTGGCCGCAGCAGGTTGGGCGACGGTCGTTGCCGGAGTCCTCATGGCCGCTATGTCAACGCTGTACGTTTTGGCGCTGGCCCGCACTACTGCGGCCATGACGACGGCCTTCCTCGCGGCCGGTCCGTTCTCGGGCGCCCTGTTCGGCTGGGTCCTGCTCCGTGAGCGCGTCCGCAGCCGGACGTGGATCGCACTAGGACTTGCCACCGTGGGCATCGCCGTCATCGTCTCGGGCGGTCTCGACGCGGGCAGCGCCGCTGGAGTGCTGCTCGCCGCCGCGATTCCTGTCCTGCTGGGGTTGTACAACGTTCTGGTGCGATCGACACCGGAGGTCGACCCGGTCGTCCCCGCGCTGATCGGCGGTGCGATGTTGGCCCTCGTGGCCGGCACGGTCGCAGCCAGCGCCAGTGGGCTCTCGATGTCGATGCGAGATCTCGCCCTCGGCGCCACTGCCGGCTTCGTGATTCTCGGCCTGGGCCTCCCCATGTTCAACCTCGGACATCGATCGGTCCCGACCGCACAGGTCAGCCTGCTGATCATGACCGAGATCGTGCTCACCCCCCTCTGGGTGTGGATCTGGCCCGGGGAGACGCCGAGCATCAGCACGCTCATCGGGGGAGCTGTCATCATCACCGCCGTGGTCTGGCAAGTGACGGGTGCAGAACGCGTGGCGCTCCGGCACCCCGTCGTCTGAACGCCCGCGGAGCAGATACCCTCGCCCGAGGGGTCCGCACGCGTGGGCCTGATTGGGCGACTTTCGAACTTCGTGATGCGGCGAGTCCGCCGCCGTAACACCCAAACTGAACTGGATCACCGGGCGACGCCGCCGGCCGAGCGCCGATCACCCCTCCTGAGCGATATCAACGCCCAAGTTCACCAGTGCGAGATAACGGCACATCGCGAGCGGTCAAAATGGGGAGGCGTATCCTTCGGCGTTGCGTCTTTGGTAGCTTCGCTCCATGGCCGATGAGACACTGAGGCGATGGGCACCCGTCTCTGGTGGGATCTTCGCCGTCGCATTCTTCGTGGGTCTTCTCCTGGTAGGGGACCAGGCGGGAGCGTTCGCTGATTCTGAGCAGGCCTACTCCGAGATCTTCTCTGATGACTCGCATCGAACTCTCGACTTGGCCGGATCCTTGCTGTTGGTCGTCTCGGCAGTTGCGTTTGGCACGTTCGCGCTCCAGCTTTCTGCGCTGGGTGAGGCGACACAACCTTCATCGGTGGTGATGCGTGTGGGTGGCGCACTCGCCGCGGTCTCGATGTTGATGGCAGGGGCTGCCTTTCTCACCGTGCCGGCCAGCCTGCTGCTCGGTGACTTCTATGGCGATCCGGGACTCGTGACTGCACAGCCTGTGCTTCCTCACTTTGGCTACATCTTGTTGGTCGTGGGCTCGGCGATCCCGGCAGCCGCCTTGATGGTGGCTTCAGCGCGTCTCGCCGAATTTCCCACTTGGTTGAAGTGGGGCACCGTCGTCGCCGCAGTGCTGCTGGTCGTCACGGGCCCGTCGGTGATCACGATGTTGCTGCTCCCGATGTGGGTGGCAACGGTCGCACTGGTCACCAGACGCGCAGCGCCGATCACCCCGTCTGTGCGATAACACGCACTCAGCCGAGCCACGCCAAGCGAGCCCAGGCACCTCGGAGTGCGGGCTCTTCCTTCGAGCGTCCGACCCGGAGTAGCCGATAGCCGCCGTGAGCTCGCTCGATGGTGAACGAGATCGTTCGTCAGTGCTTCACTTCGAGCCCGCCAAACAGCACGGTGGCATTGATGTCGAGCGTCGGCGCGTCGTTGTCGCCCTCGCCCTCCACTTCGTTCTCGAAACCGCCGAATATGGGCAGACCGTGGGTTTCCACCCGCCAGCCCTCGGGCACGCGTATCTCTGCACCGCCAAACGCTGCAAAAACGTCGAGTGAAGCATCCGGCGCCAGTCGTGCGTCACGCAGATCGAGTTCGGTCCCGCCGAAGATCGAGCCCAGCGTCCCACCCTCGAACTGCTTCGAGTGACTCACCAGTTTCCGCCCGCTGAACGCGGCAAACTCACGAATCCGATCTGGAGCCTCCATGCGCCCGCTGCCCCTCATGCGCGACCCGACGAGCAGTCCGACACCGGCGACAACGAGCAGCCCCGCCCAGAAGGCGGGCCACAGGTCGGCATCGACCGCGCCGGTCGTGTTGAGCAGCAACACCACGCCCACCCCCGCGACAAGGACCGGGCTGAACCAGTGACGTGGATTCACCACCATCTGCAGAACGCCGGCGGCGATGAGGGCGACCGGCCACCACTCCGAGATCAACTCACCTGCGTCGACAACGTCGGCCGCTCCAAGCGCCAGTACGGTCCCCAATGTGATCAGGAGAACACCGGCGAAGAGCCGAGCCATGTTCATGACACCTCCTTTGCGGTCCACGATCAGTCTCCGGCGATTGACGGTGACTGGAAAGGGCAGGAGGTCCCGGCTCGTGCGGGCTGGCTCAATCTGGCCGGCGAGGTCGCGACTGACAACGGCCGAGATCCACGGAGCGACTCCCCCTCCGCAGCCTTGCACCCAGGTTGAGGCTCAGGCGGAAGCGGCGGTGGTGGGATTGGTGGCGCTTTGGCCTCTAGCCGCCCGCCTGCGGCCGGTGCCACCCTGGAGGCTGGCCTCCCGGGGAAGCAGCGTGTCGGACCTGGCGATCCGCATCGAAGACGTGAGCCACGACTTCGACGGCGTGCGCGCCCTCGACCGGCTCAGCCTCCAGGTTCCGAAAGGCTCAGTGTTCGGCTTCCTCGGGCCGAACGGATCCGGCAAAACCACCACCATCAACGTGCTGTTGGGGCTGCTGACGCCGACCTCGGGTCGTGCCGAGGTGCTCGGCTTCGACACCGCGAGAGAGGGCGAGTCAGTACGGGAGCGCTGCGGGGCACTGCTCGAGGACGCCGGCACCTACGACAACCTCACGGTGGCAGAGAACCTCGAGTTCTACGGTCGGCTGTGGATCGACGCGTGAGGTTGACTGTCCAATCACAGAGCACCCTCGCACAGATCGCCAAATCGGGTGCCACAACGAGCGCGACACCAAACCACGCCGAGCGGTCACCTCGACAATCAAGTGCCTTCCATGTCCGACGATTCCGTATTACGATATTGAGATGTGGAGATCCACGACTCAGCCCACAAGCACGGCATCGACGACGCCTCCATCATGCATGCCTTGGCCCACGCCATCACCGTCGTCGACCTGGAGCCAGACGCCGACCCGCCAAAAGGACTGGCGATCGGACCCGACCGGGCGGGCAACCTGCTGGAGGTGATCTGGCTGGAACTCGCCAACGACGTGCAGCTCGTGATCCACGCCATGGCGCTGCGACCGACCTTCTACGACCTGCTCCCACCAGCTTGGGGAGGGCACCCATGACTGAACCCAAGACCCGCCGCACCCGCAGCGGCCGTATCTTGACGGATGAAGAGATCGAACGGCTGGCGACCGAGGTCGCCGAAACCGACTACGACGTCGAGGAGCTCAAGGCCAGGCGCCGTCGCGGACGACCGCCGATGGGTTCGGGACCGGCCGAAGTAGTCCCGGTGCGGATCGATCCCGAACTCCGAGCCGCCATCGAAGCCCGAGCCGAGAAGGACCATGCAACCGTGAGCGATGTGATCCGCGAAGCCATCCGCCGATTCCTAGACGTCGCATAACACCTGATCCCGAGCGGTAGCGATCGCCACGCCCAATAGCGCCGAGCGAGCAGGCACCTACGAGCGCTACTCCAAGCAGGTCGCGTTCGACCTGTCGGGTGAGGCCATCCGCGACGCCGAGGCCGAGACCCGGCGCGGCATGTCCCAGCAGTAGGCCAGCACCGCCGCTACCGCTGGCACAGCTCGCAGCAGCGGGACCGGACCAGCGCAACGCTTCGGGGCTGGTCAGCCCGAGCGATGGGTCTGCCTCGTTGCAGTTCAGGCATCGCGACCGCACTGTGCAGTCGAACCGTTTCCGCCAGCTTCTGCTCACCTTCCGGTGCGCGGACCTTGTTCGTCCGAGGCGAGCAGCGCCGCCTTGCTACCGTTGACCAAGTGAGCCTTCCGAACGCCGACGATCGTGTGGCAAGTCAAGCGATCCCACTGGAAGAAGCTCTCCGGACCAGTCTCGGCAGAGACCTGGCCGAGCGCGTGGCCGGGCACCCGGCTGAGAATGGGTTGCTCCTGCTCCGCAGCGGACGGGATGCGTTCGTGGCCAGGGCGGTCCTCGCCGACCGGGCCGAGCGCAGCATCGACCTGCAGTACTACATCTTCAGCCAGGACACCGTAGGGAGTCTGCTGGTCCGCAAGCTGCTCCAGGCCGCCGACCGTGGGGTTCGCGTGCGAATGCTGATCGACGACCTGTACGGCGACAAGGGAGAAGACGTCTGGGTTGCGCTGGACGCCCACCCTGCCGTCGAGGTACGTCTCTTCAACCCGTGGAAGCGGGGCCGGTCCAGGGCAGTGCAGTACGTGCGACGCCCTGGTGCGCTCAACCATCGCATGCACTCCAAGTCGTACACCATTGACAACCAAGTGGCGATTCTCGGCGGGCGCAACATCGACGACGCTTTCTTCGAAGCCGACCCCGACACGGCGTTCACCGACCGCGACGTGGCGCTGGTGGGCCCGGCGGTCCAGGACGTCGAGGCGGCGTTCGACGAATACTGGAACAGCTCGCACGCGGTACCTGTGGCCACACTCGTGCGGAGCGGCACCACCGATGATCTGGAACGGCTGCGCGCTCGTCTCGAGATCGCTCATCGCAGCGATCGGAGCACGGGCTACGTCGAGGCGCTGGATGCAGCTCCGCTGGCAGATGCACTGCGAGAGGGCGCCGTGGATTTCAGGTGGGCCAAGGCCCGGATCATCTACGACGTGCCCGAAAAGGGGGGATCGTGGGTCGAGTCGCCGGGAAGATCTGCTGTTCGCAGATCTTGCGCCCTACCTCACGGCAGCGCAACGAGAAGTCGTAATCATCTCGCCGTACTTCGTGCCCGGCCGCCGCGGCAGCGACGCCCTACGGAAGCTAAGCAAAGGCGGCGTGCGGGTGCGGGTCCTGACCAACAGCCTCGCATCCAACGACGTGCCCGCGGTGCACGCTGGCTATGCCAGGTATCGCAGGGAGCTGCTGCGCAGCGGAGTCGAGTTGTACGAGGTGAACGAGGCGATCAGAGTCGACAAGAGCAGACTCTTCTACTGGCTGCCGGAGCTACACAAGTCCGCGCTTCACGCCAAGAGCATGGTCTTCGACCGGGAGACCATGTTTGTTGGGTCCTTCAACTTCGATAGGCGTTCGCTCCATATCAACAATGAGATCGGCGTCGTCATCGAGGACCCGACGGTGGCGAGCGACGCGGTGGCTTTCTTCGACGCGATCATCGACGACGTGGCGTTGCGCGTCTCTCTTGTCCGCGGCCAGCGACGGCGCGAGTCGCTCGAGTGGGCCGGGCGAGAGTCGGGGAGGCGCGTGGTCTACCGAAGCGAACCCCACGCTGGCTGGGGGCTGCGTGCGGCCGTAGCCGCCCTCCGCGCGTTGCCCATCGAGTCGCAGCTTTAGTCGTGGTGAGCACGGAACCTCGCGGCGCCTTCCGTTACAAGGCAAGAGCTCACGCCGTCACCGAGTAGGCGACGAGAATGCCAACGAGTTGATGGACGCCTGGGCAATGGACGGGCGAGCAGGTTGCGGCTGTGCAGCTGCATCAAGCAGAACCGGTGGCCGGCAGCGGCCGTCAAGGCAACCGCAGCCATGACCAAAGCGGGATGGTTATGACCAGGGTGTGATAGGCCGTTCCATGCGCTCACCGTCGACGTTGATGTCGACTCGCTCGTTGTAGAAGGCGACGAGGTCCCTGATCTTTGGGTTTTCGGGAATCGGATCCGGGTAGGACCAGGCAACGTTGCGGCCCCTTCTTCCTGCGCCGAGTACTGACCAGAACCTGGCCGTTCCCTTGTAAGGGCATCTCGTCACCAGATCGGACGGTTCGAGCAGATGGAAGTTCACGTCCTCGGGAGGCAGGTAGTAGCGCACCGGCAGGGTCGTCTCGAACAACAGGTGAGGGCGCGCCGATGATGCCAGCAATCGATCGGCGAACCTCACTTCCACCCGTCGTGATGATGCGATCGCGTCGACCCGGTGTTGTGGGTCGCGAGCATGTTCGTAGACCTCTTCGGCTTCCTCGTACCACGCATCCATCTGATCCCAGTCGAACGTGAGATGTCCCGAAAGGCTCTCCAGGGGCCCGTTTGGATGGTCGTACGCCCAGGCGGCGTGTTCTACCCGGTGTCCATCGACGTTGGCGTGCCACCATCGCCGCCCGTCGATCACGCCTGCGGGTTCCAGGATGGACGTATCGACATCGCCAACGGGGAAGAAGTAGCTTGGGAGTTCGGGCTTGCGGGAACCCGGCCGGATCGGCCTCCCGTAGGCGACGTGCAACATCGGGTTCTTCGAGTCGGCCACGGTTCGACCCGACAGCACAGTCCGAACCCAACGCGGAGAGGGCTCTACCCGCACCGGCGGGGCGAAGTCGGCGACCTCCTCCCTCCAGGTCGCGTCATCACCTTTGACACCACCAGCAGCCATGAGCCCAAGCTACCCACAGGTTCCGTCTGCAGCAATCGGCCTGCCGCGGCGACAGAAGTCCTGGATCTAGTCGCTGTCACCGAGATGTGGGCTCAATGTGTGGGGGCGCCGCCTCCTTGGTCGCCGACGGATGCCCGAGGGAGCACCAGTGTCTCTCGAGCAAGGCAACGGTCGGCGGCGGTGTCGTTTGGGAGGACCGCTCGGGTGTATTTCGTACTACGTCTTGACACACCAAAGAGTTCTGTGTAACACTCTGTTGCATGGAATCTGAGAGGCCCACCAGATCAGCGGACTCTGAGTCGACGAGGCGTTACGAGATGCGAGCTCGACAGGAGGCGGTCGATCGGACCCGCGTGCGAATCCTCGAGGCCATGGCGGAACTCTGGCTCACCCGCCACTACGACGAGGTGACGCTCGCCGATGTCGCCGACCTGGCCGGCGTATCCCGACAAACCGTGTACCGCCAGTTCGGCACCAAGGACGCACTCCTGATGGCAACGGCCGAGTGGAAGGGGCCACAGGGCGAAGCCGAGAGCTTGGTCGAACCAGGCGACGTGAACGTAGCTATCACCAAGCTGATGGAGATGTACGAGACGATGGGCGACGCCAATGTTCGAGCATTGGAGCTCGAGGGCCGTGTCGATGCCATGGATCACATGCTCAAGCGGGGACGATCAGCACACCGCGCCTGGATCGAACAGGTCTTTGATCCGTGGCTCCCTGCCCACGGCGCTCCCGATCGAGAAGCACTCGTCATGGCGTTCTATGCCGCTACCGATGTCATGCAGTGGAAGCTCCTTCGCCGCGATTTCGACCTCACCGCCACCCTCGCCGAGCAGATCATCCGGCGTCTGGTGGAGGGGGTCATCTGCTCAATCGATCGCAACCAGGAGGAGAACACATGACGACCCGCACATTGCAGTTTCTGTTCCCCATGTGGGAAGGCGGCGGCACCATTCCGCCGCAACTCGGCGTAGCCCGCCGGCTCCTCGACCGCGGACACAAGGTGCACGTGCTCGCCGACCCGACCGTCGAAGACGATGCCCTCGCCGCAGGCTGCACGTTCTCGGCCTGGCAACGAGCCCCTCACCGCACGTCGCTCGATCCGAGCCAGGATCTCCTCAAAGACTGGGAAGTCAACAACCCCTTCGCCATGCTCCGCCGCGTCCGCGACGCGTTCGTCGCCGAACCCGCCGAACGCTTCGCCGCGGACACCGCCGAGGTGATCGCCGCCGTCCAACCAGACGTCGTCGTCCCCGACTTCATGCTCTTCGGCACCATCATCGCCGCCCAAGCAGCCCGACTCCCGGTGACCCCAATGATCCCCAACATCTGGATGCTGCCCACCAAGGGCGCGCCGGCGATCGGGCCCGGATTCGGACCACCCAAGACCGCCCTCGGGCGTACCCGCAACGCCGCCATGCTGACAATGGCGAACCAGGTATTCAACCGTGCGCTCCCCACCCTCAACAATGCCCGCACAACACACGGACTGGCGCCGCTCGACTCGTTCTACGACCAGGTACTCGACACCGACCGGATCCTCGTGCTCACCAGCCCCACCTTCGACTTCGCCTCACCATCAGTACCCCCGAACGCCCACTACCTCGGACCCATGCTCGACGACCCGTCGTGGGCCGCACCCTGGCAACCTCCCTGGCCCGACGACAGCGACGATCCCCTCATCCTGGTCGGGTTCAGCTCCACCTACCAGAACCAGGGCCCCCTCCTCCGGAGAGTGGTCGAAGCGCTCGACGAACGTCCGGTGCGAGCGATCGTAACCCTCGGCCAAATGCTCGACCCCTCGGAGGTGTCACCAACGGCGAACGTACACGTGGTCCGCTCCGCGCCCCACACCCCGATTCTCGAGCACGCATCGCTGGTAATCACGCATTGCGGCCACGGCACCACCCTCAAAGCCCTCGCAGCAGGACTCCCGCTGCTCTGCATCCCGATGGGCCGAGACCAAAACGACACCGCCGCCCGCGTCCTCAACCAAGGCGCCGGGATCCGACTGTCTCCCAAAGCATCCGCCAAACGAATCGGCAATGCAGTCGATCGGCTCCTCGCCGATCCCACCTACGCAGCCGAAGCGCAGCGGATGGCAGCCGCCATAGCGGAAGAACACCGGACCGGCGACGTCGCCGCCGAACTCGAAGCAGTCGCCGCCCACCACCACGAAGCGATCAACCGATGACCCGTCGCAGCTGCGGTCGCACTGCCCTCGACGGTGCCCCACCCCGCATCTCCAGCAACCCGCCTCGGCCGGCACCCCGAAGACCAAATCGGGCTTCATAACGAGCACCGCGGAGAGTGCGCGGTATCGGCACTTCGAGGAGCGGATCTCCCACGCTGCGCTGAACGCTGACGGTGACCGATGGGGTGCCGCGGCGCTGCGAGACTTAGGACGTGTACAGGTTGCATGCGACGAAGAAGCTCCGCGATCGGGCGAAGCCGCCGCTCGCGTCCGCGGCTATAGAGGCGACGACGTGGCTTGGTGATTGGTATGGCACACCTGTGCGTTGAGCCCCTGGTCTCGGTCTCTCGTCTTGTGGTAGCACGAGCCTGTGAATGGGGGGATGAAGACCGTGAAGCGGCATCGGTACGCGCTGCGGGGGCGGTTCGGAAGCACCGTGAAGGTGAACGGCTCCTCACCGGGGGAAGGACCTGATGGAAGCCTCATTCATCAGTGCCGAATTCCTGCTTCTGTGTCCTGGGACAGGTGATGACGAGCCGACCGGGATCCATCCACAGTCATTTGTTGGCCCACCCCTGACGGGGCCCCTGTGACGGGTCCACTTGCTATGTGTGGTCCGTTGGGTGTTGGTGGGTGCATTGGGCAGCGTATTCGGTGGGGGTGAGGCCGCCGAGGCTGCTGTGGGGTCGCCAGGTGTTGTACTCGGTTCTCCAGTCTTCGATGACGATGCGGGCTTCGGTGAGGGAGCCGAACTCGTTGATGTTCAGCAGCTCGTCGCGGGCGCGGCCGTTGAACGACTCGATCCAGGGGTTCTCCCAGGGTGAGCCGGGTTCGATGTACACGGTGCCGGTGCCAGTGAAGCGGCACCAGTCCCGCAGCGCCCAGGCAATCAGTTCGGGGCCGTTGTCCATCCTCAGGTGGCCGGGTGCGCCCCGGTCTCGAACGAGGCGTTGGATGACATCGATGACCTGGTCGGCGCCCATGGAACGTTGCACGTCCATGGCGAGAGCTTCTCGGGTGTGTTCATCGACGATGTTCAGCATCTTGAGGCGGCGCTGGTCGGCGGTCTCGTCGAACTGGAAGTCCAAGGCCCACACCTGGTTCGGTGCCTCGGCTCGCAACAACGTCCCGTCTGAGGTGCCGGGGCGACGTTTCTTGTTCTTGTGGGGCGGTGGCCGCCGCAGACCCTCCTCCCGCCACAGGCGCCTCAGCCGCTTGTGGTTCACCGTCCACCCCTCCCGGCGCACCACGTCGTGGGCTTTGCGCCACCCCAACCGAGGATGCCGACGAGCAAAGAGGCGCAACCGGCGTCGCAGCTTCTCCTCCTCCGCAGGGATCGGCCGGGCCGGTCGACGTTGGGTGGAGCGATGCTGGCCCACCACCCGGCACGCCCGACGTTGCGACACCCCGAACCGCTCCTCCAACACCGCAACGGCGCGGCGGCGACGGTCCGGGGTCTCGTGGCGGACGGTTTCGTGGACGGCCTCTACCATTCGATCCACCTCATGAGCGACCTTTCTGACCGTATGCTGATCGAGGCAGCGATCGCGGCTCAGGAGCAGCTGCGCGACTCGCTCGGCGATGAAATCGTCGATGTCACGATCTCGGCGTTGCGAGCCCAGCTCCTGACCGCTTCGCCGGACCCTTCGGCCGAACACGAGCGGCGGCTGGTGACGGTGCTGTTTGTGGACGTCGTCGACTCCACCACTCGTATCTTCCGCGATGGAGACCCAGAAGAGACGATGGCAATAATGGAGGCGGCGTTGGAAGCCCTCGCCGGCCCGGTTCGAGCGTGCGGTGGACGCGTGACGGGCTTCACCGGCGACGGATTCCTCGCCGTCTTCGGTCTCCGGCGAACCCGCGAGAACGACGCCGAGATGGCTGTTCGCGCCGGACTGGGCATCCTCGAGACCGCCCGGACCGTTGCCGAAGAAGTGTCCCGGGCTCACCAGATAGGTGCGTTCGAAGTTCGAGTCGGTATCAACACGGGACTCGTCGTCACGGGGGACGTGACGGACGCCGCAGGCGCCGTCACCGGGTCGGTCGTCAGCTTGGCGTCCCGGATCGAGAGCGCCGCCCCACCGGGCGGCTTGCTCATCTCGCAATCGACGTACCGCCAAGTCCGCGGCCGCTTCGATTTGGAACCCGCCGGGACGATCGACGCCAAGGGTTTCCTCGAACCGATCCCCGTTCACCTCGTGGCGCGTGAGCGCTCGGAGAGGTCAGTGGATGTGATCCGCGGTGTCGACGACGTCGAGAGCGAGATGGTTGGACGTCGCACCGAACTGAACGCCCTCCTCGGTGCCATCGAGGAGGTCGTCGCCACGGGCTCGGGGAGGACGGTCACCATCATCGGAGATGCAGGGATCGGGAAGACGAGGCTACTCGCCGAGTTCGAGTCGCGTCTGCCCGCAAACTCGCCTCTCAGACGGTTCCGGGCTCGCGCAACTCTGGAAGGCACCGACGTCCCGTATTCGATGCTGCGCGATCTTGTCGAGAGATGTTTCGAGATCCGAAAGGACGATCCGGCCGTCATCGCCCGAGACAAGCTGGCGGCCGGGCTCGGTCCCTATCTCTCTGGGGGCTCCGCCAAGGTGGCGAAGATCGAAGTCGTTGGCAGTCTCCTCGGATACATCATGTCGGGCGCCAACCCGCCCAACGGCAGCAGCCACAGCCCACAACAGCTGCGCGACGGCGCCGTGGTCCACCTGATCGAGTTCTTCGGGGCGGTGGCGCGCGAGGGCCCAGTGCTTCTCATGCTCGACGATCTGCAGTGGGCGGACGACAGCTCGATCGCAGTCCTCCAGGATGTGATCGAGGCACTGGCCTCTCACCCCCTCCTGTCGATCGCGCTCACGCGACCCCTGCTTCACGGTACCCGCACCGAGTGGGAGCGGCTCCCGCGCCACCTCGTCCTCCCGCTCGAACGGTTGTCGGACCAGGAGTCGGAGTCGCTGATCGACTTCATCCTCTCCAACATCGAGGCCTGTCCACCAGAGCTGCGCACACGGCTGCTGGAGCACGCTGGAGGCAACCCCTACTATCTCGAGGAACTCGTGATGATGTGCATCGACGACGGCGTGATAATCGTCGATGATCCGGTGTGGTCGGTCCGCATGGACCGCTTGGCGACTCTCAGGGTGCCAACCACCCTCACAGGGGTCATCCGCGCCCGCCTCGACAGCCTGCCCTCGAGAGAACACACCGCACTCCAGCAGGCGTCGATCGTCGGGAGGATCTTCTGGGACGACGCCGTCACACAGATCGCAAGGACCTCCGACACGGATACGATCGACGCCCAGTTGCGCGCGCTGGCGGCGCGGCAGATGATCCATCGTCGGGCCTCATCGGCCTTCTCGCACGCATCCGAGTACGCCTTCTCCAACGCCCTCCTGCGGGACGCCACCTACGAAGCGGTTCTGCTCGGCGTTCGACGCGAGTACCACGGAATCGTCGCAGACTGGCTCATCGCCATGAGTGGCGACCGGGAAGCCGAGTTCGTCGGACTCATCGCCGGACACCTCGAGAGAGCGGGCCGGTCCGCCGAGGCCCTCGACTACCTGACGCGTGCAGGCGACGCCGCCTGGCGCAGCTACGCCATCACGACGGCCGCCGACTTCTACGACCGTGCCCTAGCCCTGACCCCCGAAGACGACCTCGAACGACGCTATCAACTGCTTCTCGGTCGGGAGAAGACGGCGGCGCTCGAGGGAGATCGGGAGGAACAACGCCGAGGACTCGATGAGCTGGAGCGGATCGCCGAGCGACTCGGCGATCGCAGCAAGCAGTCGCTCGTCGCCGTCGAGCGCACCTTCCTCTGCTTTTACACTGGTAGCTACGAGGCTGGGCTGACTTCGGCGCGACGCGCTGCGGAGCATGCCGCCGCCACTGATGATTCGACCCTCCAGAGCCGGGCGCAGACGACGCTGGCATGGGCCCTCTACTACGTGAAGGACTGGGGAGCGGCGCGCACACACGGCGAACAGGCACTGAACCTCGCCCGACGGGCCCACGGCGCACAGAGTGAGGCCGCTGCGCAGAACCTGCTGGGCATGATCTCCCTGACCACGGAGGAATTGTCTGAAGCTCGCGCGCGGCTGAAGCGTGCGCTCGACATCACCGGCGACGAGGCCGACCGAGACGCCGCGATGATCTATCTGAACAACCTCGCCGTCGTCTTGACGATGCTCGGTAGGTATGGGGAGGCGCACGAGCACTTCTCAGAGATCCTGCGCCGGGCGGTGGAGAGCGGCGACCGCAGCAGCGAGTCGGCCGCCCAGGTGAACCTCGCCTGGGTTGCGTCCGCTAGGGGCGCGTGGGAGACAGCCCGATCCCACGCTGAGCGTGGGATCGCCATGAAGCGCCGCCACGAGCACCGCGAAGCCGAAGCCGAAGGACTCCTCTGGCTCGGCCATGCGCTCGTCGGCCTCGGGGACCTCGACGAAGCGGAGGCCGCCTACGAGGCATCGGCCGTCATTCGCCGGGAACTCGGACAGACCGATCTCGGTCTCGAAGCTGAGGCCGGACTGACCCGCGTCGCAATCGCCCGAGGCGATCTCGACGGTGCGATGTCGCATGCTGAGGTCATCCTCCATCACCTCGACGAGGGTGAGAGCCTCGATGGCACGTGGGAGCCGGCCCGCGTCCATCTGGCCGTCATCGAGACCCTCAGGGCGAGCGGTGACGACCGAGCAGACCATGTGCTGCACCGAGCACACCGTCTGCTCCTCGAGCGAGCCGGGAAGATTGCCGATGCTGACGATCGACGGTCCTATCTGGAGGCCGTCCCGTGGCACCGGAGAATCGGAGACCTGGCGGCGTCGGCTTCCGAACCCGGTTGACGCTGACCTGAACCTCCCCGGGTTTCTCGCAGGCTTTGATGTTCCCCGGGTTTGGTGGAGGCAGTTGGCTGGATTCATGCTGCAGGTGCCCTCGTTGTCTCGCTGTGCGAGGAAGGTGAGTCCGCATTCACTGCCCGAGGCAACGGAGATCAGGTCACGTTCCCAGCGCCGCATGACGTGCCCCAAACGGTGGAAGGCCCTGCGGGTACAATGATTGCAGCGCACCAGGGAAGCGGCGATGGCGTGGGCGTCGTCAGTGTTTGTGATTGCGGGTCGGCCGGATTGCGCATGGGGAGACCGGGTCGCCACCGCGATTCACCGGTTGGACGCGCTAGCTTCGGGGTATTTGGATGCGGCGACCGTCGCAGTGGTCCTTTCCACGGAGTCCGGAACCACGGGTCCCGCAACCGTGGGCCTTGCGCCGACAGATGCGAGCTTCGCACAAATCGTCACGGCCTTGCGGAGCGGCATGCCTGTGGTCCCGGTGCTCATAGGCAGAACCTATGTGAGGGCCGAGTCGTTGCCCGAGGCCATTCGAGACCTGGCGTTCCGTCAGGGTCTGGAACTCCCCGATGAGGCTGCACTGCCTGTTGTTGCGGCCCGGCTGGTCGCGACTGCGAGGACGGCCGAACTGTTCGACTCCCCAGCTTCGGCCACCACGCCGGCCGAGCCGGCGGGCGTGTTCATTTCGTATCGACGGGACGACTCGGCTCTCAGGGCGGAGAAGCTGGCGCTCAAGCTGGCGCTGCAGCTCCGCCCTGAGGACGTGTTCTTCGATGTGGGGAATCTGGTACCTGGCACCGACTTCCGGGGCCGAATCCGGGATGCGATCGAACGCGCGTCCTTCTTCGTTCTCGTCATCGGTCGAGGCTTCCTGGAGAGAGACGCACAGGGGCAGCGTCGCATCGACCGGTCCAACGATGTCGTGCGCTTCGAGATCCGCACCGCCCTTGACCGCAACGCAGCCGCAATTCGCCCGTTCTTCGAGCGCACGGAAGCCACCGTGGACGCTCCGTTGTCCGGCGCTCGCGGGCGTTGGCTGACAACCCATGTCGTCCTCGTCGGCGGCGCAGACATGCCGAGCGCCGAGCAGCTCCCCGAAGACATCGCAGCCCTCGGTGAATGGCCGCACACCGACGGTGGGGACATAGCGGCGGCCGCCGATGACCTCCTCAACTTGGTGAGCATGTTCGGGCCGCGGGAGCTGAGGTCCAGGTCCTCCAAGGTGCTTTGGTCCGGTAGGAGACTGACCGACGAAACGGTCCTCACCGACACGGCGTTGGCTCGACTCGCTGAGCTGGGCTGGACGGAGAAGCCGTGGCGAAGAGAGGGCGTGATGCGCGTTGTGCATCCCCGGTTCCCTCAGCATCGCTTCCTGGTGCAGACCCACCCCGAGCCACAGTTGGCACTTGAGCAGCGAACCGTGACGGGGCGATGGGAACTGAAG
>DATHZQ010000100.1:0-19780 GCA_035458525.1 Acidimicrobiia bacterium
CCACCGGAGGAGCGTCCGGGAAGAAGACGGTCAACCAGAACATCGGCCGGTAGTACCACGGGGCAGGTGGGTGCGGTGGCTTCACTGCTCCCCGGATCGCAGGTGAATCCGCTTCGGAGGCGTAGACGGCAGCCCTCGACGCCGCCTTGACTGCTGCAGCGCTTCCCGTGTGGTCCATGTGGGAATGGGTGAGCACGATCGCTCTCACATCGTCGAGAGTGCGGCGGATCTCCCTCAGGTTCTCGGCAATCGCACCTCCCCTGCCGGGGACGAGAGTGTCAACGAGAGGCACGCCCTCGTCTCCATCGATGACGTATGCATCGCCCCCACTACCACCACCAATCTGATACACACCGTCGATGAGAGGTTCCATCCTCATCCCGATCTCAAGAACCGGCCTGCACAATCATCAAACGCCGAAATCGCCCAGAGATCAATGGGCAAAGAATACAGCCCAACCTCCCACAACCAGCAGATCGAGCGCATCGACCCCGACGACCCCGCCACCGTCAGTGTTCGCTGTTGAGTCGGGCAGGTAGCGCACGACGTGCCGATCCCGGACACTCGACGGGATGCTCGTTCGTGCGCCTGACGTGGTGTTCTGCTCGGCGTAGGAGAGCCTGAATAGGGCCGGCGTTCGAGGTTGTCCCTCAAGGTCAACATGTTGTGGGGTTCACAACGTTCGGGCGCGATCAGTTCGGTCCGAAGAGAACGGCTTCCCAGATGGGCGTGATGATGTCGGCGAGCCGCTCGGGTGCGCGTCTTCGGCCGGCGTTCCACGCAGACCTCTTCGATCGCTGCGCTCCAAATATCAACGCCGGGTGCAGCGATGTGAACGTCGGGACCGTAATTGGAGCCCTCGGCCGGGTGGTACCACAGGTGATCGTCGACAACCTCGCCGCCCGCGCCCTCATCCTCACCCCAAGCATGCCAACATGACCGGCACCGAGAACGAGCGGCTCACCCCACGCCACCGCGCAGAACCTCCTTGTCACGAGCCCAGGATCAGAAGGGATGGGCCCCCGGCCCGACACCATGTGCAGGCGATTCGCATGTGGCGTCGAGACTCGGAACCGCCCACCGGGTCAGGTGCTTGGTGATGCGCTGAGCGCGTCGAGGACGTCGGTCATGAAGTGCGATCCTGCATGGCCTCCGACCATGGTGAACTCGCGGATCGCAACAGTGTCCTCAACGATCACTTCGCGGGACCCGCCGCGTTCCGCGGTTCTCACACGGAGGCTCCCGCGGTCGATTGCCTCTACGAGATCGAATCGATCCGCGTTGAGAATCCCTTTGCCCGGTTCGGTAGCAAGCAGGTACAAGGTAGTCGGCGAGACTGCCGCTACAACGAGCGGGAGGCGATCTTGGCCCTCACGAGAGCTGCCCCAGGTGTCCATGTCGTCGACGATTGCGGCTGCGTCCGTCGCCCCATCACCAGCGTCCGCGAATCGGTTCACCACCAGGTCGATGGGCAAGAAGTCGCCAACCACAAAGATGCTGTCATCGCCCGTGGCTGCTCGGGCGATGTCCAAGAGCCTCTGCTCGAGTGCCAATTCGTCCCCTCCGGTGCCGAGAATGTGTCAAAGCGATGGTACACGCCAGCATTCCCACGAACGGAGAGCGGAAGCACCTCTGCCCGGACAAATGAGTGTGACAGCTCCTCGAGACGGGGTGTTCGGTTGTGGTCAGAGTGGGAACCGATCGAACAGACGTTGGCTCTTCGGGGTGGCCGCGGTGCCCGACGCCGAATACGGGTATCCGTTGCCCGCATCGGGCAGCATGGTCTCTCACCTCGGTCAACTCGTTGAGTTCGGACACGAGCATCGCCGGGTACATAGGCCACGAGGAGCGGGACGAACAACGTCGCCGGGATCCCTCTGAGCAGGCCCGGTCATCCCGCTCCGCATCGCGCGACTACTCCTCACCGCGCGAACCGCACCACCGCACAGGCTGCGTCGTCGTAGTCCCGCCCGAAACTCTTGACGATACGTTCGGCCGCCTGGTCGGGCGGATCGGTCAATATCTCAGGATAGGCGGTCTGCTCGAAGCGGTCGCCAACGCCATCGGTGTAAGAGACGAACGTGTCGTCGCCGAGTCGATAGCGACTGACACGAGGTCGGTTGGATCGCTGTCCGAGTGTGCCTTCGGTCCACGCGACCCGCGTCGGGTTCGTGCCGAACAGTCTTGCGCGTACATTTCCCACGCTCGCAAAGCTGATCGAACGATCATCTGACTCGGTGACCGCAACACACGCCGCGGCGCCGTCGGTGCCCTGGAGGGCGGTATCGAGTAGTTCGAGAATGCCGAGCACGTCGGCGGGTTCTGAGAGACCGATCAGAGCATCGTGGGCAAGCCGGGCGATGCGGGCTGCGTTCGCCCCATGCCCGAGGGCGTCGAGCACCACGACGAGTGCGTCTCGTCCGATGTCGCGGAGCACGACGAGGTCGCCGGACTGGATCTCCGAACGATGCGGACGGAGATATGAACCCACCTGGATGCCAGCGAGGTCGGGGGCGTTCAGGCGACCACGTTGCCCACGATCGCTTCGATGGCGAACTTTCCCGGCGGCGGGCCGAGCTCTCTCGAATCCCGCACGACTTGGTCTAGTCGAGACGTATTTTCGCATCGTCACAACGGTGCCGACCCCGGATGTCGACCGCACGTCGAACTCATCCATGAGCCGGCGCATGCCGGGAAGGCCGAGACCGAGCGTGCCGCTGGTACTGAAGTGGTCGCTCATCGCTGCGTCGACATCGTCGATGCCCGGCCCGCTGTCACGAGCGACAACCTCGAGGCCCATCGACGGGTCGTCAACTCGCCGGACCACCACTTCACCGAACTGCGCATATTTGATGATGTTCCAGGCAACCTCCGAGACAGCGGTTGCGATCGACCCTACGGTGGATTCGTCGAAGCCGATCGCCTTGCTCACGTCGATTGCAGCAGCGATCGCGGCGGCGATGTTCCTCTCAGTCCGAATTGGGATCGTCCGCTTCATGCGCATTCGCTTCGGCAGCCATCGGCGGTCGCCGCCCTGTCGTCTTGTTGATATGGTCCTGGTGCTTGGTGAGGGTGTGTACCGGGCTCGTCGCTGATGACAGTCCTGCGAGACAGCCGAAGCCGTTTCCGGCATGGGTCAGAGGACTCGTCCATCTCACGCCTGTTCGGCGATTTTGACACCAACCCGTTGGAAGGCGAGAGCGATTGCGTCGCGCATGGTCGAGGTCGTCCTGAGGCGGCCGACCTCGATGCCGAGATCGACGATGGTCTGCGCAATCGATGGAGAAAGGCCCGAGATGATCGACTCGCATCCCATCAGTCGCGTCGCCTTGGTGACCCTGAACAGATTGTTGGCGACCGCAGTGTCGACAACGGCGACACCGCTGATATCGAGTACGAAGACCCGTGCTTGTGTCTCGGAGATCTTCGCGAGCGTCGCGTTCATGATCTCCCGGGCGCGGTGCGAGTCGATGAGGCCCACAATCGGAAGGAAGAGCACGCCGTCCCAGATTTGGGCGACAGGCGTCGACATCGCCAACATCGAGTCGGTTTGCTCGGTCAATGTCGTTTCGACGATCTGGTTGTAGGTGTCCACGACGACTGCCGTATCGAAGGCGATCATGGCCGAGAAGGCCTCGAGGAGTTCCTGCGATGCCGAGTTCTCCCGCAGCCGGCGTGTGAAGATCCGCTGGAAAGCGTGGGCGCCGGCAAAGAAGGCAGTGAGCGGCAGGCCAATTCTGGCATGCGCCTCCCCGATCGCACGCCGCGAGAACACATAGTCATCATCAATACTGGCGCGGAAGGCCCGCTGCCAGTGCTGGAGCTGCTTTTCTTGGACGTGGCGAAGTACGTTCTCGTCGGAGAAGTACTGGCTCATCCACGGCGTGGACTCCATCCAGTCGTAGAATTCGGCCATCGAATCGGCGACGAGTTCCGGATGCTCACGACCGAAGCCGGCGACGAGATCGAGTTCGCTCGACGTCAGCCCCAAGTTATTGAGCGCGTGGACGGTGTCGAACTCGTGTGGCGCCGTCACTGATGAGTAGTCCGGGTCGGTCATGGCTCCTCCATCGGATGGGCATCTTCGGCTTGGCGCCGGAGATAGTTGGCAGCTCGTTGCAATCCCAGCTGGAGTGTCGTTTCGGTAGCGATCGTGTCGGCATCGAGGCCCGTTCGGCTCATCAGCCCAGCTACGTCGGCTTGAAGACCGGTGACCACGACCGACGCGCCGAGCAGACGGAGCGAACTGAAGGCGGCAAACAGCGATTTGACCGCCGACGTGTCTTCGCGGTTGTCAGCAGTTGTGTGGACGCCGGTCATGTCGACGATTGCGACGATTGCCCGCCGAGTGTGGACGCCCTCGACGAGTTCAGATCGCAAGCGCTCCATACGGCGGCTGTCGAGCTCTCCGACCAGTGGGAGCAGCACGATGCCATCTCGGAGTGGGATCAGAGGCGTGGTCAGCGCGTCGATGGCACGATCCTGGCGCTGAACGAGGTCGACGATCGCCTCGCGCATCGATTCGAACGATCGAGCGAGCACGGCAATCTCATCCGACCCCTCGACCTCGACAGACGCGTCGAGGTTACCGCCTGCGATCTCGGAGGCGACAATGGTCAGGCGCCGCAGCGGCGACACCAATCGATTGCCGAACCAGACTGCGAACACCACGATGACGAGCGCTGCAATACCGAGCCATATCAGTGCCTGCGTGCGGAAGCTCGCAACGCTTTCGAAGGCCTCATCCTCGTCGATCTCGCTCATGATCGCCCAGTTGACCCCCTCGATGTCGACGGGGCGGTAGGAGGAGAGGACCGACACGTTCCGGTAGTCGGGGAACGTTCCCGTCCCGGTACGTCCAGCGAGTGCCGAGGACGATCCCTCGGTTTGGACCGGCTGCAGTCCGACCGCGCTCCCGATGGCATCGATCGCATTGACCGTGTCCGCGTCGACGCCCGCTTCGGTGAGTGCCGTGAGATATCCCTCTTTGTCCTCCACCAGAAATCGTGACTCGCTCCGAAGGAGGAGGTCATCGCCAACGAGGTAGGTCTCGCCGCTCTCACCGAATCCGTTTGTTTCCCACTCGAAGTTCGAGGTCATGATGGCGTTGATCTCATCGATGGGCATCTGGAAGGCGAGCACGCCGATCAGCTCGCCCGCCTCGACGATCGGAGCGGCAATGAATGATGCGGGCGCACCGTAGGAGGGAGCGTACGGGCGGAAGTCGACGAGGGGCGACCCATCGGAATCCGCGCCGCCAGAAACCGCTCGAGCATTCCGAACCGCGTGAAACGCATCCGCAAGACCGGAACCGCGGTGCGGACCCAGATCGAGGGACGTTCCGAAGTCGACCTCTTTGAACACGGAGTAGACAATGTGTCCGGTCTCGGCATCGATCAGGAACAGGTCGTAGTAGCCGAAGCTGCGTTGAAACCGCTGCAGCAATGGGTGGTAGAGGGCATGTGCTTGTGAGTACGCGCTCCCGTCACCGGGATCGATGAGTTGGTCCTTGCTTCCGATGGGATTCTGGTTCGCGGCAATGAAGGTGTGCTGGCGGTCGCGTGTAGTCGGGCTCGGGGGGAGAAAGTCGAGACCTACCGCATCCGGCGTGGTCTGTTGGAGTCTGGGCTCGAACTCCACGTCGTAGAACGTCCGCAACTCCGCGTCCACCTGTTGACGCTCCTCGCCGCCTGCTGGCTCAGCGGCGAAGAAGCCGGTCTTCAAGTCCTTCATGGCGTTCACCACCATGAGGTCCTCGGAGAACCGTTCCACCTGCTGGTGGATCTGATCGAAGTAGTCCTCTATGTGATCGCCCTTCGCCTCTCGCACGGTGGTGAGTTGGTCGAACGCGGCATCCTCGAGGGAGTTCGATCCGCCCACCAGGGCAAGGAGAGCGGTCATGCCGGCAGCTACAACAGATACCGAGACCAGCAGGACGGTCAACTTGACTCGCAACGAACGAAAACCCACGCCTTCCCTCGTGGAGCGCGTCACCGCAGGGCCCGATGCGGTGGGGGCCGTCGCAACTGTTCATCCATGTCGGGCCTGCCCGGTCATCCCTCTGAAGAGGTGACCAGGGCCTCGATCTTCGAAACGAAGCGATCAATGTCGACCGGCGTGGTGTCGTCGTCATCGCCGGTCTGCGGCACCTTCTCGCCGTCTCCCGCCGGCGCATGCGCGGTCAACGCATGGTGTGGCTGCGGGTTTCGGTCGTCGCCCTTGACGTGCCTGGCAGCAGTCCAACCGTCAATCACCGGCGAGCTCGTGTCGAGCAGCACGACGGGCGGCTCACTGCCAGGCATCTCGACGCCGGCTTCACCATCGACCCCCATCGAGATGTCGAATTCGCGCTTCTTGAGCCGACGAGAAAGCTTGCCGCAGCCCATCTCGTTGTCTTCAAGAATCAGAATGCGTGCCACCCCGAAAACCCTATCGAACGTGTGCTCGTTCGGTCAACTCGGAGGCGCGGCCGAGCCTGACTACTCGATGTTCGTGCCGGCCGAGCAGGCATCCGCGCTTGTTGGATCGTCCTTGTGCCAGCGTCGAGGTCGCACTCGGCGGTGCTGGTGTATGGGTTGGATGCGGTGGTCCACGACTCTGCCACCGTGCTCGAGGCCACCGCATTTGCTAGTCGACACGCTCGCCGCAAGGACCACTGCAGCGATCCAACCCCATGGGGCACGCATCATCGATCCGGCCCAGCGGACTCGCACCTTCGAGCCCGGGACCTAGTACTTCTCCACGATGTCGGAGACGACCGGCGCGCCAACTCTTCGGAATCGATCGGCAATGGTCTGCGCGTCGACACCGTATCGTTTGGCTACCTCGGCGAGCGACGGCCCGTCTGCGTGCAGATCGGCTGCGTTCCCGGGGGTTTCGTCGTCCCGTCGGTTTGACCGTGGTGGCGCAGGATCTGGCGGCGGTCGAGGTCGATCGTGACCGTGTTGCGGTGGATGCGGTGGCGAGCGGCAGATTAGATCATGTGCTGCCGTCTCGGTGGGGATCAGCAGCTCGCAAGCCGCTCGCGCTACGTCGGTGCTCCTCACTTCATCGCGGAGCGCCGCGTGGAAGCCCTCCCATGAGGTGCATCGTGTGCGATATCCCAGGAGACTCCCCTGACGATCGTCTTTCCAGGATTCCGCTTTCGGTCAAGGGACGCGAGCTCTTGCCGCGGGAAGACGCATGGTTGGCGCGGGCGGCTCCGTGCCTGTCGGCTGATTGCGAGCCCTATCGAGCCCGCCTCGCCGCGGACCACAGTTCCGACTCCTCGATGCTCACCAATGTCCTGACGTGCCCATCGGGGTCCCATATCCAGTCGGCAAACTCGTCGGCGCCTATGTGCGTCTCCGCCTCGAGCAACAAGGCCTCGGGTCGGTCACCCCGACCAACGTATGTGCCCGGGCCGCCGACAGCAATCGTTGCGTCGGCGGGGGGATACATCAAGAGGTGCGGAGCCACGCCGAGGAGGACCGCAAGAGCGACCATTTCTACGACTGAGAGATCTTCGGACCCGTTCTCGATTCGCTCCAGACTCGCCGGAGAGAAATCCAGATCGAGCAGTGCTGCCTCGTCACAGAGACGTTCGCGATCCCACCCTCGGTCGAGCCGGGCACGCCGTACATTTCGACCAACAACCGCCGACAACCTCAGATTGTGCACGTCATCCAATGACACCGGTCACTCCGTTGCTAGGTGCTCGGTCAAGCCGAGTTCGGCCCCAAGGACCCTACCAATGGCAACTGTGACCGCGCCCTCATCGCCAGAGGTCTCCGGTCGCCGCTGCCGCTTTGAGCGATTCAAGGCCAAGTCTCGCATCAAGGAGCATCTGGCCAGGCGCTGCCGTCAGCGACGACGGCGCCTAGGTCCTCCGGGTCGACGTCCTTAGGCCACAGCGTCTTGGAGTTGTAGTACGCCCCACCAGTAATGGCTCCTTCGAGTTGGGCGCCCCTGAGGTTTGCGCCTCTCAGATCGGCCCTAATGAGCTCGGCGCGCTCGAGTAGGGCGCCATCGAGGTTGGCGCCTGCCAGGTTCGCGCCGTCCAGCTTGGCCCCACACAGCGAACTGCCGGCGAGGTTGGCGCCCGCCAGGTTGGCGCCACGAAGATCGGCCCTGTCGAGTTTCGCGTGAACGAGGTCGGCGCCTGCAAGATCGGCATTCACAAGCCACAGATCATCTGGCGCAAGGTTGATGAGCATCATCAGATCTCGCCTGGATAGGTCAGTCACGGACTCCTCCTAGCGGTAAGGCCTGCGCGGAGCGCCGGACCTGTCGAGACGCTGAGTACTCTAATCAGCCCTTGATGATGGCGACCCGGCAGCGAGGCGGTCCTGCACTCCATTGGAACTGGAGCCGCAGCATTGGCAGTCAGCTTCGGTGACCGCCGACCGGGGCCCGGGCAGCGAGTCTCGAGCAAGCCGTACCGGGGGCTGTTCCGCCTCCCTCTGGATTGGCGACATGCTCTTGATCGTGCCGATTGTGGGAGGCGTGAGCATCGTGAGTTCGACCGGTTGGGCCGGTCCCAACCGAGCAAACACCACATAGGGTGGCGGGCGGCCTGCAACCATGGGTGATGCGATGAGCGGGCGGGGCCTCCCTGGTCGTCGGTGACCCGGTCATCATTCGGGTTGCTGAATCCAGCGATTGGGAGGGGCCCCGGATGGCGGATCATATGGCGGTTGATCTGCATCGTCGTCGGCTGCTGGCGATGTACCTCGACGAGGGTGGCGACCGGCTGTGGAGGCAGGCGTTCGAGAACTCGCCCCGGACGGTTGGTCGAGGCGGTGACCGCGGCCGGACCAGATCGCGAGGTGGTGCTCGAGGCCACGTGGAGCCGGTACCGGACAGTCGATGATGCTCTGACCGGACCTGGTCCTCGGGGTCCTGATCCGTCCGGGTACCATCCGGGTGTGGCGGACAAACGATTCGGCGGCTTCGACGTTCAGCCAGCGTCCGACCGCCGCTCGGGGTGAAGGAAGCGCTTAGTGGGATACGAGTCGATCAGATCCGGCGTGTCGCCGGACATCGCGCAGACGATTGTCGACGTTGGCCGGATGTGCTTGACGGCCAGGATGCACGCTGCCCTCGCACTCTCATTTCGGCGTGTTGGAGCAGAAACCCCTGTGGGGCCCTGATGGCAGGAGATTCGGACACTGCCCGTATCCCGCTTCAGGTTTCGCAAGGGTGCATCGTTGCATCGGTCCAGGTCGACCTACGACCAGACGTACTGGCCGGGCTCCAAACCGACGTGCTGAACCTGTTGCGCGATTCCGGCGCACGCGCCGTGATCATTGATCTCTCGGGCGTGCAAACCATCGACCCGGAGGAATTTGAGGCCCTCCGGCGCACCTCCGACATGGCTCGTCTCATGGGAGCCCGGTCGGTCATGTCGGGCCTCAATGCGGGTGTGGTGTCATCGCTCGTTGACCTCGACGTGACCACCTCAGACGTGGAGGCGACGCGAACACTCGACGCTGCTTTCGCCCTTGTCAGATCAGAATCGGACTCACTGCGTCAAGCACCGTGGATCGGATATCCGACTGAAGAGCTCGACGCTGCAGACGGTTTGGGTCCGGAGTGACGGGCGGCGTTGCCCTGTTCGTCGCATTGCCCGCCGGCTTCGCGCAGGCAGGAGGACTCGACCCGGTCCGTCCGAATGTGGTCTCGACCGCGTTATCCGAAAGGGCGCGCTGCATCATCGAGCATCGCAGTACTCGACCGGTAGCTGTCGGGAGCGGGACCGACGGGAACAGCAGCCGTGCGCGCGTCATCGCCTGCGATGGGGGATCCGGAAAGGCCGACGTTGATCCGGGCTTGCGCGATCACTACAGCACGGCCCCGACGCGGGGGGTTGGACTCCCCGGTGTGAAACGCCCGATGGATGATGTCGAGATCGACCGGCAGCCTGGCAAGGGGACCAGAGTCACCATGCTGTGGACATGGGATCGGTCGCGTCCTCGTTGCGCGCCGGCCCCATCGACGGCTGGCCTGCGGATGTGCCATGCTGCAACTACGAAGTTGGAATCGAACCGAGACCGTCGTGGACGACTGGCTGCGGCTGCCAGTATTCCGCCACATCGCACGGAACCGGTCAGCGGTGATCTGACAACCATGTATTCCGGCGGAGGACGCCTGCTGGTCGCTCTCGTGGACCTACTGGGGCAAGGCTCGATCGCGGCGATCGCCGAGGCTGTACTGTCCTCTCCTCCGGCCACTCACGTGGCGGCGCTCATGACGTTGGTCCACGAGGCGCTGCGCCCAAGTGATGGAGCAGTTGTTCCGATCGCAGTGGTGGACGCTCGATGCAACCACGAGGCTGCTGCAGTAGGCATCGTCCGGGTGAGATTCGCCGACAAGGCAGATCAGCGGTTCGAGTGGTCTGCTGGCGCGGTCGGGACTCAATGCCGGACTCTCTATCTGGCACGGGGAGCGCTCGGCGATTGCTCTCTGCGGCCCTCTTCCGATGGTGCCGCCGGTGACTTCGAGCTGCGTGACTACCTCGGAACTATGTCGGATAGCTCGGTAATCGCCTCCACGATGGTCGCGGAGCACTTCGGCAGAAGACGTGCAGGAGTGTTGTGCGTGGTGACGAGGTGCCTGCCGTGACCAGATTCGGCCAGATCCCGCTGAATGGTCCCGAGGCAATGTTCGAAGCACGAACAAAGGCTCGCCGGGTTGCGGTCGAGATGGGCCTCGACGACATGGCTTCGACTCGGCTGAGCACCGCTGTCTCGCAAGCCGTGCGATGGACTCTACGTCACGACAGCGCGGGCATTCTCGAGATTGGACTCGATTCACGTGGTGCCCACGACTACCTGACGTTCTCCATTACGACAGGCACACCGATGCCCGAGCCGGCGTTCCTTGGTCACTTCGTGGATTCTCTCTCGCGGACCGAGGACACGATGACTGCCTGTGTGCGGTTGGTTGGACCGAGGGTCGACGACCGGAGCGTGGCCAACGCGTGCGCCATCGTCAGAGAGAAGTCGCGCGACGAATTGCTGGCAGAAATTCAGGCAAAGAACGAAGCCCTGGAGGCGTCGAAGGACGTGCTCGAACAGACCGTGCAAGAACGGACCAGCGAACTCGCCATAGCTTTGGAGCAGATCGAGAACAGCGAGACCATCATCGAGCGGTGGTTGCCGGACGGCACGATTACTGCCATGAACAACTTCGGTTTGGAACTGTTTGGGTACGAAGAGAGCGAGATCGTGGGTAGGAATGCATTCGACACAATCGTTCCTGACGACGATGCGGTTCACGCGATGTGGATCGAGGCCGGCGAACTGCTAGGGGATAGCCCGGAGCAAAACTCGGAGTCCGAACTCCAGTGCCGCAAGAAGGACGGCACGCCGCTATGGGTCGCTTTCCGCAACCGTCCGATCTTTGATGCGGATGGTCAGGTGACTGAGGTCCTCAGCATCGGTATCGATATGACCGAACGCCGCGAACTCGAGGCGAGGCTGCAAGCCGCGAACCTGCGAATGGAAGGCGAATTGAACATCGGGCGGGACATCCAGATGAGCATGCTCCCGCGCAGCTTCCCAGCGTTTCCGGACCGCGACGATTTCGTTGTGTTTGCCACGCTGGAGCCAGCACGAGAGGTGGGTGGCGATTTGTTCGACTTCTTCCTCATCGACGAGGATCATCTTTGCTTTCTCGTTGGAGACGTATCGGACAAGGGCGTACCGGCGGCGCTGTTCATGGCTGTGACCAAGACTGCGATCAAATCGCAGGCGGTCCTCGATCCCGATACGGCCAGCATCCTGACTCACGTCAACGACGAACTCGCGGAGAACAACGAGACCTCGATGTTCGTAACACTGTTCGTGGCCATCCTCGATACACGCACCGGGAACATGACGTACACCAATGCCGGCCACAACCCGCCCTACATCAAGAAGGCCGATGGATCGATTGTCACGGTGGACGCTCGTCACGGCCCTGTGGCCGGCGCGATCGAGGGCATCGCCTTCGGCAGCTCTCAACTGACCCTCGACCCTGGCGATATCGCAATCCTCTACACGGATGGCGTCACAGAAGCCATGAACATCGATCACGACCAGTACACCGACGCTGGCCTCAAATCGTTGCTCGAAGACTCCGCGCGTGTGTCAGCCGAGGAGTTCGTGGCCCTGATCAACCGGGAGGTGGCGCTTCATCGCGGCGAGGCCGAACAGTCCGACGACATTACGGTGCTCGCCATGACCTATCGGGGACCCGATCCAACGGCTGAACACCTCGAACTGACAATCCCAGCAACACTCGGGGCCATTGCCGAGGTACTCGAGAGCTTCGAACGCTTCGCAACGGAGCATTCCCTGGACGACATGGTGCGCCGCCAAACGCTGCTCGTGCTCGACGACCTTCTCAACAACGTGGCCTCTTACGCCTATGACGAAGAAGAGGGGCCAGACGATCAGACCGGAACCATCTCCATTCACGCTGAACTGACACCGAGTCGCCTCGTCCTCACGATCAGTGACGAAGGCGTGCCCTTCAATCCCTTCGGTTTGAATGCCCCCGATGTGCAGTTGTCACTTGAGGAACGCGACATTGGCGGTCTCGGCATCCATCTTGTGCGAACGGTCATGGATGAAGTCGGCTACAGACGCCGCGCGGGGCGCAATGTGGTGACGGTGACCAAGTGGCTCGAGCCGGCACCCAATGGAAATCCTGCAAGTGGGTCCGAATGAACCTCAACGGTATTGACGGACAATGGAGCAAGCACGCGTCTTTCTCGCCACGGTTCGCAATCGATGAGCTAGCGGGCGCCAGCCGACACGACGCATTTCGAGGAACGTGAGGTGCCGGATTCTACGTACGCCCCCAGTTGACAAACGAAGGGATCAGAAATGCACATTGAAGACCAGACGGTTGGCGATGCCGCTGTCGTTCGTTTGGATGGAAGCCTCGACACGACAACAGCGTCGGACGCCCTGGCACACTTCGAAGCGCTGGTCGCGGACGGTCAGAGTCTCATCGTTGCCGACTTTTCGTCGGTTGAATTCGTGTCCAGCGCAGGACTGCGCGTCCTGCTGGCGACGGCGAAGAACATCGGCTCCTCGGGCTCGTTGAGGCTCTTCGGCCTCAATCCGTCCGTGAGAGAGGTCTTCGAGGTGTCGGGCTTCAGCACCATCCTCGCAATCTTCGATGACGAGGCAGCGGCTCTGGCTGGCTGAGGCTCGACCCATGAATGCTCGTCAAGGCACCGACGACGCCTTCCGATCCCGCATTGGTTGGGATGTGGTGTGGTTGGCGGTGGCGATCCTTTCGATCGTAATCGTCACCTTCGAGCTTGCCTACGTCCACCAGCCCCGGTTGCCTACGTCGATTGCGATTTACGCGATCGATGCCATGTTCCTCTTCAGCTTCTGGAATCAGAGACGCCCGATACGCGCCGGCAACGACGGCGAGCCGGCCATGGGGAGCCTCACCTATCCCGAGAGGGTGTGGACGCTCGCAGTCATTCTCTTGGGAAATGTGCCCATCGACATCCTGTTCTTCATTGGAGATTCCGAATGGCTGCAAATATCGCTGGTGCTGTGGGTCCGCCTTTTCCGGCTCATCAGAATCGGCACAATTTTCGGCGTCCTACGGCGCCTAGAGCGATTAAGCGGGTCGAACACTGCAGCGGTTCGAATACTTCGCCTTGTTGTCGTCGTTGGCCTGATCATCCAACTCCTCACCTGCCTCTGGTATCTCATTCCCTTCCTTCAAGGGTTCCCGGACGACTCGTGGCCGGTCCAGGAAGGAATTGTCGGCGGCGGAATGGGTGCCTCGTACCTCCTGTCGATGTACTGGATGGTCACCGTCGCTACGAGCGTGGGCTTCGGGGACATCGTCCCGGGAAACACGGAGGAGTATGTCTTCGCCCTCGTCGCGATGATCTTCGGTGCGTCGCTGTTCGCCTATGTCGTTGCCACGGGAGCGTCGCTGATCAGCTCGCTCAACCTCTCGAGGGTCGCCTTCTGGAACCGCGTAGACACCGTTGAGAGCTATCTCAGATCGCGAAGGGTCGACCGGAGTGTCACAGATGATGTCCGCGGGTACTACGAATACCTGTGGGATCAACACGGCGGACTCCAGCAAGATATCCTGCTCGGCGACCTGCCGTCACCGCTCCGGCTAGCAGTACTGTCGGACCTTCTCGGCGACTTGCTCTCGAACGTGCCCGTCTTTCGCTACGCATCCTCTGCTCTCCGTAGGGAACTGATCCTCTCGCTCGAACCGGTCGTGACGCAACCAGGAGGTTTCCTCGTGAACGACGGCGATGTTGCCGACGGGATCTACTTCATAGCGAGAGGAACGCTCGAGGTGGTTTCTGCCGACGGCGACACCGTGCATGGCACCCTCTCTGCAGGCGACTACTTCGGCGATCTCACGCTTCTTCTCGGAGAGCACCGATCCGCTGGCGTCCGATCGGTGGATTTCTCCGAAGTCTTCCTGCTCGAGGCCGACGCCTACCGGCGCATTCGAACCACCCATCCAGACCTTCGGGACGTACTTGCGCTATCTGCGCGGGAGAGGTCCACCACCGTCAATCAACTTGTGCTCGAGGGAGTCGTTCTGTGAACACGAAGTCAATTCGGAGGAGTACGTGACAAGAGAGACCACTCGAACTGGCTTGGCGATCTCACTGGTCTTCGGTGCCGTTGGCATTGCGACCACTGTGTCGTTTGCGACGCTTGTCTTCGCCGAGAACACGGAGCACTATCTCAATGCTGGCATTGCGCACTTCCTCCTTGGCGGTGCAATCGCCGGCATCATCTTGGCTTTTGCATCGTCGATACGTGGCCAGTTCGGCGGCATCCAGGATGTTTCAGCCGCACTGGCCGGCGCCATTGCCACTTCTGTGGCCGCGTCGATGGAAGGGTCCAGCGACGAAGCGGTATTCACGAACGTACTGCTGGCATTGGTCGCCGCCGCCCTTCTAGCCGCGGTCTCATTCGTGATTATCGGTCGGTTCCGGCTCGGCAATTTCGTGCGCTTCGTGCCCTTCCCTGTTGTGGCGGGGTTCCTTGCCGCAACCGGCTGGCTTCTCTTCAAGGGTGGTATCGAGGTCGCGGGCGGTGGGGGACATCTCGAGTTGCTCCACCTTGACTACTTCCTTGACCACGCTCACATGGACCAGGTTGCGTGGGCGATCGCTCTCGGAATCGCGCTCTACGCTCTGACTCGCATGTTGCAGGGCCAGCTTTGGGTGCTGCCCGTGATGCTCCTGGCGGCTGTTGCTCTCTTCTACGGCGTGGTGGCGCTGGGGGCGCCGACAATGGATCAGCTAAGAGCGGATCACTGGTTGATCGGACCGCTCCCAGACACATCGTTCTGGGAAACGCTGACGATTCCAGCTGGCGGCCTCGTCGACCTCGATGCTGTCTGGGCGAGCCTTGGCAGCATCCTCACGTATGGGGCCGTAGCCGTTCTGGCCCTACTCGTGACCGCAAGTGGTCTCGAGTTGGAGATGAAGCGCGACATCAACGTGAACGTGGAGTTGCAGCGGTCGGGGCTCACCAACATCATTGCAGGCCTCACCGGAGCTCCGACGAGTTGGGTCAACCCGCCATCGACTGCACTTGCGGCCGAGCGCGGCGTCCTTCGTCCCGTCTTCGGCCTGGTGCACGCGGCGCTGCTGCTCATAGTGTTCCTAGCTGGTCCCGAACTCGTTTCTCTCTTTCCGCGATTTGTCGCGGGCGGTTTGCTCGCGTATCTCGGTGCGGAGTTGCTGGGCGAGTGGATCTGGGACACCCGTAGGGAGATGCCTCTTGTTGACCTGAGCGTGGTTCTCGTCATCGTGGGGACTGTTGAACTCGCTGGTCTTCTTTCCGGAGTTGCGGTCGGATTGGTCGCATCGGTGATCATCTTCTTGGTGCGCTACTCGAGCGTGAGGCCGATTCGAGATGTGGTCGACGGGGGCAGTGTTCACAGCGGGCGAGATCGTCCGATCCCTGACGAACGGCTGTTGAGCTACTACGACGAGAAGATGCTGATAATCTCGCTCCAGGGATTCATATTCTTCGGGTCTGCCCACACGGTGTACAGCGCCGTGAAGGGCTATTACGAAGGCAGCGAGCAGCCACCGATCTTTCTTGTTCTCGACATGAGGCTCGTCCAGGGAGTCGACTCCTCTGCAGCCTCGGCATTTGTCAAGATGGCGCGACTATCGGGAGAACATGATTCGAACCTGGTGGTCGCATCAGGATCACAAGCAGTCACAGGCTCGTTGTTGCAGGCTGGTCTCGACCCGGGCCGCTACGAACACCTCCACGTATTCGATCGGTTTGACGACGCGCTGGAGTGGTGCGAGAACGACCTCCTCGAGAGTGCTCGGCACCAACTACAGAAGCGAGGAGGTGGCTCCGCAGACGACGAGTTCCTGGACGCTGTATTCACCGACGTCATGAACGCGCTGGAGGTTCAGGAGGAGTTTGAAGACCTGGTGCAGATCCTTGGGCCACGCATGCACGTGCTGGACTGCCAAGTCGGTGAGACTCTTGTCGAGCAGCAAGAGGAGAATCATCGCCTGTTCTTCATAATGGGAGGCGTCGTGTCTCTCGAGAAGCTGGAACTCCACACGGATGCGTCCCGAGTTGGAACGCTCGGGCGTTGGAACATGATCGGTGAGCTCGGAGCGCTCCTCGATTATCGCGAGCCGTTCACGGCGCGTGTCGAGAAGGCAGGTGAGATCCTTGTGCTCCCGGCTGACCAGATTGCGGCAGTATTCCGAGATACACCGGAGATCGCCCGCCGCCTGCAACGCTTGTCGCTGCTCATGCTCGCCTCGAAACTCGAGAAGACGTCGCACCGAATCGGGTGACGAACGCGGTACCGAGCGTTGGATCGGGGATTCTGGCAGATCGGCCGAACGACTTCTTTGGTGACACTCCGCAGGTTGGGTAGCGCGCAGTTTCGCGGCTTTCGTCGATACCAACGTCCTCATCCGCCATCTCACCGGTGACCCGCCGGACCTCGCTGCCCGCGCCACTGCCTTCCTCGCCGCAGCAGATGAGCTGCTCCTCCCCGACCTCATCGTTGCCGAGGTCGTCCGCGTGCTCGAGTCCTTCTACGAGGTGCCCGCAGACGAGGTAGCCCGGTTGGTGCGATCGGTGGTCGCCTACCCGCCTATCCGGACGCTGGATCCCGCTCTACTGCTGCGCTCGCTCGAGGTGTACGAGACCCATCGCATCGACTTCGCCGAGGCGTACCTCGTAGCCTCGGCTGAGGCCACCGGAATTCCCGACATCATCTCCTTCGATCTAAGCATTGACCGCGTCACAACCGCCAACCGGATCGAGCCCTGACCGGACGGCCGGCACCACGACGGCCACGGTGCGTACTCGCCGCCAGCCGAGTCGCAATCCTCGAAGTGCTTCGATACCGAGTGCTCGGCGCGATGTGCGATATGGCTCGGGATTTGGTGATCGGCGTGGCAGAGGGGTTCACCTTTGAGCGCGGGTGCTGTCACCGTCGTGGACTCACCCGTGCAGCTCGCCCTGGGCTATGGCCATTAGGGCGATTTTCCCGTCGCGGATCCAGAGGATGGCGATGACGTCGCGTCTCGCCTCTGAGGTGTCGTCGACGAAGCGCAGGGGCAACGCAGCGAACGGTCCAGACGTGATGGGAGGCCCGGTCATCTCCAGGTGCAGCCAGAACGCCTCGGCGAGCATCTCCCGCAGTGCCGGGCCCGAGCCTATCTCCTCCGGGTAGAGAACGTTGCCCCAGAGGACACCGTCGTCCGCCATGGTCGCGACGACTCCGACAATGTCGTCGGCGTTCCAGGCTGCGACGTAGGCCTCCATGAGTCCTCGAGCCGCGGCCGCATCGGCCGGCGGTTCACCGATGCCGAAGAGGCGGGCGCTTCCCTCGACGAGAACCCCATCTTGGGCGCGGTTGCCGACGATCACGAGGAAGCCTTCGGCGTCTCCTACCGGTTCCCCCGGCGGCGAGTACCGCACCCCAGCAGCTGCCGCATCTCCGACCACGAGAGGCTCCCCCGCGACGTCGATCCCGTACAGGGGATCGGCCTCAGGGTCCCAATCGGCCATCCGAAAAGTTCCCATCAGACGGCCCGTCCCCCCAGTGACCTGATAGGTCGAGAGCGCCGCCTCCTCTGTGGAGAGTGACGCCCATGCGTCGGCATCACCGCTGTTGGCCGCGGCGATAAGGGACGCCAGCAGACCGTCCACCGTCGCCGCCGGGCGCTTCGACAACTCTGCGATCGGCCCCACGTCCTCCCCAGCGACGCTGGAGAGGAACTCTCGTTCGAACCGCGCCGCGTCAACGGTCACGGCCACCCGAACCTCGCTGCCTTGGACCGCCCTCCGCGTGACGCCGACCACACTCGGGTCACCGTCGGTCGTCACCGCAAGAGTCATGGTCTCGAATCCGGCGAGGCTCTCATCAACCACGATTGCCGCTGCCAGCTGATCCCAGAAGTAGAGGTCCCAGTCCTCATCGGGTTGCAGCATCGTGAGCACCGCTGCCGCAGCCGGAGCGACGGCGTGGTCATGCAGGGCGCGAAGATGCCGTGTCTCCAGCGGAACCTGGTTGGTGGCATCGAGCGGCACCAGCGTGACCGGAATCCCCGAGGCGAAGACCTCGGCCGCGGCCGTTGGGTCCACCCAGATGTTGTACTCGGCGTCGGGGTTGACCGGTGTGTTCCCCGACACGTCGATGGCGCCTCCCATGACATACACCATGGCGATCCTCTCCGCGATCCTCGGGTCGAGACGCAGGGCGGCCGCCAGGTTGGTCAAGGGCCCGTCCGTGAACACCACCACAGGCTCCTCCGACGATGAGACAACCGACACCAGCAGATCCGGAGCGGGGAGCTGCGACAGAGCCTCCCCCGTCGGGAGGTCCAGTCCCCAGGCCTCGTCGGCGGCCGATCGCCAGTCCGCCGGGAAGGCATTGGACCCCGCCAGCGGCTCGCCGGGCCCGCACGCCACCGGGATGCCGTCCTTCCCGGCAAGGGCCACGAGACCGGCGGCGATCTCCGCCCCCGGCCCGCAACGGACCTCACCGGTGCCGCTCACCATGATCGCAGCAATATCCACCTCCGGACGGCCCAGCAGATACAGCAGGGCCATCACACTGTCGACCGCCAGATCGGTGTCAACAACCACGGGAACACCGGACGATGGAGCCGCCGAAGTGGCCGCCGGCGCCGACGTGCCAGCAGGTCGGGACCCGTCGCCACCGCAACTGGTCAGCGATGCTGCCAACACAAACACAAGCGCCGCAGCCACCCACCCCGACCGGCCAGTTCCTGCCTCCATCGCCGGACCTCACGGCTCGTGCTGCCTACCGCCCTCCATCATGCTCCTTCCCTCACTCCAGGTGAACCCCCAGCTCCGACCCATTCGACAGACCAAAGTTGGATCCTCGATCAAGCAGACGAGCTGGCTCGGCGATTCGAGGAATACGAGCCGTCCGAAGATGACGAGCGTCCGGTTGAGGAGTACCTGCTGCAGCGGGCCGCGCTGGCTCGGGCGCGCAGCGAACGGCAAATCGTCGATGCCGTAGTCGCCGCTCACCATGCCGGCATAACGTGGGCACGCATCGGGGAACTGCTCGGAACTTCCGCACAGGCGGCGCAGCAGCGGTACAGCGCCGTAGTCGAGCCAGCCTGAGAACCGAGCGCATCAGTGCCGATCCCGGACACTCTGCGGAGTGCGTGTTCGTGCGCCTGATTTGGTGATCGGCGCTCGACGGCCGGGTCATCTGCGAACATGCTGGCGTGGTACAAACCAGACCGGCTTCGAAGGTACTTCTCGTTGACGAG
>DATHZQ010000101.1:0-29215 GCA_035458525.1 Acidimicrobiia bacterium
ACCTCTTCCTGCTACGACCCATGCCGGGAAGCGCCAAGCCCGGGATCGGGCTCTTGCCACCGGCGATGGCTTTCATCATCTTCTGTGCTTCGGAGAACTGCTTCAGAACGCCGTTCACGTCCTGCGGGCGAGTCCCCGACCCGGCTGCGATGCGACGCTTGCGGCTCCCATTGATCATCTTGGGATTGCGCCGTTCCGCCGGCGTCATCGAGCGGATGATCGCCTCAACCCGGTTCAGATCCCGTTCGTCCACCTGGACGTCTTTCAGCATCTGCCCGGCGCCGGGAAGCATACTAACCAGCGATTGGAGCGGGCCCATCTTGCGTAGCTGCTGGAACTGCTCCAGAAAGTCCTCGAGATCGAAGCTCGCCGTGCGGAGTTTCTCTGCCGCCTCTTTGGCTTGCTCCTCATCGTACGCCGATTCGGCCTTCTCGATCAGCGTCAGCACGTCGCCCATTCCGAGGATGCGAGAAGCCATGCGCTCGGGGTAGAACACATCGAGGTCGTCCAAGCCCTCCCCCAAACCGACGAACTTGATGGGCCGGCCCGTCACCTCTCTCGCCGAGATCGCGGCACCGCCGCGGGCGTCGCCGTCGAGCTTGGTGAGCACCAAACCGGTCAACTCGGTGTGCTCCAAGAAGCCCTGGGCGACGTTGACGGCCTCTTGACCGGTCATGGCGTCGACCACGAGCAGGACCTCGTCGGGATCGACGGCCTTCTTGACGGCAGCAAGCTCTTTCATGAGCTCCTGGTCGATCTGGAGCCGGCCGGCCGTATCGATGATCACCACATTGTGGCCCTCGGTGCGAGCCTCCTTCATGGCGGCCTTCACCAGCTTGGGCGCCTTCGCCCTCCGATCGACGTAGACCGGCACGCCGACCCGCTTGCCGAGCGTCTCGAGCTGGTCGATGGCGGCAGGGCGTTGCAAGTCTGCGGCGACGAGCAGCGGCCGTTTGCCCTTCGACTTCAGGTGCTTGGCCAGCTTTGCAGTCGTGGTCGTCTTACCCGAGCCCTGCAGTCCTGCCATGAGGATCACGAGCGGCGGTGCCGAGGGACGCGCCAGCGGCGCTTCCTCGCCGAGGGTGGTGATCAGCTCCTCATGGACGATCTTGATGACCTGCTGTCCCGGCGTGAGGCTCTTGGTGACCTCGGCACCGACGGCACGGGCCTTGACCCGCGCCAGCAACGACTTGACGACGATGACGTTGACATCGGCCTCGAGCAGCGCCAGTCGCACTTCACGCAGCGCCGCGTCGACGTCTTTCTCGTCGAGACGCCCTTTGGAGCGCAGCCGCGAAAAGACATCGCCGAGACGGGAGGAGATCGTGTCGAACATGCGTCAGGGAGTGTAGAGGCGCCGCGTCCTCAGAACTCCGGGCCCTCAGCCTCGCGCACATCATCGGCGGTGACTTCGATGTCCCACCTGTCGAGGCAATCGTGACATCGATAGGCGACCAGATCGCCCGGCTCGAAACCGTCCTCCGGCTCGAAGGTGATACGACTACAGCGACCGCCGCAGTCCACGCAGGTGATGTGCTCGGGCAACGCCATCCCCCGACTGTACGCCGTCGAAGGGGTAGTCATCCGTTCCTCGGACACACCGGACCGGTTGCCGATCCGATGGGTTCGTCGCCGTTCTTTGCCGTCGGATCTGTGACGCCGGGCACTCGGTATCGTGCGCTCGTGGATCCGAAGATGAAGGCCGGCCTGCGGCTGGCATACGACGCCGATGCAGAGCGCCGCAACGCTCGGGACCCGGAGCGCTGGCGCTTCGAGGCCGTCGACGATCTCGTCGACCGGATGCTCCACGAGGGATTGTCCACCGTCCTCGACATCGGCTCGGGAACCGGACAGCTCGCACAACGGATGAACGGTCGCGGCCTGGACGTGATGGCGGTCGACCTCTCCCCCGCCAACGTGATGTGCACGCAGACTCGGGGCGTTGCCGCCGTCGTCGGCGACTTCAGCGATCTGCCCTTCGAAGACGCCAGCTTTGACGGAGCCCTGGCTTTCAACTCGCTGCTCCACGTGCCCAAGAGCGAGCTCGCCAGGGTGCTCACGGAGATACGCCGGGTTCTGGCACGGGGGGGGCTCTTCAAGATGCTCGTGTGGGGTGGCTTCGACCACGAGGGGCCGCATGAGGACGATTGGCTGGACCCACCGAGATTCTTCTCGTTTTTTGCCGACGAGACATTCGCCGCACTCCCGACTCCTGGCTTCACGGCCATCGAGACCTCCTTCCTCCACGAATACGCCGAGGATGCCGGCCTCCACCCCCAGGTGAAGCTGCTCCGGGCGACATGAAGCTCACCCGCACCTCGCCACCGCCCGGCTTCATGAACTCGCTCGCCACCTCGTATGACGCAGCGGCCCAGCAACGCGAACAGATGGGTGAGGCCGATTGGCGGTGGCCGATCGCGTCGCGGTTCCGGAGCATGATGCGAGCCGAAGGCAAGCAGCGTCTGCTCGAGATCGGCGCCGGCGTCGGGTTCACGTCGCAGTGGTTCGCCGATCGTGGCGCCGATGTCGTCGCCACCGACCTCTCCCCCGCTCAGGTCGAGCTATGCCGGGCCAAAGGCCTGGAGGCCCACGTTCGAGACATGTTCGATCTCGGATTCCCCGTGGCTTCCTTCGATGCGGTGTGGGCCATGAATTGCGTCCACCACGTGCCGAGCGATGCGTTCGGCTCGGTGCTCGGCGGTATCCGCGACGTGCTCGTACCAGGTGGTCTGTTCTATCTCGGTGTCTGGGGCGGATACGACGCGGAGGGCATGTACGACGACGACTTCTACCCGCCCCCGCGCTTCTTCTGCCTGCGCAGCGACGAGACGCTGCGTCGAGACGTCGGGGCCGTGTTCGTCGTGGAATCATTCGACACCTTCGTGCCGGAGGCACACGAGGATGACGGCGATGTGCGCCACATGCAGTCGCTCGTCCTGCGACGGCCGTGACGGGCGAGCGCCAGAACTTCACCGAGGCCGTCGCCGCCGTCATCGAGGCGATACCGCCGGGACACGTCATGGCCTACGGCGAGATCGCGGATGAAGCGGGCTACCCCGGCGCCGCCCGGGCGGTTGGCAACGTCCTTCGCACGGTGCCCGGGCTCCCCTGGTGGCGGGTGGTCACTACGGACGGCCGGCTCGTTTCGCATCACGAGAAAGAACACGCCGAACGCCTCCGCGGCGAAGGTGTGCGGGTGAGCAACGGCCGGATCGAGCGCGACCGAGACCGCTGACATCTGACGTCTGGCATATGGCGCCTCGCCGCTGCTGTCGGCGGCCGAACTGCGAGGTCGTATCCTCAGGTGATGGCTTCTCACTCCATCACCGAGCTGATCGAACGCAAGCGGGACGGCGGCGAACTGTCGGCTGACGAACTGCGATGGATCATTGCGCAGTACACCGCGGATCGGTTGCCCGACTATCAGATGTCGTCGCTCCTCATGGCGATCTTCTTCTGCGGGATGAGTCAGACAGAGCTCGCGGTGTGGACGGAGGCGATGCTCTACAGCGGCGAGGTGCTCGACTTCGATCACCTCAGCGCACCGAAAGTGGACAAGCACTCCACCGGCGGGGTCGGCGACAAGGTGAGCATCCCCCTGGCTCCGATGGTGGCCACCTGCGGCATCGCCGTTCCCATGATGTCGGGACGAGGCCTCGGGCACACCGGGGGCACGCTCGACAAGCTCGAATCGATTCCGGGCTTCACGACCATGCTCGATCCCGATGAGTTCCTGCGCGTGCTGGAGAAGCACCATCTCGTGCTCGCGGGCCAGTCCGAAACGCTCGTTCCTGCCGACCGCAGGATCTATGCGTTGCGTGACGCAACCGGCACGGTTCCGTCGGTTCCCCTCATCTCGTCCTCGATCATGTCGAAGAAGCTCGCCGAGGGGCTCGACGCGCTCGTGCTCGACGTCAAAGTGGGCACCGGAGCGTTCATGAAAGACGAAGCCTCCGCCCGGCTCCTCGCCGAGACCATGGTCGGCATCGGCGCTTCGCACGACACGCCGGTCGTTGCGCTCCTGACCGACATGAACCAACCGCTGGGCAAGGAGATCGGCAACGCCAACGAGATCGCAGAATCGCTCGATGTCCTTCAGGGCTCCGGACCCGATGATCTCGTCGAGATCACCTACCTGCTCGGCGTCGAGATGCTGATTGCCGGGGGCGTCACCACCGACCGCGGAGAGGCTCGGCAGCGTCTCGAACGGGCAGTCGCTTCCGGGGCCGCGCTCGACAAGTTCGCCGAGGTCATCGCCGAACAGGGCGGCAACGCCAACGTGGTCTTGAATCGATCGCTCCTGCCGGCGGCCGCGGAGCGCCATGAGGTCGTCGCTGCGAAGGACGGCGTGGTGACGAGGTGCGACGCCCTGGATCTCGGCCTCGCCTCGGTCAGGCTCGGGGGCGGGCGCCAGAAGAAGGAAGACAACGTCGATCCCGCAGTCGGGATCACGCTGCACGCCAAGGTGGGCGCCGTGGTCGCGGCGGGCGATGTGCTGGGGACGGTCACCTACAACGACGAAGGACGTCTGGCGTCGGCGCTCCCCTACGTCGAGCGGGCGTGGGAGATCGGCGACGAGACGCCACCCGCACAGCCGCTCATCGTCGGCGAAGTGCGGCCCTGAGGGCGACGCCGTCGCTTGAGCAACACAACCCTCACGGCGGATTTGAGCAGACAGCCAGAATCGGCGACTATCTCGCCATCCCACATGTGAGAGAGGAGCCTCATGAAGATCGCCGTCTGCGCAAAGCAGATACCCGATCCGGCGACACCGTATGAGCTCGATCCAACGACGCACTTCGTGGTTCGGCCGGACGATCAGGTGCTCGACGACACCGACCGGTACGGCATCGAGGTCGGGCTCCAGCTCGCCGAAGCTGCCGGAGACGACTCGACAGTCACGATCATCTCGATGTCGCCGTCTGGGTCGCTGCAAGGTATCCGCCAAGCACTCGCCATGGGCGCCGCCAAAGCAGTCGTGATCGACGACGCCGGCCTCCGCGGTTCGGATGCCCTCACCACGTCTCGCGTCCTCGCCGCCGCCATCAAGCGCGAAGAGGTCGACGTGGTCATTGCAGGCACCGAGTCGACCGACGGGTACACGGGAGTGGTGCCACAGCAGATCGCCGAGTTGCTCGGTGTTCCCTCGCTGACGTTTGCCCGCAAAGTCGAGCACATCGAGGGCGGACTCCGGATCGAGCGGCAGACCGGCGCCGGCTACGACGTCGTGGAGGCCACGGCACCGCTGGTGCTGTCGGTCACCTCGGGCGTGGTCGAGCCTCGCTATCCCACCTTCAAGGGGATCATGCAGGCCAAATCCAAGCCGGTGGATACGCTCACCAGCGCCGAGCTCGGTGTCGAGAGTGCCGGCAATCAGGCAATCCAATCCGTTGATCCCGTTCCGGCGCGCCAGGCGGGCGAGATCGTAGAAGACGACGGCGAGAGCCATCTCAAGATCGTGGCCCTCCTCGAACAAGCGAAGGTGGTCTGACATGGCGCAGCTTGTCTTTGCAGACGGCACCAGCGGCGAAGTCTCGCAGTCGGCGCTCGAAAGCCTGACAAAGGTGCGTTCCTTCCAGGGCACGACCGGCGTGTTTCACGTTGGACCCGCCTCGGATGAAGCCTTCGCAGCCTATGGCGCCCACGGTGCCGATCGGGTCTATCACCTCGCCACGGATCACGCGCTGCCGGCCGCGCAGGCGGCGGCTGCGATTGCGTCCCTGCTCGACGGCACCGACGTCGGCATGGTCGTGTTCTCCATGGGCAACCTCGACCGCGACGTCGCCGGCAGACTCTCGGCCCGGCTTGGCGCCCCCGTGCTGGCGAATGCAGTCGACATCGCGGTGGACGGCGGCAACGTCTCCGTCACCAACGAGATCCTCGGAGGCACGACCAGGGTGACGACCGCTGCCACCGGTGACGGTCCTGCCGTCGTCGTCGCTCGACCCAAGGCCTTCCCGGCCGAGCCCTCAGGTGGAGGGACGCCCGAAGTGAATGCGGTCGACATGCCCGATGTCGGTCACGCCGGAGCGGTCACCGTCACGGAACGCCACGTTGAAGAGAGCCAGGGGCCCGACTTGGAAGCGGCCAATGTCGTCATCTCCGGTGGACGGGGCCTCGGTGGTGCCGACAAGTTCGAGATGGTCCAGGAGCTGGCGTCGCTGCTCGGAGGCGCCGTCGGGGCTACCCGTGCCGTCGTTGATTCCGGCTGGGTGCCGTACTCGCTGCAGGTCGGGCAGACCGGCAAGACGGTGAAGCCGGACGTCTACATCGCTTGTGGCATCTCCGGAGCCATGCAGCACGTCGTTGGCATGAAAGACGCGTCGACGATCATCGCGATCAACAAGGACCCGGAGGCGCCCATCTTCGGCCTCTCCGACCTCGGCATCGTCGGTGATGTTCACAAGGTGGTTCCGGCGCTGATCGAGGCCCTCAAAGCTCGGTAGCTCCTGCGAGCACAACGCAGCGGGGCGGGACTCGGGTTCCGCCCCGCAGGCGCGTTTGCCGGCGGCGGAGGGCGCCATGCCGGGAATCTCGCAACGCGTGGTCGATTCCGCCACCACACTGCGGAGCGCGGCTGCCGCAGGACGCTCGATCACGATTCGCCGCCGCACCCGCGACGTTTCCTCCGACGGGTTCTGATCCGCCCGACTAGCGCAAGCTCTCCGGGCCGAATGAGTGCGGCAGGAGATCTTCGAGGGCGTGGACGCGCATCCGGCCGCCCTCTCCCTGGACGATCACGCGGCGCACGCGGAACTCGCGCATGAGCTGGCGGCAGTTGCCGCAGGGAGCGCATTCGTCGGCATCGAGACATCCCACCGCCACAGTGTCGATCTCACGGACCCCGGCCGCAGCAGCGGTCGAAATCGCGTTGGCCTCGGCACAGATCGTGGCACCGTACGCAGCGTTCTCGACATTGACTCCCTCGAATTCACGCCCGTCGGGTGACACGACGACGGCTCCCACTCGGAAGTTGGAATACGGCGCATAGGCGTGGCCGGCGGCCCGGCGAGCCTGCTCGAGCAACTGTGCCTCGTCGCTCATGCGCCCAACAGGGCGTCGACGAACACATCCGGCTCGAACGGGATGAGGTCGTCCATCCCTTCCCCGACGCCAATGAACTTCACCGGGATGTCGAGCTCCTCTTCGACGGCAATCGCCATGCCGCCACGGGCGGTTCCATCGAGTTTGGTCACCATGATGCCCGTGACACCCACCGCCTCGGTGAACGTCCTCGCCTGCTCGATGGCGTTCTGCCCGGTCGTGCCGTCGATGACGAGCAACACCTCGTCGATATCGCCGGCCTCGCGGCGCAGCACCCGGGCGATCTTTGCGAGCTCGTCCATCAAATTGGCCTTGGAATGGAGACGACCGGCTGTGTCGACGATGACGACGTCTGCGCCGTCCGATCGGCCCGCGTGATATGCGTCGTACGCCACGGAAGCGGGATCGGCGCCCTCCTGGCCACCGACGACCCGGACGCCAACGCGATCGCCCCACGTGCGCAGCTGGGCGCCCGCCGCGGCGCGGAAGGTGTCCGCCGCACCGAGCACCACCGATGCGCCGTTGGCCTCGAGGTGTCGAGCCAGCTTTGCGATCGATGTGGTCTTGCCTGTTCCATTCACGCCAACGACGAGCAGAACCGAAGGCTTGCTGTCGCGCCGCAGGGTGCGATCTCGGCCCTCCAGCATCTGGGCGAGATGGCGCTGTAGCGCTGCCTGTGCTGCAGCGCCGTCCTCTGGTGCGGATTGGCGAACTTTCTCCACGACCTCCGTTGCGGCGGCGACGCCCAGATCGGCCGCTACGAGCGTGTCCTCCAGGTCGCTCCAGAACTCGGCATCGAGCTTGTCGGTGCCGAGCACGGCACCCAACCGGTCCGAGATGGCCCTGCGTGTCTTCCCCAGCCTGTCCCGCAGGATCCGCGGCGGAGTCTTCGTCGGTGCGGTAGTGCGACCCGGCGCTGAGCCTTCGATCGTGGTGTCGCGGCGAAGCCTGCTGGTGATGACATACGCCGCCACCGCTATGACGAGCACGGCGACGATCACGCCAATGAGAATGGGGTCCACCACAAACCTCCGGCTTCGTGACTAGTGGGAGCGGAATGCTACAGGACGGACTCAGGAAGCGAGCTGGTCGGTCCTCGCCCGCTCGAGACGCTTCGCAATGACCTTCGACGACTCGGCGGGTTCCATGGTCACTCCGTAGAGCAGATCCGCAGCCTCCATCGTCTGCTGCTGGTGGGTGATGATGACCAACTGGGCTTGCTCCCGCAACGTGTCGACCAGCCGTAGGAACCGGCGCAGATTTGCATCGTCGAGTGCTGCTTCCACCTCGTCGAGCACGTAGAACGGGCTGGGGCGGGCCCGGAAGACAGCGAAGAGGAACGCCAAGGCGGCCAGCGATCGCTCGCCGCCCGACAGCAACGACAGCCGCCCGACCTTCTTCCCGAGAGGCTGCGCTTCGATCTCGACGCCGGCTTCGAGCGGCTTCTCCGGATCGGTGAGGCGCAGCCGGCCCCTGCCTCCTGGGAAGACGAGCGCGAAGTTCTCCTCGTAGAGGCGGGAGATCTCGTCGAAGGCACCGGCGAACAGCTTCGCCATCTCGTCATCCAAAGCAGTGATGACCTTGCGAAGCTCGGTTCGTGACTCTTCGAGATCTGCAAGCTGACCCTCGAGCAGCTCGACGTGGCCGGCGAGCTCTTCGTACTCGGCCGCCGCCAGGGGATTGATCGGACCCATCCGACGCAGCTCGGCCTCCCGGGAGGCCAGGAGCTGCGGCAGATCCTCATCGGGCGCGATGTCGGGACGCGGCGCCTCCAGCGCAATCGTCTCGGAGGCGTCGGCATCCCGCCGCAATGCTTCCGCCGTGGCTTCCTTGCGAACTCGCAGCTCGGCGAGCTCGATGGCGAGCGTCGAAGCTTGTTCCTTGGCTTCGGCAATGGCACGGTCCAGTTCCCGTTCCCGCCGGTGCGCCTCGTCGAGTCGCTCCCCTGCGACGCCTGCCTCCTTGCGGAGGGTGCGCTGGCGCTCTCGCAATGCTGCGACGTGCTCCCTCACCTGATCATCCGCCTGGCGCGCCCGTTCCTCGATGGAGCGCAGGGTCTCCACGCGCGCCGGCTCGACAGGGGTGGCGTCGATGTCTTCCAGGTCCGTCGTGGCCTGTTGCAGGCGGCCGGTGAGCATGCGATGGCGTTCCTCCGCGCTCGCCACGGCAGCTGCAGCTTCTTCGCGAGCGACTCGGGCGTCATTGCGGCGGCGGGTGACGTCCTCCCGGGTGCGCATGAGTGCCTCCCATGCCCGCTGACGCTCCTGTTCCTCGCCCTCGAATTCGGCGAGCCGTCGCCGCACCTCACCCATTCGATCGTCGCGGAGCCGCGCCGCATCAGCCAGGGCTATGGCGCGCTCGTCGAGGCGAACGCCCTCCGCCTCGCCTTCGGCCCGGGCCCGCCCGTTGATGCCGAGCGCCTCCGAGTGACCGGCGAGTTTCGCCTCGATTCGCTCGAGGGTGTCAAGGGCCTCCCGCTCGGCGCGGCCGGCGCGCTCCAGTGCGCGTGTCGCCGTCGTGAGGTGACTTGCCGTGCGGGCTGCTGCCGTTTCGGCTTGCTCGAGTGCGACGCGGGCAGCCTCGAGCGCGGCGTGACCGGCGCCGTCTGCGTCGGCGAGACGAATCCCATCGATCGAGATCACGTCGCCTTCGGGAGTGACGGCCCGGATCTGCGGGTGCCGCTCCACCAGACGCCACCCCGACGACCATCCCTCGACGACCACGACGTCGCCGAGCAGGTGATGGGCCAGGCGTCTGTCGGCGTTGGCGCCCAAGCTGTCGACGAGCGCTTCGGCCCCCGACGCAGCCGCGACCTCGAGCGCAGGCGGCGTTTCCGCGACCGTGCGCCCGATGACGAGGGTCACGCCTCCAAAGCCTGCGCCCTTGAGCTCGGCGGTGATGCGGTTGATCGAGGCGGGGCCGTCGGCCACGAATGCGTCCGACCAGTGCCCCAGCGCACCATCGACGGCCGCAGCAAGGGATTCGGGTACGTCGAGCCTCGCCACCACCGCGCCAACGACGCCGTCGGCTCGTGCGGCGCGCTCTCGCGCCTCCGGATCGCCGAGACCCTGTAACGCCCCCTCGATCGCTTCGGCTCTTGCTGCCGCGTGCGCCACGGCCAGCTGAGCCGCGCGATCGTCCGCCGCATAACCGGCGTGTGCGTCCTCGGCCCGCTCCCGCTCAGCGAGCGCTTGTTCGTAGACCTCTTGCGTCTCCACCGCGGCAATGTCGGTTTCTTGAATCACGGCAACGAGCGCTTCAGCCTCCGCCTGCTGCGTCTCCAGAGTGCCGTGAACGACGTCCCTGCGCCGGGACAGGCTGGCAAGTTCCCGCTCGTCTCGCTCGGCGGCCACTTCCAGTGCCCGCAGGTCACCTCGCAGGTTGGCAATGACGCCCTCGGCCGGGAGCTGCGCTTGCTCAGCGAGAGATCGCTCCTCGTCTTCGAGCACGTGCAATTCTGCTTCGCGGCGCTCAGCGAGCGCCTTGGTCGAGCGGAGCTCCACCTCGAGTGACGCCAGCTCGTCGGTCAGGTACGCCTGCTCGACCTCGAGGTCTCGTCTCCGTTCGCCTGCGCCTTCGAGACGACTCTGCAAGGAGAAGCGCCGCTCTCGAGCGACCATCGCAAAGCGCTGGAAGCGCTCTGCTGCCGTCTCCAGACGAGCGGCGGCAGCCGTGTCTCGTTCGAGCGCCTTGCCCACTTCCCCTGCGGCGCTCCTCAGTTCGTCGAGCGAGGACCGGAGCGTTGCGAGCTCGGCGCCGTGGGCAGCGATCGCCGCTTCGAGGTCGGCCTTCTGCGCTGCGGCGATTTCGGTGCGCGTCGTGATGCGACGCAGCTCCTCGCCTCCCAGCCACAGGCGGAGCGCTTGTGCCTCGGCCTTCACCGAGTCATAGCGCGCGGCGGCGTTCGCCTGGCGCTTGAGTGGCCGAAGCCGGCGACGCTCCTGGTCGAGCAGATCGTTGAGGCGCTCGATGTCGAGAGCGGTCTGCTCGAGCCGGCGCAGCGAGCGATCCCGCCGGTTGCGGTGCTTGGTGACTCCCGCGGCCTCTTCGATCACCGCACGGTGCTCGTCCGGGCGGGCATTGAGGATGGTGCCGATCTGCCCTTGCCCGACGAGGACGTGTTGATGGCGACCCACGCCGCCATCGGAGAGCAGCTCATGCAAGTCGAGGAGCCGGCATGGCGCCCCATTGATCTCGTATTCGGAACGTCCGTCGCGGTAGAGCCGCCGCGTCATCGAGATCTCGTCGAGATCGAGAGGAAGAAACCGATCGATGTTGTCGAAGGTGACAGTGACCTCGGCTCGCCCCATGGAGGGGCGCGTCGCGGTCCCCGCGAAGATGACGTCCTCCATCTTGCCCGTGCGCAGCGCGCTCGTGGCCTGCGTCCCCATGACCCACGACAACGCGTCGAGCAGGTTCGACTTTCCCGACCCGTTCGGACCCACCACTACGGTGACGCCCGACTCGAAGTCGAGACGGGTTCGCGTCGCAAACGACTTGAAACCCGCGAGCGAAAGCGATTTCAGCAACACGGCGAAACGAGCTTACCGCCTCAGAATCACATCAGTGGGATTCTGAGGGAGGGTCGCCCAAGCGCTTGTGGCGCCGCTGCAGCCGGTTGACCGTCGGTGGCGAGGACCGGTGGTAGCCTGGTTTTCGCGCTCGACGTGGGGGCAAAGATCGAGTGCGCTACACGACTCTTCTCGGGGGACGAGGCTGTGCGTAACCGAATCGCCCGGCTGCTCGCCGTACTGGCGACGGTGATCGTTGTCGCAGGGAATGCGCCGGAGACTCTTGCGCAGACCGATGACGCTCGCTGGACGCTCGAAGGCGACGCAGAAACCGGCACCACGCTGCGGGGCTACCGACCCCAGGCCAGCTACCGGTTCACGGTTCCAGCCGGCGTCGCAGGGCAAGGCCCTCTCACCCTGTCCCTGGCGACGGAGACGACACGCCTCATCGGCGACGACGCCACCCTGGCGATCGAGGTCAACGGCCGGCCGATCGACACGCTCGCCCTTGCGACGGATCGTTCCCAACACAGCATCTCGATCGATCCGGGATTCCTCGAGCCGGGCCAGAACGTGATCCGGCTTCGGGCCAACCTGAGCCTGAACACGGATTCGGCGTGCATCGATCCTGCCAACCCGGCGCGCTGGCTCGTCGTGTCCGACTCGATCTTGACGGGCGTCTTCGCCCCGACAGGAGACCTCACGATCAGCGATTTCCCCGAGGCGCTGGTCCCGCTCGGCCACGAAGCGACCTCGATCGCGGCGGTCCTGCCCGAGGATTTCGGCGCAGATGCGCTCAATGCGCTCGCCGCGATCGCATTCGGCGTCGCCCGCAGCGAACCGACGGCAACGTGGGAGATCACGGTCGCCGATGCGGACGCAGCGACGATCGGCCTGGACGGGCCGGCGCTCATCGTTGGGGACGCAGAACTCGACACCGCTCGGGGGGAAGGTCGCGCCCGGCTGCGGCGCGATTCATCGGGCTGGCCCGTGCTTGCAATTGCGGCGCCGCCAGACGGCTCGTTGACCGCAGTGGCGGATGCGCTCGTTGACCCGGCGGCGGAGGCACCGACCTCCTCCGACACGCTCGATGTCATCACCGCGCCGTTGCGGTCACCGCAGGAAGCGATGTCCTCGTTCACGCTCGGCGACATCGGCTATCGCCAGCGCGATGTTGCCGGCTTCGGTCCGCAGTCGCTGATCTACAACTTCGACATGCCTTTCGAGTGGCAGCCGTCGGTGGGATCGATCGATACAGAACTGGCGGCGGGTCCCGGCGAGCTGTCGCTGGCACTGAACGGTCGGGACATCGGAGCGATCCCGCTCGATGCCGAAGATGGTCAGCAAGATCTGCCCGCTCTGGCGCTCCCGGCGTCGGTGTTGCGGCCGGGTCGCAACTTCCTCCGGCTCACGTTCGACCTCGATCCGTCCCCCACGTGCGTACCGATCTCATCGGGGCCCTCCGCATCGGTCCCGGCGTCGACCCAGATCGAGCTCCCCCACCAGGCCGCAGGAGGACGCATCGACCTCAACGACTTCCCGTTCCTCTTCATGGCCGAACCCGACATGGCAACACTCACGATCGCACTGCCCGACGAGCCGACGGTCGGCGAGATCGCTGCAGGCGTGCGCCTGGTGCAGGCGTTCGGAAGCTCGTCGAGCCGCTTCGCTCCCCGCATGATCGCCAGCGAAGACGTGACGGACGCGGTGCGTCAGGGACACCTCATCGTCATCGGCCGCGCCGCCCGTCAACCGCTGCTCAACGAACTGCTGCCGTCGCTCCCGCTGGAGCTCGAAGCCGATGGCCAACCGGCGCGCCTCACAGAGTTCGAGGTCGACGGCGAAGCGGCGGGACCCGGCACGGCACAGATCTTCGCCTCACCGTGGGCGGCCAACCGCGTCATCATGACCGTGACGGGGCCCACCGAGCCCTCGTTTCGGGCCGCACTCGACGCCGTGCTGGGCGAACCCGCGTCCGAGATCGTGACAGGGCCGGCCATCTTGGCCGGCGACCGCGACTCGAGCGGCGTGCTGCACATCACCGTCATGCGGGCCCAGATTCCGCCGCTCGACGCGCCCTCGGAGGGCTTCATCGAACGGGTTCCGCTGCCGTTCCGGATCGTCTTCTTTGTCGTCGTCGCAGTGGTGATCGCTGCCGCATCGACCCTGTTCCGGAGAGGTTCGCCAGAACAGGACCCCGCATCATCAGGGCACCACTGACTCAGGCGACCCGCAGCGCCGGTTGCTCAGCGTCCTTGGCCTCGATCGGTTCAGCCGCATCGGCCGCACCTTGGTCCGGTGGTTCGTGGACGTTGAGTTCGGTGCCCGTCAGCATCCGCAGCAAGGGATAGGAGAGCTGGCGGTCGAAGATGATCGCCCCGCTCAACAGCGCTACGCATCCGAGCACGAACGTCGACGTCGTACTCCCCCCATTGACCGAGGCGTAGAGGAACGTCACCCCTGAGAATATGAACGTGCCTCCGAGGCCGGCGCCCAGGAGCACCTTGCCAGGGCTGGCTCGGTGCATGTCGTTGGCGAGCAGGCCGGGTAGAAACAGTGGACCCAGGGCGATCGATGCCAGCGTCGCGAAGGCCTTGTCCTCGAGTCCGAAGATGTTCACGGCAAGCGCCAGCCCAACCCAGGACAGCAGGGCGCCGACGAGCAGCATCGAGGAGAACTTCCTTCGTCCGAAGAGGATGACGAAGCGGCTCAACACATGGGTGACGATGAACCACGTCACGACCGCGGCGACCATCAAGTACACGATCTGCCACCACGCCGTCGACAACATGGCCAGATAGGTCACGCCGATGAAGCCACCGGATCGAATCTTGTGATTGTGTAGCAGCCCCCACGAGGCAATCGCCCCTGCGAACACCGCGAGTGGAACCCATGTGGGATCGAAGGCGATGGCGGCGAAGTCGACGAGCGGTCGCGACGCCCGCGCCCCGGGAACGAAGAGCAGCGCAGCAAGCAGAGGGCCAGCCACGATGAGCCCCGCAGCCAGCGCCGCCTTCGTCGTTTCCCTCACACCCTGGCGGCCCATGTCGTGGGCGATCAGCGCCGGGATCACGTACCCGGCCGCCACGAACAGCGGAACATCTGACTCCCACAGGTACGGGCCTGAAGGGCTCAGCTTGAGCAGCACCCATTGCAGCGCCATCGAGGACACCACGAGCAGGCTGAACTTCGTACGGCCGTAGAGGAGGAAGAAGCGCTGTGCGACATGGTTGATCAGCCAGTACGAGATCAGGGCGTTGAGGAACGTCGCAATGAGCACCAGCGGATGGAGCACGAACACGGCGATGTAGCCGGGGACGACGATGCTGCCGGTCGTGATGTGGCGGCGCTCGTAGAGGAACATCGACGTCACGACACCGAAGATGAACGCAAACCGCACCGCCTCGATGCCGATCAGATAGTCGTGCATTAGGCCGCGACCTCGGTCGGTGCGGGCGGGGCTTCCTCGACATCGGGCGGCCGCGTGCCCTCGGGGAGCTGCTCACCCTCCGGGAGCTGCTCACCCTCCGGGAGCTGCTCACCCTCGGAGCGCTCCTCAGCCTCCGGGATCTCTTCAGCTGCCGGCGCCTGCTGCTCGGCGTCGGAGGTTTCCGGATCGGCGACCCGCTCGAAGTAGTCGAGCATCAATTCGGCCTGGTGCGTGTGAATGTTCACGAATCCCACGACGAGGACGTGCGGTGACGGGGCCTGCAGCACCATGCGCTCGATGATCTCGTCGACGCTCGGATTCCGGGTCTCGCCGAGGTTGATGATGGCGTCGGTCGAGAATCCGTTGTCGATGAGGCGGTCGGTGACCAGCTTCTCGTAGGCACCGAACGTCACCAACCGGTCGAAGTCGAGATCTCGAACCGCAACGTCGGCGAATTGGATCGCGCGTCGCTCCCGGTCGGCCCGATTGTTGAGAATGCCAACGGTGGTCGTCTCGTCGGTCCAATACGGCCGCAGCCGCTCCATCGCCACGATCATGGACTCGCGATCGTTCACGGCGAAGAGGTTGGCCCACGTGACCCGCTTGTCGCCTATGACGAGGTCCCGCATGCGCAACACCCCGGGATCGGGAGCCGCGGCGACCATTCCACGCATCGCCACCTCGCGATCGATGCCGAGCAACGACGCAATGGTGAGGCCGATCGCGACATTGTCCTTGAACGCGATGTACTCGAAGGCTGCGATATCGGCGTCCGTCACCGCATCCGGATCGGCGTACACCACGTCGGTTCCGAGATGCTTCGCCACCCCCTCGATGACGGGAGTCACGTCTGGATTCTGCTCCGCCGTCACCAGGATTCCGTTCACCGGACAGGTCGACAGCAGGGACCTGGCGATCTCAGGCAGGGTCTCGCCCATCACGTCCTGATGGTCTTCGCGGACATTCGTGAGGACGCCGATCGTCGATCGCACCATGTGTCGCTCGCTGATCTGCTGGTATTCCGGCTTGAGCGCCATGCACTCGATGATCAGCGCATCGATGTCGTCGGTGACGTGCTGCTCCACGATCTCGAGCTGCTCGAGGATCGTGGGCGGTCCGGGCCGGTAGATCGGTTGATCGACACCGTTGCGATCGATGACGGCGGCTGCGGTGCCCGTGGACTTGGCGATCGTCGCCATGCCGGCCTCGCGCAGCATCCCGGCGAGGATCCGGGTGACGGTCGACTTGCCTCGAATCCCGTTGACATGGATGCGTTGTGACAGACCTTTGAGCCGGCGACGGTGTCGCTGGGTCTCGGCGAACCAGCGATAGAGATTCACCACGGAGACGACGAATGCGGCGCCGAGGAATGCAGCCAGTGCGCTCATGAGGCGGCCTGCGCGGCACAGCGCGTCGAAGCGCCGGCGATTCGGTGAATGCATTGTCCGATTGAGCGCACACGGCGGTGCGAGCCCAGCCCAAAGTTCCCTACCACGGTCTCCTACCTGACTCTGCGCCAATCTACCGACCGTGTGGCCGCAGCGGAATGGGCCAAGCGACTCAGTGCACTGCGGCCGCCCGTGCCGAGCGGGCAACCGATGTCAACGCTGGCAGGACGGGCACCAATGGGCGCTTCGCTGGCGGATCACCTGCTGCCGAATGGGTGTCCCGCAGCGGGGGCAAGGTTCATCCGTGCGCCCGTAGACGCTGAGCCTCGCCGCAAACTCGCCCGCTCTCCCATCGGGCAGCAGGTAGGCGAGGTCGTCGAGGGATGTGCCTCCCCACCGCAGGCCGGCCTCGAGGCTTGCTCGGACCCCGTTGCGCAGCCTGCCGATGTCGTTGCGATCGAGCGACCCACCGGGACGATCGGGCGCGATCTCGGCTCGAAACAACGCTTCGTCTGCGTAGATGTTGCCGACCCCGGCCAGCACCGCCTGATCGAGCAGCAGAGCCTTGATCGGTGCGGCTCGCCCGGTCAACGAACCGGCGAGCTGGGCTGTCGAAGGCAGGTCGTTCAGTGCGTCTGGGCCCAGCGACGCCAGCGGCGAGGCGTCGAGCTCTTCAGGCGTGTAGGCAACAACGAACCCGAACGTCCGCGGATCGACGAAGCGCAGCTCCAACCCCTGGCCGAATCGCACGAGCACGTTCGTGTGCAGGGCTTCGGGATCGCCGGCAGCGGCGAGAGAGATCCGCCCGGACATCCCCAGATGCGTCACCCACGTGATGTCGCCGCTGAGGTCGGTCAGGAGGAACTTCCCATGGCGGCGCAAGCCCCGGACGGTCTTTCCTCTGATGCGAGCAACGAAATCACCCGGCGAGGCCTGACGACGCACCATCCGGTCACGCCGCACCTCGACGTGCATGATTCGCTTCCCGAGAATGACGGGCTCGAGGCAGCGACGGGTCGTCTCGACCTCGGGAAGTTCAGGCATCGTCCCCGAATCGAGCGGCAGCGCGCTTGGCGGCAGCTTGCTCGGCCCGCTTCTTCGAGGTTCCCGCGCCCTCGCCGAGCAGCTCCTTGGCGGCGAAAACCTGAGCCGTGAAGTTCTTGGCATGCTCGGGGCCTTGCTCTTCCACGACGTACTTGGGTCGCAGGCCCAACCGGGCCAGATGTTCCTGGAGCCGGGTCTTGTAGTCGCGTTCCCCTGGTGCGGCGGCCCGCTCGTCGATGACGTCGCTCCAATGCGAGATCACGGTCTGGGCGGCGCGTTCATAGCCGGCTTCCCGGAAGATGGCCCCGACGAGAGCCTCCACGACGTCGCTGAGCAGGGAATCCTTCTCGCGTCCGCCCGACATGTCCTCGCCTTTCCCCAACAGCAAGGCAGGGCCCACCCCGAGTTCGCGGCCAAACGTGGCGAGCGTCCGCTCGTTGACGACGGCGGCGCGCACTTTCGCCATTTCGCCTTCCGGCATGTCCGGTCGCTCATCGAACAGGTATCGCGTCACGGCCAACTGGAGGACCGCGTCGCCGAGGAACTCGAGTCGCTCGTAGGAGTGATTCATCTGTTGCTCACCCGCATAGGACCGGTGCACGAGTGCCTGTTGCAGGAGCTCACGGTCGTCGAACCGGTAGCCGAGCATCTCCTCGAGCCGTTCAACTGCAGCTGCGTGGTCCGTATCAGACACGGGCACCCAGGGCGAGACCTGCTGCGATCTTGGACGGCAGTCCGTCGTCGGCGCCTTCCGCTGCCATTTCGATTGCGTTCACGGCAGCCACGCGTGAGGACGATCCGTGGGCGATCACGACCACGCCCTTGATCCCGAGAAGGTGGGCGCCACCGGTGGTCTCCGGATCGAGTCGCTGGCGGAACTCACCGAGTGCAGGCGCCAGGGCGGCCAGCGCGTCCTGGTAGGCGGGGTTCCCCATCACGATCTCCATGAGCATTCGCTGCACCATGTGGGCCGCACCTTCGGCGGTCTTCAGGAACACGTTGCCGGTGAACCCGTCCGTCACGATCACGTCCGCGGACTGGGTCGCGAGGTCGTGGCCCTCGACGTTGCCGATGAAATTGACGCCGGGCAACTCGGTGAGGAGCGCCTGGGCCTCACGATCGACATCACGGCCCTTGCCTGACTCCTCGCCGATGTTGAGCAGCCCGACTTTCGGATTCTCGATGTGGAGGTGTGACGAGGCGAGCGCGGCTCCCATGACGGCGAACTGGGCGAGCTGGTCGGCGCGGCAGTTGACGTTCGCACCGCTGTCGAGCACGACCTTCTCACCCGGCATCAGCGTTGCCAATCCGGGTCGGGAGACACCGGGTACTCGGCCGATGATGAAGGCAGCCGCCGCGATCGCCGCACCTGTCGAACCGGCCGACACCATGCCGGCCGCAGCCCCCTCGGCTACGAGGCGGGCGGCCACGCTGATGGAGGCGTCCTTCTTCTCACGCAACGCCGCTGCGGGATCGTCGGCCATGTCGATCACCTCGGTCGCATGCACGATCTCGAGGCTGCTGTCGGCGCCGTCGAGCAACGGCTCGAGGCGGGCGGTGTCACCGACGAGCGTGATCGGAATGCCGCGTGTAGCGGCCTCGATGGCCCCCGCGACGATCTCCCCGGGCGCGCGGTCTCCGCCCATGGCGTCGACGGCGATGCGCGACACGGAGCTGTCAGTCCACTGCGATGACGTCGCGACCGTTGTACGTGCCGCAGACGCCGCAAGCGCGATGGGGAACGTGCTTCGAACCGCACTGCTGGCATGCGACCAGCGTCGGAGGAGCAATCTTCCACTGTGCCTTGCGCCGCCGCGTCCGCGACCGCGACATCTTCTTCTTGGGTACCGCCATGCGAAACCTCGTCTCGGGGTCAGTCTCCGGGACCGAACAGGTCTTGCAACGCAGCAAACGGTGAATCAGTGCGGCGTGCACTCCCGGGAGCGGGAGTATTCAAGTCGGTTTCCGAACCTTGAACAAGTCCCTCGCACGCAGGCTCGCACTGCGGCCGCAGCGGCATCGCAAGCAGCACCTCGTCCCGCAGAATCGGCTCGAGATCGAGGTCGTCTCCGGTTGTGTGGTATTCGTCATCGTCATCGGCGCCGTGCTCGACCATCTGTGCGACCTCGATGCGCATCTCGGATTCCGACTCGGCGAGACACCGGGCACACGTGGTTGCTGCAACGACGTCGACGGCTCCTCGCACGAGCACGCCTCCTGAGGTCGACACGAGGTCGAGATCGGCGTGAAGCTCGTGATCTTCGGAGACTCGAGCCAACTCGATTCCCCAATCGACGCTCGCATCGACCGTGTGCTCCCTCACCTTCCCCGGGTTGGCGAGCAGGTCACGGGCATGGACGAGAAACGGATTCGCGCTCATGACGCAAAGTGTAGGAACGAACCGCACAACCGGCACCGCTGATGCCACGGGCCGAACCGCCCACCGCCACACCCGTGCGTGCCCAGCCTGCGTGGCGCCTGAACACCCCCCGGAGGGACAAACCCGGCTACTGCGATATCGGGGGCCCCGGCTCGGGGGGAAGCGCACGGTGCAGCTCGGCACGCGACTCTTGGACGTACCGCAGGAGCTCTCCGAGCACGGCTTCCGCCTCCGCGAGATGACGCTCGGCGTAATCCTCGGCCTCGAGGCGGATGCGCTCGGCTTGGGTCTCGGCGTTGCGCACGAGACGGTTGGCCTCTTCGACTGCCTCAGCGACGATGTAGTTGTCGGCGACGAGCTGCTCGGAACGTTGCTGGGCTTTGGCCAGGACCTCACGCGCCTTCTCATTGGTGCGGGCGATGTACGTCTCCCGCTGCCGCACCATCCACCGGGCAGCCCGTAGCTCCTCAGGCAGGGCCTGTTGGAGGTCTCGCAGCCTGTCGACGAAATCGTCGCGGCTCAGCATGACGTTGCTGGACAGCGGAACGGGCCGCGCTTCCTCGACCTCGACGATCAAGGCTTCGATCTGATCGATGATGTGGCCGGGGATCGGCGGTGGGGGTTGCTGCTGGTTGCCCGGATCAGTCATGGCCGAGACGCTCCTTCAATTCCCGCAGTACGGGGGCGGGGACGAGCGAATCGACCGACCCGCCGAGCCCCGCAACCTGCTTCACCAGTGACGAAGACAGGTATCCGTATTCCGGCTTGGTTGCCACGAACAGGGTGATGATCCCAGATAGATGCCGGTTCATCTGGGACATCTGGAGCTCGTAGTCGAAATCGGTCATGGCACGCAGCCCCTTGACGATCACGTCGGCGCCCGTCTGGGCGGCGTAGTCGACGAGCAAACCTTGGAACGCCCCCACCTTCACGTTGCTCCAGTCCGCGCAGCATTCCCGCAGCAGCTCCATCCGTTCCTCCGCCGTGAAGAGCGGCGACTTCGAAGGATTCTGGACGACGGCGACGATGACCTCCCCGAAGATGTTGGCGCAACGCTCGATGACGTCCAGGTGGCCCTTCGTGGGTGGATCGAAGCTGCCCGGAACGAGAGCGATCGTCATGACGGCTCCTTGCAGTATCGCCAGAGATCGGCATCGCCGTAGTGCCGTCGTGCCGTCAGTTTCAAGGTGGGTGCAGGGTCCGGCGGGTCGTCACCGCGACGCCGGTGCACAACCACGATCGCCTGGTCCGACAACAACGGCTCCAATCGCTGCAACACGTCCACGACGGACGCTAGCGGCAGGGCGTATGGGGGGTCAACGAATGCCAGATCGACGGCCGCGTCGGACCGGCTCAGGAACGTCGGGACGTCGGCGACCATCACCGTTCCCCCGAGTCCCACCGCCTCGATGTTGGCCCGCAGAACCACCGCCACCCTCCGGTCCCGCTCGACGAACACGGCGCCGGCCGCACCGCGGCTCAGCGCCTCCAAGCCAACGGATCCGGTGCCGGCGTAGAGGTCGAGCACCGCAGCACCATGCAGGGCGTCGCCCAGTGAAGAGAAGAGCGCCTCCCGAACCCGGTCGGTCAGCGGGCGGGTGCCGGACCCGGGCGGCCCGGCTATCCGCCTTCCTTTGGCCTTGCCTGCGATGATGCGCACCCGGCCATTCAAGCCGCACGATCAGCTGCGGAGCAGCCACTCCACGTCGCTCCCGAGGAGCGCCCGCACTTCCTCACGTATCTCGGCGTGCTGGTCGAGATCCGGATCGGCGGCGACGATGGCAAAGGCCTCACGCCGCGCCGCCACCAACAAGTCGGTGTCGCGCAGGATGTCGGCGAGCTTGAGATCCTTGACGCCGGCCTGCTTCGTGCCGAACACCGTGCCCTGACCGCGGATGCGGAGATCCTCTTCGGCGAGTCGAAACCCATCCGTGGTCTCGACCATGGCGGCAAGACGTTGCGCACCGTCGTCGGTGGTCGGCTCGGCGACGAGCACACATGTCGAGGCATGCTCGCCACGGCCGACGCGCCCCCGCAACTGATGCAACTGGCTCAGCCCGAACCGATCAGCGTCCTCGATGATCATGACCGTGGCGTTGGGGATGTCGATGCCGACCTCGATGACCGTCGTCGCGACGAGCACGTCCAGTTCCCGGTCCCGGAATTGGTGCATCACGCGATCCTTCTCATCGGGACGCAGCTGGCCGTGCAAGAGCCCCAGGCGCAGGCTGGGCAACACTCCCTTCAGGCGAACGTGTTCGGCGGTGGCAGACGCCGCCTCGAGCTTGTCGCTGTCCTCGACGAGGGGGCAGACGACGAATGCCTGTCTGCCCTCGGCGACTTGCGACCGAATCAGGTCGTAGACGCCCTCCAGGTCACGGGACGACTTCGAGACGAGACGAGTGACAACGGGCGTCCGCCCCGGGGGCATCTCGTCGAGCACCGAAACGTCGAGGTCGCCGTACAGCGTCATGGAGAGCGTCCGCGGTATCGGCGTCGCAGTCATGATCAGCAGATCCGGGTCGTAGTCGGCTGCCTTCTCGCGCAGGCTGACCCGCTGGTAGACCCCAAACCGATGCTGCTCGTCGACGACTGCGATGCCGAGGCGGGAGAAATGGAGCCCCTCCTGAATCAGCGCATGAGTGCCAACGACGAGGTCGGCCGTCCCGTCGCCGACCCAACTGACGACGTCGCTGCGACCGTAGGTGCCGGGAACGGCGAAGTTGACGACTGCGCTATTCGAGGTGAGTAACGCCATCCGGACGACCGGGCCTTCACCTGCGGCGGGGGCAAACAGACTGTCCTGGCCGGAAGCTGCTGCGCCGTCGACCTGCTCGGGCGCGAGACCGGCTTCCTCGACCAGCGCCTCCATTCCCAGGTAGTGCTGTTCGGCGAGTACCTCGGTCGGCGCCATCACCGCACCCTGGAACCCGCCCTGAACCCCCGTCAGCAGCGCGGCAAACGCCACCACCGTCTTTCCCGAACCCACCTCGCCCTGCAAGAGGCGATGCATCGGATGTGGTGATGCCATGTCGGTTCGGATCTCGTCGATCGCTCGTTGTTGGGCACCCGTGAGCGTGTACGGCAGGGCGCCGACGAACTCGGCGACGAGCCCGCCGTCGAGCTGATGAGCGACCCCGGCCGCTTCTTCGATCTGGCGACGCTTGCGCAGCGCCAGCGCAACTTCGAGACGAAAGAGCTCGTCGAACACAAGCCGCTTGCGTGCCGGCGCCACTTCGACCATCTCCTCGGGGAAGTGGATCGCCGCCAGCGCCGCACTTCGGTCCAGCAGGTCGAGCCGGTCCAGCAGATCCTCGGGCAGCACTTCGGTCACCGGCTGGGAACGCCTGAGCGCGTTGTGCACGGACACGCGTACCTGCCGCGAGCTGAGGCCGGCGAGGCTCGGATGCACCGGTACTACCCGGCCGGTGATCAGCGACTCGCCGCTCCCGTCGAGCCGGTCGACATCGGGGCTCTTCATCTGGAGCTTTCCCCGAAACAGCTCCACCTTTCCGGATAGGGCAACCTCCGTCCCCTCCTCGAGCCGGAGATACGGGTTGAACCACACGCCTTCGACCACGCTCGTGCCGTCGGTGATGCGAGCGTCGATCATTGTCCGGTTGCCGCGGATCCGGCGGCGGCGCACACTCATGACGGTGCCGCCGATCGTCACTTCCTCGCCCAACGGAACGGCGGCGATGTTGAACAACTGCGAGCGATCGAGGTAACGGCGCGGAACGTGCAACAACAGGTCGGCGACGCTGTGCACACCGACGTCACCGAGCTTCTTGGCGGTGCGCGGGCCGATCCCCTTGACGGCGTCGACGGGAACCGAGACGAGGTATGAGAGCGGACGTCCGGCCATTGGCTTGGCACGGTAACAAGGCTGCCGGACGGGACCGAGCCGGCGGCTCCTCGCAGACCGGCGCCTCGAGGCTGCTACACTCCGGCGCCGATCCGGCGACCGACCATGTTGCCGGGAGGCATGCCGATTGGGGCATGTCACTCCAGGAGGTCTCCCTTTCCATGTCATATCGTTGTGAAGTCTGCGGAAAAGAGCCGTGGTTCGGGAAGCAGGTCAGCTTTTCCCACAAGCGCTCCAGCCGCCGCTGGCTCCCAAACATCCAGAAGGTCCGGGTCAAGCACGGCAGCAACAGCAAGCGTGTCCGGGTATGCACGTCGTGCATCAAGGCCGGCAAGATCGAGAAGGTCTGATCCGTGCAGGGTGTCGTCAAGGTCTACGATCCCGCCACCGGCGTCGGCGTGATCGTGCGTGATGACGACCGCAGCGAGGTGCTGCTCAGGCCGGGATCGCTCGCCGGATCGCTGTTCCGAACACTGCGTCAAGGCCAGCGCGTGGTTTTCGACGTCGAAGAGGCCGATGGTCGGACCTTCGCCCACCGCCTCCGTTTCGGTTCCGACGGATACTGACGCCTACAGCTTCACGACCGGGCAGGTCAGCGTCCGCGTGATGCCGTCGACCGCCTGGATGCGGGCGACGACCAACTTGCCCAACGAGTCAACGTCCTCGGCCTGTGCATGCACGACCGCGTCGTACGGACCGGTGACGGCCTCGGAAGACGTCACGCCAGAGATCGCAGCGATCTCGGTCGCAACCTGGGCAGCCTTGCCGACCTCAGTCTGGATGAGTACGTACGCCTCGACCATCAGGGGAACCTCCCGGATCATCCACGTGGCATCGTCATGTTACTTGGCCGCGGTTGTGCCGAATAGGGCGACGGGGCGTCACGTGCGCAACGCGAGCTCGACCAGCTCATTGCAGAGCTCCGGATAGGTCATCCCGCTGGCCATCCACATCTTCGGGAACCCCGAGATCGGGGTGAAGCCGGGCATTGTGTTCACCTCGTTGAGGAGGAAACCCCTGCCGTCCGGCTCGAGGAAGAAGTCGACGCGCGCCAGCCCTCGGCACTCGAGTGCCTGGAACGTCCTTCGCGCCAGCTCCTGCACCTCGGCGATCTGCGCATCCGTCAGGTCCGCTGGTGCGACGAACTCGCTCGAATCGTCTTGGTACTTGGCCTCGTAGTCATACCAGCCGCTCACGACGACCTCGCCAGGTACCGACGCCCGCGGCCCGTCGAGGACGGCAACCTCGATCTCACGGCCGCGGACTTCCTCCTCGACGATGACCTTGTCCCCATACCGGAGTGCGGTCAGGATGCCGTCCTTCAGCTCGTGTTCCGTCTCGCACCGAGTGATCCCGACCGACGAGCCCAGCTCAGCCGGCTTCACGAAGACGGGCAGCCCCAGTTCGTCTCCGATGTCGTCCGCCACGCGGCTCGGGTCGTCGAACTCGTTGCGCCGCACGACTCGCCAACTCGCGCTCGGAACTCCGGCGTGGCCGGCGACCTGCTTGGTCAAGTCTTTCTCCATCGCCACTGCCGAGGACATGACGTGGCACCCCACGTACGGGATGCCTGCGATCTCGAAGACTCCTTGGATGGTGCCGTCCTCGCCAAAAGGTCCGTGCAGCACGGGGAACACGACGTCGAATCCGATGCGCCGTCCCGCAGCCTCGAGCGTCCCTCCCGGCAAACTCAGAGAAACGCGCTCACCTGCTGCCTCCATTGGATCGCTGCCGGTCGAGGCCAGCCACCACTGGCCCTCGCGGTCGATGCCAACGGGTACAGCCTCGTGGCCGGCGCCGGTGAGCGCAGCGACGACGGCGACCGCGGAGACACACGAAACCTCGTGTTCCGCAGATCGACCGCCAAACAGCACGAGCACTCGGGCCATGGGCCGAGATTACCCCCTGACCGGTGATGCACCGCGGACTCCGGAGGCCCCCGGCGATAGGGTGCGGGCGATGCTCGCTTGGGAAGATCTGACGGAAGCCGGACGGATGCGGCGGCTGCGATCGGTGGCCTTCGACGCGCTGGCTCGATACGACATCACGGTCAGTCGCCTGCGGCTTGTCGGCGGCTTCACCAACGTGATCTTCCGGGTCGATGCTGACGAAGGGGTGTTTGCCGCCCGCATCGACCTCCACCAGGACCACAGCGACGCCGATGTCGACATCGAGACCGCATGGCTGCATGCGATCCGGGCGGATACCGATCTGGACGTCGCCTGCGTCGTGCCATCCGTCGACGGTGCCTCGTATGTCCACGCTACGGCACCCGGTGTGCCCGGCAGCAGGCGGTGTGTCCTCTTCCGTTGGATCCCGGGCCGGCCCCTGGCCGACTCGATGTCGAGAAGCGGATATGAGGCGCTGGGGATCCTGTCGGCACGGCTCCACCAACACGGAGCGTCGTGGGTCCCACCCCATCCACCGATGCGCTGGGACCGCATCCACTACTGGCCCGAGCGCGTCGACCCGGTGGTGGTCGATCTTCCCGAGCACGCAGCCGTCTTCTCGGGTCGGCGTCGCTCGATCTATGACCGGGCAGTCGAGCTCGTCGAACCGGCATTTGCGGCGCTCGATCCAGGCGAAGGCCGCGTGCTCCACGGTGACCTCCACCCGTGGAACGTACACCGCTCTCGCAACCGGATCATCGCATTCGACTTCGAGGACGTGATGTGGGGGAACCCGGTCCAGGACATCGCGATCACGCTGTTCTATCAACGCAACCACCCCGAGTACGACGCGTGCAGGGCAGCCTTCGAGAACGGCTACCGGAGCATCGCACCGTGGCCGGAGACCTCCGCAGGAGAGATCGAGCGGTTCATGGCAGCCCGGACGTTGATGTTCATCAACTACACGCTCAACCTGGGGGGCGATCCGAGTGAACTCCACACTGCGATGTTCAAGCGCCTGGAGCGGTTCGCCGACACCTGGGCGTAGCTGTATTCGCCATTCGTGGGGTCAGCCTGCACGGGGTCGGCCCGGACCGATGAGCCGCGCTACTCAGCGACCTCGTCGATGGCGGCGGCGATGGCGTTGAACCCGCCGTCGACGTGAATGACCTCGCCGGACGTCATCGGCATCCAGTCGGAAAGCAGCACAGCCACCATCTGGGCAACCGGCGTCGGGTCCGCTGAATCCCAACCCAAAGGGGCGCGCGATCCCCAGACGTCATTGAAGGCGGCGAACCCGGGAATGCCCTTGGCCGCAACCGTCGTGAGCGGACCAGCCGATACGGCGTTGACCCGGATTCCGTCCTTACCGAGATCGCGGGCCAGGTAACGCGTCACCGACTGCAACGCGGATTTCGCCACGCCCATCCAGTCATACGCCGGCCACGCCTGCGAGTTGTCGAAGTCGAGCGTGACCAGGGAACCCCCACCCGCGTTCTGCAGCAGCGGGCGCATGCCAACGGCCAGGGTCTTGTAGGAGAACGCCGAGGTGAGGAACGCCGTGCTCGCACTCTCCGCGGGCGTGTCGAGGAAGTTCCCGCCGAGGGCGTCCTCGGGGGCGAACGCTATGGCGTGCAGCGCTCCGTCGACCGCGCCCCATCGTTCATCCAGCTCAGCAACGAGTGCCTCCATGTGCGCCGGATCGTTGATGTCGAGCTCGACGACGTCCGGGGGATTGGGCAGGCGCTGGGCCGACCGCTCGGTGAGACGGATTCCCCTGCCGAAGCCCGTCAGCAGGATCTCAGCTCCCTGCTCCTGGGCGATGCGGGCGGTGTGCCAAGCAATCGATCCGTCGGTGAGGACACCGGTGATGACGAGACGTTTCCCATCGAGCAGCACGGGGCGATTCCTTCCGTCTTGGGGGACGGCAGATGCTAGTGGCCTGTCTTGCTCACCCGACGTTGGCCCATGCCCGCAATCCGAGCCCCATCACGAACAACAGGAGCAGCCCGTACGACAGGGCGGGACGGCGTGCCATCGTCGACCGATACAGGTAGGCGAGCGTGAACGTGATCGTGATGACGACACCGTAGAAGACGTGGAATCCGTCTCCCGGGCGCGATCCCTGGCCCCACAGCCACAACCCGGCTCCCACCTGAACCAGCATGATCACCGTGGCTCCGGCAACGGCGAAACCGAACGTCCGGTCGGGCTCGCGTTTCATCGCGGCGAGCACGAGACCCCATACGCCGACGAGACCTGTCGCCACAACGGCGACGTAGAACCAGTTCTGGTGGAAGGCAAGCATCGGGAAATGGTAGAGCGCCCACGGCAGGGTGGGGGAACAGGGGCTGCCGCGGGCGCTCTGATCTGGCGATCTCTAGATGGTGAAGCCCTCCGGGGTTTCGAGGAGAGTTCCCGCCATGGAATCCACAGCGAGTCTCTCGGGGGTCGAACCCCCGGAGGCTTCACCTATGCGACGCGGCCGGGGGGCGTGAGCCGCTTCGGCCCGCCGCAAGTCGTGGGGCTCTCGGTGATCCAGCACATCAACACTCGGCAGAAGCCGCGAGATCAGCACGACGCCTACAGGCGCTGCCACCACAGCGGCCACCGTTGTCAACGGCGGTAGTACGTTCGTGATCGGCAGTCCTGCAACCAGCAGCATCGCAGACACGATCACCGCAAACGTGCTCAGGACACCTATCACTCCTCGGTGTCTCGCCACTTCTCTCCCCTCTCGAGTCTCGTGGCCGGCGCCCCTACCGAGCGCCCACTGCTACGACTTGGACACCACACCTCTCACATTTCTTACACATATTTGAGGATTTCTTGGGGCGAAAGACCCGAAATCGCTTTGATCCTCACGCCCTAGAGCTCCGGTCGCAGTCCGCAAAGAGCCCGATCCGGCCTGCGCTGCACCGATGAAGCCTACGCTGCGGCGATGCAGTTCGCCCCTCATGACATCGCGCACGGCGGCGAGGCCGTGGCGCGCCACGACGGAAAGACCTACTTCATTGCCGGGGCAATGCCGGGCGACGTCGTGACCGGCGAGGTTGTGCGAGACAAGGGCAACTGGGCCCGGGTAACGCTGACGACGATCGACGAACCCTCGTCGAATCGCATCGAACCGCCATGCCGACACTTCTCCGTCTGCGGCGGATGTCAATGGCAGTTCGCAGCGTACGAGCAACAACTCGCCTGGAAACGATCGATCGTCACCGGGCAGTTGCGCCATCTCGGGGGCCAGGGCGATGTTCCGGTGCGCCCAACCGTGGCGCCCGGCGATGCCTTCGGCTACCGCAATCGCGTGGATTTCCGCATTCTCGGCGGGCACCCGGCCTTGTTTCGACCCAAATCGCGGGATCTGGTCGCTCTCGAAGAGTGTCTGCTGCTCACCCCGGCGCTTGCCGAACTGTTTCCCCGCCTCGGCTCACTCGACGGCGTCCGGCGCCTCACGCTACGGGCGGGCGTCAACACCGGGGAGATGCTGGTCGTCCTCTCCGGCAAGGTGCCGGAACAAGCCCAAGACTGGGGCGCAAACATCGCCGTTGCTACGAGGAATGGAATCAAGCCGTACATCGGCAAACCCTCTTTGAGAGAGATGATTGGAGACTCGACGTATCGCATCACGGCGCTGGCCTTCTTTCAGAACAACACCGCAGGC
>DATHZQ010000102.1:0-17871 GCA_035458525.1 Acidimicrobiia bacterium
GTCCCATGACATGGGGATCCGCTCGCCGGTGTGCAGCGTCGACATAGCGCCATTCACAGTACTCCTCTCGGAGCCAGGTCCTCCCGTGGTGCTGCGACCCGAACGTATCGCCCGACTGCGACGGATTCGGAGGTGGCACCGCCGCGATCAGCGCATCTCGGGCGGGAGCTCGCAGATGGCGGGCAGGGTGCGGTACAGCTCGGCGTAGTCGAGGCCATAGCCGACCACCCACACGTCCGGGATCGTGAAACCCAGGTAGTCGATCGTGACCTCGGTCTCGGTGCGCTCCGGTTTGAACAGCAAGCTGCAGGTCTTGAGCGTCGCCGGGCCCCGTGCTCGCAGCAGCCGCAACAGGTAGCTCAACGTGTTGCCCGTGTCGACGATGTCCTCGACGACGATCACGTGCTGACCCTCGAGGGGGTGGCGCACGTCCATGAGCAGTCGCACCGCGCCCGGGTGTTCGCTCTGTGCCGACCCGTAGCTCGTGACGGCGAGGAACTCGACACGGTGTGGCACCGTGAGGCGGCGTGCGAGATCGGCTAGGAAGATGAACGAGCCCTTCAGCACGCCGACCAGCACGATCTCGCCCAGTCCGGAGTAGTCCTGGTCGATGGCCGCCGCCAACTCGCCGACTCGCGTGTCGATCTCGTCCGCCGAGATCAGCGTGGGTGGGGACGCTCCCATGACTCCAAGCTACCTCGCCCGGGCGAGGCGCGAGCGACCATGGCCGTCACGGCCACGCTCGGCGCTCAGCCCGCATGCTGAGCGCCGGCTGTGGCGCTACTTGGCTGCCAGGTATTTTGCGGCAACCCACCCTTTGACGATATTGCCGCCGACGCTCGCCTGCACCTCGGCCCAGTCCAAGCCGTCGGCCTGGGCCGTTGCCCCGGTGGTGGCGACGTCACTCCCTTTCGGCAGCTCCGTGATGAGCTCGCCGTCGGTGGAGGGAGCTGCGCGCAGGTTCAGCCCGTCCCGCTCGGTGTTGACCCGGTGGGTCGCGGCCAGACCCGGCGCTACGGTGGTGTCGGCCGGCGTCGTGTCAACGGCAGGCGAAGCGGCACCCGGGATCGCATCGAGGAACTTGGTGGCGACCCATCCGCTCATGTTGCCGGAAGCCTCGATCTGGACCCACTCGAAACCGTCGGCCTGCTGCGGTGCGCCGGCCTTCACGATCACCTGGGATCGATTCGCCAAGCTCCCGACCTTGGCACCGCTGGTTGTAGGTTCCGCGCGCACATTGAGACTCGTGGCGTCGACGGTGTGGGTCGCTCCATCGAGCTTGGCGACCTCGACGGGATCGCCCTTGCCGAGAAGGCGTTCCAGGGTTGCATAGGTCAGTTTCGCCGCGGCGTCGCGGGTCAACGAGACGTGAATATGGTCGTAGTGCGGACTCCTGCCTCCGTAGTCCTTGCCCGACTGGTACCGCGCGCCCCACTTCTTCCGGTTCCAGATGAGCAACTGAACTCCGAGTGCTCTCCCTTCAGATCGAATCAGATCGACAATGGGGTCACCGAGGTCGGTTCGGGCCTTGCCGCTACTCGTGGGCAGGTGGATGTCGATGCCCCGTCCTTCGCTGTGCTGCGACGGTTCGCTGGACCCAGCCACGTTCCGGCAGGAGTAGAGGCCCATCTTCGTGACCGCCGGAAACCGGTCGGCGAAATACCTCGCGAAGGCCTTCGTGCCGGGCTTGGCGCCGCCCGAGCACGGGCTACGGGAGCTCTCGTACGCGGCGAAGCCGCCGGCTGCCTCGAGCCCGCCCGTCAGGTCGACGACCTCGCCACGGAGCTCGTCTCGGTAGACGTCGAGACTGTCGAGATCTTCAGCCTCGATGGGAGCCTCGTCGACCTCGAGCCGTTGATCTTCAGGCACGTCATAGAGATCGGTGGGGTCGCCGCTATCCGTCATGCGTCTGCTCCCTGCCCATCCGAGCCGAGTACTTCTGGTCAGCCATGCTCACCCTCCTCATCGCCCCCGTCACACCCGCCACCATCTCCACAGCTGAACCTACACATCGCTACCTGGCCGTGCCGGAGGAGAGGGGCTACTTCCCACCGCTGCCGCCGGCGGCGTAGTCTCACCTTTGGAGAGAGAGGACCCACCTGATGCGCCGACACGTCACGTTCATTCACGGGATCGCCAACCAGCCAACGCCCGACAGGATGATCACCAGTTGGAAGCGGGCGCTCGCCGACGGCGGCGACGGCCTCGACCTCGACCTGTACGGCGTCACGACCTCGATGGTGTACTGGGCCGACGTGATGTACCCCGAGACGGCGGACGCCATGGTGCAGAACGAGTCGGTGGTGTTCGAAGGCGTGACGGCCGGGGAGCTCCACGGAGATCTCGACGAGAGCTACCTCGAGACGGCGGACCCAGCGCAGCAGGCGTTCCTCGATGCGATGTTCGAGACGTACCACCTCGACGCCGACGAGAGCACCCCGGTGCCGGACGTGTCTGACGTCGAGGAGGGCGGCGCCCACGAGCTGGAGGCGGTGCCGCTCCCGTGGTTCGTCAAGAAGCCCCTCATGAAGATCTTCCTGCGGGACGTGCATCACTATCTGTTCAACACGGAGCACACCCCCCGCCCCGATGAGACGTATCTCGTGCAGGACGAGATCCGGGGACGCTACATCGCCGACTTCGACGCCCTCCAAGCCGACAGGCACGTGATCGTGGCGCACAGCATGGGAACGGTCATCAGCTACGACGTGCTGAAGCGGGTCCCAGAGTCTCTCAACGTCGACGGGCTGATCACGCTCGGCAGCCCACTCGGCCTCAGCGAAATCCAGGAGAAGATGGAGCCGGAGTACACCAAGGACAACGGCTTCCCGGAGAAGCTCAGCATGTGGGTCAACGTCGCCGACGGCCTCGACCCCGTGTGCGGCGCCGATCCCGTCATCGCCAACGACTACAAGAAGAACGGTGAGCTGGTGATTCAGGACATCAAGGTCCGCAACGAGGGCGCCTTCCGCCATCCGGTCAACAAGTACCTCAGGCAGCGACAGGTGCAGGACGCACTCAAGACCGCGCTCGGTCTCTGAAGCGGAAGGCATCCATGGGAAGCATCTTCGAGACCCCGCTCGGCGAGAACCTGGACGCAGCACTCGACAGCCGCAAGGACGACGACGTCGCCACAGCGGTCGCCGCAGTCCGCGAAGCAACCTGGGCAAAGCAGCTCGACGAGGAGCAGGTGCAGGAGGTCGTCGCCCGACTGCAACGGCGTGCGGAATTCGATCACGCGGTGGCCATCGGTGACGCCGCCATCGCCACGCGTCGAGCCACTGTTGCGACAAGGCGCCGGTACAGCCAGGCGTTGATCGAGATCGGTGCGCTGCACGCCGCCGAGCTGGAACTGGAAGCGATCCTCGACGGTGGGCACACCACGGCGAAGGAGCAGGGCGAAGCCCAGGGGTTGCTGGGGCGGTTGCGCAAGCAGCGCTACATCGCCTCAGGCGATCCCGAAGATCTCCAGGCTGCGATCGCTGCGTATTTCGAGGGCTACCAGGGAGGCACCGACGTGCAGTGGCACGGCGCGAACCTGCTGGCCCTCATCGCCCGCGCCGGCCGGGAACAGGCGGATCTGCCCCTTGGGCTACCGGCACTCGAGCAACTCGCCGACGAGGTGCTTGCCGAGGTCGAGCGGGTACCGGCCAACCAGCGGAACATCTGGACACGCGCCACCGAGGTCGAAGCACGCGTCGCCAAGGGCGAGACGGATGCTGCCCGCCATGTCGCCCAGGATCTGGCCAACAGCAAGGGCGTCGACAACTTCGAGCTGCAGAGCCTTCGGCGTCAGCTGCTCGAAGTGTGGCAATTGGAGGACACCGACCCGGTGATCCTCGCCATCAGCGACCGCACCCTGCAGCTCGGCTCGGGCGCCACCCTCGACCTGCCCGAGTCGCCGATGAAGTTGGAGAAGATCCTCGGGACGGCACTGCCGATCGGGTACAACAACCTGATGAAGGGGCTGCGGGCGGCCGAGTCGGTCTGCAAGATCACCGACGCCGCCGGCGAGGGCTGGGGCACCGGATTCTTGATTCGCGGCAGCCTCGTCCACGAGTCCCTCGGCGACGACCCCATCCTCGTCACCAATGCCCACGTGATCAGCTCGATCCCCGGTGAGAGCCAGCTGCAGGCGGTGGAGGCGCAAGCCCACTTCGAGGTCACCAAGGGCGCAGATGGCGAGCCGCTCGTCATCACGGGCCTGACCGAGATCTGGACGTCAGCGATCCGCAAACGCGACGTCACCCTGCTCCGGTTCGACACCGAGGTTCCGGAGCTACCGCAACCGATCGAGGCAGCGCCGGTATTGCCGCCGGTGACCGAGGGGGCCTTCGTCTACGTCATCGGCCACCCCGCTGGCGGCGGCGTCAAGTTCTCGATCCGTGGCAACGACCTGCTCTCCTACGACCCCGAGAGCATCAAGGTCCATTACACCGCGCCGACTGAGGGAGGCAGCTCGGGCAGTCCCGTGTTCTCGTCGGCATGGCAGCTCATGGCCGTGCACCATGCCGGCAACGAGCAGATGAAACGCCTCGACGACCCGACCAAGACCTACAAGGCCAATGAAGGCATCACCCTCGAATCGATCCGCGCCGAATTCGAGGCGACCATGAACGATGCTCCGGGCCAGGGCGGCGCGGTGGGTTAGTCGCCACCGGGAGCCAGCTCCGCCATCTTGGCTTCGAGCGCTTCCTCGATCTGCTCCAGCCAGTCGGTCGGTTCGCCACGCGCGGTGCGGGCCTGTTCGATGAGCCGCAGGTTGCGCAACGTGGTCTCCGGCTCCCAGACCTCACGCACGACAGCCAGCGCCTCGCCGGCGCGGCGGAACGCCTCCTCCTGGTTCCACGCAAGCACGGCCAGCTCGAGCAGCGTCGCATAGTCCCAGTAGTCTGGCGTTCCGTCGGCAATGCCCCGCATTGCGCTGTACCTGACCACCGGCAGCATCGACTCGCGCTCAGGGTCGGGAGGCTGGGCGAGCTCCATCAGCGTCACCGCATTGATGCCCGGATACGCATCACGCCAATCGGCTTCGAAGCCCTTGCGGTAGGCGTCGATGGCATTGCGCAACTCGCCCGCGGCCAGCAGCGCGTTCGCTTCGCGCTGCTTTTCCCACCGATCCTTGTACACCCGACCCAGGAGCCCGTACGTCTCGGAGCTGGGCCCGTTGTCGGCGATGACCCTCAGCAGAACCTCCTCGGCCTTCTGGCTTTCGCCGAGACGATTGAGCGCAAAGCCGAGCTGCTCTTGCACCATGACCGAACGCTGCACCGGGTCGGACATCTCGGCAACAACGGCCACCATTTCCTCGAACGCCTTGACGGCCCTGTACGACAGCATGAGATCGACCACCACGCCGGCCTCGACGTCCTCGAGATCACCGAGCTTGTTGCGCACGGCGTCGATGGCATCGCTGCCGCTGCGACGCGCATCCGCCAGCTCGCCCTTCACATCCTCGGCATACGCCACGGCTTCACGAAAGGTATCCGTCTTCAGGTGGCTGACGTCTGCGGGAGGAAGATCGACGAGTTGGAATACCGGGCTGTCGGGGGCGCCCTGCCGCGCGGCACGCAACGCATCGGCGATCACGGGCACGTCTCCCGACGGGTTGGAAGGCGTGCCGTCTGCGAGCTTGTAGGGAACGCTACGCAGGTAGTTCACGTCGAAGGGAAGCCGGGTGCCCTCGGCGAAGATCGACACCGTTGTCGCCGGGCGGATGCCGTGCCGCACGCCGAGCTCGTAGAACACGTTGGCGTTGGCCGTCGTGAGATCGGCAACGGCGTAGGGACACAAGATGAGCCGTTCGAACATCGGCTTGTGGATGATGCCGCCGAGCTTCTCCTCATCCGCCCGAATCGGCTCCATCCCGGCGTCCTCGATGGCGGGCTTGATCACGTCCCGGTAGACCGCATCGAAATCGATCGATCCCCCCGCCGGATTGGGTTTGGTGCCGAACGGCATGAGCACGAAACACAGTGGCTTTCCGGCTTCAGAAGGACCGTCTTCGGACACCATGGGTGTTGACTCCTTTCAACGCCCCAACGCTACTCCGGACCGCGCAGCGCCCGATCGGACTCAGAGGGTCGTGTGCCGGGCACCGGCTCCTCCGGTGCCCAGTAACAGCCCGATCTGACGATCGAGCTGCTCGGGTCGCCCCGTCGTCAGGTACGTCGTGCCGGCGTCACCCGCGCCTGCGGAGAGCCCGCTGCGCTCCAACACCCGACCCAGCTGACGGGCCACAGCCGGCGCCGGGTCGATGAGCTGCACGTCACTGCCGAGGATCTCCCGGATCCGCTCGGCGACGAACGGGTAATGCGTACAGCCGAGCACGAGCGTGTCGATGCCGGCGTCCAGCATCGGCGCCAAGTGCGCATGCAACGCGGCGTCGATCACCGGACCCGTCAGCTCCCCGTCTTCGATCAGCTCGACGAGTCCGGTGCCCGCCCGCTCGACGATGCCCACTCCGTTGGCGTGCCGATCGACGACCGACGCATACAGCTCACCTTGAAACGTCGCCGACGTTGCCAGAACACCAACGATGCCGCGGTCGGACTGCTCGGCTGCAGGCTTGACGGCCGGCTCCATCCCCACGAACGGAACCGTCGGGAAGCTGCGGCGCAACTCATGCAGGGCGGCGGCAGATGCGGTGTTGCAGGCAACGACCACACCCTTGACGCCGCGAGCCAGCAGATGATCGACGATGGTGAAACTGCGGGCTCGCACCTCGTCGAGGCTGCGCTCGCCATAGGGGGCCCACGCCTGATCTGCGAGGTAGACCACAGATTCGCCCGGAAACTGCCGGTGGATCTCGCGCAGAATCGATAGGCCACCGACTCCCGAATCGAAGACACCCGTGGGGCGGAGATCGACGGGAGCGGGGGCGTCCGGCACGATCGAGAAGACTACCGGGGGTGGCGTTCCGGTCCATCACCGCGACGCACGGAGCCCTTCCCCGCCGAAGCAGGAAGGGCTCCGCGATGCGGCGGGCGCCGCGTCAGGTGATGCGCCAGCGTTGTGTGTCGTTGCTCTGCCGGGTCCGGGTGACCACCGAGTAGTCCTCACCGGAATGCTCGTGCGCATCGAGGAACCGACCATTGCTGAGCTGCTGGATGGTGCACTCGTCACGGCCCAAGTACGTCACGACCCACCGCTGCGTGTTGTTGTTCTGCGTGCCACGCGTCACCACGTCGAAGTCCTGCGCCGAGCTCTCGTGGGCGTCGAGGTGACGGTTGGTGCTCACCTGCTGGATGTCGTACACCGCACCCACCGGCGTGAACCGCCACAACTGTGTGTCGTTGTTCTGCCACGGCCGGGTGACGACGTCGAAGTCGCGCCCCGGCGTCTGGTGCGCATCCAACAGGCGGCCGGTGCTGAGCTGCCACACGCGGAACAGACGGTCGGGCTGCGGCGAGACCACCCACCGCTGGGTGTCGTTGTGCTGCGCCGTGCGGGTGACGACGTTGAAGTCGGCGGTCTGCACGACGTGCGCATCGAGGTACCGCTGCGAGCTGAGCTGCTGCAGGGTGTACGTCGACAACGCGCCATCGACTGGTAGCGCAACCCATTTCTGCGTGTCGTTGTTCTGATCCGTCCGGGTCACGACGGAGAAGTCTTCGCCTGAGTGCTCGTGGGCGTCCATGAAGCGGTCGGAGCTCACCTGCTGGATCCCGTACACCATCCCGACCAGCGTGAACCGCCACCGTTGGGTGTCGTTCAGCTGAGAGGTTCGGGTGACGACGTTGAAGTCCTTGCCAGAGGACTGGTAGGCGTCGAGATAGCGCCCCGAGCTCTTCTGGCGCACGCGATGAACGCCGGGCTTCACGGGTAGCGGCAGGTGGTCGAGGGTGCGAACGGTCTCGGACTCCTCACGCACCCGCTTGATACGAACACCGGAGTTCGAGCCACCGGTGCTGGTGCAGCCACCGTTGGTGTGCACACCGACGATCTCGCCGCTCGGCGAGTGATAGATGGCCGAGCCGGAGTTCCCGCCGAGCGTGTCGATGCTGTCGTACCGGAGCCGGTCGCCGTCGAACTTCAGCAGCGGGCCCGCTTCGATCCGCTTCGGGACGCCAGCAGGGTGCCCGATGATGGCCAGCATGTCGTCCTTCTTGGCATCTCCCGCGGCGATCTTGCCGATGCCCCAATCGGCGGCCGGCTTGCCGGCGAGCCGGACAACGGCGAAGTCGAGCCCGTCGAGGCGGTACTCGACCAGCTCCGTGATCGCATACTGCACCTCGTCGCGCAGATCGCCTGATGGATCGACCTGGTAGTTGAAGTTCACGTGCATCACGGTTGCGATCTCTTGTGGCGAGATCGGGGTGTTGGTGCCATCGATGCGCGGCACGGTCCAGCTGCCCGGCGTCGAGTCGAAGCAATGCCCGGCAGTCAAGAAGAGATCGTGGCTGATCATCGTGCCCGTGCACCAGCGTACGCCGGCGACGTTGCCCGGGTTGTCGTAGATGTCGCCGAGGTTGGCGTTCCACTGCAGTTGCCCCACGGGCCGCTGATGGGTGTCGACAAACTCGTTGGTCACCCCCAGGGTGCCGTCGTACTGCTCGACGGGTTGCGAATCGTCCGTCGCACCACATATCGACTCGAGCAGGCCCTCGTAGAGGTCCTTCGGTTCCGGAACTTCGGCGCTCTCGATGAAGAGCGGTGCAAGTTCCTCAGGTGTAGGTGGATACAGACCCTCATCCCCGTTGTCATGGTCCGGCATGGCATTCCCTTCTCGTCGTGACGCTGCGCGCCTGTGCTGTGCCGTGGCTCACCGGTTGGCGTGTGTCGCGGCCCTCGACCCGAGGACCTGACCGCTTGACGAGATGCGACGGGCGGTGCCGTGATACACGATTCCTTCGCTCCTCACCGCGTTGGGCGGCTTGCTTGGCTAGCTTTCACTGAAGCTACGCAATCTCCGAGCACAGTGGGGTGGACATGCCGGTCCGCAGAGAACGGACTCTGGAACGCATCAGCCGTGATGCGGAGCTCCGCGATGAGATCACCTCCCAGTTCGCCGACAACCCGGATGCGGGTCGCGAAGCGGCTGCCTCGGCGCCGCACCCACCTGTGGCCGGGACTGTGGATCCCGCCGGTGTTGCGGTGGCGTCCGCATCGCCGGACGACGTGACAAACGTGCTCGAGGGCCGCACCCCTCCGCCCCCGCCCGACGACGGCATCGGCCTCGAAGCCATCATCCACAAGAAGGGCCGCCCCGTCCTCAACATTCGGAACGACGCGTTCGATCCGTCGGATGCCGACACCGAGACGTGGCGAAACCGGCTTGCTCAGTTCCAGCGTCCAATCACGAGCGCTATCCGCTCGGTCGGACGCATCGAAGTGCGGAACAACCCGTCGCTGGACTGGGTCGGCACCGGGTGGCGCGTCGCCGAGGACATCATCGTCACGAACCGGCACGTCGCACAGGCGTTCGCCCACGCCAGTGACGACGGGTTCGTGTTTGCGGCAGCATTCCCCGACGGGGTGATGGCGGCGAGCATCGATTTCCGCGAGGAGCATGAGGGGGCTGGGCCTGCCGAGTTCGAACTCGTCGAAGTGCTCCACATCGAAGACCACCCGGGCCCGGACATGGCGTTCCTTCGCATCGACTGGACGACCGGCGCAGACCCCGACGACCGCGCCATCCTTTCGCTCGTGGCCGACCCGGAGGTCGACCAGCGCATCGTGGTGATCGGTTACCCCGCCAAGGACACACGCACCCGCATCCCCGAAGACATGGACCGCATCTTCGGCGACATCTACAACGTGAAACGGCTGGCGCCGGGGGAAGTCGACGCCATCTTCGATCGCGTCTCCTCGTTTGCGCACGATGCCACGACGCTGGGAGGGAACAGCGGCTCGGTCGTGCTCGACATGGCGACGGGAACGCCAGTTGGGCTGCACTTCGCCGGCAAGGAGGAGTCGGCCAACTACGCCGTGCTGGCGTCCGTCGTCCGTCAGCAGCTCGACCGTATCGCCCGCATCCGTATGTCACCGCCGCCGCCTCCGGCCGGCTCCCCCCCGGATGCTGGGCCGGTCGCCGATGCTGCACCGGCTGCGACGCCTCGGCCGGCTCCCTCCTCCGACGCCGGCGCCACACCGGTGGCCGCCGGGCGCACCGGCTACGACCCCGGGTTCCTCGACGTCGCCGTTCCGCTGCCGGGACTGAGCGAGGACCTGGCCGCCACCGTGCCGGAGGTCGACGGATCCGACAACGGCCTGCTGGATTACATCCACTACTCGGTCCTCATGAACACCGACCGCAAGCTGGCCACCTACACCGCGTGCAACATCGACGGCACACAAGCCCGCAACGTGCGACGCGCCCGCGACAAGTGGTTCTTCGACGACCGGTTGGACCACGCCCACCAGGTCGGCAACGACTCCTACAAGAAGAACAAGCTCGACCGCGGCCATCTGGTGCGGCGCCTCGACCCCGCCTGGGGCAAGACCTTTGCGGACGCCGCTGCGGCCGCCGACGACACGTTCTACTACACCAACTGCGCACCCCAGCACGAGCGGCTGAACCGTCGCACGTGGCTCGGTCTCGAGGACTACATCCTCAGCAACACCAACGCCCGCGATCTCAAGGTCAGCGTGTTCACCGGACCAGTGTTTCGCGACGACGACCGGAAACATAGGGATTTCGCCGTTCCCGAGGACTTCTGGAAGGTCGTTGCGATGGTCCAGGAGACCGGAGACTTGTCCGTGACCGCTTACATGATCACCCAACGCGACTTCATGGACGACCTCGAGTTCGCCTTTGCGCAACACGAGACGTTCCAGGTGTCGGTGGCCGAGGTCGAACGGCAGACGGGCCTCGACTTCGGGAGCCTCAGGGAGCAAGACCCGCTTGCGACCCGCGAGTCGAGGTCGTTCGTGCCCCTGGCCAGCCTGGACCAGATCGTCTTGTAGTCGGACACGAGGGCCTACGTAGTTGCTGCAGAGTTGGAGCGCCGCGGGCTGCGCTTCTTGCGTAGCTCACCCCCGAATGTTGGCGCCAAGTACGCCAGAACGAAAGCGCTGGTCGGCGACGGTGTTCCTGCGTAGCTCAGACCCGAATCTTGGCGCCAGGTACGCCAGAACCAGGGGGGACGGCCTCAGCGGTTGCCGCCGAGGTTGAGCGTGTCGACGAGGTGCGGCGTGAACAGCTCGGGCTCGACGAGGAACGAGTCGTGGCCTTTGTCGGAGTGCACGGTGATCCAGCGATACGGAACATCGGCGAGGTCGAGGTACCTCACCATCTCCTGCTGTTCCTCTGGATAGAAGCACACGTCCGAGTCGATCGAGAAGACCATGTAGCGCTGATGCTTGCAGCGGGTGAAGAGCTCGCTGAGGTCGTCGAGACCCGCTTCGGCGGCCAGATCGAACGTCTGCCAGGCGTGCATGATACGCAAATAGCTGTTGGCGTCGAAGCGCTTGACGAACTTCTGGCCCTGATGCCACATGTAGGACTCGAGCACGTGGTTGAGCCGGTACGTGCCCGGACCTTCGGAGTGGTCGAGCACCTCGCTGCGGGCTCGCTCCTCTAGCGCACGCAACGACACGAAGGTCTTGTGGCTGATCATCCGCGCCAGCCCGAGCCCGCGGTCCGGGGCGGCGGATTCGTAGTAGTCGCCGCCGGAGAAGTTCGGGTCGTGCTGGATCGCGTTGATCTGCTCGAAGTTGTGGATGAGCTGAAGCGGGGTTGCCCGCGTCCCGCTGGCAATCGGTATGACGACGTCCACGAGATCCGGATACCGCGTCGCAAGCGAGAGGACCATGACGCCACCGGTGGAACCGCCAACGGCGGCGTGCAACTTCTCGATGCCGAAATGCTCGAGCAACGGCAGGTGCGCATCGACCATGTCGGCGAAACACAGGTAGGGGAACGCGGAGCCGTACGGCTTTCCCGTGCTCGGATCGAGGGACGCCGGACCGGTCGAGCCGTAGCAGCCCCCCAGGTAGTTGGCGCAGATGAGGAAGAAACGATCCGTGTCGATCGCTTTGCCGGGCCCGACGAAACCGTCCCACCAGCCGCGATGGAGCTCTTCGGTCCAGCGATCCCCCACCGCCGGTATGGCCGGGTTGTGCCCTGCAACGTGCTGATTCCCAGTGAGGGCGTGGAACACCACGATCGCGTTCGAGCGATCCGGGTTCAGCTCACCGTACGTCTCGTACGCCAGCGTGACCTCGTCGAGCGTGGAGCCGCATTGCAGCAGAAACGGGTCGGCGGGGCTGCCGAACGTGAAGAACTGGGTCTCGACCGTTCCGATACTCACTCGGTCCTCCGGGCGGTGCACCATAGGCAGGAACGGCCCGCGATGGGAACGTCCCGGCGTCGGATCGATCCGTTCAGAATGGGCCCCGCGACCTACGGACCCTTGGGTAGCCTGAGGTTCGGTCCATCTGGGGGAACAAAGGTGGAGAGCTGGGGAGGACAAGACGGCACGGCGTCGACTGTCGCGCTCGTGTTGGCTGAATCGCAGGACGTGCTGCAGTCGGTCGGCGAGAACGACATGCTGGCGGCACGGCTGACGGCTTCGCGCGAAGACGCACCCGCCGTACGCACGTCCCTCGTTCCCGGCTGGCGTTGCGACGTCCTGCACGCCCGACTCACCGGCGAGACGGCGCCGATCGACGCTCCGGCCGGTCGGCACGCATGGCTCGCCTCTGAGCTCCGGCCACCCGAGATCCCGTCCGACGCCAGATTGGTAATGATGTCGATGGCTCCCGCGGTCACGGCACACGTCGTCCGCCACCGGAAGACGGGGACGTTGGTCCAACTGCCTGCCGACCACCGCACTGCGTGGACACCGGACGAAATGGCATGGCTCGAGCGCGAGTTCGATGCGGAGCCGCCCGACATGGGCCGACTCGGCGCATCGCTCACGGGCCTGGTCGAACACCTCGCCGCACTCGAGATCGAACTGGTCGCACTCAACGTCTCGACCTATACGCCAGACCAGAAGACCTTCTGGTATCGCGCCGGCGACGCCGAGCCTGCGGCGATCACCGCCGCACGAGTCAACCTGATGCTCGACTCGTTGCCCGCCGATGTCGGCATCACCGTGATCAGCCTGGATCGCATCGCTGCCGAGTTCGGCGCCGAAGATGCGGTCATCGGCCTCGGCCGTTTCACCGATGAAGCGAACGCCGCCATAGCCGAGGAGATCGCGGAACGAGTGGTCGACCTGCCGGGCATCAGCGCCAAGTTCAGTCCCGACCTGATGCGCCTGGCCATCCCACGGTACGACCGGAGAACCGACGAGGGTGTCTTGGTGGAGTGGCATGTGGAAGAAGCCGCCGAGTTCAACGCCGGGGACGCCCTTTTCGATGTTCGGTTCGAGGATCTCCACACCCGCGTGAACGCGGCCGTGAAGCGGAAATCCGCACGAGCGCTCCAGATCTCCGTCGTGGCGACGCGCAATGGATACTTGCAGCGAGCGACGCACACCCGAGGCGATTCGGTGACGGCGGGCGCAACGGTCGGGATCGTGACGGCGGACGCAGCCATGCCGGAACGCGATGCCAACGATGCGACGCGCTTCCCCGTCGGCGTGAAGCTGGTGACGCAATGACGGCGCCGCCTGCCGCTGAGGCGCGGCGTCGTCCTCTCAAGCGCCGCGTCCTGAAACACGTCAGGAAGCTCGTCGGCGAGCGCGGCGTCGTCGAGAGCAGCTCACGGAACGTCCGCAACGCGGTCAAGTTCCGGATGGGGAAGCCCATCCAGCGCACTGATCTGTTTGCCTGGCGACCCGGACCGGGAAACCGCTTCGGGGTCTACGCCTTCGGCGGGTGCGACCTGGGTAGCGTCATCGGCGCCGGCACGGCGCTGGGAAGGCGGCACGGCGGCGCTATCTGCATCGGAGCATTCGCCAATGCTCCGGCCACCCGCTCCGACATCATTCTGCAGACGCTCGATCCTCCGGCCACCGATCTGACCAGCGCTGTGATCGAGCGGTTGCAATTGCCCGACGGCTACTTCGAGCCGCGGCTCTTCACGCCCGACTTCAACGTCCCCGGCCAGCTCGGCGTGGGGCGCTTTCCCAAGAGCATCATCGCCATGTCGGTGTCGTCCGACATCTCGCGCATCGCCTACCGCCACCGCGAGCACGGCTTTCTGGTCGACCCGGGCGGCTGGTGGCTCTCGAGCAGCTTGGACGAGGTGCTCAGCGACCTCTCGATGGCCAAGTGGTTCGCCTCCGAGTTCAAGAAGGTGGGTCGGCTGACCGTCGAGGAATCCATGGACAACCTCGAGCGGATCGTCACCGAGGTTCGCAATCGCCACGGGGCGTTCGTCGTGATGCTCAACGTGCTGACCGTCGATCCCGGCCGCGTTGCGTTCGACTACTCGAAGTCGAGTGCCCCGAATCGCGCGCGGCGCCGGAGCTACAACCTCGCCCTCACCGACCTGGCGCGAAAGCTCGACTTTCCGATCCTCGACGTCGATCGCATCACCAAGCAACACGGGATATCGGGCCAGGCGGATTTCGTGCATTACACACCGCAGCAGAAGAAGTGGATCTCGCGCGAGTTCGCCGAACTGGTCATCGAGTCGGGTGCTCTGGAGGGCCGGCCGACGCCGCAGATCGCTGCGGTTCGCTGAGTTCCGATTCCCGTACTCCGCACCGATCTGGTACCACTACCGGCATGCGATATTGGTTGATGAAGTCGGAGCCGGGCGAGTATTCGATCGACGACCTGGCGGCGGACGGCTCGACGCATTGGGATGGGGTGCGTAACTATCAGGCCAGAAACCTGATGCGAGACGAGATGCGGGTGGGCGACCGGGTGCTCTTCTACCACTCCAACGCCAAACCCCCTGCCGTGGTCGGCGTTGCCGAGGTTGCCAAGGAGGCCTACCCGGACCACACCCAGTTCGATCCGGACGACAAGCACTTCGACCCGAAGTCGAACGCCGACGACCCTCGCTGGATCATGGTGGACATCTCGTTCGTCGAGAAGCTTCCCCGCCAAGTCGGCTTGCCCGAGCTCAAGGAGTACGCCGAACTCACCGACATGGTCCTGCTCAACCGCTCCCGGTTGTCCGTTCAGCCGGTGACCGAGCGGCAATTCGACTTCATCGTGGCCCGCTCCCGTGAACCCGAGACGGAGTAGTCACTTGACGCCGGTGGATCCTCTGGTAGAACTCACGGCTCGTACCTGAGGAGGATCGAACCGGACGCTTCGAACCACACATCATCGAGAAAGGTGGAGGGAACAGGCCCTATGAAGCCTTGGCAACCACCCGTAGAGGAACGGTGCCAAATCCTGCTCCCGGCGTTGGCCGGAGAGACAGATGGATCGGGTCATCGACCCTCATTCAGCCGCCTCTCCCCACCCCGGAGGCGGCTCTTCCTTTGGAGAGCCGCCCGCCGTGGCCGCCGCCGTTGACCCCCTGCGACACGATCGCACAACGACGACGAGGAGAAACTCATGAACGACCAGACCTACCGCTACGAGACGCTGCAACTGCATGCGGGACAGGACCCCGACCCTGCAACCAACTCGCGAGCGGTGCCCATCTACCAAACGTCGTCGTACGTCTTCGACGATGCGGATCACGCCGCAAGCCTGTTCGGATTGCAGGAGTTCGGGAACATCTACACCCGGATCATGAACCCAACGACCGATGTGTTCGAGAAGCGCATCGCAGCGCTGGAGGGCGGCGTCGCTGCCGTCGCCACCTCGTCGGGCCAGTCGGCCCAGCTGCTGACGATCACGACCCTTGCCCAAGCCGGGGACAACATCGTGTCGACGAGTTACCTGTACGGCGGGACCTACAACCAGTTCAAGGTTGCGTTCCCCCGGCTCGGCATCGACGTGAAGTTCGTGGAGGGCGACGATCCGCAGGCGATCGCCGAAGCGATCGACGACGACACGAAGGCCGTGTACCTCGAATCGATCGGAAATCCTCAGTACAACATCCCGGACTTCGAGGCGATCGCCGCGGTGGCGCACGAGCGTGGCATCCCCCTGATCGTGGACAACACGTTTGGCGCAGCCGGGTACCTGATTCGCCCCATCGAGCACGGTGCCGACATCATCGTCGCCTCGGCAACCAAGTGGATCGGAGGCCACGGCACGTCGATCGGCGGCGTCATCGTCGATTCTGGAAACTTCGATTGGCGATCCGAGAAGTTCCCCCTGTTCACCGATCCTGCGCCCGGCTACCACGGGTTGAAATTCGCCGAGGTCTTCGGTCCGGAGGGTCCCTTCGGCAACATCGCGTTCGCAATTCGGGCTCGCGTCGAAGGTCTTCGCGACTTCGGCGCAGCGCAGTCGCCGTTCAACTCCTTCCTGTTCCTCCAGGGACTCGAGACGCTGTCGCTGCGAGTGCAACGCCACGTGGACAACGCACTCGAGCTGGCGACATGGCTCGATCAGCATCCCCAGGTGGCATGGGTGAACTACCCGGGGCTGCTGTCACATCCGTCCCATGAGCTCGCGAAGAAATACCTCTCGAACGGTTTCGGGGCGGTGCTCTCCTTCGGTGTCAAAGGCGGTTACGACGCGGCTCGCGGCTTCATCGACTCGGTCCAACTCGCCAGCCACCTCGCCAATGTCGGCGATGCCAAGACGCTCGTGATCCATCCGGCGTCGACGACGCACCAGCAACTCAGCGAGCAGGAGCAGGCGTCCGCAGGCGTGAAGCGGGACCTCGTCCGGGTGTCCGTCGGTATCGAGCACATCGAGGACATCAAGGCAGACTTCGCCCAGGCGTTCGAAAAGATCGCTCCCGAAGCTGCCCCCTGATCGCAGCCGTGTGGTTTCCCCCCGGGGCCATGGCCGCGGGGGGAAACCAGGTGATTCAGACGGAACGATTCGAGCCAGGTGCTTGGGTAGCCGGGCGGTTGGAGCTCCTACGTCTTCGGCTCCACGAGATCCGCCAGTTCCTTCTTGGCGATCTCCAACACGGCCTGTGCTTTGCGAGTGCGGCGTTGCACCGTCGCAAGCCGAACCTCGGCGGCTTCGAGCTCCGCCTCCAATTCCGTCTCGATCTCATCCGAGGAGGTGAGCTCCGTGCGCGTGCGCAGGTTCGACACCTCGCTGTCGGTCCTGTGCAACTCGAGTTCGAGCCTGCGCAACCGACCGGCCGCCGCATCGACTCGCTCCTCGGCTGCGGTGAGCCGGCGGGACGCGTCCGTCTCGGGCCCTGCTGCAAGGTCGACCGGAGCGCCTGCCGCCACAGCCGCGGCCAGGGGCAGCGCCCTCATCGTTTCCAGCAGATCGCGCTCGTGGGGATCCAGGATCGCTTCGGTGCGGACACGCATCGGGACAAGAACGAGGTCCGCCTCCTGCAATCGCGTCCGGAGCATCGCCTCGGCGCCTGCGGGAGCCACGAAGACCTCTCCGACGATCCGCACGTCGTCGAGCATTGCCTCGAGCTCGTCGGCGAACGCCTGCACTTCGGCGTCCTGCGGCGCCTCAGCAACGACCACGATGCCGCTGCGGTGCCACTGGTCCGTCCTGGTGAACAGATACGCCGCAAGCAGGGCCAATCTGCTGGCATCATCGCCCTTCCACCACACGGCGATGCTGCGGCGCTTCGGCTGGACGTCGTCGATTGCGGCCCAACGGGCCGGATCTGTCGTGACGGCGACGACGTTCTTGCCGAGTCGCATGACTTCGCGCAGGAGCCGCCGGTAGTCACCGACGCCGCGAGGATCGTCATGCTCGGGCCAGCCGAAGAGGACCGTGTTGGCGTTGATCGGGCCAACACCGAATGACTGCACGATGATCGGGAGTGCCTCCATCGCATCGGGCGCCAACACCGCCAGACAATGAACATCGAGCCCCTCGGTCGACGCTTCGGCCCGCATCGCCTCCTGGACCTCGGCACGCTCCTGGCGTTTCAGCGCCCCGGATCCCTGCACCACCTGGGCCACCGCGGAC
>DATHZQ010000103.1:0-8373 GCA_035458525.1 Acidimicrobiia bacterium
GACGGGCGGCGGCTCTCTTTTGCTCAGGCGTGACGACTACTGACCGTCGACCGCGTCCTTGGCCGCATCGGCGGCATCACCGGCGGCATCTTGCGCCGCATCGGCTGCGTCGCCTGCAGCATCGTTGGCAGCGTCGACGGCCTCGGCAGCTCCCTCCTCGGCCTCACCTGCCGCGTCTGCGGCCTCGTCGGCGATGCTGCCGTCGCCATCGAACTTGTCCTTCACGTCACCGGCGACGTCCTTGGCTTTGTCGGCGACATCGGCGGTCTTGCCAAACCAGCCCTTGATCGTGTCCATCAGGCCCATCATGTACTCCTCTAGATCGGTATCAACGAATGCATTGTATTGAGTAGCGCCGACGCCGGCACGCTTCGCCCCGGCAGTCGGTACTCACATCATCCCAGGGTAGGAACGGACATGTGCCCCTCTCGCTCGCGGAGCCGGACACGAACGTCGAGCCGCTCGAGCTGTTGCGCAACGAGCGTATCGCCACCGGGCAGAGGATGAGCAGGGAGCCATTCCCGGATGTCTGCTGCGAGATCCGGCTCCGAACGCAGGTGGAGCGTTGCGATCACATTGCGTGCAGAGAAAGGCGGCATGAGACCAATCAACGCTATCCAGTGCTGCTTCACGGCGGCCCACACGTCGGGTCCTGCAACACGATTGGCGAGGAGGCGGGCGGCGACGAGCATCGAGTTCTGACTTCTGATACGGCCATCGAGGACCATCTCGAGGGTCTCGATTGCGGCGGCCGAGTCCGGGATCGCTGCCATCGCCCTCAGGTACCGGAGCTTGTCTTGGGGGTTGGTCGACGTGGCGTAAGCCTTCACGAAGCGGGCATGATCGGCCCCGTCGCCGTGGGAGGCCACGATGCTCACGGCAGCAGATGCCACCTCGCCGTCCAGTTCCGCAGATCCGTCGAGAACGGCAGGAAAGAGCTGACGCGCCGCCGAGATCGTGGCTGGGTCGCTGCCGAGAGCACCGAGTGCGGTCAGCAGCTCACCGCGCAGCTTGCGTTCGAGGTCGGACTCGTCGGCCGTCGGGCTCCAACTCAGCCCCTGGGCGGTAGGACCAACGAGCCCACGCACGAATGCCTCGAGCGCAGGTCGCTCGTCCGACGTCACGACCCGGTTGAGCTCGGCGATGCCTCCGAGCATCGCACCCCATACGCCAACGTCGCGCTCCCCCGGCATGGCGCCGACCAGCTCGAGGAACTCAGCGGCTGGAGTGTCCCCTGCCAAGGTGTTCGCCCACGTATCCGCAACGATCACGAACCGGTCCTCGGCAGGGAGGACGCCGATGTCGGTGGCCACCCGATCGAGGACATCCCCCGTGTACCGGGTGCGGTAGTAGCCGCTCCCCCCACGGTTCACCAACGGCGGGGTGTCGCCGGGAACGACGAGTTCCTCGTCGAGCACTGCGCGTTCCAACCCGGCCTCGCGTTGATAGAGCACGGGCACCCGCCACCGCTCCCCGGACTCACCGATGAAGCGGAAGCGCTTCTGGCGCAACATGTACCCGTCCAGCGCCGGCGTGACTTCGATCTGCGGATGCCCGCCTTGGAAGATCCACGAGTCCATGATGTCGCGGACGGGTTCTCCGGACTCGGCCTCGAGCGCGTCCCACAGATCGTGAGTCTCGGTATTGCCGTGGGCGTGGGTCCGTAGATAGCGGTTGATGCCGCGCCGGAAGGGCTCTTCGCCGAGGTACTGCTGCAACATGCGCAGCACCGCGGCACCCTTCTCGTACGTGATCACGTCGTACATGGCGTCCGCATCGGAGGGCGAGGCGACTTCGAATTCGATCGGCCGCGTGCTGGCCAGCGCATCGGTGTCCATGGAGCGGTCGCGCTCCGCCGCAAAGCTCGACCAGCGGCGCCACTCGGGCTTGAAGGCGTCGACGCACGTCATCTCCATGAACGTTGCGAAGGCTTCCTTGAGCCACAGACCGTTCCACCACCGCATCGTCACGAGATCGCCGAACCACATGTGCGCCAGCTCGTGCGCGATGACGTCTGCGACTCGTTGCAGCTCCGCCTGGTTGGCGGCTGCGGGATCGATGAGGAGAAGCGACTCTCGAAACGTGACCGCTCCCAGATTCTCCATCGCCCCGGAGGCGAAGTCGGGAATGGCGAGGAGGTCGAGCTTGTCACCCGGATAGGGAATGCCGTAGTAGTCCGTGAAGAACCGGAGCGCGAACGCGCCAAACTCGAGGGCGAAATCCGTGAGGTGGCCCTTGCCCGGCACATGCACGATGCGGAGCGGAGTGCCATCGACGTCGACGGGATCCGTGGCTTCGAGGTCGCCGACAACGAACGCAAGCAGGTAGGTCGACAGCGACATGGTCGTGGCGAACTGCACACGGCGCAGCCCACCGCCGATGGGCTCGTCCGAGATCACGGGACCGCACGAGATCGCCGCTATGCCTTCGGGAACCAACAGTGCGATGTCGAACGTCGCCTTGAGGTCGGGTTCGTCCCAGCACGGAAACGCTCGCCGTGCGTCGGTCGCCTCGAACTGGGTGGTGGCGAGGACGTGTTCGACTCCCGCATCGTCCTCGTAGCGGGATCGGTAGAAGCCGCGCAGCTGATCGTTGAGAACGCCGGAGAACTCGAGATGGAGCTGCCACTCGCCCTCGGCCAGCGGCGTTGCCGGGCTGAGGACGAGGCGCTCTCGCTCCTCGTCGAGGTGGGGTGTGGCGGCGATGCGATGGCCGTCCGCGGTGAGCGCGGCACTCACCACGTCGAGCTCGACGGCATTGAGGACCACGTTGGACGTCTGCTCGTTGACCTCGACGTCGACCACCGCTGAGCCGGTGAAGGTGGCTGCGGCCAGGTCCGGCGTCAGCGTCACCGCATAGTGGCGTGGCGTCACGTTGCGCGGCAGCCGGTAGTCGGCCTCAGCGGTCATCCATCCTCCTGCAGAACTGGGCGTCGCAGGGTACCCATGAACCAGACCGTCGACTCCGCACTCCTCGACCGCGCCCCGATCGCGATAGGGCCATGCGTCCATCCGAATGTATGCCCTCGTACTTCTCTCGCACGGGACGTTCAGCCCTGTCGAAAGTACGGACTTTGTGAAAACGATGCACAAAGTCGAAATGACACATGCCAGGGAACGGGAGGGACCCTTCGTGGGTCCCTCCCACTTTGTGAAACGCGGGACCTCACGTCTCGCTCGAGCCGCCCTTTGCGCCACGCACGGTGCGGCCTCAGCACCGCCGTCGGGTGGCAACGCATGAGCGAATGTGTTGCCACCCAAGCGCTTCCCGTTCCCTCCTGCAACGCGGCTGCTGCCGCACCCGACACGTAGGACGGTCGAACATGGCGCGCACCCAACTCAAGATCAGCCGGCGGAGCTTCCTGGCTTCCGGGGCGGCGGCAGTTGGTGGCGTCGCCAGCCTCGCGACCGGCTTGCCCACAGCGGCCGCATCTCCCTAGCCCCCGTGGTACCGCAGGGGCGCGATCCAGACGACGTATAACTATTGCGACATGTGCCCGTGGCGATGCGGCATCGTGGTCCACAGCGTCGACGGTCGGGTCGAGAAGATCGACGGCAACCCGGCCGATCCCAAGAGCCGACGCATGCTCTGTGCGCGGGGCCAGGGTGGCGTGTCGTTCCTCGACGATCCGGACCCTCGCCTATATGAGCAGGATTCCTGAGGGCTTCATGGCCGTCAGCATCACGGCGTTCAAGGATGCCGTCGAAGCCAGCGGTCCGCTGCTGCTCGACGTGCGTACCGCAAATGAGTACGCCGAGGGCCACCTCGAAGGTGCAATCAACATCCCCCTCCGAGAGCTGGCGCAGAACCTCGACATGATCCCAACCGACGTTCAGGTCGTCTCGTACTGCAAGTCAGGTTGGCGGGCTGCTCTGTCGCTGCCGGTGCTGCACGTCCTTGGTGTCGACAACGCCCGCGGCTTCTCTGGCAGTTGTGCCGCGTGGACTGCGGCAAACGAGCCCGTTGCCACCAGCTGAGCTGCAACACCGCAGCGACTGACCGAGGGGCCGTGACCCGACGGCCCCCTCGTCGCATCCCCATCTCTCCGGCCCTGTGGCTCTTCCGGCCTGGCACAATGCACGCCGATGGTCCAGGAACAACGCAGCCGCGACGCCCGCGAGGCCGCCGCCAGCAAGGAGCTGGCGGCCCGGCTCGACACGCTGAGCACGCCGCTGGCAGAACGGATCCTGGGCCGAGCGATCGAGATCCAGCACGAGGACGATGCCAAGGCTGCGTCGGAAGCGGGACAGATCGATTTCGACGATCTCAAAGAGATCGCCCTCGAGGTCGGCATTCCCGAGGATGCACTGGAGCGGGCACTGCTGGAGGAACTCGAAACCGAGCGGGACCACGACGCCACTCGCGTCGAGAAGCTGACGGCGCCCCGTCATGTGCGTGGCGGCACGCTGGTCGAGGGCGAGCGATCCGAGGTCGAGCGGAAGCTGCGTGAGTACCTCGAGCAGACCGGCGGCTTCGAGTTGCTGGAACAGCGTGACCGTCAGCTGGCATGGAGAGAGCGCGCTGCTCGCACCCAGCAGCCCGTGATGGACTCGATGAGCACGGAACAGCACCGGCCCGGCCGCCACCTCCTCGAGCTCAACTTCGACACTGCCGAGGGCCGCAAGAAGGCCCGCCGCATTGCCCTCATCGCGATCATCGCGGGCACGATCTTCGGTGGCGTGCTGGGCGGCTTCGCCATCTTCGGCGGCATCGGACTCGGCATCGCTGCCGGCGTCGCCGGTGCCGTCTCCTGGCTCCGCCGCACCGCCCGCAAGGCCCGCCAACACATCAACGGCGCACTGGATGCGGTCTCGTCAGGTGACGGCCGCGACGGCGAGGAGCGCACTTGGCTCGACGTCTGGGAATCGCAACAACGCTGACCCGGTCCCTGGGACCGATGTGACGGGCGGCGTGCTGGCGCCGGCGCCAGCACGGGCGACCCGGACATCCGGCGAGGTGCGCAGTCGGTAAGCCCTCAGCTCATTCGGACGGCTCAGCGGGGGCTTCGGTCGCCGGCGGCGCCTCGGTTCCCGATGAAGATGAGTCATCTCCCGAGTACACAATGAGCGCAAACACCAGCACGAAGCCTGCAACGGCGAGGATCACCGCAATGATCGTTCCGAATGACGAGCTGCGTGACTGTGTGACTTGAGTCGTCGGCGGCGGAGGGGGGTCGCCGAGGGGGCTGCCGTGCCCGGCGCAGGAAGCGTTGCGACCATGTTGGCGCTCACTGGGTCCGGATCGATACCGCTGTGGGTTCCGCCGTTGCTGACCTGATCGGTCCACTGTGTTCCATTCCAGAACCGGTACAGGTATGAGCCCTTGGGGTCGGAGTACCACCCCGCTTGCGTCTCGCTCATCCTTCACCTCACTGATCGCTAGCGCCGGCAACGTACCCCCAGGTCGGGGAATTCAGCATCACCCAGCTGGGGTGGAAACTACGTTGTCGTCGTCCTTCGAGACACGATGCCGCCGGTCGTTGCGCATCGGGGGACACGGACGTTGATTGTCCCAAAGCCAGGAGCAGGGGGGAGGAGGAACGGGCATGCAGATCCTCGAGGATCTCGGCGAGGCCATCACCCAGAAGGCGCGTCGGCTGCCGTTGGTGACGAGGTGCAGCTCTCGGGCTACGTCGGCGAAGTGTTGTCGATCAGTGCTCGCACGACCGTCCTGAGAACCCGGGATGGGAGTCGGGTGCACATTCGCAACCTCGACGTGCTCGACATTGAGATTGTCGTTCTCACCGCCTTCATTGCGCGCCGGTTGTCGGTCCCGCTCTCGGTCGATCAGCGTTGGGACATCGGCGCGGTGTCGGAGCTGCTCGTCGCAGCGGTGGGATCTGTGCCGATGGTCTTGCCCGAGCCGCCGCCCAGGGTGATCGTCTCGAGTCTCAGCGGTGGCGTGCTGGAGCTCTTGGTGCAGGTGTGGTTCGAACCGCAGACGTACTCGGACGCCGAAGTGACCGACGCGGTCGCTCGATCGTTGCAGCCGGCGCCGCGCCGGGAAGGGATCGAGTTGGTGCCGCCTCGACTCCGAGTCCAGAATGCTGAGGCGCTGGATCACGCAGCGGCATTGCAGTCGGAATCGGCCCGGCCTGAAGGCTCGTGACGGCACCCATCCGCAACCTGCTGGATGGGCGTGGCACGGACACCCTCCCCCCGGGGTCTGGTTGCGTTCTCATCGGCTAGCGTCGGCGCACCCAAGATGATGGTGTTCTCGTGACGCAACAGCCCTCAGCGACACCTCTGCCGATGCCTGCCCGGCGCTCGCCCTCCGATTCAGGTGCGCGAGCGTGGTCGCCTCCGGCGGTGCACATCCTGTCGAAGCCGACTGGGGCAATCTGCAACCTGGGCTGTTCGTACTGCTTCTTCTTGGACAAGGAGCTGTTGTACGAGGGCGATCGCTTCCGGATGTCGGACGAGCTTGCGGACACCTACATCCGGACCCTCGTGGAAGCGCACGAGGCGCCCCAGGTCACGGTGGCTTGGCAAGGCGGAGAGCCCACCCTGATGGGGTTGGATTTCTATCGCCGGGTCATGGAGTGGGAGGACAAGTATCGCAGGCCGGGAATGTCGTATCTGAACACCATGCAGACAAATGGCACGCTGCTGACCGATGAGTGGTGTGCGTTCTTCGCTGAGCATGACTACCTCATCGGGATCAGCATCGACGGGCCCAGGGAACTGCATGACACGTACCGGGTGACCAAGAAGGGCGGCGGTACGTTCGACAAGGTGATGCGAGGCTTGCGCCTTCTGCAGAAGCACGGCGTGGACTACAACGTCCTCACGACGGTGAACCGAATCAACGGCGACTATCCGCTGGAGGTGTACCGGTTCCTGCGGGACGACGCCGGCACGGAGTGGATGCAGTTCATCCCAGTCGTGGAACGGGTGGACGAGCACGGCAACCCGGCCGATCTACGAGGCTCGCATGCGTCGGAGCGGTCGGTGCTACCCGCGCAGTTCGGCAGATTCCTGATCACGGTCTTCGACGAGTGGGTGCGGCACGACGTGGGTTCGGTGTTCGTGCAGACCTTCGAGGCCACGGCCCGCAACTTCGTGGGGCTGCAGGGCCAGTCGGGGATGTGTGTGTTCAACGAGACCTGCGGCACCGGACTGGCGTTGGAGCACAATGGGGATCTGTACTCGTGTGACCACTTCGTCGATCCCGAGTTCCTGGTGGGCAACATCACGGAGCACGGCATCGCCGACCTGGTCGGGACCCAACAGCAGTACGACTTCGGTCAGGACAAGCTCTCCAGCCTCCCGCAGTACTGCCTGGAATGCGACGTGCGGTTCGCCTGCCATGGCGAGTGTCCCAAGAACCGCTTCACGCTGACTCCGGATGGCGAACCCGGATTGAACTATCTCTGCGTCGGGTTCAAGGAGTTCTTCCACCACGTCGACCAGCCCATGCGAGCCATGGTCGAACTGATGCGGAACGGTCGACCCGCCTCAGCGGTAATGGAGATCATGGCTGAGAATGACGCCGTGTTCGCAGGCGAACTTCGGCGCATCGGTCGAAACGGGTCATGTCCGTGCGGTAGCGGCCGCAAGGTGAAGCAATGCCACGGCCGCGTTGCCGAGCCTGCCGCAGCCGAGGTTCGGCACCATCACGAAGCCCCGAGGGCTCCTGTCACCTCACGAGGTAGACGAGCTGCCGCTGCACACTCGACCGGGGAGGAATCTGCGGAGCTCTGAACGCCCTCCGCCGGGTCACTTTCGTGACATGCGAACTCTTCGCACCGCTCATTCAGGCCTCGACGGTGCCCGACGCTTCTTCCATCGCATCGGAAGCGTCCTCAGCCACCTCGGCTGCGACCTCGGCCACCTCTTCGAAGCTCGCCTCGGCATTGTCGAGCCCGGCCTCGATCGTATCGGCCGTCGACAGCGCAGCTTCCTCGCCGCGTTCGAGTATCGACTGGATGCCCTCGCGGATCTGGCCGGTCAACATGATCACCACGCCGACCGGTACCAGGTACGGCAACTACGCGGCTGCAGGGACGCTCGAATTCCTGTCACTCGGGGACTGTGCCAACGTCGTCATGCAATACGGGGCCCGTCCCTCCCCGATCTCGCTCGATCGCGTGTCCGACGGTCGCAGCCAGGCGCGTGTCCTCATCGACGCCATCAACGAGAAGCTCAATGCACGACCGTCCGGCAGCAGGCCGCAGGTCGTCATGTTCGGCGAGAGCCTCGCCGCCTGGTCGAGCCAAGACGCCTTCATCGACAAGGACACGCAGGGCCTCGTCGATGCCGGCATAGACCGAGCCATCAGGATACGGAACCCCCTTGAGATCAAGTGGTAGGAACACGTTCAGCCAGAAGTCCCGCCCGCAGTAGACCCCTACCAACTAGGTGTTTTGAAAGA
>DATHZQ010000104.1:0-10646 GCA_035458525.1 Acidimicrobiia bacterium
GTCGTATTCGTGTCGGCTCCGGGCCACAGCTTCATCGAGCAGCTCGAGGCTGCCGTGGGGGGCCCGGTCGACCGGTGGGAGACGACGGGCGAGAGCAGCGCCGAGACGCTGGATGCCAACGCGGTTGCCGCCGCGGTGAGCGCAGCACCCGGTGACGACGTGCTCGTCCTGGTGGGAAAAGACGGCCGGCCATTGGTGGTGCCGTTCCGAACGTCGTCGTACTGACGGCGAGCCGCTTGGGCTGGATCTAACCTCCGTGCGTGCTGATCGACCGGCTTCGCGCCCAGATCGACGCAGGCGGACCGATGCCCTTCGAGGACTTCATGGCCGCCTGTCTCTACGACCCAGAAGACGGGTTCTTCGGGTCGGGTCCGTTGCGATCGACGAAAGCCGGAGACTTCCTCACGAGCCCAGAGGTGAGCCCGTGGTTCGGGCGGATCATCGGCCGCTACGTCAACGCCACCTGCCCGGCCGGTGCGGTCATCGAGGTCGGCGCAGGTTCGGGCACGTTACTCCGGTCGCTCCTCGCCGAGCTTTCGTCGCCGCCCGCCGAGGTCATTGCCGTCGACGCCTCGCCCGCCTCCCGTGCCTCGGTTGCGGCCGTCGACGGCGTGACTCTGGTGGCGGCGGACCTTGCGGAGATCGCACGTCCTGTGAAGGGGACGATCGTCGCCAACGAGCTGCTCGACAACCTCCCCGTTGCCATCGCGGTTCGCCAGGGAAGCGGGTGGGAGGAGCGGTGGGTGGGCACCGGCGCGGAAGGGCTCGAGCTCGTCGCCGCTCCGGCTCGGCCCCCGGTCGCCAACTGGGCTGACACGTTTGCGGGGAGGGTTCCGGACGGCGGCCTCGTCGAGGTGCAAATTGCAGCCGGCGAGTGGGTACACCAGGCCGTGTCTTCACTGGCGTCCGGATCGCTGGTTGTGTTCGACTACGGAGGAACGGCGGAGGAGCTCGAACCGCGGCGCACACTCGGGACGCTGCGGACGTACCGCAACCATCACCTTGGCCCGGATCCTCTGATGGAACCGGGGGAGACCGACGTGACCGTCGACGTCAATTTCACGGCGATGGCCGCCGCTGCCGAGGAAGCCGGGGCCACGGTTGTGATCCAACGCCAGGATGACTTCCTCACCGAATGGGGTCTCCGTGACGAGGTCCGCACACTCCGGCGCCGCGAGCGGGACCTGGCCCAAGCTGGGGACACGATGGCTCGCTTGCAGCTCCGTTCGGAAGCGACGGATGCCGAGACCCTGCTCCATCCCCGGGGCCTCGGCGACTTCCGAGTGCTGGTAGCCCGGGTCGACAGCGGGTGACGGAACGGCCGGCCGCGCCGCAGACTCGTAGTCTTGGCGATACGTGACCTACACCAGTCTCTTCGATCTGTTCAGCATCGGGATCGGGCCTTCCAGCTCGCACACCGTCGGCCCGATGGTGGCTGCAGAGCGGTTCGTCGCCGGGCTGTCGATCGATGCCGTCGATCGCGTCGAGGTCGAGCTGTTTGGGTCACTTGCGCTCACGGGCCGGGGTCACGGCACGCCGAACGCCGTGCTCATGGGCCTGGCGGGCTACAGCCCGGGGACTGTGCCCATGGAGGTCGTTGCCGGGTTCGAGCAGGATGTCGAACGGCGAGGCGTGCTGCCACTGCGTAGAGAACGGGAGCTGCCATTCGACCTGGGACGCGATCTCACCCTCACCAACGATTCCCACCCGGCACACCCGAACGTGCTGCGGCTGTGCGCCTGGGCCCCGAGTGGCGCGAAGCTCGCCGAGGAGTATTGGGTGTCCACCGGCGGTGGGTTTGTCGCCGAGCTGGGCGCACTCGAGACAGCCGAAGGGTCGCCCGCATCAGCGGTGCCCCTTCCCTTTGCGTCGGCGGCTGCGCTGCTGGAGCTGTGTCGGGCGGAAGCTCTCTCGATCGCCGGAATTGCGATGGCCAATGAGGCGAGCCTGCATCCCGAACCCGAGATTCGCGTCCGAGTTCATGATGTGGTCGGGGTGATGTCCGACGTCATCGACGCCGGGTTGGCGGCTAACGGATCGCTGCCTGGAGGACTGAACGTGCCTCGTCGAGCCGCCAGTCTCGCCGAAGGGCTCGAGCGGCCCACCCGAGGGCGGTTGCCTCCGACCGGACCTACCGATTGGGCAGGTGTGTGGGCCACTGCGGTGGGGGAGGAGAACGCTTCCGGACATCGCATCGTGACCGCTCCGACGAACGGTGCGGCGGGAGTCATTCCGGCCGTGCTGCGCTTTCTGGAGCGCCACTGCTCGGCGGGATGCGAGGAGCCACGGCTCGAGTTCATGCTGACGGCGACCGCGATCGGCTCGCTCATCAAGTCCAATGCGGGCATCTCAGGCGCCGAGCTCGGATGCCAGGGAGAGATCGGATCGGCGAGCGCCATGGCGGCTGCGGGCCTGACCGCGTCACTCGGGGGATCGCCCCAACAGGTCGAGAACGCCGCCGAGATCGCGCTCGAGCACAACCTCGGCCTCACGTGCGATCCGTTGGGCGGCTTGGTGCAGGTGCCCTGCATCGAGCGCAACGCCATTGCGGCGGTCAAGGCGATCAGCGCCGCATCGCTTGCACTGCGGGGGACCGGGGAGCACGTCGTGTCGCTCGACGCCGCGATCGCGACGCTGCGGCAAACCGGCCGGGACATGGACCGGATCTACAAGGAGACCAGCCTCGGGGGCCTCGCCGTCAACGTGCCGGAATGTTGACGGGTTCGCCGCTCGCAACGGTGAGGGTGGCCCAGCGTGCTCGAGGTACCCGAAGCGGTTCGACAGCCAGCCTCCTTGGGTGAGGAGATCGGAAGGACGAACGGTGCTCAATCGACTGGGAGCGTGGCGCGAGCGACGCAGGCAACGGGGGATCGAACGGCATGCGCATGCCGCGGCCACCCGCAACGGGTCATCCGGCAATGCCGCCCACCGGAACCCGTATCAGCGCGATATCCACTCGAGCGGCGGACCCAACGCTGCAGACTGACGTCCGGCGACTCACGAGATTCGGGAACCCATGCCCGTCCGCAAGCGTCCTATGCACATGAAGCAAACCAGTGTCCTGCTGGCACTCCTACTCGTTCTCGGCGCCTGCGGCGCGGCAGACGACGTGGCGTCCGATGAGGCTGTCGACCAATCCACCGTCCCGGCGGCCACCGCAGAAGAGACGACCACCTCGACGACCCGGCTCGACGTGGAGTTGGTGCCGGCCACGACGAAGGTCCCGTTGACCGTGCCCCCGGCGGGTGGGTCGCCTGAGGCGCCGGTGTTCGAGCCGGGTGACGATCCCGTTGCGTTCGCCATCGCCGACCTGGCGGTGCGGCTGGGTGTCGCCGAGGTCGAGATCGAACTCGTCGACCAGCAGGAAGTGATGTGGCGCGATGGCAGCATCGGATGTCCGCAGCCCGGGTTCAGCTACACGCAGGCGCTCGTCGACGGCAGCCGGATCGTGCTGTCGTACGACGGGGTGACGTACAGCTACCACCAGGGGAGAGGGCGCGCACCGTTCTGGTGCGAGAACCCGGCGGAGTGAACCCGATCTAGCGAGAGGTCAGGAGTCGAACCGCACGCAGCGGTCCGGGAGCCGGGGCCGCCGAGTTCGACGTTGCCGCGCTGTCGACGTTGATCAGCGTGAGCCCCATGAAGCCCTGGGGACCCGCATGCGAGACGGCGCCCAGGTAGCGCGTATCAGCCACGAGCCCGCTCCACCCGACCGTCACCGTTCCTACGTCACCCGCGGCAGCGCTCGACGGGGCTGCGGTTACCTCGAGTGTGCCGCCCGATTCGAGCGGCACGACCCAACTGAACAAGGTGTAGTTGGCGTCGGCGCCATCGGTTTCCCAGCCGTGCACGACGACTTCGTACGAGTCGCCGGGCGGCAACACGAGGTCTACCTGCTCGGCAGACGTCGCCGACCCGCTCCCACCGACGAAGTTGCCGTCTCCATCGAAGACGTAGAGATCGAGGTCGTCGGCGCCGTCGGTTGCGTCGTCGAACAGGCTGAGTCGAGCGAACGCGCTGTCGGCGGGGACGGTGACGGTGTGTGACGTCACCCCGACGCCCGTCTGCAGCGCGACGTTGATGTCGTTGGCGGGATCATCAGCCACCGTGTCATCCTGCGTCTCTGCGGGAACCAGGCCGTGGGGGGCGGCGACATACGAGCCCGAGTACCCCCAGGCAACGTCGAACGAGGCTGAGCCGCTGGTGCCGGCGGCCATGATCTCCTCGGGAGCGCTGAACGCAAGTGCCCGGAGTGCGATCGGGCTCTGGACCCGGTAACCGGCCGACCGCCAGGCGAGCGTGCCGAAGCGCCACTCGTCGAGTGGGGCCCTCGTGTGTGTGATGGTCACCGTGAACGCTGCGCTCTCGCCGGGAGCGAGCGTCAGCTTGCGCGGCTCCACGTCGACGGTGAAGCCGGCCGGTGCGTTGACCTGTGCTTCGTAGACACGGATCTTGTCGGCCACGCTGGTGACGGTCCGCGTCACCGTTTGCGTACCCACCAACTCGGCGATCCCGATCGACGGGACGTTCAAGTCGCTGGGGTCCGTGGCGTAACCGGTGCCTGCAAGCGCCTCACACGTCCCACTGACCCAGATGCCCCCAAAGCCGGCGCCACACGTGAACGCGGCATACTCCAGCAGCCCGGCGTCGTACACCAGACCGGGGTTGAAGGCCGAGCCGCGCTGGTGGATGTTGCCGCCCGGTTGGATGTAGCCGGCGCCCATGGCGAAGACCTCGGCTGGTGTCTCGCCGTCCTCGAGGACGACGTCGCGTCTGGCCGACGTCATCAATGCGGACTTCGCCATTGCGGGCGTCCAGGACGGGTGTGCTTGCTTGAGCAACGCATACGCACCGGCGACGTGCGGGCTGGACATCGACGTTCCGCTGATCGCTTGGAACATCTCCCCCGGAGCACCGAGGAGCGCCGTTGGGCTGTTCGCCGCCAGGATGTTGACGCCCGGCGCTGTGACGTCGGGCTTGATGATGTCCTGGCTCAGACCGTTGGGTCCGCGGGACGAGAAGGCTGCGATGGTCGAACCCTCGCCGTCGACCTTGCGGCCAACGGTCAGCGACGCCTCGGCGTTCTCGCCGGCTGCCGCGATGTAGGCCGCAAGCCTGGCGCCATCTTCGGCAGACACGTGGAGCGACGGAACGTAGTGGTTGTCCGTGTTCAGCGAGTCGTCCTCGACCACGTTGGCGAGGACCATGCCGACGCCTCCTTGCTGCGCTACGGCGAGGCTCTTCGCCACGCGGGCGAATCCACCTCGCTCGCACAACACGATTGCGCCGACGACGGGCTCCGTGAACTGGATGCTGGGGTCGCAAAGACCGTTGCCGAGCGTGTCGGCATCGAGCAGACGAACCTCTCCGGTGCCTCCGGTGATGGTCACTCCCCGAATCTGCCGGCTGTCGGCGAGAACCAGGGCACCGCCGAAGTCGCGGTCCTGGGTGCCGGCAGCAACAGACGTCACCCACGGCACCGTCGCCGGGGAACCCAACGTCGACGCATCAGGACCGCCGTCGCCCGCAGAGGTGGCGACCATGACCCCGGCGTCGGCTGCGAACAGGAAGGCGATGTCGTCGGCGCCGAGCGCGGTGCTGCTCGACCCGATCGAGTAGTTGATCACGTCGGCACCGTCGGCCACCGCCTGATCGATGGCGGCAACGAGGTCGCTCGTTGCGCAACCGCCCGCGGTCGGACTCGACGACCAGCACGCCTTGTAGGCGGCAACGCGGGCCCGCGGTGCGATGCCCGAGACGAACCCCCAATCGGCGCCGAGCACCTCGGCGCGTACCCGCGAGTTGCCCGCGGCCGTGGCCGTGGTGTGGCTGCCGTGACCGTCGGCGTCGCGAGCAGACAGATACTCGCCGTCGGCGAGACCTTCTCCGGTGCCTCCATGGAATCCCGCACCGAACGCCTGGGCCGACAGCAGCTTGTTGTTGCACTCGGAGTCGGCGTCGTTCGGGTTGACGTCTTGAGCGCCAGACACGGCACTCCCGAACTCGCAGGCTGTGCCGACGAAGGACGCAGGTGCAGACCCGTAGGACCCGTCGTCGGCGAAGCTTGCGTGTTCGGGCCAGATGCCGGTATCGATCACAGCGATGACGATGTCTTCGCCGGTGTATCCGGTTGCCCAGGGGCCCTGTTGGTGGGTGATCTCGAGGAAGTCGGGTGAAGCGTCTGTCGTCAACGTGCGGATCTCATCCGGAACGACAGCCATGACCCCGGGTTGCGCCGCCACCTCTTCCGCCTGTTGCGGCGTCATCCGTGCGGCGAAGCCGTTGGCGGCATACGTGTAGTCGTACAGCAGTGCGTCCGGGGACACGTCTGCGGCTTCGAGCGTGGCGCGGTGACGTTCCCGCAGATGGTTGGCGTAGGCAAACGCTGCCGGCGCCAGGGGGTGGATCCGGTCGCCACCTGTGGACTCGGTGGCGTCGAGGCCGGCGATGGTGCCGTCATAGGCGACGATCGGGGCTTCGCCCATCATCACGAGGTAGACACCGGGGCTCTTGTCGCCGGTGATCTGTGCCACAACCTGGGGTGGTACGCCCTCTGCTGCAGACGCGACTGAAGCCAGCGATGCGAATACCATCGCCAGCACGGCTACGAGAGCTGCTGTTCGTTTCACCCCGAGGGTCCCCCAGGTCTACAGGGCCAGTGTCGTCGGACCCGCTAGCCGGGTCAACCCTGCGAACGACCCCATTTGGCGTCCCGATTCGATTGCGGAATGCCATGGGACACAAGGACTTCTGGTCGGGGTGCTGCACGGTGGTGACGGAGAGGTCGCGACCCGCCCGATCAGTCGCGGAATACGCCCTCCTCCTCTTTACAATGGTGGTATGAACAACAACGTCAAGACCGCCGGCTTGCTGGGCCTGCTCGGGGGTCTCTTCATCGCCTTCGGGGCGCTCCTCGGCGGTCAGAGCGGCGCCCTCATCGCCCTTGGTTTCGCCGTGCTCTTCAACTTTGCGATGTACTTCTTCTCGGACCGTATGGCGCTCGCCGCGTCCCGGGCCAAGCCGCTCGAGCCGGGCCAGTTGCCCGATGTCGAGATGATCGTGAGTTCGCTTGCGTCACGGGAGAACATGCCGATGCCGCGGCTCTATTACATCGAGTCGCAACAGCCGAACGCATTTGCCACCGGGCGCAACCCCAAGCACGCCGCAGTCGCCGTCACCACGGGAATCCTCGGGCTCATGACGACCCAAGAGCTCGAAGGCGTGCTGGCCCACGAGCTGTCGCACGTGAAGAATCGGGACATCCTCATCTCGTCGATCGCCGCCACGATTGCGGCCGCGCTGTCATTCTTGACCCGCATGGCGTTCTGGGGTGGACTCGGCGGACGCCGCGACAACAACCCGATCGCCGCGATCGGCGCCATCGTCGGCATCATCGTTGCCCCGTTGGCTGCGATGGTCATCCAAATGGCGATCTCGCGCTCCCGTGAGTTCCAGGCGGACCGGAGTGGGGCCCAGATGACGGGCTCGCCGTTGGCGCTGGCATCGGCACTCGAGAAGCTGGAAGCGGGCACGAGCCGGGTTCCGATGAACATCAACCCTGCGGTCTCGCAGCTGTTCATCGCCGATCCGCTCAAGGCATTCGGCAAGCGTGACCCCCGCCGCGGCGGCGGGTTCGGCAAGATGTTCAGCACGCACCCACCGATCCCCGAGCGCGTCGAGCGGCTCACGCAGATGTCAATGGGCATCAGGTAGCTCGCTTCGGCCTGCGGACTCGCTCTCGAGACACCAGCCGTCGCCCGGTGCTCGCCTGAGCGACGCCGACCTGGAATCGAACATGAAATTGAAGGAGCGCCCGTGCACAGGCGCTCCTCCTGGGTCGGGCTGCTCCGGTGAACTCGCGTCTCTGTCGCTACGCGCACGCTCAGGCGGATCAGCTGCGTTCTGATGTGGCGGTGTACCGGCCGACCCGACCTCTTGGTCAATCGGCAGGCGAGCCGCGCTCTCTTCGCTCGAAGCTACGCGTCGCGAACGTCCGTGGGTGGGAGATTTTTCGCGATCTCTCCCTGTCGGTGAGATAGGGGAGAGGGGCGCCCCGGAGGGCGCCCCTTCGCAATTGGTCGCTACCTCGCGCGCCGGACGCTCACTCGAATGAGCTGAGCTTGCGCTCCGTTGGCGTTCTCGGCGTACAGAGCATCGAGCCTCGCACCGGTGTCGATCGGAGTGACGTGGGGTCGATAGCTGCGGTCCAGGCGGCAGACCCACCTGCGTCAAGCGCGGCAAACGCACCCGTCTCGATCGGCTGATCGAAGGCGTTGAAATAGCCGACTCCATGCACGATGTCATCGGGAGCACCTTCCCGGGAGAACACGCCCGAGATGAGAACTCCGGATTGGACGAGTCGACGCCGACCGTCGACAACGTGAAGGGCAGCAACACCACGCTGCTGTCGAGGCCCCCGCCGGCGAACCACAGGTCGACCAGGTCGCCCGTCGCCGCATCGAAAATGGAGGACAACAACGTGCCGTTGAAGGCACTCGCAAACAAGCTCCCGTCGAACCCGATCACGTTGTAATCGGCAACGCCGTCCCCCTTGGTATCGACCAGAACGTCCCACTCGTTGACCGAGGGGTTGGCGTTCCTGGTGTTCGTGCTGATGGCGAACACGCCGAGATCCGAGTCCGGGAACGCCTGTACGCCAACGGCGTTCACGTCGGTGAACGTGGCGTCACGCGGGTCGGACAGCGAACACGCATAGGAGTCCACGGTCCCTGACGCACCGGCGGCATTGGTGGTCGTCAACGCCACCGGACCCGCGCCGACCACGTTGGCCGACCTCGGTGTGGTCGACATCGCCGAGTTGCCCCGGACCACCGCAACGAAGGGCACTCGGAGCGACGGGCTGGAGCCCGACGGCGAGTCGAAGACCACCGCACCCGACGCAGTCACGAAGCCCGCAGGGACGTTGCCACCGTCCATGGTGAGGCTCAGGTCGACCGAGGACCGGCCGTTCGGTCGCACGCGTAATGCGTTCGTCGAGGGGGCAGCCGATGCGGCGCCGCCTGCATCGGTGTTCCATTCGACCGACACGTCGTAGCGGGCCGCGCTCGAGCCCAGGTTGTGAGCGTCGCCGTCTTCGTCGCCTCCATCACGCCCGTGCTCTCGTCGAAACCGAGCGAAAGGCTCGACGTGTACGGATCGCCGAAAGCGAGGACGTTCGTGGCGACAGCGTCGGCGGGTACCGCAACACCGGCACCGGCGCGGGTCGTCAGGTAGTCGATCATCAGGCTCGGATCAGCCGTGTTGACGATCGCCGCCTTCACCGCTTCGGCGGACCAGCTGGGATGCGCCTGACGCACCAGCCCGGCCAGACCTGCCACGTGCGGCGACGCCAGCGACGTGCCGCTCGAGGTGACGCCTTGGACACCGGTTCCGAAGAACGCGGAGACGATGCTCACGCCCGGCGCGATGATGTCCGGCTTCGCCGACGAGTCCCCGCTCGCCGGACCTCCGGAGGAGAAGCCGGCGAAGTTGAGATACGTCGGATTCGGCAGGCCGCCTGACTCCTCGATCGTCACGGTCTCACCATCCGTTGCGACGATCCGATCTGTGTCGGCGATCAGCGCGCCGAGGAACGGGATCGTGACTCCGGAGATTGTGCCCTCGAACGGTGGGAAGCCGTCCGAGTTCGTGATCATCACGACTGCGGCTGCTCCGGCGGCCTGGCCATTGATGGCCCGGCCGTTCCGGGCACATAGCGCCCGGAACGTGATGACGATCTTGCCCGCCACCTCGGCGGGGTAGTCCGTGGGATTGCACCCGAGCGACTCGTCGACATCGCCCGTCGCCGGATCGTCCTCGAGGCGTGGACCTCGGCGGTCACGGGAAGGTCGTCGGATCCGTTCGAGTTCTGCATGTCGATGGTGTCGCCGGGGGCGATGTAGGTGACATGGGGGTTTCGGCGATCGTGTCGAGGGCGGCAGTCGAGATCGTGCCGGCGCCAACGCCCGGTGACCCGGTGATGTACGGGCTCGGTCCGCTGTTACCGGACGAGGTCACGACGACGACTCCTGCCGGAAGGGCGTTGGTCGACGCCACGGCCGACTGATCGCTGGGACGCCCATAGGGTGAGCCAAGGCTCATGTTGATGACATCGAAATCGTTGGCGACGGCCCAGTTGATCGCATCGACGGTGACATCTGTCGAGCCATCGCATCCAAAGACCTTGAGCGCGTAGAGCGTGGCTTCGGGCGCCACGCCCGGGCCAACGCCGAACTTGTTGTCGTGAGTGGTGTGGTCGTAGGGCCCGTGGAGGTGGAGCCGTCCAAGAGTGTGCCCCGGCTACAACGGAAGACGCAGAAGGGGCGCCCCGGAGGGCGCCCCTTCGTGTCTCGTTCGGAGGTGTCGACTAGCGGTTGTCCACCTCGATCAGCGTGAGGCCGATGAGGCCGGCGCCGTCGGCGTGCGACACGGCACCGAGGTGCCATTCGCCTGCCGCCGCACCGGTCCAGCTGACGTCGACGGTCTCGGTCGCGCCGAGCGTCGCCGACGCCGGGGCGCTGTCGACCGTCATGTTGCCGCCAGGGGTCGCCGACACGATCCACGCATAGAGCGTGTAGTCGGCGCTGGCGTCAACGGTCTGCCAGCCGTGCACGTAGAGGGTCCACGTTTCGCTCCCGGCCGACGCC
>DATHZQ010000105.1:0-22034 GCA_035458525.1 Acidimicrobiia bacterium
CACCGCAGTCGCATCGTCGGGATCCCAGGGTTCCTCCGCAACCTCCTCGAAGACCACCTCACTCGGTATGTTCCCGATGACCCCGAGGCGCTCGGCTTCACCTCACCGCAAGGCGCTCCGCTGCGCCACAGCAACTTCCGACGCCAGGTCTGGTACACCGCAGTCGAGCGGGCCGAACTCCCCGAAGGCCTCCGGATACACGATCTCCGGCACACCTGCGCCAGCCTGCTCATCGCCGCCGACGCCAACCCCAAAGCCGTCCAAGCCCACCTCGGTCACTCGTCCATCGCGGTCACCATGGACCGCTACACCCACCTCTTCCCCTCCGACATCGAGGCACTCGTCGGACGGCTCGAGGACATCCGGGCTCGAAACCTCGCGGCCCAGCCGCGGCCCAGAGACCAAACACGGGGCATCGACATCGGTGGGAAATGACCGAAACCCCCACATACGCAGGGGTTTCGTCAGCACGCCCGGAGGGACTCGAACCCCCAACCTTCTGATCCGTAGTCAGACGCTCTATCCAATTGAGCTACGGGCGCACGCAACCGATGGGGATCGGGTGCGAAGACGTAAGGGTACAGCGACCAGCCGCAGACGGAAACTCAGATGATGGTTGCGATCTCGCTCACGAGCTGCGCCGTCCCGAGTGCGAACGCCACGGTGGTCAGGCCGATTCCGATGGGGCGCAGGACCCGGACCGTGCCGGCGTGATCCGTCATCTGGGCTACCCACATCGCCACCGTTGCGACACCCGTCAACATCAGTACAACGGCGACACCCGGCATCGACTCGCACCCACAGGCTTCCTCCGACAGCAGCAGCGCAAACATGCCAGAGAGGAACGGAATGCCCAGGACGATCAGCGCCACGTGCAGCAGCATGGGGCCGGAGGTGATGTCGCGGCGCATCCACCAGTCGGCCAACGCCGTCGCTGCCCATCCATATCCCACGACGAGCACCACGAACATCCCAACATTGAGCCATGCCGGATCGAGAATCGAGAAGTCGACGTTGTGTGAGGTGATCACGGTGGCGCCTGCGATCCCCAGCAGCGCCAAGCCGGCAACGGGGCCTTGCCATCGACCGGCCCAGGCCAGCCACGGCCGCAGAAGCACCAACAAGGCGGCAGCCACCGCTCCGAACAGCGCTCCACCGAAAATGATCAGCTGGATCGTTCCGTCCAGCGAAAGCGTGCCGATACGGTTGCCGTTCTCGGTGATGCGACCCACCATCTCGGAACCCGCCGCCGCCGCACTCAGACGCATGAGAATCCGTCCACCGATCCCTGCGACGAGTACCCCGGCGACGACACCCGCAACACCCTGGACCGCAATCCGGCGCAACAGATCCCGGACAGCGAAGCGCTGGCCGACCATGCGGCCGAGACCTGGAGCAACATCGATCGTCATACCAAGAAACGTACGCTTCTCGTCGGACAATGGTCCGTAAACAGGTAGGAAAGATTCCGCTCAGGGCGTGACTGGACGAGGTACGCCGGCGCCGCTCCGAAGTCCCTTCCAAAGGCTCGCCGAGTCGATCCGCACCTGCCGATCCGGCATGACCTGTGGCTCTATGCGCGGCCAGCTGATGAGCGTTGAGTCGCGCGTATCAGCACTCGTGAAAGGGGGGCTGCGATGCGAACGGCAATCGTTGCAATCATGGTGTTGGGCCTGTCATCAGGGCTCGTCGGGTCCGCATCTGCACAGGACATCGACACTCTGCTCCTCGACATAGTGACGACACCCTCGTCGCTCACCCCTACCGGAGGGCCGGTCCTCCACACGGTGGGTCTGGACGTGCTTCCCGATACGAACGTCACGATCGCATCACTCCAGAGCGATCGGTACGGCGATCTGGCCGACCCCTCCAATCCGCTCCTGACCTCGACCACCTGCATCACTCCGGCGACGCACCTGGTTGGGGAATCGCACGCACCATGGATGTGGGTGTGTCAGTACACGGCGCCGATCTCCGGCGACCCCGGCGAGGTGGTGGACACGGTCACGTTGACTCTCGAGACGGAGGCCGGCACCGAACACGTCGTATCCGGCCGATCGTCGGTGACGATCAGCAGCGGCGTCGGCGCCATCCAGGGCACCCTGACGGACGCGGTCACCGGTGACCCCATCCCCGAGGCGTTCGTCGATCTCACGGGGGAGTTGGGTGGGGGTTCGGCCTCGACGGACGCTTCCGGCTTCTTCAACATCCAGGGCATCACGCCGGGCAACTACCAACTCGTCTCCGGGAACACACAGGTGTGGCCCGGCACGGACTACGCCCGCTCCTTCCTCGACGTCACCGTGAACCCGGGCGAGACGACCGTCGTTGAATGGAGCCTGACCGTAGGCGGAGTGATCGAGGGGGTGGTGACCGATGCGACCTCCGGGGGACCGCTCGCTCATACGCTCATCAGCGTGATCGAAGTGACGGCTGACGGCGAGCGGCGGGACTTCGGTCACGGGGCCACCACGGCCGCCGACGGCACATACCGCTTCGGCGGGCTGTACGCCGGCGACTTCATCGTGTGCTTCTACCAAGACGGCTACCACGAGGAATGCTGGAACGATCATCCGGTCGCCGGAGACTTCCTCTCGCTCACCGGCGACCTGATCGCAGTCGAGCTGGGTGGGACGTACCCGGACATCGATGCGGCCCTGGCCGGCGTTGCCACGTCGGCGCCGGTGCCATCCGACGATGACGCCGTGCTCCCCCGCACCGGCATCGATGGCCGGTTGCTGGCGATTGTGACACTCGCCGTCCTGGTCAGCGGGAGCGGCCTGGTGTGGTTCTCGCGCGATGTGCGAGTGCGTCGATCGAGCGGGTGAGCGGATCTGTCGGTTGGCGGCGCTGGAGATGACCCCCTACCCCCCCCTGCGGCGGCGGTACCTTCCCCCGCAAGCGGGGGACTATCTGCTGCGCACCACTTCGTTGAAGGGGGGTTGAGGCCGGGAACCCGGGTTTGATGGCGTAGCGTCAGAGGGGCATGAAACGGATCACCATCTTGATCGGCGCACTCGCCCTGTTCGTTGCCGCTTGCGGCGGCGGGGATGACGGTGGCGCCGGCACCACCACGCCGACGACCGCACCCGAGACGGTCGATACCTACGCTCTCGTGCTCGAGGTGCGATTCGAAGGCGGCTTCGCACCCATCGAGAACGTGTACAACCCGCAACCGCAGTTCACGCTCTATGCGGACGGCAAGCTGCTGTATCCCGGGCCCGTCCCCGAGATCTTCCCCGGACCGATGTTCGTTCCGTATCGCATGGTCGAGCTGGACACCCGGCAGATGGCGGACCTGCGAGCAGCGATCGAAGCCACCGGCCTCCCCGGCATGACCGACGAGCGGCTCATCGCGGACGAGGGCGTTGCGGATGCGCCCGACACGGTCTTCCGATATGTCGACAACAGCCTGCACCGCGCCGCCGTCTACGCCCTCGGCATCAGCCCGGACCAGGACCCTGCCATCGCACCATTCGCCGAGCTCTATGACATGCTGATCGATCTCTCCGTCACTGAAGCGTCGACCGCATGGGAGTCGGATCGCTACCAGGTGATCGTGACGCCGAGCTTCGGCGTGGAAAACGACGAACTGGCCACCGTCCAACCGTGGCCGCTCGCAACTCCCGCCGCCGACATCCCCGTCACCGGGTTCGGCGAGCTGCAATGTGCGGTCCTCGTCGGCGAGGAAGCCGCTGAGGCGGGCCCCGTCTTCCTCGGGGCGAACTCGATGACGTTCTTCGAGGACGGCGGCGAGACGTACCGGCTCACGGTCCGACCGCTGCTCCCCCAGGAGGAGGGCTGCCCGACCTGATCCCCGGCGGTGGCTCGCTCACGCACCGCAGCACAACGCTCGGTACCCTTCAGAGCGAGGACTGCGCATTCCGTGGAGGGTCCCGTTGGCGGTCATATTCATCAGCTATCGGCACGACGACGTCGAGGATCTCGCAACTGCGCTCCACAACCGCTTGGAGGGGCGATTCGGTGACGATCGGGTCTTCTTCGACACCGAGGACATCGCCTTCGGCGCCAACTTCCGCGAGCACATCGAAGCGACGCTCGACGCAGCCGGCGTGGTTCTCGCAGTGGTCGGCCCCAACTGGTTGAACATCACGGACGAGGATGGACGCCTTCGGCTGGAGAAGAGCGACGACTGGGTTCGCACCGAGCTCCTCGCGGCTGCCGAGCGCCAGATCCCGGTCATCCCCGTCTTCATGGGAGGCACCACTGGACTCAAGGCCGATGACTTGCCCCAGGAGCTCCGCTTCCTCGCCGAGCAGCACGGCAAGGTGATCAAATCCGATCGCATGAACCTCGACATCGATCACCTCGCCGACAACCTGGAACCGCTCATCGGCGCAAGTCATCGTCGCCCGGCCAAACAAGCAAGCACCGGTGCCGGCGAGGCCACGATCACCTTTCTCTTCACCGACATCGAGGACAGCTCCGTCAAATGGGAGGAACACACCGAAAGCATGAAGGAGGCGCTCGCTCGGCACGACGAGATTCTCCGGTCGGTGGCCGACGCGCACGACGGGGACGTCTTCGCAGAGTCGGGCGACGGCATGTCGATCGCCTTCGCCTCCCCGATGGCGGCGGTCGACGCCGCAGCCGAAGCGCAGCGCCGGTTGCGGGACGAGTCCTGGGACGCCGTCGGCGACCTCGAGGTCCGCATGGCCATCCACACCGGAGCTCCGCAGCGCCGCGCCGACAACTACTTCGGCCAGACCCTGAACCGGACGGCACGGCTGCTCGAACTGGCCAACGGCGGTCAGATCCTGCTCTCGAACGCAACCGAAGAGCTGGTCAACGACGAGTTGCCCAAGGGTGCGAGCCTCGAGGACCACGGAATCCACCACCTGCGCTCGCTGCACCGGCCCGAGCACGTGTTCCAGCTACGCCATCCCCACCTGCGAAGAGTCGACCGGCCGCTCCGGACCGGGGCGCTCCCTGCAGCGGACCTCCCCATTGCGCGGGACACGTTCATTGGGCGTGAGCAGGAGCTGGCGACGGTCCTCGATCTCCTCAGGAAGTCCCGCCTCGTGACGTTGACCGGCGTCGGGGGCACGGGGAAGACCCGGCTGGCGCTGGAGGTGGCTCGGACGTCGGTCTCCGACTATCCCGACGGCGTTCACGTGGCACGCCTCGAACCCCTCGACGAGGACGAACTCGTGGTGAAGGCCGTAGCCGATGCGCTCGGCATCGAAGAGCGCCCCAGCGAAGAGATGATCGATGTCATCGTCAACGGACTGAAGGAGCACACGGCGCTGCTGACCATCGACAACTGCGAGCACGTCATCGAAGCCGCCGCTGCGGTGGTTGCGGTGATCCACGAGTCGTGTCCCGGTGTGACGATCCTCGCCACCAGCCGCGAGCCGCTCGGAATCGGCGGCGAGGTGAACTACCGCGTCCCTGGTTTGGCCGTGCCGATCGACTACGACCTGCCGGTTGACGAACTCGGCGAGATTGCTTCCGTGTCGCTCTTCGTGGACCGCGCCACTCGAGCCAACACCTCGTTCCGCTTGACCGCTGACAACGCACACGACGTCGCCAAGCTGTGCGACTACGTCGACGGCATCCCGCTGGCCATCGAACTCGCCGCCGCAAGGGCCAGCGCACTCACCCCCCGTGAGATCCAGGAGGAGGTCGAACAGCATTTGCAGGTGCTTGCGTCGCGTAGCCGGACGGTTGAGCCAAGACACAAGACCCTCGAAGCGGCGATCGCGTGGAGCTACCGCCTGCTGACGCCTGAGCAGCAAGAGACATTCGTGCGACTCTCGGTGCTGCGGGGTGGCTTCACGATGCACGCCGCCACCTCCATCGCCGGTGACCAAGCGAACGAAACGATCTTCGACGACGTTCTCGAACTCGTGGCCAAGTCGCTGGTCATTCCCGGCGAGGGCGCCGACGGCCGGGCTCGATTTCAGATGCTCACGACCTTGCGCCAGTTCGGCACCGAGAAGCTGCAGGCCGCTAGAGAGCTCGATCGATACGCCGAGCGACACGCTCGCTACTACCTCGAGCTGGCAGAGCACATGGCCGAGGAGTTGCAGGGACCGGACGAACAGCACGCACGCGACCAGTTGGAGACCGAGCGCGACAACCTCGCCGCAGCGGTCGACTGGGCGGTGGCGTCCGGGCAACGGGAACTGGCAGGCCGCTTGGCGATCGCATTGCGGTGGTTCTGGTACTGGGGCGGGCACATCCTCGAAGGGCACCTCAAGATGGAGCGCGTCCTCGAGGTCCTCGGCACCCAACGGGACCTCCTGCTCGGCACCGTGGCGATGGGCGCCGGCATCCTCGCCGACGTGCGTGGCGAGCTTCAAGTGGCGAACGCCAACCTCGAGCTGGCCCTGTCGGTGGCGGAAGACATCGGAGATACGACGCTTGCGGCGCGGACGGAGGCGGCACTCGGCGTCGTCGCCAAGGACCATGGAGATCTCAGCGAAGCGCGCCGTCACTTCCGCAGCAGCATGGATCTCAATGAGGAGATCGGACACAACGCCGACTACGAGATCACCCTTCGTTTCGCGGGAGAGATCGCCTACCTCCGCGGGCACCACGCCGAGGCCGAGGAACTGCTCGGTAGAGCGCTCGATCTGGCCACGGCGATCGGCAGAACCGGAGAGGTGGCGTGGGTCACCACCCATATCGGTGAGCTGGCGCGCAGGCGCAGGCAGATCGCCCATGCGCGAGCCACGCTCGAAGAGGCGGCATCCCTCCATCGTGAGAACCACTATCCACGGGGTGTGGGCTGGAGCGAGATGTTCCTCGGGGTCGTCGAACGCGACGCCGGCAACGCTGAGCTCGCCGAGACGACGATGCGTCGTGCGCTGGAGACCTTCGAGGCGGCGGGCGATCAGCGAGCCCGCCCCTATGCCCTGGTGCAACTGGCGGCGCTGGCCAGGGAGCGAACCGCGCTGGACGAGGCGGCCGACCTCGTGAGTGCGGCTCGTGAGGCGGCTGCCACGATCGGCGACCGCCGTGCCGTTGCGCTGAGCGACCTCGAAGATGCTGCAATCCATCTCGCCGAGGGGCGGCCGAATCGGGACCTGATGCGGAGCGCGCTCGAGGCCCTCGGCAGCATCGGAGACAGCGCAGGCATTCGCAGCGGGCTGCAGCTTGCGACACACCACGTAGCCGAAAATCGGGAAATGGCCGATCGCCTCGACGCAGGCGCCGAGACGGACCCCGACGTCGACGTGGGTGACGCGCTGCGTCTCGCCATTGGAGCGCTGGGCGACGAGTGACGTCTCAGGAGGGTGCTGAAGAAAGGGTTCCGCCGGTTCGCGCCTGAGAATGCATCGGAGGTGCAATGTGTGCGACGGGATCTGTCGAACCGATTCAGGGACCTTCTCAGCCCCCTTCTAGGTCGGCCTGCTGCCGCCCATGTACGCGTTGAGCAGGCGCGGGTCGTCGAGCAACACCCCGGGCTCCTCATGGGCGGCGACGCTTCCCTCGTGCAGCACCATGGCGTCCGCTGCAAACCCGAGAGCGCGCCTCACCTGCTGCTCCACCACGACGATCGTCAAGCCTTCCTCGCGGAGAACCGCGAGTTGCGCGTAGACATCAGCGACCGCTCGCGGCGCCAGCCCGAGCGAGGGCTCGTCGAGAAGCAGCACCCGCGGCCGCGACATCAGCGCCCGCCCGATCGCGAGCATCTGCTGCTCACCCCCTGACATGTGGCCGGCAGGCGATGCCATCTTCTCCGCCAGGACGGGGAAGAGCCGGGTCACCCGGCCGACGTCGGCAACGAGACGGTCCGGCTCGCTCCAGAAACCGCCGAGCCGCAGGTTCTCCTCTACCGTCAGCGCCCGGAAGATGCGGCGGCCTTCCGGCACGAGCGTCAACCCGGATCGTGCGCGGCGGTCCGCGGCGAAAGGCGTCACGTCCACACCGTCGACGAGCACCTGGCCCCGCGACGGACGTACGAGCCCGGCGAGGGCTGCCAGCAAGCTGGACTTTCCGGCTCCGTTGCGCCCGAGGATCGCAAGTGCCGAGCCGGGCTCGACCGTGAACGAGACGGACGTAACGGCGTTGAGCTTGCCGTACCGCACTTCCAGATCCCTCGCCTCGAGCGCCGTCATGAGCCGACGCCGTCCAGAGGATCTGCGTGTCCGAGGTAGGCGGCCCTGACCCGCTCGTCGGCGAGGACCGCATCGGGACTGCCCAGGGCAATCAGCACGCCGAAGTCGAGCACACCGACGCGGTCGGCGAGTCCCAGCGCCAAGTCGAGGTTGTGATCGACAACGACGACCGCCATGCCCTCGTCGCGAAGCGAGCCGATCAGCTCAGCGATCTCGATGCGTTCCTGCTCCACCATGCCGACCGACGGTTCATCGAGCAGCAGCACGGACGGCATGGCGATGGCCGCACGAGCGATGTCGAGCCGCCGGCGCTCTGCCACTGTCAAGGCTTCGGGCAGATCGTCGCGCCGCCGGCCCAGCGCCACACGATCGAGCATCGCCTCCACGGTCGCGTTGCTCCGAGCCCCGTCCGCCGCCGAGAGGCGCAGGCTCTCCTCGACGGTCAGGTGCGCAAACGTTCGCACGTCCTGGAATGTTCGGCCGACACCCATGGCCTTGCGTCGATGTGCCGGCATCCCGTCGATGCGGGTTCCCAGCAAGGTCACCGCCCCCGCCTCGTTCGGAACGCGGCCGCTGATCACGTCGATGAGCGTCGACTTGCCGGCACCGTTGGCCCCGATGAGCGCCAGGACCTCGCCGCCGCGCACCTCGAGCGATACATCGTCCAGCGCAACGACGCCGTCGTACCGATGGCCCACGTGGCGAACCGTGAGAACCGTTTCGCCGGCCGGCTCGACCCGAGCGTGGGAAAGCACTCCGGATTCAACTCGGCGGCGACGTAGCTTGCGCAACGGAGCCGTCAGGCGCAGGGCGAAGGAGCGAGAAACGAGGCCCTCGGGCAGCACGGCGATCAACACCATCACGAGCGCCCCGTAGATGACGAACGCCCACGGACCGACGACATCGCGGATCACGTTGCCCGTGAGGACCTCGACGACCACTGCCCCGGCGACGGCTCCGATGAGGCTGTGCACACCCCCGATGAGGGAATACAGCGCGATGTCGAACGAGAGAAACACGCCGAACTCGCGCGGCTCGATCTTGCCGATCCAGAGCGCCCACATGCCGCCGGCGATACCGACGACGCTGGCGCTCACGACGACCGAGAAGATCTTCACGCGGCGAACGGCCACGCCGGCAACGGCCGCGGCATCCGAGTCGTCGAACAGCGCACGCATGCGAAGACCGAAGCGACTCGTCATGAGGAGCGTTGCCAGGATCAAGACGACACCGACGCTCGCAGCGACCTCCGGCAAAGCGATCTGCGACTCGATCCGATAGCCCTGGCGTCCCCCGAGCTCCTCTGCGTTGCCAAAAGCAACTTGAACGAGTTGGCCGGCAGCGAGCGTGCCCATGATGAGATAGATCCCGGCCAAGCGGCTGGCGCCCCATGCGATCGGCATCGCCCCGATGCCTGCGACGACCGCCGCAGCGAGCAGCAGCGCCGGCAGCGGCCAGCCCAACTCCGTGTCGATCCATGCCGCGGTGTAGGCGCCGATGGCATAGAACGCCGCTTGCCCGAGATTCAGCTGGCCCGTGATGTAGACGAGATTCATCCCGATTGCGGCAACGATGCTGATGCCGAGCAGTCCCCAGAAGTCGACGGTCGCAAACGCACCCATCAGGCATCGGCCTCCCCGAAGAGGCCCTGAGGCCGCAGCAGCAAAACCACGAGCAACAGCATCCACGGAACCGCGGCTTGCCACCCGCGCAGCCCCTGGTAGTCGAGGACGTTGACCACGACCCCGAGTGTGAGTCCGGCGATCACCGCACCTCGCATGCTTCCGATCCCGCCGATGGTCATCACCGCGAGCGCGATCAGTCCGACCGCAAAACCGTCCGATGGAGCAACCGACCGGTTCCGAGCCACCCACAAGAAGGCACTCAGCCCGGCCAACCCGCCGGCCACCGCCAGGGTGCGAACGGCGAGGCGGCGAACGGGGACACCAAGGAGCGCCACCGCCTCGGGGTCGCGAGAGAACGCACGCATGGCGATGCCCCATCGGGAACGTTGCAAGAACCGAGACGTCAGCACCATGACGACCAGCGCAAGCACGAACGTTGCGACCTCGACGAGTGAGACCTGCACCGAGCCGACGCGGAAGTCGGTGTTGACCTCGAAGAGGAAGGGGACGGCGGTCTCGTCGCCACGGATCGCGATGATGCCTCGCTCGATGACGATGGCGAAGCCGATCGTCGAGACGGCGGCTGCGATCGGCCGGGAGTATCCCACCGGTCGAAAGCTGACGACGTCAGTGAGTGCGCTCAGCAGGGCGCCGATGGTGACGGCGAGGAGACCCGCAACCACGAGGGGCAGCCCGTACGCATTGGCTGCGATCAGCGCGATCGCGCCCGACGCCATGAAGACCTGGCCGTGCGCCAAGGTGAGCAGCCGCATCACCCCGAACACGAGTGTGTAGCCGATGGCGAGCAGTGCATAGCTCGCTCCGACGAGCAAGCCGTTGATGACGACCTGGGTCATGGCCGGGCGTCCTCACCCAAGTGGCTGCAGGTCCCCGGCGATGACGACGTTCACGTACACCGTCTTCATTGCATCGCCGCTCTCATCGAACGAGATGGTGCCGGCGACACCCTGGAATCCCGAAACAGACAGCAGACCTTCGCGCAGCAGACGCCGCGCTTCATCGAGGCTGGTATTGCCGTCGATGCCGGCGTCCCTCATCACCGATGCGAACAGCTGGATGTTGTCGAAGTAGTTGGCCGCCTCGGGAACCGGTTCGTCGTCGCCGACCTCTTCCATTGCAGCGAGGAACGCTCGAGTCGCCTCGTCGCCCGGCTCTGGATCGAGGATCGACGGCAGCACCCAATGGTTGATGTCATCCCCGCCCTGAGCAAAGAACGTATCGCTCGCCTGTGCAGGATGGCCGAGGATCTCGCGGACCTCGCCCTGGCGCGAGAGCTCGCGGGCGAGGAGCCCCGCTTCGGCCGGACCGGACATGATGATGAGGCCGTCGGCTTCCTGTTCCCTGATCCGCTGCACCGTGGTGGCGAAGTTGGTTTGCCCCCGTGCGAAGGTGACCGGCGAATCGAGGTTCACGATCTCGATTCCCTCGGCCTCGGCGACAGGCGGAATGGCGAATCTGGCGGCTGCCGCCGTGACTGGCTCTTCCTCGTCGAACACGAGAACCGCAGTCCTGATGCCGTATTCCTCAGCCCAAGCCGGCATGCCTTCGGCGTACAGCGCAGTGTTGGTCGCAGTGTTGCGAAACGCCCAGCCGTCGCCCACTGCGGTGATGCCCTCCTTGTTGGCCGTGCCGGTCATGATCGGCACCATCAGATCAGGAGCCTGTGCGAAAAGCACTTCGGCCTCCCCGGAGGAGATCGGGCCGCTGACCGCAACCACTCCATCATTCACCAGCGTGCGAAAACCAACGACCGCCTGATCGGGCTCACCGGCCGTGTCGGAAGTAACGATGACGAGTTCGGAGCCGTTGACGCCCCCGTTGGCGTTGATTTGCTCGACCGCAAGCTGCGTCGCAGCATCGATGTCCCGGCCAAAGCTCACGAAGCGGCCACTCAGATCAGTGATCAAGCCGATCTTGATCGGCGGCTTGTCGCCCGCCTGCGCGGTATCGCCCGAGTCGTCGCACGCGGCAATGATCAGGGCAAAGATGATCCCAAGCAGCACAAGAGCTTTGGCTCTCGTCATCGCGGTCTCTCCCAGCAAGGCGACATGCGGAACGGCATAGCCGAGCCACCCTCTATTTGCCACCCTAGCGATGCCTCCTTACCGGAACAGGGCCTAAACGACCGTTGGCTAGCCTGTGGCAACCGCTGACCGAAGGAGCGAGCATGAACGAGCAACTGCGGCAACTGGGTGAGCAGTATTGGGACTACACCTTGGAGCGGCAGCCGACCCAGGCGTTGATGCTCGGCGACCATCGCTACGACGACCGGTTCGAAGACATGTCGCGCCAAGCCGAGGATGCGGTCATCGGACGGCTTCGCGAGTTCGCAGCGGAGGCCGAGACGATCGACCCGGCCGGCCTCACACCGGACGAGCGCATCTCCCGCGACGTCCTCATCTTCGAAGCCGGCACGTCGGCCGACATGCAGGAGACCCGGCAGGCCGAGCTCGCCGTCAACCACACGATCGGCCTGCAGACGACGCTGCCCGTCATCGTGCCGATGCTGCCCCTCACCGAGCCCGAGCATGCGCTGGCGATGCCGGCGAAGTTCACGGCGATGGCGCGCTCCATCCGTCAATCGGCGGTGCGGTTCCAGGAAGGCGTTGCCAACGGACGGCTTCCGATTCGCTATCACGCCGACAAGACCGTCGAGCAGATCGACGAGTACCTGGCTTCGCCCGCCGAGGAAGACCCGTATCTCGGGCTGCGCACGCCGGAGGCGTTCAGCGAGGCCGACGCAGCGGATTGGCGAGCGGAGATCGCCGACGTCATCGCGTCGGAGATTCGACCGGCCTGGGAGGAGTTCCGCCGCGTCGTTGCCGAGGAGGTCGCCCCGGCGGCCCGGTCGTCCGATCAGCCGGGGGTGTGCTTCCTCGCCGACGGCGAGGAGCTCTACCGCCGGGCGATCCGCCGCCACACCTCCATCGATCTGTCTGCCGAGGAGATCCACGAGATCGGTCTGAGTCAGATCGCCAAGCTCGACGACGAGTACCGCACGCTCGGCGGCGAAGTGCTCGGCACCACCGACCTGACCGAGATCTACAACACGCTGCGCAACGACCCGGCGCTGCGCTTCGAAGACGGCCCCTCCATCGTCACCGCCTCGGAGATGGCGATGGCGAAAGCAAAGGCGGCCATGGGCGACTGGTTCGGCCGGCTGCCCCAAGCCGATTGCGTCGTGCAGGAAACACCGCACGGCCCCACTGCCTATTACTTCCCGCCGGCCACCGACGGCTCCCGCCCTGGCACGTTCTTCATCAACACGGCCGATCCGACGCGGTGGCACCGCTTCGAGATCGAGTCCATGGCGTATCACGAAGGCATCCCGGGCCACCACCTGCAGCTGGCGATCTCGGGCGAGCTCGAAGACGTCCCCGAGTTCCGCAAGCACGCCAGGGTGACGGCTTACGCCGAAGGATGGGGCCTCTACACGGAGCGGCTCGCCGACGAGATGGGCCTGTACAGCGGCGCCATGGAGCGCATCGGCATGCTCTCCGCCGACTCGATGCGAGCCGGCCGGCTCGTGGTCGACACGGGACTCCATGCCATGGGCTGGACGCGGCAGCAGGCCATCGACTATTTCGCCGACAACTCACCGATGTCGATGACGTCGATCGAGGGAGAAGTCGACCGCTACATCGGCATGCCGGGCCAGGCACTCGCCTACATGGTCGGCCGCCTCGAGATCACGAAGTATCGAGACCACGCCCACGCCGAGTTGGGTGACCGCTTCGACATCAAGGGCTTCCACGACACGGTGCTCGGTTCGGGGCTCGTCCCCCTCCCCACGCTCGAGCGCATGGTCGACGAGTGGGTGCGGGCTTCTTGACCCTCGCCGAGGCGATCGTCGGGAAGCGTGGGAGGAGAACACCTCGTCCTCTTCCTGAAGCGAGGGCACGTCGCCAGAGGCAGCAGTAGTTCGCTCGGCCGGCGGAGCGCCGGGGCATGGAACGCACTCGTTGATCGACAAATCGGCCAGCGAGCTGCCTGCGACCCGCCGGGAGGGTTAGGGTCGACTCCTTGAACACTGCACTACAGGCGCTCGCCGACGAGTACTGGGAGTTCGTGCTCGGGACGATCGCGCCGACGACGGCGATGCTCATCGGCGACCACCGGTTCGATGATCGACTCGAGGACGTGAGCCGCCAGGCGGAGGACGAACAGATGGGGCGCCTCGACGACATCCTCGCCCGCACCGAGGCCATCGATCCGGCCACGCTGACCTCCGACGAGCAGGTGACCCGTGGCGTGCTCCTTCACGAGGCGGCTGGGCTTGCGACGCCGATGCGTTCCCGGCTGGCCGAGTTCGATGTCAGCCCGTCCACGGGAATCCACATCGATTTCCTTCAGCTCGTCGGGCAGCTCCCCATTTCCACACCCGATCACGCAGCCGCCGTCACCTCCAAGTTCTCCAAGATGGGCCGCCTCTTCGAGCAAGCGGTGCATCGGCTGCGGCAGGGCCTGGCGACGGGCCGGACGCCACCACAGATCGCCGTCGAGAAGGTGATCGCACAGATCGACGCCTACCTGGCTTCGCCGATGGACGAGGACCCCTTCCTGAACGTGGCGGCGCCCGGAGGCTTCACCCCCGAGCAGGAAGCCGCGTGGCGCGACGAGCTCGCAATGACCGTGACCAGCAGTATCCGGCCAGGTTATGCGCACTACCGGGAGGCGCTGGCCACAGAGGTCGCACGCAACGCCCGCCCGGACGAGCGCAGCGGCGTCACCTGGCTTCCTGACGGGGCCGATGTGTACGAGCAGGCCATTCGCCGTCACACGTCGCTCGACATGCCGGCCCTCGACATCCACCGGATCGGACTCGACATCATCGAGCAGCTCGGCGACGAATACCGGGAGCTAGGCGGCCGGGTCCTCGGCACGACCGACCTCGACGAGATCTTCAGCCGTCTTCGCAACGATCCGGCGCTGCGCTTCTCTTCTCGGGATGAGATCGTGGCGGCGGCACAATCCGCCCTCGATCGCGCCGCTGCAGCCATGCCGGAATGGTTTGGTCGGCTGCCCCGAGCGGAGTGCCGCATGGCGGAGATCCCGGGTCCTGGCGCCGAAGAGGCACCGCTCGCCTACTACTTCCCCCCTGCGACCGACGGCAGCCGTCCCGGGCAGTTCTTCATCAACACGACAGAACCGACGACCCGCACCCGCTTCGAATCCGAGGCGCTGGCGTTCCATGAGTCGATCCCTGGCCACCACCTGCAGCTCGCCATCGCTCAGGAGCTCGACGGCATGCCCGAGTTCCGCAAGCACGCGATCGTCAACGCATACGTCGAGGGCTGGGGCCTGTACACGGAGCGGCTCGCCGACGAGATGGGCCTCTACACCGATGACACCACTCGGCTCGGCATGCTGTCATTTGACTCTTGGCGAGCGGGGCGGCTCGTCGTCGACACCGGCATTCACGCACTCGGTTGGTCACGTCGCGAGGCCATCGAGTGGATGGTCGCAAACACGCCGCAGGCCCCCAACAACATCGAAGCCGAGGTGGACCGATACATCGGCTGGCCCGGCCAAGCCCTCGGCTACATGATCGGGCGGCGAGAGATCGACCGGCTCCGGAGCGAGGCCGAGCAGCGGATGGCGGGCAGCTTCGACATCAGAGGCTTCCACGACGCGGTGCTCGGCTCCGGACCGGTGCCGCTCGACATCCTCGACGACCTCGTCACCGCGTGGGCCAAGTCGTGATCGAAGTCCGCCGGCCTCGTGATTCGGATGACGCCGACTCGATCGTCGCAACATTGCGGGACCTGGTCGTCGCGTATCGAGAAGTCGAGGACGACACGCTGGCTCAACCCCTGGTCACCGAAGGCGAGTTGACCTTGACCGAGCCCAGCGACATCGCCGCGTATCTCGACCGGCTGCGTCGGGATGTGGCAGCCTGGAACGCCTTCCAGTCCGACGCCTGCTTCATCGAGGACGACGGCTCGATCTGCTGAGCCGATGCGTGGAAACCTCGACGCGAAAAGCTTGCTTACGTGTATCGGTGCACGAGACAGAACTGCAGGTATACTGGTTTTTCCTACCACAGCGAAAGAGCCCGTCCCTTGCGGACGGGCTCTTTCGTTATGGATGCGACTTCGTTGTGAGATGCGTCTCCGGCTACCGGCTCACGGCCAGATGCCTCGCTGCATCGCAGTGGTTGCGCAGGCGCCGACCGCCAGCACGTGTGCGGCGGTGCGCAGGTCCGGCGAAGGAAGCTCACCGTTGTCGTGGTTCCGCCGCCATTCCTGCTGATAGTGCTCGTGGGCATCTTTCAGCGCAACGCGCTTCGTCAGGACTCGCTCGGTGGCGCGCCGCATCTTCTTCCGCAGCTTGTCGAGCACGTCACGCTCCTCCCAACTGCGGTTCTCGAGGTTCTGCACCCACTCGAAGTAGCTGACGATCACACCCCCGGCGTTGGCGAGGATGTCCGGAAGGACGTAGGTGCCCTTTTCGGCCAGGATGCGATCGGCACCCGGTGTCACCGGGCCGTTGGCAGCCTCGACGATGAGCGGCGCTGCGATCCGTGCCGCGTTCTCTTCGGTGATCTGGTTCTCCAGCGCAGCGGGCACGAGGATGTCGCAAGGGACCTCGAGCACCTCCTTCGGCGCCAGCGGCTTCGCACCCGGGTACCCAACCACGGAACCGGTCTCGGTCTTGTGCTCAGCCACCCTGCGGGGATCGAGGCCGGCCGGGTCGTAAATGCCGCCCTTCGAATCGCTCAGACCGACGATCGTCGCCCCCTCTGCCGCCAGGAGCCGGGCCGCGTGAAACCCGGCGTTCCCGAACCCTTGGACCGCCACCGCGGTGTGGGCGAGATCCGTGACGTCGGGCAGCCCGCCCATCTCGATGAAATGCTCGGCCACGAAAACCGCGCCCTGTGCCGTTGCGGCATTCCGTCCAGGTGAACCGCCGAGCTCGAGCGGCTTGCCCGTGACGACGGGGAGGTTGTTCTCGCCGGGATGCATCATCGAGTACGTGTCGTAGATCCACGCCATCGTCTGCTGGTTGGTGTAAACGTCGGGGGCAGGGATGTCGGTGTACGGGCCGATGTTGTCGCCGAGCGCAGCGATGAACCGGCGCGTGATCCGGGCCAGCTCCGCCTCGCTGCGGGCGTGCGGATCGCACATGACTCCACCCTTGGCACCGCCAAACGGAATGTCCACGAGCGCACACTTGAGCGTCATCCAGTACGCCAGGGCGCGCACCTCATCGAGGTCGGCGTTGGGGTGATAGCGAATTCCGCCCTTGCCCGGCCCGCGCACGCTCGAATGCAGGACGCGATATCCCACGAAGGTGCGCACCGTGCCGTCATCCATGAGCACCGGCAGCACGACCTCCACCACGCGCTGCGGGCGGAAGATCCACTCGGCCAAGCCGGCACATTCGTTGATCGCGGGGATGTAGGGCCGCGTCATCTCGAACTGATGGCGGGCAATGAGGTTCGGATTCAGCACTTCAGAGGTCGACGCCTCTTCGGCGCCAACGTCGGCGGCAGTCATCACTGGCTCCTTCTCGGCTTCCCGCGGGTTGCGGGGACATCAGCCATCCCTCACCGTGCCAGAGCAGCCCGGGAGCCTTCCAGAGCCGTTGGGCCTTCCGGGAAAGCGCCGATGGCAACCGCAAATCAATCCTGCAGATCGACCTCGAAGATCGGAAGGAAGACCTGCACGAGCGGTCCGATCGCGACCGCAAAGACCACAGTCCCCACGCCCACCGTGCCACCGAGCATCCACCCGAGCACGAGCACGGTGAGTTCGATCACTGCGCGAGTGAGGCGGATCGATGGGCCGCGCTTCGAAATACCCGTCATGAGGCCGTCGCGGGGTCCCGGTCCGAAGTGGGCGCCGATGTACAGGCCGGTGGCGATGGCGACGATCACGACACCCACCACCATCAACATCGCCCGAGCCGGCAGGGCATCCGGCTGCGGAACGATCGCCGTCGTCATGTCGATCGCCGGCCCGATGATGAGCGCATTGAGCAGCGTCCCCAGCCCGTATCGCTCGCGCAGCGGCAACCACAGCAACAGCACGACGAAGGCCACGATCACCGTCCACGCACCGACGGTGAGCCCCAGTTGAATCGCCAAGCCCTGATGGAGCACATCCCACGGCGACAGCCCGAGGTCGGACTGCAGCATCAAGCCCGAGCCCGCACCAAAGAGCAGGAGCCCCACGACGAGCCGGACGAGCCGCTCGGCGAGTCGCGGCCCACGAATGGGGAGAAACAACACCGCCGCAGGGTAGGGAACACGTTGCCGCCTACCCCGGCTTGCTGGGGGACTCTTCGGGAATAGTCCCCCAGCGAGGCGGGGGACCCGTTCCGATACCGCAGGCGGGGGTAAGGGGTGGTGGGGGCAAACAGTCCCCCACGAAGTGGGGGAAGGTACCGACGCCGGAGGCGGGGGTAGGGGGTGGAGTGGCGACTCCCTACCCCAGACTCCGCTTCGCTCCGTCTGCGGTACCTTCCCCCGCAAGCGGGGGACTATTCGCGGTACCGCCGCCGAAGGCGGGGATCGGGGGTTTGCTGGGCTCGGTCGGGACCTTTGCCTCTAAACGGGACACAGGTTTCAGTAGATTCTGAAACTACTGAAACCACCCGAAGAGGCAGAGCACAATGGCGCCCGAGGCCACACTCGAGTTCAGGTTCGCCGAGGCGATGGGCGCCTTCTTTGCGAGCGGAGGCATGCCGCGGATGGCGGGACGGGTCTGGGCGATCCTTCTGGTCACCGACGCTCCCTATATGTCTGCCGCCGAGCTGCAGGCGGCAGTGCCGGCCAGTGCCGGATCGATCAGCAGTGCGACCCGGCTCCTCACCAGTCTCGGCATGATCGAGCGGGTGCCGGTGCCCGGCGAACGCCGCGACCACTTCGCTCCCCGCGACGGGGCGGTGTACGACATCATCCGGATGCGACTCCAACAGCTCACGGCGGTGGAGGACCTGATGAGCATCGCCCTCGAGCAGTTCGGTGACCGTTCGCATGCCCGCAGCCACCTCGAAGAGATTCACGACGTCTACCACTGGTACGCCCGCGAGTTCCCGAAGCTCCACGAGCGCTTCCTCGCCGAGCAACGGGACCGGGCAACGAAGGAGACCCGATCATGATCGTGGAACTGAAGGATGTGACGAAGCGCTACGGAACCGGCGATGTCAGCGTGGCGGCCCTCCAGGACGTCGAGCTGTTCGTTGCCCCCGGGGAGTTCGTCGTCGTGCTCGGCCCCTCAGGCAGCGGGAAGACGACGCTGCTGAACATCATCGGCGCGCTCGACACGGCTACCACCGGCACGGTTCGCGTCAACGGGGTCGACATCTCCACGGCATCGCGGCGCGAGCTGTTCGACTTTCGCCGCACGTCGGTGACGTTCATCTTCCAGGCGTTCAACCTCTTCCCGGCGTTGACGGCCGAGGAGAACGTGCAGTTCGGCATCGACGCCGCCGGCTCATCGCTCGAGCCCCAGGCCGTGCTCGACAGCGTCGGGCTCGGCGACAAGGCTGACCGCTTCCCTCACGAGCTGTCGGGCGGCGAGCAGCAGCGGGTGGCGATCGCTCGCGCGCTTGCCACGAGCAACCCCGTGCTCCTGTGTGATGAACCAACCGGTGAACTCGACTTCCAGACCGGCATCCAGATTCTCGAGCTGCTGCAGGCCCACGCCGTCGACGGACGCGCCGTGCTGGTGGTCACGCACAACCGCGAGATCTCGCGTATCGCCGACCGCGTGATCGAGCTGAGCAGTGGCCGGGTCGTCAGCGACGGCCCGCCGCGGGGCGGCAAGGCCGACGTCGTCGATCTCCACTGGTAGGAGGTGTGCCGTGAACTCGCTCTCACTCATCCTGCGCTGGTCGTGGCGCGACCTCCGTGCCAACTGGGCAAAGGTCCTGTCCATCGCCCTCGTCATCGCCATCGGCACCGGCGCCTACGCCGGCCTCACCAGCAACGCGAACTGGCGACGGACCTCCTACAACGCCAGCTACGAGCTCCTCAACATGTACGACGTGCGGGTCGAGCTGGCCACAGGCAGCTATGCCCCCGAAGGTGAGCTCTCCGAGGTCTTGGCTTCGATCGACCATACCGAGTGGATCGAAGCCAGCGAGGAACGCCTCATCGTGCCGACGCAGGTGGACGCCTCGACTGCTGAGGAAGCGATCCTCGTCCGCGGCGAGGTGATCGGTTCCGACTTCTCTGGTGGCGGCCCCGACGTCAACGGCTATCACGCGTTCACCGGGCGGACCCTCACCGAAGCCGACTCGGGTCATCCGAGCGTGATGCTCGAACGCAACTTCGCCACCTTCTACGGACTGCCGTCCAGCGGCGAGCTCGATCTGAGCGGCGGCCATGCCGTCGAGTTCGTCGGCCAAGTCACCACGCCGGAGTTCTACTCCGTGGCCCCGGAGGGCGAGATCTTCCTCTCCGAGGCCAACTTCGCCGGCGTTTTCACGACGCTGGCGACGGCGCAGCAGATCGCCGGGGCACCCGGCTCTGTGAACGACGTCGTGCTGACACTGACCGACGGCGCAGATCGCGCCGTGGTGGTGTCGGAGGTGGAGGCGGCCCTGGCCGGTTTGCCGTTTGCCGCCGATACGAGCACGCGAGACGACAACGCGTCCTATACGAGCCTCACTCGAGACGTTGAGAATGACCAGCAGATCTTCAATGTGCTGGCGTTCTTGCTCTTCGGCGGCGCCGTCGTCGCCGCGTACATCATGCTGCACCGACTCGCCCAGCAACAGCGCCGCGAGATCGGCGTTGCCATGGCGCTCGGCGTTCCCCGCCGGCAGATCGCCATTCGGCCGTTGCTCGTGAGTGCCCAGATCGCCTTGCTCGGGGTGATCCTCGGCGTCGGCGTCGGCATGCTGCTCGGAAACCTCATGCAAGGTGTCCTCGAGGAGTTCGTGCCACTGCCGATCTGGGAGACCTCGTTCCAGACGGGCGTCTTCGCAGGTGTCGCCATTGCCGGGTTCCTCATCCCGTTCCTGGCGACCGCCGTCCCCGTGCTCCAAGCGGTCAATGTGAAGCCGATCGATGCGATCCGCCCGCAGTATCACAAGGCTGTTCCCATCAGTCGCCGCAGCCGCAGAGTCCACCGGCATGGGACGACATTCACTCGGATGCCGATGCACAACCTTCGGCGCTCACCGTGGCGCTCGGCGTTCACGACGCTTGCGGTGGGGCTGGTGATCATGGTCCTGGTGTCGTTCTTGGGGATCATGGACTCGATCTTCGGAGCGCTCGACGTCGCAGAGGAAGAGGTCACGGGCGATGTGCCCGACCGAGTCGTCGTGAGCCTCGACGGCTTCTATCCGGCCGAATCGCCCGACGTCGCCGCGGTGATGGAAGCGATGAGCGTCGCTGCTTCCGACGCGACGCTGCGGGTCGGTGGAAGCTTGTCGACGGCGGTCGACGAGTTCGACGTCATCATCGAGACGCTCGATCTCGGCGGTGCACTGTGGCATCCGACGCTGGTCGAGGGAGAGGCCGACCCGCAAGGGCTCGTCCTCGCCCGGGAGGCCGCGAGCGACCTGGGCGTCGCGGTCGGAGACGAGGTGACGCTGCGTCATCCACAAAGGACCGGACCACTCGGCTTCAGCTTCGTGGAGACAGAACTGCGAGTGACGGCACTCCATCCGTATCCGATTCGCAACTTCGTCTACATGGAAGAGGCGGGTGCGGGACTCATGGGTCTCGACGGCATCGTCAACACGGTGCATGTCGATCCGGCCGACGACGCTGCCGACGGCGCCGTCGAGCGCGAGCTGTTTGCAGTGCCGGCGGTGGCATCCGTGCAAACGGTGGCATCGACCACGCAGGCGGTCGAGGACATGATGGGTCAGATGACAGGCGTCATACAGACGATGGCCGGCGTGATCCTGTTGTTGGCGATGCTGATTGCCTTCCTGACGTCGAGCATCAGCCTTGACGCCCGCGTCCGGGAGCACGCGACGATGTTTGCCTACGGCGTCAGGGTCCGGACGGCCGTTCGGATGGCGATCACCGAGAGCGCCGTGATGGGCACGATTGCCACGTTGATCGGCGTTGCGGGCGGGGTCGGCATCCTCTGGTGGATGACGAGCCAGCTCATCGCCACCACACTTCCGGACATCGGCATCGAAGTGGCGTTGGACCCGTCCACCATCGTCACGGTGGTCGTGCTCGGGGTTGTCGCGGTGGCGTTCGCACCGATCTTCAACGTCCGCAGAATGCGCAAGATGGACCTCCCCGGCACCCTGCGCTTGGTTGAGTGATCGACGCGATCGCACAACGGAGGCGGAGGAGCCGAGGACGCAACGCACAGAGAAGCGGCCC
>DATHZQ010000106.1:0-8810 GCA_035458525.1 Acidimicrobiia bacterium
CCGGACGAGGCCAGCCACGCCTGGAGCAGATCACTCTCGAAGTAGTCGTCGAGGAAGTCGGCGGCGCTGCCCGTCAAGAGCCGCACCGTGTTGTGCAGCACCTGCGACGGGAGATCCCGTAGTCGTTTCACGAGCCCCGCCATGCGCAGCACGTCCTCGGGATCGCTGCCGAGCACGTTGGGAGGGATCTCGTCGAGGAGCGGCTTCACCGCCTGGCAGACCATCGCCATGTCGTGGTCGTACTGGTCGTACGCATCGGCGTCATGCTTCGACAGCCGGGCGATCTCGTTGAGGTTCTCGCCGCGATCCTTCCCCATCAGCAGATACTCACCGTTCTCGCCGGGGGCGAACGACGTCGGCATCAGCAGCGGCATGAACCCGTGCTTGGGAAGCTCGAGCTCGTGGATGATGTCAGGCCTGAGCAAGCTGAGGGCGTACGAGAACGTGGTGAAGTGAAACCCCGGCAACAGCTCTTCGGTGATGGCGGCGCCGCCCACGAGGTGGCGCCGCTCCAGGATCAGCGTTCGCAGCCCGGCTCGCGCCAGGTAGGCGCCGTTGACGAGGCCGTTGTGGCCCCCGCCGATCACGATGGCGTCGTAGTGGGTCGCAGTCACGGTCACCTCTCAGGCGGTCTTGCGGGCGGGGTTGAAGAACGGGAGCCGGGTCACGTGGGCGCCGACCAACTCGTAGGCATGGTCGATCGTCACCTCGAGATTCACTCGAGTGCCCGGTGTGGCCAGCTCGGGGCGAACCCGGGCGATGGCGATGTGCTTCTGCAGCACCGGGGAGTACATCAAGCTGGCGGTGTAGCCCACCCGGGTGCGCTCGTCGTCGTAGACCATCGACTCGTACGGCGGCGGCTTGTGATCCATGGGTGCGATGAGTCCTGCGCTCCGATAGGCCTGGTCGTATTCGGCCCAGTCGACGACAAGCCCCACCATTGCCCATCGCGCCGATCCGGTCTCGATCTCTCTTTCGATGGCCTGCCGGCCGATGAAGCTCCGGTCGTCTGACGTGAGATTGCGGAACATCCAGCCCAAGCCCAACTCGAGTGGCGTGGAACGGTGTTCGTCGTTCCAGGCGAATCGGCTCGATGCGAAATCGGTATCGAGCAAGAGCAAGCCGGCCTCGATGCGGGCCATCTTCAGCGCGGTCAGTCCGAACGGGATCAGACCGTGGTCGCGCCCCGCCTCCATCACTGCATCCCATATGGCGACGGCATCGTCGCCGGCGGCCCAGATCTCGTACCCGAGGTCGCCGGTGAAACCGGTGCGTGAGATGGTGACCGCAGCGTCGGCGAGCTTGGCGGGCATGTGGCGGAAGTAGTCGAGCGACTCGACTTCGGGTACCAGCGCAGCCAGGATCCGGGTCGCCCGCGGTCCCTGGAGCGCGAGCGCGGCGTAGTTGGCCGACACATCCTCGATCTCGACACGCAGGTGCCCGACGAGGGAGGCGAAGTATGCAAGGTTCGGCTCTGCGGCAGTGAGGAAGAACTCATCGTCGCTGATCCGGAAGACCACGCCGTCTTCGAGCACGAAGCCACGATCGTCACACCAGATCGTGTAGTGGGCGCGGCCGGAACGGCACATGCGAATGTCTCGCGCCAGCACCCCGGCGAGGTAGCGCTCGGCGTCGGGACCTGCGATCTGATACTTGTACAACGGCGACGTATCGAAAAGCCCGGCCGCATTGCGGATGGCAAAGTACTCGAACTTCTCAGAGGTCTGGTACTGCAGCGCCGCCAGATGGCCCGACCAGTGGGTCCACAGCCCTGTCTGGTTCGCCGCATTCGTGCGCAGATGGAAGGGCGTCGTCCGAATCATGGCGAACCTCCCGATGCCGAGCTGCCGTGGGTCCCACGCTACTGCGGCCGAGACCGGCCTCGATCCCTGATCCGATCAGGGACCTTCTGGGGGAACCCCCGATAGCCGCATCGATGCAGATGGCGCACGATGGCGTCATGGATACCACATCACCCTCCCCCAGCCCTTCAGAGACCACCCGCATGACGCGGCCCAAGGACGGCCGCATGCTCGCCGGTGTGGCGGCCGCCCTCGCCGAGCGCACCGAGATCGACGTCAACGTGATCCGAATCGCGTTCGTGCTGACATCGTTCTTCGGCGGCTTCGGCCTGCTCGCCTACGTTGCGGGTTGGGCACTGCTGCCCGAAGAAGGCGAAACCCACTCGCCGGCCCAGCGCTGGTTCGGAACCTGCTAGCAGCCCGACGTCGACTGGCGGGACCCGCCCGGGCCTGCCAGTCGACGTCTGCGGGCACTCCGCACCTAGTGGGCCGGCGGAGGACGACGTACGTTGGAGGCATGACGGTGCTGGCCACCACCCACTGGCACGAGCTCGACGACGGCAGGCTCCAATGCGACCTGTGTCCCCGGGAGTGCAAGCTCCGCAACGGCCGGCGCGGCTTGTGCTACGTGCGATCCCGCGACGGAGATCGGATCGTGCTGACGACCTACGGGCGTTCGAGCGGCTTCTGCGTCGATCCGATCGAGAAGAAGCCGCTCAACCACTTCCTGCCGGGGACACCAACGCTCTCCTTCGGCACCGCCGGATGCAACCTGGCGTGCCGGTTCTGCCAGAACTGGGACATCTCGAAGGCGAAGGAGCACGATGTACTCGCCGACCGAGCCACGCCCCAACAGATTGCTGCTGCGGCGGTTCGGCTCGGCTGCCGAAGCATCGCCTTCACGTACAACGACCCCATCGTCTTCCACGAATACGCCATCGACACCGCAGTGGCGTGCCGGGCTGTGGGGGTACGCACCGTCGCGGTGACGAGCGGCTACGTCAGCGCGACCCCGCGACGTGAGTTCTATGCCGTCATGGACGCCGTGAACGTCGACCTCAAGTCGTTCAACGACGTCTTCTATCACCGGGTGTGCGCAGGATCGCTGCAACCAGTGCTCGAGACGCTGGAGTACATACGGCACGAGACGGATGTGTGGCTGGAGATCACGACGTTGCTGATTCCCGGCCTCAACGACGGCGCCGGCGAGATCGACGCCATGACCGCTTGGGTCCGCGACACGCTCGGCCCGGACGTGCCGCACCACTTCACGGCGTTTCACCCGGATTACCGCATGCGCGATCGACCCCCGACACCGCTTGCAACGCTCCAGGCCGCACGGGAGATCGCCCGCGGCAACGGGCTTCGCTACGTGTACACGGGGAACGCGCACGACCCGGGCGGACAGTCGACGGCGTGCCACGGCTGCGGAAGCACTCTCATCGGCCGGTCCGGCTACAGGATCACGTCGTGGTCGATGAGCAGTACCGGCCGCTGCCGGCGATGCGGTGTCGCGTGCGCCGGCGTGTTCGACGCACAGCCGGGCAGCTGGGGTGCGCGCCGACGCCCGGTCCGCATCGCCGAAACCACGCGTCGCTAGATCGAAGCCGTTGGACCCATCACGAAGGCGCCGTACCCCACGACCCGATCGAGCCCCCCGAGGATCTCACCGGAGGTGCGCAAGTCGAGCTGCTGGCAACGCCATCCCTGCTCTCGCGCAACGACGAGTCCAGCTCGGACAGCCGTCCGGCCGCAAGCGCTTCGAGGTGGCAGGTCGTCGGGGCGGAGTGCGACGATCGCCGCAGCCGTCGCCGCGTCGGAGCGCTGCGCCGACGCCTGATCCAAGTAGTGCGACAGATCCGAGCTCACCACAATCAGCGTCTCTGTGTGCCGAGCGACGTCGCGGAGAAGATGGACGCTTGGCGGGGGGTCATCGTCGCCGGTCAATATGGGCATGATGTTCACGTGCGGCCACAGCCTTTGCAGAAACGGAAGCTGCACCTCGAGGCTGTGTTCACGTTCGTGGGCCGCGGGATTCTCGGCCGCGTGGGCTTTCGCCAGGGTCCGGAGGTTCGCATCGATGTCGAGGCGACCGAGCGGCGTGGCGAACGCATCGCACCCGGGGCTCGCCAGGCCACGGAACCGAAGAAAGTGGGCGGGGCCGAGCAGCAGAACCGAGCGCCAGCGGTGCTCGTCGAGTGCGGCGAGTGCGGCGAAGGCCGTCGCAGCCACCGGTCCCGAGAAGACGTGGCCGGCGTGCGGCACGACGATCATCCTCGGCGCAACGGAGAGGGGAGGTGGCGATGCGTCGGCGAGGAGATGGTCGACCGTCTGGCGCAGTGCTCGGGGAGACGCTGCGTAGAACGCACCGGCGGCGGCTGCGGCGCGGACTTCTGACATGGTCCCAACCTATCCGCGCCACCGGTGAGAGCGGAAGCGCCGAATGCCCTTCATGCGTCTGGCGTGGGCATGGGTGGATCTGCCAGACTTCGCCCGGGACCGGAGAGGAATCGTGCCGATCGAGACACCCGAGCAGCTGAAGGAGCATCTGGCGCTTGCGATCGAGGTCGAGCTGACGACGGTGCCGCCGTACCTGTTTGCGATGTACTCGCTCGCCGATCAGGACGCGCCGGCGGCGCAACTCATCCGCAGCGTGGTGACCGAGGAGATGCTCCACGCCGCGCTGATCGGCAACCTGCTGCTTGCGGTGGGCGGCGAGCCGCGATTTGCGGAGACGGTCCAGTCGATCCGTTACCCCCGGGCTCTCCCGCACCACATTCCGGAGCTCATCGTCGACCTCGAGCCGTGCTCGCATGAGCTGATCGAGCGCGTGTTTCTGACGATCGAACGGCCCGAGCTCCACGACGCACCGCCCGAACCCGACGAGTACCAGTCGCTGGGACAGTTCTATCACGCTCTCGAACTCGCCATCGAACGACTGGCCGCAGAAGGCGACCTCTTTCGTGATCCCCAGGTCGACCGGCAGCTGTCCGATCCCGCTTCGTATGCGCCGGTCGCATTCGATTCCGAGACCAGTGGCGGGCTCATTGCGGTGACCGATCTCGCTTCGGCGTGCCGCGCCATCGAGACCGTGATCCACCAGGGCGAAGGCGTCAGCGAGGATCGATTCGCCGACGCTGAGCACCGTGAGCTCACTCACTATGCGAAGTTCCTGGAGCTGGCGGACGGGACGATTCCCCTCGGCGAGATCAAGGCCGTCATGCGGAGCCCGACGGCTTCGTCATTCCCCGATTTCGTCCGCCCTGTGGCGGCTCTGGCCAATGCGCTCTACGGCTTCACTTTCGAGCTCCTCGACCGACTGTATGGATCGTCGCCCGCGGGACCCGCAACGGTCGGCGACCTGTACCGATCCATGGCCTTGCTGGGCGAGGTGAGCCGCTACCTCATGTCGCTCGAGGCGGACGGCGGCGAGGTGGCCGGCCCGCCGTTCCGAGCCACCGCCTTCGCCGATCCCGCCGGCGCCGCCAGCGAAGTGCGGCGCGCGGCCGCTGCCGCGGGGAGGGAACACCCGGCGTTGCGGTCCGTGCTGAGCGAACTCGAAGCACTCGGCTGACGCGGACTCGCCATGAAAGGGCGAGCAGCCGGGATCTTGATACACGATCACTTGACTTCCCCTCTGTCTTGACCGGCCGCGCTCGAGTTGAATCTGGTGCTGCCGGAAGGCGGCGAAGTGGCGATCGGGACCGTCTCCCTGAACGAGCTCGGCAGCGCTACCGGAGCCGCCAGCGACGATGCCTGGTGGTCGAGCGTCGCGGGAGGTCTCATCGGCGCCCTGTTGGGAACGGTGTTCGGTTTGCTCGGAGCGCTGATCGGTACCTTGCCGCGCGAGGTGCGGCACGCGCTTTCGTCACCGCAACCTTGCAGATCGGCGCCATCCTCGGCGTGATCGCGTTGATCATCGGCGTGGCTGCGATCGGCGTGGGCCAGCCGAATCACATGTGGTTCCCGCTGCTGCTCGGGGGAGGACTGTTGGTGGTGGTGTTCGGCAGCCTCTCCCGCACCATGCCGGGGCGATACGAACAGCTCGAGCTTCAGAAGATGCGTGCCCTCGACCTCGTGTGAGCTCCGCTGGGGTCAACTGCCGGCGATCAACCCGATCGAACGGGCGTGCTCGTGGAACGCTGCAGTGGTGCCGGCGGAGACGAGCGGAACCGGTAGGTCTGCCGCCAGCGCCTTGACCTGGTCGAAGCGTGGTTCGTCGCCGATCTCACGGACATAGATGGCACGGATGCGATCGGTGTACTCCGCGGCGATGGTTGCGTAGATCTCCGGGTCGCGCTGCCCACTGTCACCGACGAGCACACAGGCCAAGTCGGGGTAGGTGTCGAGGATTCTGCGGATCTCGTGCAGCTTGTGGTCTTCGTGCGGGCCGTGGATGAACTTCTGACGGTCGATGCCGAAGTCGCGCAGGATCACGGGACCAACGGGCAGTCCGTGGGCCGCAAAGAACGTTCGCATGAACGGATAGAGGTTCCACGGGCTGCTCGAGACATAGAAGATGGGATTGTCTTCGCTCCCAGCCGCACCGCCGACGAGGCTGGCGAAGAACTCGGCGATGCCGGGAAAGGGCGCCCTGGTGAATGCGTTGCCGAGCAACGTCGTCCGGATGAGGGTCGCCGTGCGGGTGGCTCCGGTCGGGAGGAGCGTGTCGTCGATGTCGCTGATGACGAGATAGCGACTGGAGGGCGCCGGCACCAGCACCTGCGCCTGTACGGTGTCGGCCCGCTTCACCTGCACGCTCGCCTGAGTCCAACCGATCGCCCCTTGGATCGGGAGTTCGACACGAAAGTAGCCCTCTTCGTCGGTGCGCCCACCGGCCGTCTCGCCTCGCCGCTCTACCGTCACTTCCACGTCGGGCATCTCATAGGTGAGGAAGCTCCGCACGGTGCGGCGCACGTTGCGCAGCCAGGAGTCGGTTGATTGTGCCGGGGGCAAGCTGCGCCGCACCAGCACTCGGCCCCGGACTTCGAGCCGCTCCGGCGTGCCGTATGTTCGATACGGCGTGACCTCGAGCGGTTGGTCGTGGCTTGCGAACAGATCGCGCACGCGCTGGCGCGCACCGTCGAACAACCTCTCTGCCGACTGAACCGCTCGATGCATAGGTGAACCCACCTGGCCCGTGTCGTCCACAGCCCCTTTCCTTGCTGGCCGCACTCCCTGCCCACAGGCTACCGAATCGGCGGCGGCGCCCTGACGCACCCACCGACAGGACGTTCGAGATCGGGACGCCGGCGGGTCGGACGACCCGTGTCGCGGCCGAGGTGGTGCGATACAGTGAACCTAGACACACCATGAGGTGGGAGCATGCTCGTGATGGCACTGTTCTTCACGATTCTCCCCTGCGCAGCAGGGCTGGTCGTATACATGGCGACCCACGGCGACGCCGACGTCGTGGCCGCGGTGGAGCACGAAGTCGGGCAGATTCGCCGCGAGACCGCCCGGGGCTGGAAGACCCGCAGAGTTCTCCGGCACCACCGCGCGTTCTGTGCCTGTCAGGTCGACTACCTCCGTCGGACCGCCCGGGTGTGAGCCGGTACTTGCGGTGTTCAGGTCCCGGTGAACTCCTCGACGGGCGCATCCGCCGGCGCGCCAACCGGGCGCTCCGTACGGAAGAACTGGAAGAAGCACCACGTCGCCAGCGCCGTGAGCAGATGCCAGATGGCGTGGGCTTGCACCAGTGAGTCGGGTTCGCACCACTCGTGGTCGGCAGTCCCCGTCAGCCAGATGGCGTAGGCGACCATGAACGAGGCAATGCCGAGCCAGAACCACGGCGTGTAGCGGCGCCTTCCGGGAGCGGGATGTCTGGCCACCATGGCCGGCAGCCAGAAGAGGACGACCCACCAGTATTCCCCCGGCGCCGCCAGCATGTCCCCCGGAGTGACTCCGAAGATCGCGGCGACGCCAAATCCGATCAAGCCCGACGCTGGCCGCATGGCAGGTGACCACCGGCGATGGAGGACCTCGGAGATCACCCAGAGACCGATCGACAACCCGAAAAGGTCCATGCCGATGCCGAGATCGGGGCCGAGGAACCAGTAGCCGGCGGCGTACGCGGCGAGGATCGCACCATAGGCGGCGAACATCGTGCGGTCCGTCCATCGGCCGAGCGCGGCGAGGTTCACCAGCCACGGGAGCAGGATGTACGCCACCATCGAGACGTTGTCGATCCAGGCGCCGAAGAACGTGTGGCTGCCGTGCATCACCATCGAGCCGGGTCCGAGGAACACGGCGGCAGCCGCGTAGAGCAGGGCGGTGGGCGTGTTGCCGATGAAGCGGTTGACCTGCTGCCGCCCCGTGGTTGCGTCCCGGGCGAGCGTGCCGAACATGGCAAGGCCGGCGATCACGAAACCGAGATTGCCCAGCGTGTTCATGGGCTCGCGCAACAGGCCGCTGCCGACCCGCTCACACCAGCGCGACACCTCGCCGATGGCTTGCTCGTTGGCGGCCCGGGGGCCCCATCCGACGAGGCCCCAGCCGACGAAGCCGACCGCAAACACGCAGAGCGCAACCAGCGTGATCCGGGTTGGCGTTGCCTTCATGGAGGGGACGCTACCTCGGGCCGCAACCGGGCCGGGTGGCCCTGTTGCCAGTGCGGGAGCCGGCAGAGGATGCGAGGAGCGCAAACGACGAGAGAGGAGTGCCATGGAGAGCACCTACAAGGTGATCGAGCTGGTCGGCACGAGCCCCGAATCGTGGGAGAGGGCCGCTGCGGTCGCGATTGCCGAAGCGAAGAAGAGCCTGCGAGATCTTCGCATCGCCGAAGTCGCCGACCTCGACATCAACGTCAGCGAAGACGGCGACATCATCGCCTACCGCACCAAGCTGAAGGTCTCCTTCAAGTACCAGGACTGAACCCGTTTCGACGTGGTCTGCGGGGTGCACTCGTCGACGCCCATGGTGCCGGCGAAATACACGGTGCCGAAGCCGGCGATGAAAATCAGCAGTGCGACGATAACGGCCGGATCCGCGTAGAGCGCCGCCTGCTGG
>DATHZQ010000107.1:0-57227 GCA_035458525.1 Acidimicrobiia bacterium
AGGTAGACGAGGCGGCCGTACGGTTCCTGGATCGTGTTGGCGAGCCGTTCCACCTGTTCGGCATCGAGGAACAGCATCTGCGGCTCGGGCTGGCGAGGGGTGCGCACTGGTTCGATGGGATTGGAGGTGAGGTAGCCGGCGTCGACGGCGAGGGTGAGCATGCTGTTGAGGACCTGGCGTGTCTGGCGTATCCCGGAGGGCCCGAGTCCAGATGCCTGGAGGTCGGCGACCCATTCCTCGACGGCCATGCGGTCGACGTGGCGCAGCTGGTAGCGGCCGAAGGCAGGCAGGACGTGGGCGTGGAGGTTCGACCGGTATCCGGCGAGCGTCTTCGGCTTGAGATGTGCCTTGGTTCGAAGCCAGCGCTCAGCCCACTCCTCGGCCGTGATCTGCGACAGGCGTGGGTCGGTCCAGTCGCCGCGGACGAGGTCGGCTTGGACGGTGACCATGAATCGATCGGCGTCGACCCTACGGACGAAGCTCCTCGACCGTTCCCGACCAGTCAGGTCGCGATAGCGGACCCTCCAGGGTTTGCGGCGATCGGATCTTTTCTCGATGTGGGTCATGCGGTCGATCCATCGTCGATGATTGGCCTGGTTGGCCTTATCCGAGGATGCGATGGCACCCTGTCATTCGAGTGCCCTTCCGTTGCCATTGACCCTGTTTTCCCAGCTCAGGTCCCGATTCCGTGCGCCCTGTCAGGTGACCGGAACGGGGTGTGGCGATTCGCGTTGAAAGGGTGCTCGACACTCTGCGGAAAGGGTCAAGGAGTCTTCTGGCGGCTATGGAGTCAGTAACCGATCTCGAACAGGCGCGGCAGGCGGCCGAGAACGGCGGACGCATGCCCGACAGCGGAAGCCCGGTCAGCGACGGCGATAGCGTCCGGCATACCGGAGTCTCCACTCGCCACGGTCACTCGGGCGGCCAACGAAGAAGCGGCATGACTTTGACGACGTCCTACAACCGCCAACACTCCGATCAGCTAGGGAGTTCGGATGCACGCGACGCATCACACCCGAGAAGAACCGCGCCGTCGACTCAGGGACCGAGCCACGCAGCCCGCGAATCCGATCGCACACGCGAATCGCGCACAGCACCCTGTCAATCCCACACGCACTTGCAACAAGTTGCCTGGTGTCTACATGTAGACAGGAGAGGCGGTGATGGGCCTCGACCGCGGCAACCTGGCGAGGCTCGACCGCAAGCTGCTCGCCGAGTTCGGCCGGGACGAGCGGTTCCAGATGGTGCGGGTCCCGGTGACGCCGGCGAAGTGGTCAACCTGGAAGCGCTACTGCGAGTCCGCCGGGATCTCGATGGGACGAGCCATCGCAGCGTTGATCGAGCACGAGTTGACGGACGCGCTCGACAACTCTGGTGGCGAAGCCGGGTCGGTGTTCGCCCACCAAGTCGAGGAGCGCATGGCAGAGCGTGAGGCGAGGCTCTCCCAACGAGAGGATCAGCTGACAGCAGTCGAGGAGCGACTGCGCCGCGGGAGCCAGCAACTGCGGGAACGAGAGGGTCAGCTCGAAGCTCGCGAGCGGCGACTCGAGCGGGCCACCAAGCTGGCGGCTCTGCCATCCACGAATCGGGCGAAGACCGGCCGCAACGAACGCTGCCCGTGCGGGTCGGGTCTCAAGCACAAGCACTGCCACGGCCGGTCGAGACAGCCTTGAACCACCTCCCAGATAATGTCGTGCTAGTGCATACTGCCGGATCGAGGGCGCCTCGTTCGATCGAGTTCGACTCGCCTGGCCGTCGCACGTTTCTCCGGATCAGCAGGCTCCACGACATAGAAACAAGCTATCAGCACCCAGCCAATCTGGGTCGTCCCGGCATTGCGACAGATGCTCAAGGCGCGCCGACACACAGATCAACCGATCGCGCGCATCATCACTCGGCTCAGCAGGCGCACCAGATCGGCAAATATGTTCCCCTCGAAGGGGTCAGGAATCCAGATTGTGTGGCCTGCGGGTCCTATCGCCTCGTTGACAACGAAATGATGTTGCCTTCGCTGTCCTTGAACCATGCGCCCTTCATCGAACCGTCCGGTGTTTCGATCACGCCGTCGCTAGTAGATCCAAGGTCACCGAAGTCGACGTCTTCGAAGGCCACGCCCTTGGAGCGCAGATGTTCAACCACCTCGTCGAAGTTGTCGACTTCAAAGCCGGCGGCGGTGGCCATGTTGGTTCCTGCACTCTGCGTTTCGTAGATGAGGAACCTCGATCCACCACACTCGTAGTAGGCCCCGGCGTACTCGATGCGCTCAGCTGGCTCGAGTCCAAGGTTTTCGGCGTACCACCGGACTGCTCTCTCCAAGTCGGCTGCGGCCAGAACGGTGTGCATGGGTTTGTCTTGAAACATGGTGTGCACCTCTTCTTTCTCCCCCAAGAGTAGGGCTTTCTGCAGGTATGCGGCCGATGCTCTGGGCGATGACCTGCGGGTTCATCCTTGTTCTCAGACGACAGTTCACCCGACGGGACGTTCGCCATCAGCTGCCTCCCAGCGAGCACATAACGGCACTTCAAGGATTGGTCTAGCGAAACGATCTTTGTCAGGTTGTCCTGACACGATGAAGGTGATAGACGTCGAATCGCTGCCGGCGGATCCGCTCGAAGCGTTGCGAGAGCTTTCCCGGGCCGATGTGGAACTCGAAGCGCTGCGCCGTGAACGGGTAGCGGCGGCGCGCCGCCAGGGCGCCACCTGGGACCAGATCGGTGAGAGCCTGGGGATGTCGCGCCAGTCGGCATGGGAGTACTACACGCGGGAGGCGCGACGTGTGCTCGATGAGAGCGCAGCAGGCTCCGATCTCGACGAAGACGAGGCGATGCGGGTCGCCAGCGAGGAGGTCAGTCGAGTGCGGCGGCGACGCCGGACCTCGAGGTCCTGAGCGACTCGGATGCGGGTGGTGCTCGATGCCAACGTCCTGATCTCGGCGGCGATCAGCGAAGGTCCGTCGCACCGGATCGTGCAGGGCTGGCTCCAAGACCAGCCATTCGAGTTGGTGATTTGCGATCGGTTGCTGGGCGAAGTGCGCAGCGTGTTGACCGAACGGCCGCGCTTGCGGAAGTGGATCTCGCTGGAGGGCGCAGAGCTGTACGTCACGACGTTGACCACGGTTGCGGATGTGCAGCCCGATCCGGATCCGGGTCCGGCGCTGACCCGAGACCCCGACGATGACTACGTGATCCATCTCGCCCGGGCTCACAACGCCGAGGTCATCGTGAGTGGCGACGCCGACCTTCTCGAATGGGATGAGCAGGATCCGCCGGTGATCCCGCAGGCTGAGTTCGAGACGAGGCTGAGGAAGTCGTGAGAGGCAGCTGCCTGGGCCGCGACTGGGCCGCGGGACGGTCGGTACTGACCGGTGATGACGCAAACCAACCGATGGCAAAACCCCAGGTCAACGCACGTTTCCCACGTAATCCCCGAGGTCACAGAAACCTCCCGCACTGACTACGGATCAGAAGGTTGGGGGTTCGAGTCCCTCCGGGCGTGCTGTCGAACCCGTTGCAACGCAACGGGTTTCGTCGTTCCACTATCGGACTGTTTCAGAGTTCGGGCCAAGATTTCGATGAGCCGCGACTGCAACCCGACTGGACCCGAAAGTCGTGGCGAGGAGAGCTGCTGCGCAGGGCTGTACCCGTGCTGCGGTTTCGGCGTCGAGCGGCGGGGAGCGCCACCAAAGACGGTTCAGCCTCCAAGGGCAGTCCCCAGGCCGCGGACAGCTAGTCCTCCGTCGCACTCGAGCACTACGCCGGTGGTGGCCGACGCGTTGGCGCGTGACGCCAGCTGTACGTAGTGGCCCGTGTAGGCGGCTGGCTCGGGTAGGAAGCCCAGCGGCGTCACCGAGCTCGCGATCTCGTCGAGGTTGGGTACCGAGGATGGAGTGACGTCTTCGAGGCCGAGGGCCTCAGGTCCCCGGATGTCGGTCCGCATGAAGCCGGGGGCCACGCCGTTGACGCGGATGGCCGGTGCCAGCTCGTATGCCATCTGGCGAACCAGCCCCACAACAGCGTGCTTCGATGCCGTATAGACGACGCCCCCCACGCCGGCGTGCCAGGAGGACATCGAGGCCGTCAAGAGAACCGAACCCGAACTGGCCGCCAACGCAGGGATCGCGGCCTTGACGCCCAACAAGTATCCCTTGACGTTGACCGCAAACAGCTCGTCGAAGCCTTGGGCGAGTCTGTCGATGGGCGTATCAGTGATGCCTGCGCCGTAGTCGTAGATCCCGGCATTGCCAACGAAGGTGTCGATGCGACCGAAGCGCTCGAGGCCGAGAGCAATCGCCCGCTCGTTGTCTTCGGCAACCGTTACGTCGGCTACTACGCCGGCGACCTCTCCGTCGTAGCTGGCCTCAACCTTCGATACTCTGTCGGCGGCTCGGTCGACCGCAACGACTCGTGCACCCTCGGCTATGAACCGATCAACCAGTGCTCGGCCCAGCCCCGATCCGGCACCTGTGATCACCGCTATGTCACCCTCGAGCCATCCCATCGCGTGTTCCTCTCGTTTGGCTGTCTCATCTCGCCGCACCGCTTGTTGCGGATGGCGTCACCGGGTCATCTCTGTTACGAGTCCGAGTGCGGTCGCGATCGCCGCTTTCTCCGTAGGGTCGCTATCGAGCGACGCTTCCGCAATAGCCGTGGGGCGGTCGACACCGTCGATTCTGCGCGCCGCCGCGGCAGTCAGCGCCGCCTCATGGTCCGTCGGCTCTGCGCCGGCCTGAATCCGCAGGGAGGTTGCCGCCGCCAGCAAGTGTGCCGCCGCCTCCGGTTCTGCTTCAGCTGCGGTCGCCGCCACGCCTACGAGCGATTCGACCACGCCGAGTTTGTCGCCGAGATCACGGCGCAGCCGAAGGGCCTTTCCATGCAGATCGGCCGCGTCGCGATACTCACCGGCGGCGGCGGACGTGCCCGCGAGGCCCGAGAGATTGTTGGCTTCGTGTCGTGGGTATCTCGATTCACGCGCGCTCGTCAAGCCATCGAGGAAGTGGCGCCTCGCAGCATCCAGGTCCCCCTCGATCAGTGAAACGGCTCCCAGGACCCACCCCGGAGTGGTCCGGCGCATGGTGTGCCCGAGTGCGGACAGCTCGATCGCTTGCTCGGCGAACTGGCGCGCCTCGTGGAGAGCTCGGCGGTCGAGGGCCATACATGCTTGTGAGCAGCGCACACCCGCAACCTCAGCTGGGGCGTCCAGGTCCTCGGCGATCGACAACGCACGCTGAAGTAGGGCTGCGACCTGAGTCCCGCCGCCTGTCCGCAGCAGAGCCTCACCCCTGAGGCGAAGAGCGTGCGCTTGCATGCGAGCACTGTCGAGATCCTCAGCGAGTTCGCCAGCCTCGCGTGCGAGGCGTTCGGCGGTGATCGGATCTCCGCGTAGGAGCGCAATCCATCCAAGCTCGGCAAGAAGCAATGGTCGCGCCGAGATGTCGCCGATGGCAGTAGCGATTGCGAGGGCCTCGCCGTACATGTCCTCGGCCGTTTGGTAGCGCCCGAGCCAGAGGTTCATCTCGGCAGAAGACCCGAGGAGTTGGCGGAGAAGCTGATCATCCTTCGCTCGTTCGGCCGAGACGATGGCCCGCTCGATCAGCTCACCGGCTCGGGCTTGCTCCCCGCTTGTGCCCGAGGCGATTGCGAGGCTCCGAAGTACGTTCGCTACGACGCGCTCATCACCGGAACGCTCGGCATGTTCGAGAGCGCTCTGCCACGAAGCCTCTGCCCTTTGGAGCTCTGAATGTCGGAAGGCGACGTAGCCGTCGCCGGCGAGCGCCCGGGCAAGGGTGACATTGTCTCCCGCCGATGCTGCAGTGGTGCGTGCCGTCTCGAACCACGCCGCCGCCTCCGCCAGTTCGCCGCGCAAGAGCAAGAGACTGCCGAGAGCGACCTGGGCTCTGCCGCGGATCAGCCCACTGCCGCCGTCGAGGTCCAATGCCTTTTGGAGGTACTGGCATCCCTCGGACCAGTCTCCGTGGGACGTCCAGAACGGTGCCATCGCGGCGCAGATCCTGAGTGCCGCCTCGGCATCTGGTCGCGCGACTGCATCTTCGATTGCTCGCCGCACGTTGTCCTGGTCAGCAGCGAGTTCGCTCATGACCGTCCCCTGGCCCCGGCGTCCGATCGCATCCTCGACGGCTTCAACACGCCGAGTCACCCAGGATCGATGTCGGCTGGCGAGCTGATCGGCTTCTCCTGTGGCGCTCAACTCGATTTCAGCCAACTCACGGACGGATTCGAGCATTGACCACCGATCCGGTGAGTCGGAGTCGGTCACCAGCAGCGAAGCCCGCAACAAGTGCCGCATGAGCCCGGGTATTGGCGCCTCCGTAAGGGCGCCGCCCGCGCAGACATTGGCGACCGCTTCAATCGTGGCGCCACCGGCAAACACTGCAAGCCGGCGGAAGAGCGTTCGTTCTTCGGGGGGCAGAAGATCGAGACTCCACTCCAGTGCTGCTCGCAACGTCTGGTGGCGGCTCGGCGCCGTACGACGTCCCTGCGCGAGAAGCGAGAAGCGGTCGGAGAGACCGGCGAGCACGCCGGCGAGCGATCGTTCCCCAAGCGCCGCTGCGGCGAGCTCGATGGCAAGCGGCATACCGTTGACGCGGGACGCAATGCGAGCGACGTCGGCTGCATTGTCATCGTTGAGCTCGAACCCGGGACTCACGAGCTGGGCTCGCTGTGTGAAGAGCTGCACCGCTTCCGAGGAGAAGATGTCTTCGGGTTCGTCGTGCGGGTCGACGGTCTGCAAGGGGTTCAACCGCCAGACGACTTCTCCGTCGATGTCCAGCGGTTCGCGACTCGTTGTAAGAATGACGAGGTAGGGGCAGTGCTGCGATAGTCGCTCGGCGAGGCCTGCAATGGCGTCCAACAGGTGTTCGCAGTTATCCAGGATGATCAATGCAGATTTGGCGCGGAGGGCCTCGACCAGCACCTGATCGGTCCCGATGCCGGGCTTCTCGGCAACACCCAGCGCCGTGGCAACGGTGCGGGCGACGGCCGCCGGGTCTGTCACCTGGGCCAACTCGATGAGCCAGGCGCCGTCATTGAAACCGTCCATGACGTCGAAGGCGACTTGGATCGCAAGCCGGGTTTTGCCAACTCCTCCGGGCCCCACCACGCTGACGACCCCGGTGGTGCGCAATATCCGTGCCAGCGTGGCGCGATCTTCGGCTCGACCGACGAAGCTGGCCCGGAGGAAGGGCAGGTTGTGGGCGACGACGCCGATCGCTCGTAGCGGCGGGAACTCTTCGAGCAGATCCGGATGACGTAGCTGGAAGAGCCGTGCCGGCGCGGTGAAGCCTCGGAGCTGGAACGATCCGAGAGCAACCACCGAGGAGTGATTGGGGAAGCGACCGTCCACTTCCCCGACCGTTGCCTCGGAGACGAGGACCTGACCTCCGTGCGCACTCGAACAGATTCGCGCTACTTGGTGGATGGCCAGAGACACATAATCATGCTCGACAGGGTTGGCCTCACCAGTATGGACTCCCATGCGGACTCGGATGGCGGCGTCGCCGGGCCAATCTCCGGCCGCTAGCGCGCGCTGTCCCTCGATGCAGGCGGCAACTGCGGCCGGAGCATCTGGGAACGCGACGAGCAGCGAATCGCCCTCGGTGCCGACCTCGACACCGCCGTGGTCGCCGAAGGCTGCCCGGAGCAACGAGTGATGGGTGGCCAGAACCGCGACGTATGCGTCGCCCAGATTTCGAAAGAGCCGCGTCGACCCTTCGATGTCAGTCATCACGAACGTGACCACGCCCGAGGGCAGCGGTGGAGAATCTGCTTCGGGTCGCGTAGCGGCCAAGTCACCGACACGTGAGTCAGGTTCAACTGGAGGGTTCGTGTACGACCTCCGGGATGCCAACGACCTCTCCTCTGCTCGCCATGGGCCGATCGTGCCTGCAGGACTCCCGGCCGAGGCTACTGGAGCCCCGATGCGGCGGCGAGAGGCGCTTGCCACCCGGGAAACAGGGTGCACTCCAGCGCACAGGGGCGCACCAGACGGACGCAACGGCACCAGCCGGGTTGGGGCGGGCCACTGCAGCCCGGCTACGGTCATTGGGAGGCATCGCCCCGGCTGAGGTTGCCCCGTAGGGGCTCCATCTCAAAGGTTGGGATCCTGCGCACCACCCGCGGAGTCCACTCGCTGACGATCCGGATGGGCTTGGCTACCTGACGGGACCGCTGGTCTCATGTAGCTGGTGCGGGTTCCGCCGGGTGGTTCTGCGAAGCTTGGGTCCGCGAGTACGATCGACTCGTGGACCTGATCGAGCGCGAGGACCCGCTCGCGCGCCTCGCCGCCGAGACCGCAGGACGATGAACGACTAGTCGATCCCGAGTCGCCGTGGCGGTTCTATCGCGTGGACCCAGCGAACCTGTATGCACTGGACCCAGTTGTGCTGGCTGAGGGACGGCTCGTCGATTCGAGAGTGCCAGTCGACCTCACCGAGAGCTTCTCGCGGGCTTACCGATCTCGAATCGTCTGAATTCACATTCCTGGGCCGACGTTTTCAGCGACGTCATGAACGCACTGGAAGTTCAGGAGGAGTTTGAAGACCTGGTGCAGATTCTCAGGCCGCGCATGCAGGTGCTGGACGTTCAGGTCGATGAGATTCTTGTCGAGCAACAAGCGGAGAATCATCGGCTCTACTTCATACTGGGCGGCCTCGTGTCTCTCGAGAAGGCGGACCTTCACGCGGATGCGTCCCGAGTCGGAACGCTTGGGCGGTGGAATATGATCGGCGAGCTCGGAGCGCTCCTCGATTACCGAGAGCCGTTAACGGCGCGCATCGAGAAGGCAGGCGAGGTGCTTGTGCTCCCGGCGGACCAGATTGCGGCAGTATTCCGAGACACGCCAGACATCGCCCGCCGCTTACAACGCTTGTCGCTTCTCATGTTGGCTTCGAAACTCGAGAAGACGTCGCAAACACTCGCTGGTTCGTAGGCCGATTGAGTCTCGCTCAACTTCCGGCGGTCGACGTAGCTCTGACCTGACCCCGTTCCTCCCACTCGGCGTGAGCCCCGGATAGTGGTCCAGCTGGCCTGTGCGTCTTACCCTCCGATCGGGAGGATGACCGCGATGAAGAGACACCGACACACGCTTGAGCAGGCGGTCCGGAAGCTCCGCGCCGGCGGACGCTGGCTTGCCGGTGTCTGAGGGCACCGACCTGACCGAGGTGCGGCTCGATGGCACATCACCGGCGGTTGTCGGCGTCGACTTTGCGGGCACTCCGCGTTTCAGTAGCCCTATGTCAACCCCCTTTGTTGTTGGAGGCGTTGGAGGGCACGGTGGCGGGTGGGGTCGTAGGGGACGTGGTCTTGCCAGCAGCGCCAGATGATTTGGGTCCAGGTTCGGGCGAGGATGCGTTCGGCGTGGGGGTGGCTCTTGCCGTCGGCGCGGAGGCTGTCGTAGCGCTGCCGGGCCCATTCGTTGCCGTTGCGTGTGTCGCCAGCGAAGTCGCACAGGGCGTTGCGGAGTCGGGTGTTGCTACTCCACCGGAAGGTGACGGAGCGGTGGCGGCCTGAGGTGCGGGTCGAGGGGGCGACACCGGCAAGAGAGGCGAGGGCTTCGGGTGTGGGGAACCGGGCGCGACAATCGCCGATCTCTGCGAGCAGGGTGGCGGCTCGGATGGTGCCGAACCGTGGCAGGGAGCGGAAGATGTGACCGTCGGGGTGCTGGTCGAGGAGCTCGTCGAGTAGGCGGTTGAGGCCCTTGATCTGACTATTGAGGGTGCGTACCACAGCGACGAGAGCCAGCGTGACGGCACTGCGGGCGTCACCTTCGGCGCCGGAGAGTCCTGCGGGTGCAGCTTCGAGATGGCGATACGTGTCCAGTTCGTCGGGGCCGACCCGAAGTACGTATCCGTTGGCCCGAGAGAGCAGTCGTTCGGCGCCGACCTGAGTCCGGAGGCGTGAGATGGCGACCTGAACCGCGCGCTTCGGATTGGCCGGGATCTTGTCGGCCCACACGTCTTCGACGATGCGGTCCACCGCTACGGACTCGCCGGCACGAATCAGCAGCGTGGCCAGCACCGCACGCCGCCGCGCGCCGCCGAGGCTCAGCTTTGAACCGTCGTCGGCTCGTCCCTCCAACGGCCCGAGGGCAAGTAGCTCCACGAAACCAAGCCTAGATCTCGCGCCGTAGGCCCTACCCGGGCGCGTCGGGACTGCCGGTCATGGTTGTTCCAGGTTCGAAGCACCGGTGGCAGCGGCGCTGACAGAACCCGTGACGGTCACCTCTCGAGCGCTGCCGCGACCCGTCCAGCGAAGGTCGAAGCGGAAGCGGGATCGAGATCCCAGTCAATAACGATCGTCCTCGGAACGGAGGCGAGGTCGTTGGCGTCCAGATCCATCGCAGCGGGGTGGACGACGACGCCGACGCCATCGAACGGCGCGGGGTCATTGAGGTCCGGCGTGAGCAGCGCCCCCGCGTAATACTGGCTCACGAGAGCACGCATCCGGTCTACTCCACGTGCCGTCGGCGCCATCACGGCCACCACTGCGGATGGGCTGAGCATCGACAACTCACGCAGCACTGATGCCGACGGGACGAAGTTGACCTCGACGACCTTGTCGAGGTTCGCTGAGACCTCGACCAGGTCGGCGAGATGGAACATAGGGGTGGCCAACACGTCGATGTCTTCCTCCCAGCCCGGTCGCAGCTCGTCGAGCATCATCGGTCGTAGGGCTACGCCTGTGGTGTTCTCTACCAGCGTGGACATGCGCTTCAGGTCGACTGGATTGCACTCGACGAACGCTACGGCGCCGGCTGGTCGCGATCCGACGGCGAGAGCCGATTCGAACAGCTTCCTGATCCTGACCGGCCCAAGACCGGAACGCCTCGCCGCGAGAACCGCATTGCGCACGACGCGCTCGACTTCATCTAGTCCGAGCTCAGGAGCGGCTCCGGCGTTTACGAGAAAGGTTCCGCGGCGGGGCTCGGTCCTCACGAGGCCATGGCGAGCGAGCCGCCGGATGGCTCGGTTCACCGTGCTGGGATTCGAGCCGAACTCGTTTGCCAGCTCGCGGCATGACTGCAGTTTGTCGCCGACCTCGATGACCCCGCTGCCAATGCGCTCCAGCAACGCGGTGTAGACCTCGTCGACACCCGGCTTTTGTGCGTTCATGCGACCCGTCCGATCAAGACCGTTGCCGGCTCTGGAAAGCCTGCGACCTGCACTTTCTGGAGTCCGGCCGATTCGAGAGTGGAACGCAGCGTGGCGAGCGGATATGCCGCACCACCGGTTTCGACGCGCATCATCACATCGAACATCGGCCCGAACGCGCCGGGACCCACCTCCCCTGCGAAGTCATTCACAACGACGGAACCCCCCGGTTTCACCGCAAGTATCACCCTTTGCAGCAATCGGATGCCTTCGGCTTCTGACAGATCATGGAGCATGTGGGATACCAGCGCGGCGTCGACGCTGCCTGGAGGCACACCGCAAGAGGGAGCTGCCATCACGTCTGCGGCGACGAGTTCGACGGACCCGGCCGGGATTGGGCTGAGTCTGCGAGCGAGCATCTCGATCACTTCCGGCAGATCCACGAGGACCACGGTCGCGCCGGACGAAGCGAGTCGGTTGGCGTAGAACCCGAAGCCCCCGCCGACATCAAGGATGCGTTTGGCTGAACGCAACTCGGGAAGCTCCCACAGCGGTGGTCCGGTGTGCTCGGCGAGCACGTTCAGCGCTTCGAGGAACATGGAGGCGGTCTCGGGGTCGCCCTCGATTCGGTGACGCCAAGGATCGAGCGCGGGCCGTCCGGACCGAGCCACTTCATCGAGCGACAACCACGCTCTGGCGAAGTAGTCCTCCTTGTCGACCACGAGTGCAAGATCTCGATCGTCTGCGAGGTGAGAAGTGACGAACGTGGTGGCCGAATATCCGGCATCATCCTGAGTGACGAGACCAATCCCGACGAGTGCCCGCAGCAACGCGCCGAGAGCTCCGTCGTCTGCCCCGAGCACTGTTGCGATCTCATCGAGCCCCTGCGGCGTTGCACTCAGAGCGTCGAAGAGGCGGAGGCGGCGAGCAGCGATGATTGCCATAGCTGGCTGGTAACCGGTGAGCAGGTCGAGGAAACCGACAACCTCCATATTCATGCTCCCTTCGTCATCCTTCGATCGAGCGCGGATACGTTTTGAGCGCCCTTGGGATCCAGCGGCCAACGCCGCGATCCCGTTGGTTTCGATGAACACCGGCATCGAGACCCGGGGTCGCCGCAAGCGAGGCCATCGGGCCACCAGTGAAGACGACTACTTCTCGCACAGTCGCGACATTCCCTCCCGGACGAGGCCGGAGTCCCTGGCCAACTTCTCTGCGAGTGGTCGGCTGCGTGCGATCTGGTCGGCCTCGTCGAGCGTCGTGAGAGTACCGGCGGCGAGCACCCGTCGTCCATCGATCCAGACATCGGACACCGAGCGTGGACTCGCGCAGAATGCCACCTGTTGGTACGGGTCGTGGATGTTCGCAAGCTCGGCCGTCGCACCGACCAGCACCAGATCCGCTCGTTTCCCCGGCTCGAGACTGCCAACGTGGTCTGCAACGCCGAGGGCCTCAGCCCCTCCGATCGTCGCCATGCGAATGGCCTGTCGCGCGGTGATTGCCGAGGGATCGAGCCTATCGACCTTGTGGAGGAGCGCCGACATCTTCACGGCTTCCAGCATGTTCTGTGAGTCGTTCGATGAAGCGCCATCGGTGCCGATGCCGAGCCGGATCCCTGCCGAGAGAAGGCGAGGCACCGGGCACACACCGGAGCCCAGGATCATGTTGGCGACGGGGTTGTGTGCGCCGGCGACATCGTGAGACATGAGCAGTTCGATCTCGCTCTCGCCGACCCAGATCAAATGGGCGGCGAGCACATCCAGTTCCAAGAGGCCAACTGCAGCCGCATGTTCCACGGTGTTGCGGCCCCAGCGGAGCCGGGCCCCGACGACTTCCTCGCGCACCTCGGCAAGGTGCGTATGAACCGGCCATCCGCGCTCTGACGCAGCAGCGACCGATGCTTCGAGGAGCTTGTCACTCGACCCGAGCATGGTCCCCACTCCCATGCGGAATCCGATCAACTCGACACCGGCCGCGGCCTTCTCGAGGGCAAGATGCTCGTCGATGGCATCGTCAACCGGGAACACGCTTGCGGCTGAGTCCTCGATGGCGTCCTCGGCGCCAAAGGCGACCATGCCCCGCAGGCCGATGCTGGCCAGTCCGTCCACGACCCCGAGGCTGGCGAGCGAACCGGGACGGTAGTGGTGGAACATGTCGTTCACGAACGTCACGCCGGAATGGAGCAGCTCTGCACCCTTGAGCCGGGCGCCTTCTCTCGCCATCTCCTCGGTGAGGAAGCCGCCAGCGGGGACAACCACCCGCGCCCCCCATTCGAAGAGGGTCAAGTCAGAGCCAATTCCAGGGATCAGAGCCTCGGACAGGTGAGTGTGTGTGTTGATCAGCCCGGGCATGACCACACCCGTTCCGTCGCCGACGACCGAGGCTTCGGGGTATTCGGCGCGAAGGTCTGTGTACGCGCCGACCGAAACGATCGCCCCGTCCTCGATCAGCACTGCGCCGTCGCGCACCGCGCCCCGTGGCCCTGAGGTGAGCACCCAGGCTCCGCGGACAAGCGCGTGCTCGGGCGTCGGCAGGCTCACGTCAGCTCCTCGAGCGATTCGTCGAGGGCCATGAGCAGGGTGTCGAGCTCCTCTGTCGTGACGTTGAGAGGCGGCGCCACGCGAACCGTGCCATCCGCGTTCAGCATGGAGCCGATGATCACACCGCGTTGCTCAACTGCCTTGACGAGCGGCATTGTCAGCTCGACGGGAGCAACGTCGAAGGCCCACCACAGGCCAAGACCTCTGGCTCCGACGAACGCGGCGTGCCGTTCCATCAAGCGTGAGAACCCAGCGCTGAGGTAGTCGCCCATCGTTCGGGCCCTAGCGACGAGACCTTCTCGTTCGATCACATCGAAGGCGGCGACGGCGGCCGCACAAGACACCGGATTGCCGCCGAATGTCGTGAGGTGGCTGAGCGGCGGGTCCAGGAACGTCGAGAAGATCTCTGCGGTCGAGATCAATGCCCCCAGTGGGAGGCCTCCTCCGACGGCCTTGGCGACGGTGATGACGTCCGGTACGAGGCCCCATTCCTGGCAGGAGTACCAGTGACCGGCACGGCCCATCGCTCCCTGAACCTCGTCGACGATGAGCAGCGCCCCTCGGTCGGTGCACAGTTGGCGTAGACCCGGAAGGAAGTCGTCCGAAGGGATGCGGACTCCCGCCTCTCCCTGCACTGGCTCGACGATGACACCTGCCGTGTCGTCGCCGATCGCGGCGGCCGCCGCATCGAGATCGTCGAAGGGTACGAAGGTGACCTTCTCCAGCAGAGGTTGAAAAGGCGCTCGGTAACGCTCCCGCCAGCTGACCGACAACGAGCCGTACGTCCGTCCGTGGAACGACCCTTCGAAGGCAACGTAGCCGGGGCGTCCCGTGTACTTGCGAGCGAGTTTGAGCGCTCCCTCGTTCGCTTCGGTTCCCGTACTCGTCAGGAAAGCCACGTCGAGGGCCCCTGGCGCCACCCTGGTGAGTCGCTCGGCGATCTCGACCTGCGGGGCGAGAACAAAACGGCCGTAGACGTTGACGTGCGCATACCGGCGCATCTGGTCTTCGACGGCCGCGATCACTTCGGGATGTGAATGACCGATGTTGGCCACGGCGATGCCAGAGATCATGTCGAGGTAGGAGGCACCATCGGCGGTGGTGATGCGCGAGCCGGATGCGCCCGTGACGACCATCTCCTTGCGGCCGGGCACAGTCTGGGACAGGTGGGCGAGGAAGCGGTCCTTGTACTGCTCGGCAGTTTCGGCGGTCACTGGCTGAGTCACTGCGCACCTTTCAGTCGGCGGTCCTTGCGGTACCAAGGGTTAGTCAGACGTTCGATGACAATCAGCGAGGCACGCCACGGTCCCCTCGGCGCCACCCCGAGCGTCTGCACGTGGCTGAGCCTCGGGGTCATCTCAGGAAGGTCCGAACGTGGCCGCTACCCATGCCATCGCTCGCGGCAACTCTGCGGCGGTGTCGGCCAGTCTCCGTTGCCAGTCGGTCGTTTCTCTCTCCCTGCCGGCGGTGAGGGCGATTCGGGCGCGTTCTTCGAGGAAGTAGAGGCGGGTGAGCGCCTCGAGCGGCGTTGCCCCGGCGGCCAGGCAGCCGTTGGCGCGAAGCACGACTGCGTGACCGTCACCGAGCGTCTCTGCAACGGCGGCTCCGTGGGTCGACGTGCTGACGAGTTGGACGTTGTCGTGGACGTCGACGCGTTCGCCGGCGAGCGCACCCAGCCCGTGAAACAGGGGGACGCTCTCGGTGCCGACGCCCCACGCAACGACGGCGGGGGGGTGGCCCCTGCAGATGGCGTTGACGTCCGCCCGAGCCGCATACACCGCGGCGTGCATTGGCGTCTCGAGTGGAGTGTTCCCGCCCCCGGATGGTGGGTCGGCGAGATCGGGCACGAGGACCACATCCTCAGGTCCGGCGGTGGCAAACGGCAGAGTGCTGGTGATCAGGAACCCGTCGCCCCAGCGAATGGACACGTGCCCGAAGGCTTCCGCCAGGCCTGCGGCGGACATCATCCGAGCGGCGGCAACGATCGAGTCGCGGGCGCGGCCTTCATCCATCTCGTCCGCCGTCCGTGGGGATCCCGGCGGGGCGCAGGCCCTTGATCGCGATGAATCGGGTGCGGGTGAGGTCCTCGTACGTGTATCCAATCCCCTCTCGCCCCGCACCGGCTAGGCCAACCCCGCCGAACGGGACGACGGGCGGCCGGTAGTTGTTGGTGCCGTTGATGACGACGCCGCCTACCTGGAACTGCTCGGCGGCAGCCATGGCCCGGGGTATGTCGGACGAGAACACGGCAGCGGTGAGGGCAAGCTGGGAGCTGTTGACGATCCTCACCGACTCGTCGTCGTCGTCGAACGGGATCGTTGTGACCACGGGTCCGAAGATCTCGTCGTCGGCGGCCACGTCGGCGCCTGCCGGCACTTCTCCAAGCAGCGCAGGTGCGAACCAGGCGTCGGCCGCGGCGCTCGATCCCCGGACGAGCGTTCCGCCCTGGGCCACCGCGTTGGCGACCTGGCCGGCAACGCGCCCTGCGCTGGTGGCGTCGATCAGCGGACCCACTTCGCTGGTCTCATCGGTGGGGTCGCCGACTCGTACGGAACCCAGCGCCTCTTTCAGGCGGTCGACGACGTCGCTCGCCACGCTGCGATGGACGACCAGGCGCTTGGTGGCGGCGCACGCCTGACCGTTCATCAGCATGCGGCCGCGCAATGTCTCCGAGACGACGAGGTCGAGATCGGCGTCATCCATGACGACGGCGGCGCCGTTGCCCCCGAGCTCGAGGTGCAGCGGGCGCAGCAGGTGGGCCGTCGCTCGAGCAACCGCGACGCCGGCTCCGACGCTTCCCGTAAGGGACACGGCGTCGACACCAGGCGCCTCACAGAGTGCGGCGCTGACGTCGCGGCCCCCGGGGAGGACGGTCAAGACTCCGGCGGGCAAACCGGCATCGATCAATGCTTGCGCCGCGGCGATGGTGGCCAGGGGATTCTGGGGAGGAGGCTTCAGCACGACTGTGTTGCCGGCGGCGAGCGCAGCCCCGGCCTTTTCGATCGTGAGTTCGACCGGGAAATTGAACGGGATGACGCACACGATGACCCCGAGCGGCACACGTTCGACGATCGTGAGGTCACGTTCTCCACCGGGTAGAGCCCCCGTTGGGGCCAGGTAGCCGGCGTCGAACCGGCCGATATGGGCGTTTTCTTCGAGAAGAGCGGCCGCGCCGGCGACTTCTTTGCGGGCCTGGGTGATGACCTTGCCGCTCTCGCGAGCGTGCAACAGCCCGATCTCGTCTGTCTGCTCTCGCAGCAGGGTTGCACCGCAGGCCAGGATCTCGGCCCGGTCGTGCGGGGCGGCTCGGCGCCAGTCGTCGAGCGACCGACGTGCCGCGGCGACGGCGGTCGCGACGTCGCCGACGGTTGACTCCCGGATCGATCCGACCTCGGCCCCATCGGCGGGTGCCTGGATCGTGCGTTCGGGGCCGGACGCAATCAGCATGTGCGTCTCGTTCGCGCCTGACCGAGCCATCGGCGGAGATGTTTCGGCCGATGTGGTGGTCCTGCCATTCCCTATGGCTCCCTTGTCTCTAACAGAGAGACAGCATACCGGCCCGGAAGTTGCCGTGCACCGCCTGGAGCCCCTCTGCCGGCGTCTCGGGTAGTGTCGATCGTGGTGACGAGGAGGTGAGTCGCGGGCACACTCGATGATCGGGCCATCATCGTGACGGGCGGCGCCGGAGACCTGGGGCGGGCCTACTGCCTCGGTCTCGCGGCCGAGGGTGCGAGCGTCGTCGTTGCTGATCTCGCAGATCCGGCATCGGTCGTCGAAGAGACAACCGCGGCCGGCGGCACGGCAATCGGTGTTCACGTGGATGTCGCCGACCCTGCCTCCGTCGATGCGATGGTCGAGACCACACTCGAAGTATTCGGACGAGTCGACGGCCTCATCAACAACGCCGCCAAGTTCAAGACGGTGACCGTAGGAGCGTTCGAGGACATCTCGATCGAAGAGTGGGACGAGGTCATGGCGGTGAACGTTCGCGGCGCCTGGTTGTGTTCCAGAGCGGTGATCGATCCGATGCGCACGGCGGGGAGCGGCCGGATCATCAACATCTCGTCCAACACGGTATGGAAGGGCGTGACCGGCTTCCTGCACTACGTCACGTCGAAGTCGGCGATGATCGGGTTCACCAGGGCGCTGGCTCGAGAGGTCGGCGGATCGGGGATCACGGTCAACACGGTGGCACCCGACTACACACCCGACGACCTACTCCTCCGTGTTCATCCCGGTCACGACGACGCCGTCGTGGCGCAGCGGAGCGTCCCGCGCACGCAAACGCCCGACGACATGGTCGGGACGATTGTGTTTCTCTCCGGAGCCGGCGCAGCCTTCATCACGGGGCAGAGTTTCCTCGTCAACGGCGGCTCGCACTTCCAGTGACCGCACTCAGCGGCGCTTCGCCAGGCCCACCGCGGTTGCGATTCGGTTGGCGATAGGCCGCGACCGCACCGCGACCTCGTCGGTGTCCACGTTGACAACGTGGCCGTTTGCCACCGACTTGGCGCCAGCGACCCAGACGTCCTTGACGTTGCGCGGCCCGGCGACGTAGACGATTGCACCGAACGGGTCGTGGATGTTGGCGAGAGCGGCGGAGTCGCCGTCGAACACGACGAGATCGGCCGCTTTGCCCGGCTCGAGCGATCCCAGTTCGGTCTCGAGCCGGAGTGCCCTTGCGCCCCCGATGGTCGCCATCTCGAAAGCCTCTTCGGCGGACAACGCCGTCGCCTGCAGGCGGTGCACCCGCTGGAGGAGAGCGGATGTCTTGATCGCCTCGAGCATGTTCTGTGCATCGTTGCTTGCCGCTCCGTCGACGCCAATGCCGACGTCAACTCCGAGCCTGCGGAGCTCGGGTACCGGGCACACACCAGACGCCAGGATCATGTTCGACACCGGGTTGTGCGCAACTCCAACCTGATGGTCGGCGAGCGTCTCACGGTCGTCGGCATCGACCCACACACAGTGGGCGGCGATCGTAGGCGTTGCGAAGAGCCCGGTTCGTGCGCAGTACTCAATCGGCGTCATGCCGTGCTGCAACCGGATGGCGGTGACCTCTTCCCTGATCTCCTGGAGATGGATGTGCACGCCGTGCCCGCCGGCCGCCGCAAACTCGATGGTCGCTGCGTGCAGCGCATCGGACTGAGCCCCCAAGGCAGCCACCCCAACGCGGAACGTCGAGAGTGTGCTGGCCGAAGTCGATTCGGCGAGCGCGGCGTGTTCGTCCATCAGGACTGGGATCGGAACTCCACGAACGTCCGCCGCTCCGAATGACACGACACCTCGCAAGCCGAGCTCATCGAGGGCACGGACCACTCCAGGCGTCACCGGCTCACCGGGCTCAGGGTCGCAAACGAACATCTCGTTTGCCGTCGTGATGCCGCTCTGGAGCATCTGGATGCCGCCAATGAGAGTGCCGACATACGCAGCCTCGTCATCGAGGTGTGGGGCGACGGGGCCGACCAGCTCACCGATCCACTCCCAGAGCGTGCACTGTTTGGCAACACCCGTGATGAGTGCTTCCGAGAAGTGGCCGTGGGTGTTGATGAACCCCGGCGTCACCACGTCGTGCGGACCGCCGGCTACGGCGTCGTCTGGGTACCGGCTACGCAGGTCGCTCCAAGATCCGATGGCATCGATCCGGTCAGCGACGATTCGCACCGCGCCATCGGGGATGACGGCTGGGTTCGCCGCCGTGAGGACGAATCGTCCTCGAACCAGTGTCGCGGCGCTGCTACCCACCTGGGCCCCCTCCACCGTCGGTGAAGAGGTCGTCATCCGCTCCATAGGCCGCAGCCCGGGCGACCATGGTGGTCGCCCGGGCTACGTTCGCTTCAGGATTCGGATCGACGATCACCCGGGGTTGGGCAAGGCCGATCCGGATCGTGCCGGTTGTCACCCGCCGAGTCCGATCGACGTATCGATGAATTCGTTCGTGTACACGTCCTCGGCAGTGAGCCCGGAAACGTCGATCTCCGTGACCTCACCGACCAGCCGCTGCAGGTTGGCGACCCGATCGGCGTCGAAGTCGCCGATGTAGGCGTTGGCTCCGTTGCTCACGATCCCCAGTTCGAGCTGCTTCGCGGTCGAGAAGTCCCCGCCGGCCTGGGTGTAGATCCATCCCGTGTCGTACGCGTCGACCAGCTCGAGGATGAATTCGAGCGTCGGACCGGAGTCGGCGTAGTAGTCGACTGCGGCTTGCTGCATGATCGGGACCAGCGCTTCGAGACAGTCGGCTTCGGCCGTCAGGTCCTCGGTGCGCACCGCCATTGCCTGGAAGTACTCCTCCCAGCCGGTGTCGTGGATCAGCTGCACCTTCACGGGCTTGCCCCACTCGGGCACCTCGAACTCGTACAGGAACGGTTCAGCGGTAGCGAACCCGGCCTCGGCCCATTCGCCGTTACGGCCAATGAAAGCTGCCGGCTTACCCATGTCGCTCAGGTCCATCTGGGACTCATCCATGATTCCCTCGGCGAGCCAGTAGTCCTGGAACGAATCCGGGCGACCAAGCATGATCACGACGCCCTCGTCCTTGAGATCGGCCACGGTCTCGGCGTTCGGGTAGGTCTCGGGATCCCAGTACACCGAGAATGGGCTCTTCTCGAACATCGCGTATACCGCCACTACAGGGAGGTCTTCGTTGAACTCCATCGCCTCGACGAGCCGGATCATGCCGAGGAAGATGTCGGGGTCCTGATACATGAGAGAGCCCGTCTGCTGGAAGCCGACCGCGTTTCCGCCGATACGGATCTCGATGTCGATTCCCGTTGCTTCGCCGGAGGCGACCATCGGTCCCCGAACTCTCTTGGCATCGGTGTCGATGGTGTACCCGTCGCCGACCAGTTGATACAGGCCGCCGTGCTCGGATTCGGGTTCCCAGTCCATCTGCATGACGAGTGGATCGGGGCACACCCCGGCAAGGTTGACTCCCGAGGCGGTCCCGCTCGTGGTCGTCGTCGCCGCAGGTTCGTCGGCCGCGGCGGCTGTCGTTGACGATGCGTCGTCATCATCGCCACCACATGCCGCCGCGACGAGAGCAACGGCGGCAACCGCCACTACCCACCTCGGCATCGATGTGCGGCCTTTCCTTCTCTTTGTTTGCACGTTGTGCTCCTTTCTGAACACTCCTACGGGCGAACCGCAGGCATCCTCTCGTTCGTTGGCGTTCTCACGGCTGTTCCTGGTCAGACCAATACGGATCCCAGTTGCCGACAACACGCCGCCCCGCGGCCCCAAAGCCCCAGAAAACCACAATGCCAAGTACGCATGCCATGAACACAGTTGCCAGCAACTCCTCCGATTGGAGTCGCGACGCATATTTGTCGAGGAGCAAGCCGAGCCCGGGGTCGCCGCGTCCGAAGAAGAAGTCTCCAACAATGGCGCCGATCACGGACAACCCGGCGGCAGTGCGAAGGCCCGTGAAGATGTGAGGAAGGGCGGCCGGGATCTGGAGCTTCGTTGCCCTGGTCCAGCGGCTCGCACCGTGGAGGGTGAGGAGAGAGTGCAACCCACGATCGACGCTCAGTAGGCCGGTGAGCGTGTTGATGATGATCGGGAACAGCGAGATGATCACGCACACGATGACGCGTGCCGCGATGCCGAAGCCGAACCAGAAGCCGATGATCGGGACAATGGCAAGGATCGGGACGGTCTGCGACGCCACCGCCCACGGGTACAACGAACGTTCGATCCACTTCGCTTGGCTCATCGCAAGCGCCATCGCACTCCCAATCACCCATGCAATGAACAGACCAATGAAGGCCACTCGTGCGCTGAGCCACAGCCCCGTCATGATCTCGACGACGGTGTCCCAAACCATGAAGCCTTCTGTCACCACGTCGTGCGGTGGGGGCAGGAGCCAGCGACGGGACGGTTCCAGGACGACGTAGGTGATGACGTACCAGAGTCCTATGAACACCAAGAACACGAGGGTCGGCGGTATTGCGTTTCGGATCTGGCTCATGGCGCCGTGGCGCCACGTGCCTGAGCCGCCGAACTCCTCCTCGAAGATGTCCTGTACCTCGGGCGTGCCGGTCTCGTCGAGCGCGGTCATGATGCCTCTCGCAGAGCCTCGGCGATTTCTCCTGCAAGCCTGGAGAACTCCTCGCTGTAACGAATCTGCGGGTCACGCGGGTAGTCGAACGGCACATCGAACTCTGCCACGATTCTTCCGGGGCGGGCGCACATGACCAGAACCCGATTGCCCAGGTAAGTCGCCTCGTCGACCGAGTGGGTCACGAAGATCGACCCGAAGCTCTTCTGGTCGAATAGATCCATGAGCTCTTCATTGAGGCGGGTTCGGGAGATCTGATCGAGAGCGCCGAATGGTTCGTCGAAGAGAAAGAGATCAGGCTCGAGGAGAAGTGATCGAGCGAGACTTGCTCGCATCTTCATACCGCCGGAGAGGGTCAATGGGTAGTGGTCGGCGAATTCGGTGAGGCGCACCAGGTCAAGCACCTCATCGACCTTGCGAAGTCGTTCGGATTTCTCGATCCCATCGAGCTCTCCAAGGAACTCGACGTTGCGCCGGACGGTGCGCCATGGCATGAGTGTCGCATCCTGGAAGACGTATCCGACCTTGTCGGTCCTGCGAGTGATCGAACCGGATGACGTTGCGACGAGCCCGGATGCCAGTCGAAGGACCGTCGACTTGCCACAACCGGAGGGTCCGACCAGCGACACGAATTCGCCTGGGTCGACCTCGAGGTCGAAGCCTTCGACCGCAGTGACCGATCCGAAGCGGGCTGCGGCGCCGACAAATGTGATGACCGACTCTTTCTGCAACAGCGGTCCCTCCCGTCGTTCGGCCCCGCATGGCGATGCGAGCGTCGCCTAACCTCTCCTACGGTCTGTCTGTCACGCTGTTAGAGACAGACCATAATCCGCAAGGCGGGGTGCGCGCCACCGGTATGCCTCTGTCATCGACGAGTTGCCAACCGCCGCCCGCACGAGGTGTCTGGAGAAAGGAGCTGCCGATGATCGTGTTCACCCACCCTGACCATCGTCTGCACAACCCGACCGAACCCCATCGATTCGGTGGAACGATGTTGCCGCCCGCCGAAATTGCCAATCGTGCTGATCGGATCCTCGCCGGTCTCGATGCTGCCGGAGGCTTCGTGCGCCGCGAGCCTCGCAGGATTGATCGGAACCGGCTGCTCGCCATCCACACCGAGCGCTATCTGCAATTCCTCGAGCATGCCCACGCTCGCTGGCGCGCAATCACTGGGAGTCCTGCGGAAGCCGAAGCGGTCGGCTATATCCGCCCGCTACCGGACACGCCCTGGCGCGAGCCGGAGTCGGTGCTGGCACAGTTGGGTCGTTTCTCGAACGATGTCGACCCGATCCTCGATGGCACCTGGCAGGCGTCCCTGGCAGCAGCATCGTGTGCGGCAGCTGCGGCTGAGGTGGTTCTCGGCGACGAACGGGCAGCGTATTCGTTGAGCCGGCCACCCGGGCATCACGCCGGTCCTGAGACCTATGGCGGGTATTGCTTCCTGAACAACGGTGCGATCGCAGCGAGCGTGTTGGCTGCCGCAGGCAGGCGGGTTGCCATTGTCGATGTCGATACCCACCATGGGAACGGCACCCAGACGGTCTTCTGGGAGCGCGGCGACGTGCTCACCGTTTCGATCCACGGTGACCCGGTCGAGCACTTTCCCTTCTTCCTCGGCCACGCAGACGAGATCGGCGAAGGCGCCGGGGAGGGCGCCAACCGGAACTTCCCCCTCCCGACCGGGGCTGAGTGGCCTGTCTATGCCGAGGCGCTCGCCGCCGCCATCGAAGCTGTGCAACGGCACCGCGCCGACGTGCTCGTCCTGGCATTGGGCGTCGACACCCAGGCCGATCACGGCGTCATCGCCCTGGCCGGGGATGACTACGCCCGGCTTGGTGCGGCGGTTGCAGGGCTCGGCCTCCCGACGGTGTTCGTCCAGGAGGGCGGCTATGAACCGGGCGTGCTCGAGCGTGACGTCGCAGCCGTGCTCACGAGCTTCCGCGACGCCATCTGAGACGTTGTTCGCTACTTGGCCATGCGGTTGAGCCAGCGGGTCAGGTGAGTGAGCGCCTCGTGGAGGCCGAGCGGAGTGTCGTTGCCGTCTCCTCTGGCATAGATGCCCTGGACCGCGTTTGGCGTGTTCTGTCGGCCTTCGCGGGCGAGCCGTTTCGCCAATGCCGTCTTCGCTTGATCCAATTGCTTCTGTGTGGGCATCACGGTCACGGCACCGGGAATCTGATCGAGCGCACCGCGCAGAGCCACGGGTCCGTCGGGTCCTCGCTTGGACGCTGGGAGCCCTTCTGCCTTTCGCAGGGTCGCGTCGGCCAGGAACGAACGGTGAGTGAGTCCAGGCGAGACCCAAGCGCCGATCGCCTCGTAGCGACCGCCAACCCGGCGCAGGGTGGCGGCGATGACATCGACCAGCCGGTTGTGCATCTCGGCAAAGGCAGCGCGCTCGTTGGGTCCCCAGCGCCACTTCCCGTTGCCGAGGTCGACGGCCGAGCAGTCGGCACGTTCGGGTGAGACCGAGGTGCCGCGCGCCTCGAACAGGCCCGGATCGTCATAGCTGGTGGCGGGGCTCTGCTCACCCTTCCACTTGTAGATGTGGGTGTACGGGACCATTGCGAGTGGCTCCGACATCACGATGCGGTCGAGCGCCACGCCATCTTTCACCAAGGCGCCCGTGTGGAGGAGTTCGGGGCTCTCGCCGGCATCGAGCACGGCGAGCAGTTCTGGGGGAGTGGTCGTCTTGCCCTCCGGTTCCCATCCGGCCCGCAGGAGCGCACCGTTGATCGCCCGATGCTCACGGCTGGTGTTGTATGGCTTGTACTTCGTGCACGGGATGATGAGCGCGATCCGGCGGCTGCCTTTCTGCGGCGGCTGCCACCTGCGTTCGAGGAACTCCAACCATGCTTTGACCCTCGGATGCTCGAGCGCGTCGAGGTTGGCTTGGGGCGAATAGATGCACAGCGTGGGATCCAGTTCGAACGGGGCGCGGATCTTGCGCTGCGAATCGGCCAGCCGATCGGACGGGTGGAGGCTCGTACTCATTCCGACTCCCTCACTCGCAGCATCATCGAAGTCGGATTGAAGTCGTTGCAGGGCGTCAGGTCCTGCGGGCAGGCGGACAGCAGCACCACGAGATCCTCGTGCACCTCGAGCGTGATGGTGGTCCCCGCTCCATGCGCCGCTGGATCTGTGACGACGGAGCCGTCCGGCTCGACGCGATTGTGCATGAAGACGTTCCACGCCGTCTCGCCGTGAAGCTCGTAGTCCTCGCCGAGTAGGTCCCGAGCCTGGATGAGGTTGCCGAGGCAGTGGCCGTGGTCGGTGAGCCCGTAGTCGTTGAAGTAGCGCTCGTGATCGCAACACGGCACGATGATGTCGTGCTTCTCAACGTCGTCCCTGAGAATCGTGAAAACGGGATTCCGGTGATTCGAGTAGACCTTCGAGCCGGTCTTCAGCGCCACGGAAGCGTTCGACGACACGGTGTGCGTCGGTGACATGTACTCGGTTGGATCGTTGCGGAACCAGGCGACGATATCGCCCACCTGGTGGCCCTCGAGGTCGACGATGTCGAGCAACTGGCCATTCTTCACGTACACGCCGCGTCCCTCACGTGCGGGGACGACGACCTCCTCCACGATGGTGTCCATTGGTGCTCCTCGCTAGACGTGGCCGGAACCGGGCGGTTCGGCGATTTCTGGTGTGACGGTGACCGCACGTGCCGCGGCGGGCGTATTGCGGCTGCGCAACGTACGAACGACCCCGTCGATGATCACGGCGCTGATGCCGGGAATGTCGCCTCGGGTGAGGGCTCCGCCGGCGTCGTCGGCCAGCGCTCCCCAGGGGGCGTCGCATACGACGAGATCCGCCGGTCGGCCGACCTCGATCTTGCCAGACGCCAGGTCGTAGACGTCCCTTGTGTTGCCTGTTGCCCATGCCCAGGCGACCTCCGGTTCGACGCCGGCGAGAGAACAGAGCTCGGCCATGGTCTTCATGATTGCGAGCGGGATGACGCCGGTCCCTGTCGGCGTATCCGAACCGAGGATCACTCGACGCTCGGCACCGGCTTCTCTGACCGCCCTCGTGATTTCGATCGCGCTTCGCAGGTTGCCGGCCTGAACGAACTGGAGAATGAGGTCGGTCTCGTTGACCAGCGTCAGCAGGCCTGCTTCGTCGAGCGACGTGGGCCCCCCGTTGATGTGTCCGCACACATCGGGTCGAAGCAGGAGCAGATGGTCGACTGTGATCGGCTTCGAGCCCGGGATCGACGCCCCGCCCGAATGGCACATCACCTTGATGCCGGCCGCCTGCGCCGCCCTCACCTGGGGCAAACCGTCTGCTGGGTCGTCGTACGCACCGAAACCGAACTTGGCGAGACGCACCCCCTGGCGGGCGATCTCCTGGAAGTCGTCGTCGGTGAGCACGGGTTCGATCACCACGGCGCCGCCGTGCACCTTCATGCCGTTGGGACGGTAGGTCTCCCACCAGTGAGCGGCGGCCACCGCCAGCGCCTTGACACCGTCGCGGTTGCGCGGTCGGCCTGGGGTGTGGATCTCACCTGGCGAGATCGCTTGGCAGATGCCGCCGTGAACGTAGGACGACAGGAACCCGACGGTGTTCTGGCGTGGGGTGAAGTCGCCCAACACGACATGGCAGTGCGAGTCGATGAGTCCGGGGCCGACCGTGGCTCCATTGACATCGACCACCCTGTCGGCGTCGGCACCGGTGATGCCGCCGACCGCCGCGATCTGCCCGTTGTCGATGAGGAGTGAATCTGCCTCGGCAATCGGAGCGGCCAGATCGCCGGTATACAGAGTCCCAATGTTGACGACGGCCGTCGTTCTAGGCTCAGACATGTCACCTCCTCGTCGGGTCTGCGGCTACGCCGCGGAGCCGAACCGTTGCGGTGTTACCTATTGGTTGCCGCCGCTTTCGCCGCCGGCGGGTAGGTGTCGTCGAACAAGCCGGCTTCGAGGCCCTCGAGGTACGAGAGTACGTCGGCGGTATCCGTCACGTCGATGTACTTCATGTGGAGATCGAAGAGTGCGATCTTGTGCGACACCTCGCCACGGTCGAACGCTGCTTCGTGGGGGATCGTGACTCGCAGGTCGTACGAGAGTGCGTCAACGGCGGTGGCGCGCACGCACCCGCTGGTTGTGCTCCCGGTGAGAATCAGCGAGTCGGCACCCATTTGGTTGAGATGGCTCATGAGGGGGGTGCCGAAGAACGCCGAGGGCTTGCGCTTTTCGATGAACAGATCGTCTTCGAGCGGGGCAAGTTCATCGACGATGTCGTTGCCCTTGTGGCCCATGACGTCAACGACGTCGTCGGACCGGTGGCTCTTCAGCGTCCACACTCCGAGGTCGAAGCCATCGGCCCGACGCGGGTTGGTGGTGTACACCACCGGCAGCCGCTTGCGGCGGGCCACCTCCAGAATCGACTGGATTGCCGGAATGCTCCTGGACCAAGCGACGCCGCCACATGAGTAGCGCCACCGCTTGATCGACTCGAGGATCGGCTCGTCGCGGTCGCCGCAGAAGTTGTAGTTGACGTCGATGACCATGATGGCGGGCCGTTCGCCGTAGCCGGCCCGTTTCCCCCAGCCCGCCGCTTCGAACACCGCACGGTCGGTTTCGGTGAGGACGTCGTCCCAGATCGCCATGCTTCAGCCTCCGATTGGTCCGGTGTACTTGGTGGTTGCCTCGCTGAAACCGGGCTTCACGAAGTCGTCGCTCAGCCAGCGGTCGCTCGGCGCAAGACGCACCTGGCTGGTCAGTTGGGCCGGGGGACCGGCACCACGGACCTTGCGCGGGATGTAGCGGCCGTTGGCCTCACCGACGGGGCGCATGCCGGGAGAGTCGTCCGCCCACTCTGCGGTCACCTTGCCGCGCATGATCGTCTTGATGGGCCAGCCCGTGAACTCGTGGCCTTCCATGAGCGACCAGCCGGCCCTGGTGTTGATGTGTTCCTTGCCGACCGTGACCTCGCGGCCGAGATCGACGATGACCATGTCGGCGTCGAAACCCGGCAGGAGAGAACCCTTCTGTCCCCACAGACCCGACGTCTTGGCGGGGTTCTCGCACGACACCTGGACGACCCGTTCGAGGCTGCACCGATGCTTGTTCACGCCCTCCGAGAGCATGACAGGCAGGAACAGTTCCACTCGGCTGAAGCCGGTGCGGAGCTTCCAGATGTTCTCGTTGTACATGTCCTCGTGCGTTGCCGGCTCCCATCCGACGACGTGGTCGGACCCAACGACATCCACGATTCCTTCCGCCAGCGCCACCCACAAGGCTTCGATGTTGTCGCGCCGCCGCAGGGGAACGTTGATGCGCCAGCCGTACTCTGGCTCGGCCCACAGCCAGGCAGGGCCGGTCTGTGCGTACAGTTGGAGGCCTTCGGCGCGCGCCCTCATGACTTCCTCGAACGTGAGGCGAGTGGTGCAGTGCTGGAGATAAAGCGGCACATTGCCAGGCGTCTGCTGAGCCATGTATGCGTAGGCCCTAGCGTGCTGCGCCTCGAGAAAGTCGGGCGAGCGATCGGTCCATGCGCCGAAGTCGGTTCTGCCTGCGTCGAGCAGTCGGTCTTCGAAGATCCGGCCGATTTCCCAGTTCTCGGGATGGATGTGGACGATCCCCGGGTACCCGAGCCTGCCAACTTCCTCCATGACTCGGTACACCGTGCCGTCGTCGATTCCGGTGCCGAGACCGGCTCGGCGGCTCGGCCAATTCGTGTCGGCGTCGTCGGCCATGCCCTTCATGCTGCGCGTTTGCAGGTACAGCTTGTAGGACGTGACACCGTGCTCTTCGGCGTACTGGGGGATCTCGTCTGCGTGCTGGTCGGTCTCCAGCATGTAGGTGAAATACGCGTCGACGTGGCTCACTGTGTCGATGACTTCTTTACCGGCAGGGAACGACTCGTTGAAGGACACGACATCTGCCTTGGCGACGACTTCCTTGAACGGCTTCGTCCCGAGTCTCGTCACGGGTGCCTGGATACCCCACGTCGTGACTCCTGCACACGCCGCGGCGCGCGACTCGCTCGTGATGTCGTAGTCGAAAGGCACGTAGCAGCCGGGGTGGGCCTCGGAGTCGACGATGCCCGGCAGGATGTAGTGACCCTTGGCATCGATCGTTTCCTTGGCGTCGGGAAGAAGCTCGTCGGGTGCGAGGAGCGCAATCTTCCCGTCCTTCACGCCAACCCCGATGCGGTAGCGACCGTCGCCGAGGACGACCGTCCCGTTGACGACCTTCAGATCGAGAGGCGCTCCAGACATGACGTTCTCCTCTCCCGTGCCTGGCGGCTCGCCAAGCAGTAGGGTTGTCTCTTACAGAGAGACAGCCTACCGACCGCTCTCGCTCGCGAGCAACTGATCCCTCGAGGCGGGGACGAGTCGAGCCGGACAGGAGGAACCGCGCGATGCCGAAGATTCGCAAGTTCGTTACGTACGTCGAAGATGGACTCGAGGAGGGCGGTGTTCCCGTTGAGTCGCCGTCTCGGAGGGTGGCCGTCGCGGCAGTGGTCTCGAATCCCTATGCCGGCCGGTATTCAGACAGTCTCGATGAGATCGTCGACTTCAGCGTCGGGATGGGCGAGCTTCTCGCTGAGCGTCTCGTCGCCGCGATGGGTGAGCAGATCATGGGTTACGGCAAAGCCAGTCTCGTCGGCCTGAGGGGCGAGGCTGAGCACGGCCATGCGTACCTCACGAGTGCCGCGGCCGATCGGCTTCGCGACGCGATAGGCGGTGGCAAGGCATGGATCCCGTCAACCGGCAAGCGCGCTGCGGCCGGCACGGCGATTGACGTACCGATGGCGTACAAGGACGCACTCAAGGTGCGTGCCTTCTACGACACCATCACGGTGACCGTGCCAGATGCTCCTGAACCAGATGAGGTCCTGGTCATAATGGCGGGTGCCAATCGGGGCAGGCCCAACTTCCGGCTGGGCGGCCTCCAACTCGACGATGTCGTCGGCGAGGATGGGCTGCAATGACCACCTCGGACCGCGGATGCACACAACGTCCCATGCAGGATGGGCAAAGGAGGACGGATCTGATGACGCTCTTGCCGGAGCCGAAGTCCGGATATGGCACGCTCAAGAACTACGTCGGTGGGAAGTGGAAGGACTCAACGTCTGGTGTTCTGCGGGATGTGGTCAATCCGGCGACCGGAGACGTCATCGCCCGCGTCCCCGACTCCTCACCGGCCGAGGTTGCCGAAGCCGTCGCGATCGCCAAGGAGGCGTTCCAGGAGTGGCGGCACACGTCGGCCGTCAAGCGAACGCGACCCTTCTTCGCCCTCAAGAGCTTGCTCGAGGAACACAAAGAGGACCTGGCACGATCCCTGGTCCAGGAGATGGGCAAGACGATCAAGGACGCTCGCGCAGAGATGTTGCGCGCCATCGAGGAGATCGAGGCGGCATGCTCGATCCCGACGACAACCCGTGGCTACCAGCAGGAGAACATCGGCCCCTCGCTCGATCTCAAGGTGACGTACATACCGCGTGGCGTCTTCTTCATGGTGCCGTCGTTCAACTTCCCAGCAATGGTTCCGCTCGAATACCTGCCGTACGCAGTCGCAGCCGGGTGTACCTACATCAACAAGCCGTCATCGCGAGTGCCCATCACCCAGGTGCGGATCTTCGAGTTGATCGACCAATGCGGGTTCCCTCCCGGTGTCATCAACCTCGTGCACGGTGGTGCTGGAGTAGTCAACGCGCTAATGGATCACCCCGACACGGAAGGCTTCTCGTTCGTTGGATCGACTCCGGTCGGTGCAGAGCTCTACGCAAAGGCTGCTGCGTTAGGTAAGCGCGGCCAAGCCGCAACCGGCGCCAAGAACCACTTCGTGGTGATGCCGGATGCCGACGTCGATGCGGTCGTCAGCGCGGCACTCGCTTCGTTCTTCGGAGCGGGAGGCCAGCGCTGCTTGGCCGGATCGGTGCTCGTGCCTGTCGGCGACATATACGAGCCTTTGCGCGACGCGTTCGTCGCGGCGGCGTCCCAATGGAAGCTCGGATCGGGCTTGGACGAAACGGTTGATCTTGGCCCGGTGGTGACCCACCGTGATCGCGACCGTATCAACACGATGATCGACACCGCAGTCGGCGAAGGCGCGGTGCCGCTCCTCGATGGTCGCAATCCCGAGGTGCCCGACTGGCCCAACGGTGCGTTTGTCGGTCCGACGATCCTTGACGGTGTCACCCCTGACATGGAGATTGCGCAGGAGGAAGTCTTCGGCCCTGTTGCGGCGATCAGCCCGGTGGCGGACCTCGACGAGGCGCTGGCGCTCATCGATCGGAGTCGCTACGGCCACTCTGCGATGGTGTTCACCAAGGATGGTTCGGCGGCGCGCTACTTCGAGTCGCATGCCCCGGTTGGGAACATCGGCATCAATGTCGGTGTCCCGGCGACACAGTCCTGGGCAACACTCGGTGGACTGAAGGAGTCCGGTTACGGCGCTGTCCACGGACGAGGCGAGTCGTATCTGTTCTTCACCGACCGCAAGATCGTGGCCAGCCGCTGGGACTGAGACAGCCAGCCAGTTGCCTTGCTCCGCGCGACGGGGTCCGGGGCAACTTGGGCAGGCATGCAAGCACGAGCGAGATAGCGTCGCGCCGCCGCCGAAGCGGACGACCCCCCAGGGGGCGCTTCCGTCAGGTTCGCTGGGCTGTTGCTTCCGCAACCGACGCAAGTCGGGAGATCGGGAATCAGTCGAGGAAGGCTCCGGGTCCGGTCGGGGACTTCCGGCCCTCCAGGAAGTAGGTGCTCATCAGGCCTTTGCCCTTGACGTCGATGTCGCCCCGCGTCTCGAAGTCGTAGGTCTCCTCCAAGAGGTTGTGGACACGTTCCGTTGTCTGGATGCGCCCGGCGACACCCTGGGACTCCATGCGGCTGGCCGTGTTGACCACGTCGCCCCATATGTCGTAGCTGAACTTCCGTTTCCCGATCACGGCAGCCACCACAGGGCCGGTATCGATACCGATCCGCATCTCGAGCTTTCCTTCTCCGAACGGTCGACCGGCCATTTCGTCGCGTATGGCAAGGGCCATGTCGGCGGCTGCTTCGGCGTGATCGTCGCGTGGCACGGGTGCTCCGGCGACCGCCTGGTACCCGTCGCCGATCGTCTTGATCTTCTCGAGACCGTACCGATCAGCAATATCGTCGAGAGCCGAGAAGATTCCGTCGAGTGCAACGGTGACTCTGGACGGTTCCATGCCGGCAGCAGCGGCGGTGAACCCGACGGTGTCGAAGAACAATACGGTGACGGCTGAATACGCATCTGCGATGACCTGCTCCCCGTTCTTCAGTCGTTCTGCGATGGGCTCAGGGAGGATGTTGAGCAAGAGGGCTTCGGACTTCTCCTCCTCAGCGGCGGGTGCCGCGCGAGTGCGCTCCCTTTCGCGATTGAACGCCACTGACATGACCACTCGGGCTCGCCTGGATGGTGACGAATGGGTGATCGATGGAACGAAGCGATGGTGTTCCGGCGGCGGGGTGGCCGAGCAATACCTGGTCTACGTTCGGCTCTCGGACGCCCCAGGGGCGAAGGGGATCGGCGCGATCGTGGTCGACGACGGTGCGCCCGGGTTGACGTTCGGAGCACAAGAGCAATTCATGGGTTCCGCGGCATCCCATCTGCGGACATGTATTTCGATGAATGTCGGGTGCCAGCAGAGAATCTCATCGTCGATGCGGGCGGTTTCGGCAAGCTCTTCTCGGCATTCAGCATTGAGCGACTCGGCAATGCGACGATGAGCCTTGCCATCGGGCAGGCTTGTCTGGACAGGGCGCGGCAGTACGTCGAAGAGCGACAACAGTTCGGCAAACATCTGATTGAGTTCCGCGGGGTCCAACTCGCGCTGGCAGACATGCTCCTCCAGGTCGAGGCCACGAGGCTGTTGATCTGGCGGGCGGCGGCGGGAGCCGGGAGAGGTGCCCCAGACACCCTGCAAGCGTCGATGGCGAAGTGCTACGCGAACGAGATGGCCAAGAAGGTGTCGGACTCCGCGATCCAACTCCACGGGGCGAACGGCTACTCGGTCGAATACGGGATCGAGCGATATCATCGCGATGCACGCGGGTGGGCGCTCGGTGGTGGCACTCCACAGATACAGAGGGTACGGATCGCGGCCGAGTACGTCGGCCGCAGCTTCAATCAGCGAATATGGCTGGATCACTCTGAGAGCACCAGGGTCGCATGTTGAGGACGGGGATGCCTGGGGGGCATCGCAAGCGAGGCGACACACGAGATTCGTTGAACAGCGTCGATCGACAGCCAGCTCTTGTCTGCAACCCAAATGCAACCCAAGTCCGGCGCACCAGACGCCACCAGATGGACAGAACGGCACGAAGCTCGCCGGAATCCCATACAGGACAACACCAGATGGACGCAACGACACCAGACGGCACCGAGTCTGTGTGACTACGGATCAGAAGGTTGGGGATTCGAGTTCCTCCGGGCGTGCCACTGGAAACCCCTGTGATTGATTGCGGAGGTTCCTGTCATCTTCCGCCTATTTCGATTCCCTGTGACCGGTTTCTGGCCCGCGTGTGGGCCGCGAGGTTTCGAGCCCGGATGTCGTTGAGCCGCTTGATGAGGTCGTCGGGGAACAGAAGGGTGAAACGGTCCATGGTGACGGCGATCGACGAATGCCCGAGATGGCGGGGACGATTTCTGGGCTTGCGCCGGCGGCGGCAAGGAGACTGGCGCTACGCCTCCGAGCTGTACGCGGCCGCGTTGGGCGACTCCGCTCAGATGGCTCCGTCACTCTCCGATCAGATGGAGGGCCCAACGTCAGCTGCTCGCCGCGGCTTCCTCCGCGAGGATGCTGACGATCGCGTCGTAGCGGTCCAGGGCTTCCTCCGGTGAGTTCCCGACGGTCGTGATCCCGACGTACCCATGTGCGGGGAGCGCGCTCAGCATGTGGAACACCGTGCCCACCTGCCGCGCCTGGTCGAAATGGAGGTCGTGCATGAGTGCGATGTCGAGGAGATCCTGCGGCGTGAGTCGATTGAGCCCTTCGAGACGCAGATGATCCGACGCGACGTAGTACTTGGCCTGACCGTTGGGGGCGACGAACCGGCAGGTCGCCTCGTCGTATGAACCGTCCGTTAGGAACTGGAGCGTGAGGAACGGATGGGTCGTCCCGCCCTTCCGCAGGTTGAGTTCGATGGCGTGATCCTGCCATCCGCCACCGGGCCGCGGGCTAATGATGAAGTCGATGGCGAACCTCCCGATGACACCTTGCTCGGCGAGGAGTTTGCCGACCCGTCGCGCGCTCTGCGAGATCTGCGCCGAGTAGTCGCGATGTGCTGGGAACCGCGAGCCGATGAAGACCTGACCGCTCTCGCCGCCGAGGATCTGGTCGTGGGTCGACAGCACCTCGACCGCGCCGAGGGGCGTGATGCGCATCTGGACGGAGGGGCTCGGCAGGTCGGTGCCGCTCACCATCTCCTCAACGACCCCGCCTTCTCGCGCCAGGATCTCCAGGTAGCCATCGATGGTGCCGACGTAGGCGTGGATCGGGAGATCACGGATCCGACGCTCGAGCGCCGATGCCCGCTCCGCGCCGACGGGGAGGTTGCGGACGTCGAGAGTCGCGTTCCCGAAGCCGGAGACGCCCTCGTTGTGCTTGATGATGACCCGATCGATGGTCGGATCGGCATCGAGGAGATCGATCGTCGCGGTCACCACGTCATCGAGGGTGCGGAGGTTCTCGGCACCCTTGGGGTGGTCGATGCCGGCCTTGGCGAACAACTCGCGTCCTTCGGACTTCGTCCCGAAGTGGGCATCCGCGGGATCCGCACCGTACATCGGGATCCCGAGGCGCATGGCCAGTTCACGGTCGGCCCACGTCGGCATGAACGGGACGAGGTGAGCTCGATCGAAGTCGATGACCAGGTCCCTGATCCGCGCGATGAGGCGGGGCCTGTCGAGGATCTTCTCGGCGAGCGGCCGGTACCTCGCCTCCATCGGCGACACGAAGAACAGACGCCTGCGGGCGTGGCTCTGGATCACCCCTGGCATGAGGTCGAGGTAGTAGTCGATGATGTCGGGGTGGATGGCCTGACCGGTGACGAAGATCATCCTCGCCCGTGGCTGGCGGAGGAGTAACAGCAGGAAGAGATAGCGCTCCTCGTACGCCTGGAGTTCGCTCGGCGTGACGTCGACATCGATGTGGACGGACGGCACGACGACGATGGTCTGCTCGTCGGTGTTGAGACGTTCGATCGACTTCCACAGGGGAACGAGCTTGGATTGGAGGGCGTCGTAGGCCGCCTGGTCGTGAACATCGATCGGTTGGGTCATAAGTGAACGCCAACCTAGTGCATGGGGCGCCATCGGGGCCGGTAAGGTCCTCGCTGCAAAGGAGCCAGAACGATGTTTTCGGAAGATCCAGAGGTCGAGGCCGTCATCACCCGCTGGCTCCGCGCCGTGACAACGGCGGACTGGTCCACGGCGGCGAACCTGTTCGCCCGCACCGACGGCCTCCGCTACGTCGGAACGGACTATCGCGAGTGGTGGCAGGGCCCTGAGGTCGCAACCGTCTTCGGCACTCACCTGGGATCGCTGCCCAGCTTCGTCATCGATGCCGACGAGGTCGAGGGGTACAGCGACGGAACGGTCGGTTGGGGGGCAGCGCGAGGTCAGATCCGGTTCGGTGATGCCGAACCCATCGACATCCGGCACACGGCCGTCCTGGTCCTCGACGCCGGGTACTGGCGCATCGTCCAGGCGCACAACTCGGTGGGGACACCAAACAAGGAGATCACCGGCGTCGACCTGACATCGACCCTTGACGAACTGTTGCGTTCGATGGGCGATGAGACCGAGCGCAGGTTCCGGGAGACGTTCGACGAAGGCACGGTGACCCTCGTATTCACCGACATCGAGGACTCCACGGCCCTTTCGTCGCAGATCGGTGATGTGCGCTGGGCGGACACGATCCGCTGGCACGACGCGACGATCTCATCGATCGTCGCAGACCACGGCGGGACGGTCATCAAGACCCTCGGAGACGGTGCGATGCTCGCGTTCGAGTCGACACGTCTCGCCGCCAGGGCCGCTGTTGCGATTCAGCGGGCGATCACGAGTGATGACGCTCCCATTGCGCTGAGGATCCGCATCGGGATCCACGTTGGTGACGTCGTCCACAAGGGCGACGACCTCCTCGGCCACGCCGTCAACAAGGCCGCTCGCATCGCCTCGTCGGCGAGTGGTGGACAGATCGTCGTATCTCGTGTGGTCCACGCAATGATCGCCGAGAGCAGTGAATTCACCTTCGGCACGTCGACGGAGGTCGAGTTGAAGGGAATCCCCGGTCTCCACGAGATCACCCCGCTCGTCTGGAACCCCTGACTCGAGTAGATCGAGGAGGTCGGTTCCGACGGGTCGATAGTCGCAGGCAGTGAGGCTGCCTGCTGGTCGGTCCGGCTGGTGGTTTCGCTGTGCCATTGCGGTGGGTAACGAAAAGGCGCGGAAGGGCCCTGGCAGGCGACGCCCTGGAGCGGGTCGCGCAGCTTCACGGGGCCTGCCCCGCTGGCTGACTTGGCTGAAGTCGGCCTTGGTGAGCGCTCGGATGACGTCCCGGCCAGAGACGATGGGAAGAGCCGGACTCACGCCGGGACATCGACTGGCGCGATCATCGGGGTCTTGAGACGGTCGGGCAGCAGGCTGATCCTCGAAGTACAACTCCAGCGCCTAGCGGAGGTTGTCGAGGGCTTCCTCGGCGGTCTTGCCCTGGCTGGTGACCTCGGAGCGCCTCAGCGAGAAACCGGGACCGTTCATCTACGCCCTCTACCGCACCACCCTCACCCGACTGGTGTGACGCCCGGGGATGTAGCGCCAACCCATCGACTGCCCGCTTGGGAGCCAAGTTGGGAGCCATTTCGTGTGGACGGGTGTGGACGGCCATGGACGCCTGCGGAACCGAAACCCGGTCGATCCGGGCTGTGTGGACGTCTGTGGACGCCTGTGGACACGGCTTGGAGATCTACGGATCAGAAGGTTGGGTTCGAGTCCCTCACAGCCATAGCGCGATGTAGATCGCTGTCCAGGTCGCTGCCCAACCCGCCACCAACCACTGCTCCCCGACGAAGCGGCGAGCCACGGTCGCCACGAGTCCGGTTCCGAGGCTCGAGATCACGAAGCGGAACGCTCGTCCTGGCACCGTCCACAGCGCCAGCGTCACCGCACTCATCCCCAGATCTCCCGCCGCGAGTGCGTACAGCTTGTACGGTTGTGCCTGGCGGGGGCCGGAAAGCAGTGCCATATTGCCCGACGCCGCCACCTCCCCCCTCACCTCTTCAACCATCGCCGCATCGATGCCGGGCAGCGCCGCCATCGCAGTCGCTCCAGCTTCCGGCATCGCCGCGCCCCAGCCGTAGACCAGTAGACCGCCTCCGATCGCACCGGCAACGGCGACCAGTGACAGTCGCAGCGCCGGGCGCACCCCGCGCCGCATCGCCACCCAGGTCAGGAACACGTCGGGCACGACGAACCACAGGACCGCCTCGGCCATTCCCCATGCCCCGGCGATCCAGCCGTTCCATCGCCTCATGCCAGCTCTGCCACCCGCTCCTGCAGCCACAGCGCCGTCCACCGCGGATCGGCGTCGCGCACCCGCACCAACTCTCCCACCGTGACGGTGCACCGGCGGCGCCGCGGCCAGCGGCCGTGCCGAGGGAGCACCTCTTCACACCCAGCCAGCCAAACCGGGATCACCGGCACCTCCGGGTGCTTCTGCGCCAGACGACCGACGCCCGACCGGAACCGACCGAGCTTCCCTGGCTCGCCACGCGTCCCTTCGGGGAAGATGACCACGATGTGGCCCCTCGCCAGCGCCGCCGACACGGGTCCGAGCGGGTCACGGCTCGCGCCGGAGCGATCGATTGGGACTGCTCCGAGCACTCGGCGGGCGAGCCAGGCAGCGACCCGATTGCGGAACCAGTAGTCGGCTGCGGCCACCGGGCGCACCAGCGGCACGGTCTGGGTCGGGAACGCCGCCAGCAGCAGCGCCGTGTCGACGTGGCTGTTGTGGTTTGCCACGACGATCGCCGGGCCGGCTGCGGGTAGCCGATTCGGACAGCGGACGTCGAAGCCGGTGAGCCCGCGCATCGCGGGTCGCAACACGAAGCGGTGCAGTGCACTCCGCATCACACCACCACCCAGAACACCAGTGGCGCCGCCAAGATGAGGCTGTCGACCCGGTCGAGCACACCGCCGTGGCCCGGGATCAGCGACCCAGCGTCCTTCACGCCGCAGTCGCGCTTGATCGCCGAGATCAGCAGATCACCAAGCGTTCCCGCAACGGCGACGGCGGCGCCCAACACTCCACCCCACCACCAGGCGTGTCCCGTCAGAAGCAGCCCGAGACCCCACCCCAACCCAATCGCCGTCACCATGCCGCCGACGAAACCGAGGACCGTCTTGTTCGGAGAGATGGCCGGCGCCAGGCTGCGACGACCCCACGCTCTGCCGGCCAGAAACTGCGCAACATCCCCGGCCTGGGCCACGATCACCAGCCACAGCAGCAATCCGGCTCCACCGGCAGAACCAGCCGATGCCGGCAGCGTCAGCAGTGCCGCCAAATGCGCCAGGGCGACGCCGACAGCTGCTGCCACCCCCGTCCCGCCGACCCGATGCATGAATCCGGAGGGCCTGTCGAAGGCGACCAGCACGACTGCGGTTCCGGCCATTGCTGCCGGGACCACCGCCACCAGAAAGTCCGACCGACCGGACGCCGCAGCGCCGAACCCGGCCAGGTATGCAAGGAAGGCGACGGGCGGCACCACGGCCTTCGTCATCTTCGCCAGCTCCCACAGGGCGGCCACTGCGACCGAAGCCAGGAAGACAATCGTGACAATGCGATGCGACGCCAGCGCAACCACGAAGACCGCCGCCATCACCCACCACGACCGCACCCGGAGCCGCACCTCACTGAGCTCGAGGCCGGGCCGCAGTCGGGCGAGAGTCGACGTCGTGGCGCTCGCCGTCACGAGGGCGGCGAAAACGCCACCCATCGCCCATTGAAGCGGTGCTGTCATCGCTTCCATCAGTCAGCTCCCCCCTGCCGCAAGCGGTTGCGGACCGTCGCCAACCCGAGCGCTACCATCAATGCAAGACCGCCCGTGACCAGCACCGCCGGAGCACTCGCCGCATGTGCTATCGCCAGCAGCGAGAAGCCCAGCGCCCGATCCGCCTTTCCCAGCGGCCCGGCGTTGCGCCGCACCGGGCAATCGCCGGCAATCGCCGCCACCTCGGCCATCATCCCGATCGCCACCACTCCCACGACCAGCCACCCAGCCCAGCTGCCCGCCAGGGCGGCAAACGGGAGATAGGCCGCAGCATCGCCGGCGACGTCAGTCACCTCGTTGAGTACTGCCCCGTGCTCGCTCGTCGCCGTCCGGCGGGCGAGCTGACCATCGACAGCGTTTGCGGACATCCGTACGAGTAGCAATGCTGGGATCACCCACATGAGCCATGACCACAGGCTCGCTGCGGCTACCACAGCTCCTGCTCCGCCGGCCACGGCCAGCCCGAACCAGGTCACCGCGTCCGGGGACACGCCACCGCGATCCAACGCCGCCACGACCGGCTCCAGTGTCCGCTGGAACGCCGGCTTGGCCCGGTACAGCGTCGCCACCATCGTCAGAACCCGTACTGCCGGACGGTGATCATGGGCAGCGTCGCCACCACGACGTGCCCACCGATCACGACGCCCGCCGCGGTCGCCAGCCACCTCACCCAGCGCCAACGCTTCGGGTTGGTGAACACGGCGTCCATGTCGATCCCCCTTTCGATCGCGTACCCGGATTCCGGGTCCTTCCATGGCAACAAAGGTACGAAGCTGCCGCCAGCCTGTGAATCGGGGGATTCCCCTACACCCGGCAGCACAGCCAATCGATCACTCCGTACCGCTCGCCGCACACCGCTCTCATCTGGGAGAGAGCGACGACCGTACCTTCCGCACCGGCCGTCCCCTCCCCCTGCTTGCCTGCGCCGGCCACAAGCCTGTGGGCAGTCAGATCATCCGCGATTCTCAGACGGCTCACCATTCACGCCCCCGAGACTCCCCTGTCCTGACGTATCACCACCCCGCGAGGGCAATCGCAGCCTTCCTGGACAGGGCTGCCCGCGCTGGAGTCCTGTCTCCTGAGCAGACTGATCGCCGGCGTCGGCGTCCATGCGGCATGGAACGGCTGAGTCCTCGTTGCATCCGTGGCCGGCATGGTGGCGTCCTTGCCGCGGGCGCACTGTGGGCCTCCACCGTTGCCGTCTCCGGACGAGGGGTCGACGCCGATCGAGGGGCGGTCGCCGAGCCGACTCTGGCGGACGGCCGAGTCCTCGCTGGGTTGGGTTCTGCCGACCTCCAGTCTGCTCGTGCCAGTCGTGGTGCCGTTGTTGGATATCCCGAGTTTCTCCGCCTTGGCGGATGACAGGACGGCCCGAGCCACAGGAGCCGGCAAGCTGCGGGGACGGTGACCTGATACTGACTTCGCTTTTCGCCATGGGGGACATCCCGGATGGTCCTCGTCGTCGCGTGCTGGCACTTTGGACGGGTCGCAGCAGAGGGAGGAAACATGCGACTGTCAATCATCACCCTGGTGGCGCTCTGCCTGGTCTTGGCGTGGGGCGCGCTGCCGGTATCGGCAGAGGCACCGGAAGGACCCGCCGTGGTCGCTGTCGGTGACTCGATCACCGCCGGTGAGGGGGCGTCGAATCCAGCGGTCATCGGGTACGCCCCTCGGTTCCAGCGGGGCCTCATACCGATCGACTGCAACGAGAACAAGGCAAGTGCCTGCCCCTTCCTCGATCTCGTCAACTACGCGGAGATGGGCGGTATCACCAGCGGCGATGTGGTTGCCGAGCAGCTGACACCAGCCGTGGACGAGATCCTGAGGCGGCGGTTCGACGGTGACGTCACCAACGACGTCGAGTACATCGTGGTGTCGGTCGGCGGGAACGACGTGTTCGGTCCGGTTCTGGCCGCGTGCGCGGCGGGTGTCGATCAGCAGTGCATCGACACGATCACGGCAGTCTTCGCGAGCTATCAGACGAACCTCGGGATCATCCTCGGGACGCTCAGTGCGGCTGCGCCTGAGGCGCAGATCGGGATCATGACCTACTACAACCCGCTGGGGTCGTGCGTGCTCGCCCATCTCGAACCACTGGGCGAGATCGTGCTCGAGGGAGGGGACGTTCTCCCTGCCGGGCTGAACGACGTGATTCGAGCATTCGCCGGTGCGTTCCCCAACGTCACCGCCGTCGAGACACACGGGCTGCTCGAGCCCGGGGACCTGGTCGGCGGCAGCGACTGCCGACATCCGGACAACAGCGGCCATCGTAAGATCGCCGACGCGTTCCTCGCAGCGCTCGTCTGATCGGAGTGCGGCGGGGAGGGTTGCGAAACGGCCTTCCCCGCCGTTCTGTGGTCCGGGCATCCCGTCATGTGGCATCGGAAAATACGACGGTCGTTCTTCCAGCCGATGTACGTCAGGTCGGGCTGCGGCCTCTCCACCCGCGCCTCTCTCGATTCGAGGCACCGGCCCATGCCTCATCGGCGAGATAGTCTGACTCCATGGGAATCCCGCGAAGCGGCGCCTTGCCGCCGATCAACGCCACGCTCCGCCGGATCAGCCTTCTGTTCCGGTTGCTGGGCGTGACGTGGATGCTCATACTCGTCGTCGTCACGCTCGCCAATGATGGAGAGGCGGCGCGGCCGGTCGTTGTCGGCGCGGGAGTCCTGGCACTGCTCTGGACCGGGGTGACGGCGTGGGCGGCGCAATCCGATGAGAGGATGCGCGCGCCCGGGTTCGGTGTCGGAGAGGTGCTCGTGGTCCTCGTCATCGGAGCAGCCCCCACCATCGCCGGAGCCGACGAGCTGTTCCATGGCGGCTACCTGACGTCGAGCATCGCCGTCATCGCCTATGGATGGGGCATGACGGGAGCGTTGGCCGAGGCAGGCGTCATCGGCGCCGAGCAGCTCGTCGTCCACCTCGTCGACGACCGCGGGCCGGTCGCTGCGGTCGGAACCATCAACTTCATCGTCGTCGCCGTGCTCATCGGCTGGGCATACGGCGCCGTTCGCGACAGGGAGACCCGGCGGCTCCAGGCCCAGGATGCGCTCGCCGACGAGCAGCGGCGCCGAGTGCGCTTCGAAGAGCGTTCCGATCTCGCAGATCGCCTGCATGACTCGGTGCTCCAGACGCTGGAGGCGGTGCGTCGAGAAGCAGACGACTGCGACCAGGTTCGCTACCTGGCCCGCAGGCAGGAGAGGCAGCTGCGGCACACCATCGAGGCATACCGGTCGCCGTTCGATAACAGTGCCAGGGCGGCACTGCTCGACCTGGCCGCACACGTCGAGGACGTCCACCGGATCGAGGTGGATGCGATCGTGAGAGGCGACTGCGAGGTATCTGACGCCGTCGACGCGCTCATGTCGGCCGTCCGAGAGGCGATGACCAATGCCGCCAAGCATGCCGGGGTGAACTGTTTGGACCTGTACTCGGAACTGGATGACTCGCGCGCCCAGTTCTGGATCAGAGACCGCGGGCACGGCATGGATACCGAAGGGCGTGCTCGTGTGGCGAGCTCTCTGGCGCGGAGAGTCGCCGCCGTCGGAGGCGACGTCGAGGTGCGCTGCCCGGAAGAAGGGGGCGTCGAGGTGATCGTGTCAGCGCCGCTCGGTCATGTCTGACCGGCCGATCCGAGTCTTCGTGGTCGAGGACGAGCCTCTCACGCGGGCCGGCGTCCGCCACCACCTGGACGATCGTTGCGAGATCGTTGGAGAAGCCGACAACGTCACCGACGCAGTGGCGATGATCCGGGAGCGCCAGCCTGATGTGGTCTTGCTCGACGTCCACATTCGTGAGGGGAAGGGGTGGACCGTCGTCGACGAGGTGAAGAGCACGCACCCGCGCATCAAGTTCCTGGCCCTGACTGTCTCGACGTCGCGGAGTGATGTTCTGCGGCTGGTCCGGGCGGGTGTCGACGGATACGTGACCAAGCACTCGGTCGGGCCGGACTTCGTTCGCACCGTTGAGAATACTGTGGCGGGAGGGCGGCCAATCTCGCGGCAAGTCGCTGCGCACCTCCTCGACCTGGACGACGTCGTCGAGGCCGCCGACCATCTTGACCGGCTGACGCTGCGGGAACGGGAAGTGGCGGTACTGATCGCTCGCGGATACACCTACCGGGAAGCGGCCGCGGAACTGAACATCTCGGTGAAGACGCTCGAGTCTCACATTGGACACATCTTCGGGAAGCTGAACATCACATCACGGCATGCCCTCGCCGCTCTGGCCTACGAGACCGGCTTTGTGGAATCCAGCCATGAGGCCCTGCCGGAGCATGGCTGAGACATTCCGATCGTTGATCGCTGAGGGGCTCTGGGTCTGACCCACTGATACGGACCGATCTCAGTCGCTTTCAACAACGATTGCAGCGAGCCGCCTCACCCCTTCAACCTTGGTGAAGCCGAAGCCTGATCGAGCGCCATGGTTGGCTTCCGATTTGCATCCAAACTGCAGCCCAACTCCAGCGCACTGGACGTCACGAGACGGACGGAACGGCACGAGACGGCACGGGGGCTGTGTGACCACGGATCAGAAGGTTGGGGGTCCGAGTCCCTCCGGGCGTGCTGCCGAACCCGTTGCTCAGAAGGGGGTTCGGCGCGGCGGGGGTGCGGCGAGTTGGTGGCGTTATGCCGTGGGAGCAGTTCTTGGGAGCCATTCTCCGTTGGGCTAACGGCGTCGCCGGCGGCGAGACCCTTGCGCCAAAGGCTTTCGCATGACGGCCGGCAGGGCGACCTTCTGACGTTCTCGGCACCAGGCGGAGGCTTCTCGCCTGACACAGCACGGGGATGACGGCGGATCCGGCGGACCTCATCTCCTTCGACTTGCTGGGCGTGGTAGAGGTCCCACCGCATCTGGCCGTTCATCCAGAACCCGCTGGAGGTGTCGAAGTATCAGGAGAGCCTGAGAGCGGTGCTCGGTGTGATCCCCCGCTTCTGGTTCACGATTTCGTTTACCCGCCGATAGGGCACGCCGATGGCCTCAGCGAGTTCACGTCGCGTCAGGCCGAGCGGCTCGAGGAGTTCCTCGAGCAGCATCTCTCCCGGATGCGTTGGCTGCCTGTGAGTCGGAATGCTGACCATCGTCACCTCAGTATCCCGATTCAGGTCGTCCTCAGACCCTTTGAGGCCAGTCGCGTCATAAGAGACTCCGGGGTTCGTCGCCGACGTGTCGAGACCCCCTGCGCCGCAGGGGGTCTCGAGTGCTTGTCGTTGTCTCGGGTGCTCGTCGTCGTCCTGAATGGACTGCCTCAGAAGGTGTCGGGGAATGCTGGGAATTCCTCCGGCAACTCGGTGTTCCCGGGTGCTTCCGCGCCCTGCTCGGAAATGACCGGGCACAGCACGACGACACCAGGGCGCTCGATGGTCACGAGGCCGGCCGCCTGCGCGTCCAGGATGTCCTCAACATCGTCGAAGAGCGCCTCCGGGTAGTGAGACGACACGAACGGGGAATCCAGGATGTCGTCCAGCGTCACGCCCGGCGCAGTGTGCACGACGTTGACGTTCCAGTGGGGCGAGTAGCCCGGCTCGCCGGGAATGAACTCGGCGACGTTCGCCTGGTAGGCGCGATCTCCGCCGACCAGGTAGAGGTCGTTCTGCCCTCGCTCGGTGACGCCTTCCTCGATTCCGCCCAGGATGTAGTAGATCTCTTCGCCCTCGTACCAGCCGTTCGCAGTGGTGGCACCTCCCTTGGCAGCGACAGGGGCAGCTACGGACAGCACCGCCAGGGCCATGATGAGGCTAATGAGCCATCTCTTGTGCGGCATGATCCTTCCTCCTCGTGTGGTTGCCGATTGCCGTGTTGCGGGCGCAGCACGGCATAGGAACAGTGTGTGAGATCGGTGTGTCCGGGAGCAGGGGACAAGGGTTGCCATCGGCCTCTCCTTTGGCCGACCACTCGGACGACCACATGGTCGGCCTGTTGCAGTTGCCGGCTACGGGGCGATCCCGAGGCGTACGGCTGCTGCCGCCGCTTCGGCGCGACTCGATACTGCGAGGAGGGAGTAGATCAGCCGAAGGTGGGATTTGACCGTTGTCACCGACATGCCGAATTCGCTCGCGATCTGCTTGTTCTTGAGCCCTCGAGACACGAATTGGAGAATCATCAACTGCTGCGTAGACAGTGACGGGTTCTCGTGTGGAGCACCATTCAGGAGCGGGGCGATGAGTTCCGCCTGGACGTAGTTGCCGCCGTTCGCGACGAGCCGGAGCGCGGCAGCGAGCTCCTCGCCTCGTGCCGTCTTCGTCAGGCAGGCAGCCGCTCCCAGTTCGATGGCTCTCCTGATGAGTGCATGGGGGGCGTCGGTGACGACGACCACGTCGATACTTGGCACCAGCGCCCGGATGCGTTCGATGACCTGGATGTCGTGATTGCTCGCCTGGACGATGCTCGGGTCCAGCAGCACCAGATCCGCTCGAGCACTCTGGAGGAGCTCTGCGAGTCCCTGTTCGTCGACGGCCTCGCCGACGACTGCGGCCCACTCGAGATCGGCTAGGAGCGACTTCACGCCGATGCGAAAGACCTCGTTGGGATCGGCGATGATCAGGCGCACTCGGCGTTCCTTTCCGAGCCGATGGGACTCGTGCGACGATGCCGGTGGGAGTTGCTTGGCAGTTTCGGTTGCCAGGCGGCGGGGATCGTTCATTGCATGCACTAGAACGCCGTGGCATCGGGCGGGATTGCAGAACATTCCGTGAACGCTGACATGTGCGTAGGCCCTGCGTGGGAGCCAAGTTGGCAGCCATTCTCTGTGGGCAGCGGTGGACAGCCGTGGACGCCGGTGGACTCGAAGGCCCGCCGTTCAGGCCTCTGTGGACGTCCGTGTACACCTGTGGACACGGCTTGGAGATCTACGGATCAGAAGGTTGGGGGTTCGAGTCCCTCCGGGCGTGCCACGAAACCCGTTGCAGTGCAACGGGTTTCGCCTTCTCACTACCAGACTGTTTCAGAGTTCGGGTCGGATTTCTGGGTACCTTGGTCGCAGGGCGGTGCACCTCATCTCCGCGCCACACCCTGGCAGCGCCCACTCCAACCCCTATGTCACGGCTATCTGACCATGCCGCGGTGACCGGGTGCAGAGGCCGAAGTCCCACAAAATCCCGGTGGGCCGCCGGAGGGGGCGGCCGCATCGGCAGCCGCCCCCTCTGTCGACTACTTCGCCTTCTTCGCGGTGTGGACGACGATGCTGCCGGAGGCGAGTTCCGTTGTCGGGTCGGCGTCGTCGTCCGCGCCCAGCATGTTGTCGTAGACGACGGTGGTGTCGTCGGCTTCGATCCAGATCTTGATCCGGAACAGATCGATGTCTGTGCTTGCCGTGAGATCTGCATCGATTGCGGTGATCAGGAAGCCGTACCCGGCCTCGCCGTTGATCGCGCCGGTGCCTTTGAACATCGCCTTCGCCCCTGCGACCACCAGCCATTGGTACTCGTCCGAGTGGAAGTTGAGATCGCCAGCGTGGAACTGGAACTCCGTGTTGCCTGTGGGTACGTCGGCTCCCCTCTTGTACTTGGACACGAAACCGAAGTTGGCGTCGCCCTCGAGGCTGGGGTCGGGCACATAGGCGCCCGCGGGCGAGTCGATCCCACCGCCGCCCGTCACGAACGCGCCGTCCGGGTCGTAGACGACGACGTACTGGAAGACGTCGGTGTCCGAGAGGCCGCCGGCATCCGTGACAGTGACCGTGACGGTGTAGACACCCGCATCCTCGTACACATGACTCGCAGCTGCGGTGCCGTCGCCCAGGTCGAAGGTCACCGCGGCTGCTTCGCCGGGCGAACCGTCGCCCCAGTCGACCTCGGCAGTGTGCGTGTCGTGCGCATTGCGGTCGGTGTACGCGGCAACGATCTGTGCCTCGGCTCCGATCTCGATCGGATCGACCGGTCCAGTGATCTCCAAGATCTCCGGCGCCCGGTTCGGGAACACGATGGTCGGACCCTCGTACACGCCGTCGCCGCGGTCGAGGAACTCGCTCGCAGGTGTGACATCGCCGAGGATTCGAGCCGTCGACGTACTCGACGAGGATCAGGACATCGGTGACATTCGGGTACCGCGTCACGACGGTTCCCGGATCCTCCGCGAGGTAGAAGCCGGTGAAGTGGCGCGCGATCTCGCCGATGCCGCTTCCGAAGATCTCCGCGTAGTCGGACGGGTCCGGATTGGAGCCGAAGGCGTCGATGAATTCGGGATCGTTCATGTCGAACGTCCGCACCGGCACGCCGTCGGTCGGCACCCAGTCGGTGCCGTCGGACTCCTCGACGACCACCTGCTGGTAGGCCGCTGCGCGCTCGACGTCGAATCCGATGTACTCGTACCCGTCCTGGAGATCGAACGGTCCGAAGGCAACGGCTGTGAGGAGCGGCTTGCCTTCTGCGTCGAGGAACTCCGGGTTGGCGCAGGTCACGTCGGGATTGACGGCCCGGCCGGTAGCGGCGACTCCATCGCGCACGAAGGAGTACACGACCGAAACGTTGTCGAACCGGTAGTGGCCGTCGGCGTCGGTGCACGTGTGATGCACGCCTGTGGTCCCCTGGAAGAAGACTTCGGCGGCGGCTACCGGCTCGGCATCGACGAGGACATGGCCCTCGACCATGGCGGGATCCCAGAACACGATCGTGCGATCGGCTTCGTCGTCGCGCTGACCGGCGCCAAACACCATCCCGTCTGGGATCTCAGGCGGAAGGTCCTCGAAGACCTGAGTCGTGTCGAACGACCACTCTCCGTTCGCGACCGACATCGCTACCCGCATGATCATCGAGATCTGCCGGTGGATCTTCAGCGGAGAGAGCCACAGCGCGGTGAGGGCGACGGCGAAGCCGACGGCATTCGCCACGATGGGGCGACCGGCACGGTCGATCTCGCGCAACACGTAGCCGGGACCATCCCTTTGGGCGTGCTCGGAGGGGCTCACCTCACCCGTTCGCACCATCCCGCCAGGGACAACCTCCCCGGTCATCACAACTAGGAACTCGGCAATCGCTTGCCGGACGGCGAACGAGTCGAAGTCCGGCGCCACCGCTGCGGGTACCAGGACTGGTTGTGGGGTTGTCATGATTGTCCCTCTCACCTGCCGAGAGGAACCGGCCTGCATGAACCCCACCAGCTCACCACGCACCGTGGCAGCAAGTCAGCCCGGAGGCCACAACGAGGCAGCGCTGGAGGTGCCGGTAGAAGCGTGTCTGGATCTGTTCGTCGTCGCGCTAGGTCCCGTTGCCGGCTATCGCCTCGTCGACGTACTCGTCGGGGTAGGGGTACACGACGTACTGGTAGGTGAGGAGACCTTCCTCGTCGTATTGATTCAGGCTGATACCGGGAAGCTGGAAGGGGTTGCCGGCCAGGTTCGTGCCGTGCCACATCCAGAGGACTCCACCCTGGGAGCCATCATCTGAGAGCCACCGGTAGTAGTTGTCGATCTCGGCGTCCATAGCGTCGCCGTAGAGGGTTTGATGCCATGCGCTCTTGATCGGGGCGGCTCCGAAGACGGCGTCATCCATCACCGCATCTTCGGTCGCGTAGGAGGCGAGGAGGTCAACGACTTCGTCCTCAGTGCCATAGGACTCGGGGTCGTTGAGGATCCTCTCTACGGCTTCCTGATTGGCCAGAGACTTCTGATACCTGTCCGACGGTTCTGAGGAAGCGGTGGCAAGTGCTTCTCGCTCCACAGTCGCTTCTGCGAGTTGCTGGTTGACGGCGGCGAGCTGCTGTTCCAGATCCGCATACTCGTCCGACGTGGTCGGGTCACTCGTGCAAGCTGCCAGCAGCAGCCCCGCCGCCGCAAGGAATACAACCAAAGGTCTCACCGCTGGCTCCTTTCACACGACTGCCAGACAGTCCCTCGGAATGAAGGTGACACGATCGAGGCCCCGCGAGCCAGTGGTCGGAAGTCACAACTCCACCCGCCCAGAGTCAGCTGTCGGCTCGGTCGGCACGGGTTCAGGCGAGAACGAGCGCCGAGGTGCCGATCCAGTGCACTTGCCGAGACAGTTGTTATCGCTCGGGGGATTGATAATCGGTGCTACTTCGTGGGTCTGAGTGCGTCTCGGGGACCCGAGGCGGGTGGGGGGCCGACGGTGACCCAGTTCTTCTCTCGCGCTGTCTATTGCGTCGCTGCTGCTCAGATTGTCATGTCGGCGGCGGCTGTGATTGCGGCGGCGCAGGTGTGGCAGCGGATGCGGCGCTGTGGCGGCTCAACGGGGGTCTTCCAGCTGGTGGCTCGCACTACGGTCAGTTGGTAGGCGCCTTCGGCGGTGTGTTCGTGGCAGAGGGCGGCGCCGCAGTCGTGGCAGACGGCGATGGCGGCCGTGCGATGGCCGTTGTGTTGGCAGTCATAGCAGTTCATGCTTGCTCCAGGCCTTGGGTGGGGTAGAAGCGTTTGCGTGCCCAGAGGGCGACATAGACGAGACCGACGAGGACGGGAACCTCGATGAGGGGTCCGACGACGCCGGCGAGGGCTTCTCCGGAGGTGACTCCGAAGACGCCGATGGCGACGGCGATGGCGAGTTCGAAGTTGTTTGAGGCGGCAGTGAAGGCGACGGTGGTGTTCTTCTCGTAGGTGAGTCGGAGCCAGAGTCCGAGGGCGAACGACACGGCCCACATGAGTGCGAAGTAGATGAGGAGAGGGATGGCGATGCGGGCGACGTCGAGGGGCTGTTCGGTGATGGTTTCGCCCTGGAGGGCAAAGAGGATGACGATGGTGAACAGCAGCCCGTACAGCGCCCACGGGGCGATGCGGGGGATGAAGGTGTTCTCGTACCAGTCGACGCCGCGGGCTCGTTCACCCCAGGTGCGGGTGAGGTAGCCGGCGGCGAGGGGGATGCCCAGGAAGACGAGCACGATCTTGGCGATGTCCCAAATGGTGACGTCGAGGGTGGCGGTGTCGAGACCGAGCCAGTCGGGGAGGAGTTGGAGGTAGAAGTAGCCGAGGATCGAGTAGGCGACAATCTGGAACGCCGAGTTGATGGCAACTAGCACTGCAGCGGCTTCCCTGTCGCCGCAGGCAAGGTCGTTCCAGATCAACACCATCGCGATACAGCGGGCCAGGCCGATGATGATCAGCCCCGTGCGGTATTCGGGCAGGTCAGGCAGCAGCAGCCAGGCGAGGGCGAACATTAACGCCGGGCCGATCACCCAATTGAGGACCAGCGAGGTGGCCATGAGCTTGCGGTCGGTGGCGATCTCGCCGATCTGCGAGTAGCGAACCTTGGCCAGGACCGGGTACATCATCGCCAACAGCCCGACGGCAATCGGAAGTGACACGGTGCCGATCTTGACGGCGTCGAGCCAGTTATTGAGGTCAGGTATGAGGCGGCCCAACAGCAGTCCGGCGGCCATGGCGAGCCCGATCCACGCCGGCAGGAATCGGTCCAGTAGTGAGAGACGCTCCAGAACCGGCGCCTCAATGTCGACGCGAGTGGTCATCGCCGCACTTCGTCGATGAGCGGCGCCGGAAGGGCCGACCTGACGGTTGTGGCGGCGTCGTCGGCGAGTCGGTAGTCGACCCAGCGGCCGCGGCGGGTCGACGCGACCAGGCCGGCCTCGCGCAGGATGCGTAGGTGATATGACAACAGGTTGGGGGCGATGTCCAGCGCCTCTTGCAGCTCACAGACACAGCGCTGGTCCCGATGCAGCTGGTCGAGAATCGACAACCGGATCGGGTCGCTCAGCGCCCCGAACGTGGCCGCTCTAGATTCAAAGGATATTGTTTCAAGATCAGTTGAAGTCACATTGTGATTCTACGCCACGCCGCCCGAGCTGGTGGCAGGGCTGAAAGTCACAACGGCAGGGTTCGGCAGACCCGCCGGCCCGACCGAGTCGGGGTCATTGTGTCGCGGGGCATGATGACCTGGTCGGTGACTTCTTCGAGGTGCGGAAACAGCCATCCGATGAACGTAGGGGCTCAAGATCCCGCATCAGTGCCGCTCTGCGCTACTCGGTCGTGTGCTTGCTCGTGCTCGGGATCTGGTGATCGGAGTGGGTCGGCTCTAGTGCGATGCCGTCGCTGCCGATCGCCAACTCCCACCGGTTGCCCGCGGGGTCGGAAACGTAGCCGCTGCACTCCCGACGAGGCGCAATCGTCATCCTGTGGAACCCCAGCCCGTCGATCGACGAGGTGGCAGCCAAGTACCGGTCACTCGACGGCGTCGTAGCCAGCACCGAGCCGCGGGACATCATTGGCCGGTCTCTACCCGGTCCAACTCGATGCCCTGGCAGCAGCCTCCCACCACCTGACCACTCATCATCTGCTCTGGGGTGTTCCTAGAAAGCAGCTTCGCCTTCGAGTTGCTCCTGGCGTGCACATGGAGCCGCATGTAGATCGTCAACGTCGACGATTCGTCGGTGGCGGCGCTCAGCCATCATGCAATCATTCCTTCGGTTTCGCCACACCCTACGGCTCCAACCCCCCGCGCCTGGAGTGGTTCCGCACGGGACCCCTCCGTGACGTGGATTTGTTGTTGTCGTGACGGTGGTGCCTCGACGATGTGGCTGAGGCCCACCGAGGAGTCGCACGAATGCCTGTGTGGGCAAGGTGGTCGTCATACGCTGATGGCGTTTACCCGATGGTGTTGCGTCTCGTGGTCACGACTGCCGGCACGGTGCTGGCATCATGGCAGTGTGACGTAGGTGCTGAGCCGTCGCGGCGTGTAGGTTTGGTTGACAGGCGTTCGCCAACCCCATCGAAGACGGCTCCGCTCAGATGTCGATCGTGGCGCCGACGAACTCGACGCTGAACGCCTCACACCACACGAGCGCTGTGTACGCCCCTGGGGCGAGCTCGATGCCTGCTGGCAGGTCGTAGTTTTGGTCGCCGACGTTGCCCTTGAGTGCTCCAAGATGAATCGAGCCCTCTGCGAGGGAGGTCTGGTCCGGGCCTGGGACGAGGTACACCTCCAGGTCGGGACCGTTCTCGATGGCAAAGTTCTCGAATCGAAGCACGAGGGAACCATCAGAGTTCTCGAAGATGCCAGCATCGCCAGTGCCGTCGTGGCCGGCGAGGCCGACAAACTGACCGGCCCCAATCAGCACCGGTCCGGCGAGCGCAGCGGGAGGCGACGGCTCCTCGTCGGTCGGGGGCTCGGTCGCCGGCGGCGTTGAATCCGTGTTTGCGTCCTCGATCTCGGTAGCGGCGTCGGTGGTCGGGCCCGGCGTGGTCTCGTCAGAGGGAACCTGCGCGGAGATCGATGCCGAGAAGGCATCGTCGACAACGTCATCGATGAAGTACGGCGAGATCAGCCACCAGTTGACAACCACGAACGGCACCACCAGCACGACCACCCTCACGATCGGGGCCACACGGAGCCAGAGCATGACAACGTAGGCGATCGCGGCGAGGGCCGTTCCTCCGAACGTGAAGAGAACGGTTCGCTCGTTCTCGAAAGGAGCCTCAACGATGTTCGGCTCGATGAGAACGAGTATCAGCATGCCCACCGCAATCACCGCTCCGACGATGATCTCGAGGGGTGAGATGCGACTGATGAGCTGACGGACGGTCGAGTCGGAGGCGGAGCTGCCGTCTTGGCGGGTAGAGGGAGGGGTAGATGTCTTGGTCATGTGGGGAGCAACCGCGTTACTCGGCGATCTAGTCCCGAGTAGACCTTACGAAACGCGAAACTGAGTCGCTGCTTCCATGGCCGGATCACCTCCGAGTCTCGCCCCGGCCTTTGGTGGATCGCCACACGATGCAGAGGGCACCAAACCCATTGCCGATCCAGGACACTGGGGGAGTGCGCGTTCTTGTGCCCGATGTGGTCATCGGCTCGAGTCTTGGATGGTTCGAGGTCTGCGCGCTTCCCTGAGAAGGGATCGGCGGCCGAGTCGGAGTGATCGTGCCTGGCCGTGCATCAGTCCTTCCGGGCGTGGCACCCGAACCCCAGCGAGAGAGGTGGGGTTCCCGGGTTCGGCCTGTTCCGGGCGCGTAATGACCGCGGGTAGCATTCCGGAGTGAGCTCCAACGTGGGCCTTCGTCGGCCCGAGACGCACTTCTACACCACCTCGCGCGGGGCCGTTGCCTATCAGGTGTTTGGCTCGGGCAAACCCGACATCGTGCTCATCTCGCACTGGGTGACGAACGTCGACATGTTCTGGGACGAGCCGTCAGCGATCCGCTATTTCGACCGGCTCGGCGCGATGGGCCGGATCATCCTCATCGACAAGCTCTCGTCCGGCGTGTCCGACATGGCGATGGATGGCCCGGTCCCGCCCGTCGAGGAGCACATGGACGACGTGCGCGGGGTGATGGCCGAGGTCGGCTCCTCGTCGGCAACTCTCATCGGGGACACCGAAGGCGGCATGCTGGCGATGATGCTGGCCGCCACCTACCCGCACGAGTTTCCCCGCCTCGTGCTCATCAACTCGTACGCAAGGCTACGACGCAGCGACGATTACCCGATCGGTGCTCCCGAGGACATCATTGCGAGAATGCAGAAGAACTGGCGCGAGCAGCATGGAACGACGGCCGACGCCTTGGAGCTCACTGCACCCTCGGTTGCGGACGATCAGCGATTCCGTGCATGGTTCGTCCGCTTCCAGCGCGCGGCACAGAAGCCACGTGCTGCCGCCTACGCGATCGAGTGGATAGCGAACACGGACGTTCGCGCCGCGCTCCCGTCCATCCAATCAGAGACCCTGGTCATCCATCGCCGCAACGCCCGATTCCATCGTTTGGCATTCGGCGAGCACTTGGCAGCGGCAATCCCTGGGGCGCGTTTCGAGATCGTTGAGGGCGCCGACACGCTCCCATTCCACGCCGGCGACTTCGACCCGACCTTGGATCTGGTCGAGGAGTTCGTCACGGGAAGAGCCCAGCTCCATGAGACGAACCGGGTACTGGCGACGGTTCTGTTCACCGATATCGTGGGATCAACAGCCAGGGCCTCCGACATGGGTGACCAGAGGTGGCTCGATCTGCTCACCCACCACGATCACATCGTGCGCAGGAATCTGAGCAGGTTTCGCGGCGACGAGGTGAAGATGACCGGTGACGGCGCCCTGGCGACGTTCGACGGCCCGCAGCGAGCGATCCTCTGTGCGTTGGCCATCAAGCGCGACCTGGCCGAACTCGGCCTGCCTATCAGAGCGGGCATCCACACCGGAGAGATCGAGCGCCGAGACAAAGACCTCGGCGGACTGGCGGTTCACATCGCTTCCCGGGTCATGGAGGCGGCTGAGTCTGGTGGGGTCGTTGTCTCCGGCACCGTCAAGGACCTCGTCGTCGGATCCTCCATCGAATTCGATGACTGTGGGGAGTTCTCACTCAAGGGCGTGCCGGGCTCGTGGCGCCTCTTCGAGGTTCGATCCCCGGACGGCAGCTGAGCCGGATCCAGGTTGGTGTCAACAGCCGGGTCGCAAGAGTCGGAGACGGTCTTACGTTGCATCGAGGGTCGGTGGCCGGCTGGTGTGGCGGATTGGCGGAAACAGAGTCGGCGGACTGGAGCACTGATACCTGCTTCTGGCAGTACGTCCTCGCCGTGTGTTGCAATGGGTGCGATGCGATATGACTGGAAGCCTCATGAAGGTCAGATGCGAGCTCGATTCTCGATGACCCGCCGCGGCTGGGACGCGAGATCCGAGTTCGGATGTCCTTAGCCTGGGGCTGCTGTTGGCCGTTTGGTGGTCGGCCTCACCGTGGCGCGCTTCATTGACGTCTGAGGCGCTCCCCAGGTCTGCTCCGGCCGGCCGCACGGATGCGGCCGGCCCGCTCACGGCTCAGCTCGACGCACAGACGCTGCCAGTCCAATCGTCGAGCGTCGGATGGATGATGCTTGTGACGCAGAAGGTGACCGAGAGCCCGCCTTTGGCTGATCCGGTGGTCGTGATGACGGTCGATCCGTCGGTGGTGGTGATTCCTTGTCCGGATTCGTTGAACGTGCCGGAAAAGTCGCCGGTGACTGTGGCGCCTTCGACCACGCCACCAAGATCGTCGATCACGACCACATTCGCCTGGCCGCGTTTCTGCCCCTTCCCGATGCTGACGGTCTCGACGGTCAGAGACCCCAGCTCCACCGAGGTCGGGCCGCCCGTATCGGCCAGCGTCGTCGCCGAAGCGGTGTTGGACCAGGCCGATGTGCCACCCGCATTCTCGGCGTTCACCCGGTACCAATACGTGGTGTCGGCCCCGAGGCCGGTGTCGGCGTAGTAGCTGACATTGCTACCCACCGTGCCTAGTGAACTGAAGTTGGTGCCGTCGAGGGACCGCTCGATGTTGAAGCTCGTCTCGTCGCTCGAATTGTCAGTCCAAGAGAGGTCGATGGCCGAACTCGACACCGGTGTGGCGCTCAACGCGCTCGGCGCTGCGGGGGCTTGCGGCGGTTCACCGGAAAGCGCGTAATACTCGCTGTATCCGTGACCGTCGGGAAAGGCCGGAGCCGGCGTTCCTCCGACCACGTCCATCCAGGTCATAGCGCCTTCGTCTTCGTGGGTGAGAATGTGGCAGTGCATGATCGTGCGGCCCTCATACGGAGTGCTCGTGGCTGCGTTCAGGTCGAACCGCACATTGCAGTTGCCGGCCATGGTGTCGTAATACTCGCCCTCCTCGAAGTCGCCCCCGCACCCGGCTTGGGCTTGGAAGTGGTAGACGTGCAAGTGGAAAGGATGATTGACCGCACCCTTGATCGACCAGTCCTGCACCGCGTCGGCGTTGAGTGTGAACGTCGGCGTTTCGACGTCGAACTTCGATCCGTTCACAGTTCTGGCGCCCATGCTGATCTTCTCGGTGTTGACATCGGACTCGCTCCGGAGGTCTCGCAAGTATGCAGGCCTGTCCGCGGACCACATCGACACACCGTCATCGGCATAGGGGTGGGGGCCTTGATCTGGGGTCCCGTTCACCGAGATCGTGGCCACCGTCGTGTTCCCCACAGCGATGGTCGCGTCGCCGCTGCAGCGCACCGCCAGGTCTGCGCGCGATGCTCCCGTCATGTTGATGGTGTTGGTGGGCAGGTCCTTGGGAGCCGTGGTGCGCCACACGCCGTCACGTGCCAGCAGCATGGTCTCGCAGCTCGGCGCGACGACGACGTCCTTGGTCCTGGCGTCACTGTCCGCCAGGAGGACCCGCCAATGCTGCCAGGTGTCGGGCGGCATAGCGAGCGTGCCGCCGACGGTGCCGTTGACGGTCCAGCCCGCCGGCAGCGTGCCGGACACCAGCGAGTCGCCACCGGTTCCCGCAGCGTTGGTGTCCAGGTAGCCGATGAGAATCTGTCGTTCCTCCATAGCGGCCACGTTGGCGGGTATGCCGTCGCCACCGTCGCCGATGATGATGAACCCGAAGCCGCCGGTCGACACCTGCAGGTAGGTCGAGCCGTGGTGATGGGCGTGGTACCAGTAGGTGCCGCCCATGTGGTCGGCGGGGATGTCGTACACGTAGTCGCCGCCGAAGCCACCCTCGAACATCCTGGTCACATCGTCACCCGGTGACTCACCGGAGATGTGCAGCCCATGGGTGTGCACGTTGGTGATGTTGGGATCCTTGAAGTCGTTGTGAGCCGGGCTCGGCGCCTCGTAGGGCAGTAGGTTGCGGAACCGCAACACGTACTTGTTTCCGGGCTCCATGTTCAAGGTGGGACCGGGGATCGAGTAGCACTCACCCTCTTGGCGGTATGCCCTGGTCGTCAGCGTCTCACCGTTGATCGTGAAGGTTGCCTCGCCGTACTCCATCACGCCGACGTAGTGGTCGCCCATGTCGGTCCACACGAACGCCCGCGGTTCGCTGATCTCGCTCGTGGCGTTGCACACCCGATCGGCGGCGAACGTCGTTGGGAGCGGCGTGAGCAGGGGCACGACGAGCATCAGCGTCGTCGCTAGCGCGAGCCTGAGTTTGCGCTTCGACATATCTCACTCCTCGCCATTTGGGGAGACGCGCAGAGCCACACCGCGAGCGGCCGACTAGAACAAGTGCTTTCGGCATCGAGGGCTTCGCATCGCACGGTTCCTCCCGTGTCCTCTTGCGTCTGCCTCGTGATGTAGCGCGAACGGGGCAGCATCTGGTAGAGGCAGAGGACCTGGATGAGTCTGCTCATGGCCGGCGGACGCAGCTGGGGTGCGAGCCGACTGCAACCCAAACTGCAACCCAACTCCACAACACTGGACGTCACCAGATGGTCGAAACGGCACGAAGCTCGCCGGAATCCCGTGCAGGACGGCACCAGATGGATGCAACGACACCAGACGACACGACATCTGTGTGACTACGGATCAGAAGGATGGGGCCTGTCGCACGCGACAGGGTCGAGTCCCTCCGGGCGTGGCACGAAACCCCCTCTGCTGCCGCGAAGTCTTGCGGATTGTGAGGTCTTGTCACGCCCGCGGTCCGTGGTACACGAACCATCCGTCATGCGCTGCGTTTTGTGGTGTCAACGCTTCGCGGCTTCCTGTCGCCATGGCCGATGTGAGGCGCTCGGCAGCCTCGGCGCCGAGTCCTTGGAAGCCGCTGCCGGTGAATGCATTGCTCTCGTTCCCCTCGACGACGTTCGACGTGCCCGCTGTGTTCCCGATCACCACGTTGTCGGCGGTCTCTTC
>DATHZQ010000108.1:0-17418 GCA_035458525.1 Acidimicrobiia bacterium
GAAGGGTCGGCCCCCATCGATACGTACGAAGCCAGGCAAAGGTGCCGATTGCCAAGCGCCAAATCCGAAAGTAGTGGGTCCGCCAGGCGTTGGCCCACAGCTCCCCATCGGCGCGAAGACTTGGACCGAGGGAGTATGACTGGCTCGGATCAGGACCTCGGACGGACACTAGACGGACACCCGACACAACCGGAGACCCGAGCGGAGGTCCGGAAATGGCAGAATCCCCTGTATTTACAGGGGATTCTGAGGGTGGGCGCTACTGGGATCGAACCAGTGACCTCTGCCGTGTGAAGGCAGCGCTCTTCCGCTGAGCTAAGCGCCCGGAGAAACCGGGAGTGTAGCGGCCATCTGGGGGCGCACCCTCAGCTGCCGACGGATGGCGTCGCTCGCATTTTGGCGCAATCTTCGCACTCGTGGATTGGCTCACGCACGACCGGGGGCCGGCGCCGCTGTGCCGCACGGTGCTGCGCTCGCGCCCGCACCAGCGGGTCGCGGCTCTCGATCTCGTCGGGCACGGCGTCGCTGCCGCCGAGAATGCGCTCCACCGTCGCCTCGATCGTTGCCGGGTCCTGCGCAAAGCCGGCGTGAGTCGTTGCGTGCGAGGTCCGCAGTGGCGAGACGCCGTCCTCCGTCGGCGCGATCACCACGTCCAGCCGGCCCTTCTTCCGCAGCTTGCGCAGCCGCTTGTTCCCGTCGAGCACTCGCTGCATGCCCAGGATCTCGTCGTCCTCCAGCGGCGGACCGAGCCCACGCGATGCGAGATACAGAATCGAGTGCTCGTAGGGTCCCACGCTGTCGGCGCACTCGCGGGCATCGTCCAGCGCAAACACCCCAAGATGCGACAGAGCCCCCTGCTTGAGCAGCGGGCGATACGTCGCATCGAAACGCTCGATGGTCGTAGCCGGAGCCCACAGCGTGCAGCTCGCGATTTCGGCCTGCTCGTCCTCCCCGATGGCGACCGCCAGCCCCGACGCCAGCACGTCCCCGACGCCGTGCGCCACGAGGTGGATCTCGAACGGATGACGGTGATAGGCCCCGAGCACTTGCTCCACCAGGATCCGCACCGCACCGTCCGCCGCCGTTGCCGCCAGGTCTGCTCGTTTCGTGATCTCGCGCCACGCATCCTTCGCCTGCGACCGCGACACCGCCCGCTCGAACCACTCGGCATGCGACGCCTGGTCGCCGTCGTACTCCCCGGCCGCCTCCAACATCTCGAGCATGCCGACGAATCGCCCCAACCAGTCGGTCTTCCACAACACGAAGAGCGGATAGATCTGACGGTCCAGCAGCTCCTCGCGCAACGCCACGATCTCGCGCACCGCCTCCGACAGCGGCCTGAGCCCGGCGCCGGTAACGATCGCCAGGCGCGGCGCCGGCCAGTACTGCGTCACGTCCTCGAAGTGCTCGATGAGCGCCACCAGGTCCTCCGGCGGTGCGCTGAACGAACCGTGCCGCGTCAGCCGGCCATCGCCACCGACCACGACGACGTGCGGCCACATCTCCTGGAACAAGGCCAGCTTCGACCCGTCGCCCACCGTCGCCCCTGCGGCCAGTTGCTCGCCGCGCTCCAGGCCCTCTACGTCGACTTCGGCCAGCCACACGTCCATGCCGTTCTCCAGCCAATCCTCGTAGGTGAGGACGGCGCAACCGTCCCTCCCCCACGACTCCGCCCACGAATTCTGGATCCAGAAACCCCGGTCGTCGTACCCCACGAGCATGAATGCATGCCCCCCGCGACTCGTATCGCCGGGATTGTGCGGAATCACGTGATCTTCACCGAGCTTGTCCCACCCCTCGTGCAACATCGAGTTGGCAAACAGCACCCCGCGTTCTGCGATCGCCCACTTGATCGCATCCAAATCGGCGGAATCGACCCGGACGTAACCCTCCATCAACCGCCGCGACGCATCGACGACTCGCTCGAACGTCAACCGGCCGTGCTTGACGCACTCCGTGTACGGCCACAACGCCTCGGAGCACACACCGTGCTTGTGCCACCCTTTGATCGCACCCCGGGGATTCGATCCCTCCAGATCGTCGGACAGGTGGTCGTGGCGCCGCGCCATCTCGTACATCATCCGCGGGCTCACGGGCTCCGCCTCGCGATGCCAGTGGCGGCGCATCATGTAGTTGGCGACCCCCGCCAGCGCCATCCCCGTGCACGACGGCTCGCGGCCCTGGTCGAGCACCGGACCTGCGAACTCGAGATAGGTCTCGAGCGGGATCTCGGCCGGTGGCAGGTCTGGCGAGCACTCGTACAGCCGGTCTCGCGCATCGGGATGGTCGGGCTGCACCTCGAACCGGCGTTCGGTGAAATCTGTAGGGGGCATCAGATCTCCTCTCGGAGCGCGTACCGTAGCTGAGCGACAGCCTCCGACAGTACCCGCCGCTCCCCTGCCGCAAACCGATTGCGGAATCGGGCGTCTCCGAGGGCCAACGTGAGCTGCTGCTCGGCCTCCGCAAAGTCACGCAGGAAGTAGGCGGGCTGTGTCTCGGTGCTTCTCCGCCGCTCGGCGTGAACGCTACCAAGCACCTCCGCAGCCAGCTCACGGTCGGCGATCACCGTGGCGGCCACTTGCATCACCCACAGCCGCAGCGCCGCGGTCCAGTGGGCGTCCGCCGCATCGAGCGACGCCAGCAGCCGGTTTGCGGTGGCCTTCCGATCCCCGGCAGCTCGACTGACGAGCGCCAGGAAGAAGTCGGCTTCGGCGACGCCGGGCCGCACCCCTTGCGCCAGGAACGACTCCCGCGCCTCCTCGAGCAGCGGCCGGGCCCTCGCCGCGTCGCCGCGTCGCACGGCCGCTTGCCCCAAATCGAATGTCGCCAGGGCCAAGCCGTAGGAATCGCCAGACTTGGCCGCCTCTTCGAGCGCATCGGCATACAGATCCATTGCAGTGTCGTAGTCCTCCAGGTTCAGGTAGACCTCGGCCAAACCACCGAGCTCTGTGCTGACGGATCTTCCAGACTGGCGCTTCGCCTCAATCGCCCGATTGAGCACGTGGATCGCCTTGTCCGTCTCCCCGGTGTCGCGAAACAGATTGCCGAGATTGTTGAGGGCGGAGCTCAACAGAATCGGGTCCTGCATCCGCTCGCGCAACGCGACCTCGCGTTCGAGCACCTCGATGCCTGCTTTCGGCTCATGCCAGATTCCCATCAGCGTCCCGTGTGCGTGCAGCGACGAAGCAAGCAGCTCGTCGTCGAGCTCGGGATCCGCATTGAACAGCGCGTTGGTCCACTCGAGGCCCTCCCTGGAACGGCCGGAGTGGTACCAGAGAAACCAAAGCCGCGAGACGATGGTCGCCGCCAACTCGGTACGACCATGACCCAGCGCGAACGAAAGCGCACTCCGCATGTTGTCCTGATCCTGGTCGAGAATCGCCGCTGCGACGCCCGAGCCATCGGTGATGTGACGCTGTTCGATTTCTGCAGACAGCTTTGCGTAGTACTCCACATGAGAATGCCGTAGGGTCGAGTCCTCCCCGGCTTCCTGCAGCCGCAGGCCGCCATAACGGCGCAGCGTGTCCAGGAGCCGGTAGCGAATCTCGCGGTTCGGTCCGTCCTCCGTGGCGACCATCGACTTGTCCGCCAACTCTGTGATCAGGTCGATCACTTGGAACGGATCCAGCGGAGATCCAGCGCAAACGTGCTCGATGGCTTCGAGTGCGAAGTTGCCTGCGAAGACGCTCAGCCGGCGAAACAGCACCTTCTCCGGCTCCGTCAGCAGATCGTGGCTCCACGCGATAGCTGCTTCGAGCGTCTTGTGACGCTCGACCGTCGTACGGCCGCCACCCAGCAGCCGGAATCGCTCATCGAGGCGGTCGGCGATCTGCTGCACCGACAACGTGCGGAGCCGGGCCGCTGCCAGCTCGAGCGCCAGCGGGATGCCGTCGAGCCGGCGGGCGATCGCAACGACGGGGTCGCGGTTGTCGTCGGCAACGGCGAAGTCAGGCCGCACCTGCGCGGCGCGCTCGGTGAACAACCGCACGGCATCGCGGTGCCTGAGCGTCTCGAGATCGTCGTCGTCGCGTGGCAACGCCAGCGACGGCATGCGATAGGCAACTTCACCCGTCACGCGGAGCAGCTCGATGCTGGTGGCGAGGATCTTCAGCCCCGGGCATGAACGCAGCAGGTGCTCGGACAGCTCGGCGACCCGTGACACGAGATGCTCCGAGTTGTCGAGGATCAGCAGGAGCTTCCGGTCACCCACCTTCTCTGCGATGGTCGCCACCGGGTCGTGCTCGGGCTGCAGCGTCACGCCGAGCACCGTTGCCACCTCATCGACAACGAGGTCAGGGTCGCGCAGCGGGGCGAGCTCGACGAGGCGTACGCCGCCCGGAAACGCGTCGATCAGCTCGGCGCCAAGTTGGATCGCCATCCGGGTCTTGCCCGATCCGCCGGTGCCGGTGAGGGTGACGAGGCGGTTGGTGCGGACGAGCTCGGCGGCCTCGGCCATCTCGACCTCCCTCCCGACGAAGCTGGTGAGCTGCACGGGGAGATTGGTGGCCGTCGTGCGGATGCTGCGCAGCGGCGGGAACCGTGCGTCCAATTCGGGGTGGAGCAGCTGGTACACGTGTTCGGGTCGGGACAGGTCCTTGAGCTGATGCTCGCCGAGATCGTTCAGCTCCAGGCCCTCCCGGAGACGACCCGCGATCGAGTCATGCAGTGCACCGGAGACCAGGATCTGGCCGCCATGCCCCACCGCCATGAGCCGTGCGGTCCGATTGAGCACCGGTCCGAAGTAGTCACCGTCACGCACGATGGCGGCGCCCGAGTGCAAACCCATCCGCACCCGGATGACGAGACCGGCCACCGGTTCACGCAGAGCGAGTTGTGCATCCACGGCTGCCGAGATGGCCGAAACGGGGTCGGCGAACGCAACGGAAAAGCTGTCCCCGGCCGTCGTGAACACGTAGCCGCCGTGGTCGGCCGCCGCCGTGCGCAGGCACCGATCGTGCGCCTCCAGCGCCTGCGCCATCTGCTCGCCGTGCTCCTCCCAGAGCGCCGTCGAACCCTCGACGTCGGTGAAGAGGAACGTCACCTCGCCAGACGGCAGCGCTGCCTCGTCGTCTTCTGCAGTATGAGAACCTGGCCGCACCACGTTGGATCTCGTTCTCCTGAGCGGCCGCCGGCGCTGCGGCGGGCTGCCGACTTCCAAGCAGCATCACTCAACCTAGAGATCCACACGGTTGCTTGCGGCACTTCGCATGTGCGAGACTCGATTCGAAGGTCGACGTGCGAGCCGGCCGTGGTGCTGACGTCCGCACGCTCGCTTCACCAGAAGAATGCCGGAGCCGCAGGCAGTGCCTCGTGGCCTGTTGAGGGAGAGACAACGGGCATGATCGACAAGAACAGCAAGAAGCGCGAGATCGCCGACCTGCAGAGGTTTCTGAGCGAGACGGGCTATCTCGATTGGGGCGACTCATCTGATACCGCAGGCGAATGGGGCGCCGACACCAAGGCCGCCGTCATCGCCCTGTACGAAGATCTCGGATGGGATCACCCAAAGCAGGGCAGCTGGATCTCAGCCGCAGCGTTGGCAGCCGCTGCAGCTGGTTCGGAGCGCTCGGGTGGCGGCCACATGACCCGAGGTGTACGTTCGGGCGGCGGCCACATGACCCGCGGCGGCGACTGAGCGAAGTCGGACCAACCCCCTACCCCCGCCTGCGGCGGCGGTACCTTCCCCCACTTCGTGGGGGACTGTCCGCTTGCACGCTTCGTAGGGGACTATCTGCACCACGCTTCCACCTAGGCTCGCTTCAGTGATTCGTGACGCCGAGCTCTTGCAGGACATGGTGCTGACCGTGCGGCGGTTTGTCGCCGAGCGGTTGGTCCCGCTCGAGGCCGAGGTGGCGCGGACCGACCGCATACCCGCGTCGGTTGCCGACGAGATGCGCCACCTCGGCCTCTTCGGGATGACGATCCCCGAGGAGTACGGCGGGCTCGGCTTCACCGCCGAAGAAGAGGTGCTCGTTGCGATGGAGCTCGGGCGCACGTCGCCCGCGTTCCGGTCGCTCATCGGCACCAACAACGGCATCGGCTCACAGGGCATCTTGCTCGACGGCACGGAGGCGCAGCGACAGGAGTTCCTCCCCCTACTCGCCAGCGGCGAGATCGTCGGCTCGTTCGCCCTCACCGAACCCGACGCCGGATCCGACGCCGCCTCGCTGCGCACGAGCGCCGAACGGGACGGCGACCACTACGTCCTCGACGGAACCAAGCGTTACATCACCAACGCTCCGGAGGCCGACCTGTTCACGGTGATGGCGCGCACCGATCCGACCCAGAAGGGGTCGGCCGGGATCACGGCGTTCCTGGTACCGGCCGAGACGCCCGGCATCACCATCGGTGAGCCGGAAAGAAAGATGGGTCAGCAGGGCACGCATGTGGCCGACGTGGTGTTCGCCGGCTGCCGTGTGCCCGAGACGGCGATCATCGGTGGTCTCGGCCGTCTCGGGATGGGTTTCAAGACGGCGATGAAGGTGCTCGATCGGGGCCGGCTCCACATCTCGGCCGTGTGCGTCGGCGTGGCCGAGCGGCTGATCGCCGATGCGCTCGAGTTCGCACAGGGCCGGGAGCAGTTCGGCAGGCCGATCGCCCAACACCAGCTCGTCCAGGCCATGCTCGCCGACAGCCGCACCGAAGCCTATGCCGCACGGTCGATGGTGCTCGACGCGGCGCGGCGCCGTGACGACGGCGAGCGGATCACCATGGTCGCCGCCGCCTGCAAGCTGTTCGCTTCGGAGATGGTCGGCCGGGTGGCCGATCGGGCCGTGCAGATCCACGGCGGTGCCGGCTACATCGCCGACTACGCCGTCGAGCGCTTCTACCGCGACGTCCGCCTCTTCCGGCTCTACGAGGGAACCTCCCAGATCCAGCAACTCGTCATCGCCCGAGAGATGATCAACGGCGCCACCGTCTGACCGGTAAACGGGCAGCCCGGCCGCAGCAGCTGGACCGCCCGCCGGTGTGGCTCAGGGCACGTGGGCGAGGCCGAAGGGGTTCAGCCCGACCATGACCTCCACCACCTCGGACGGCACCGGGGCACCCGCGGAGACTGCGTGCACGGTCACCTCGTCGCTCGTGCCACCCGAATGCGTCACGAACAGGTTCCCGTTGGGCGTCACCATGACGTTGTGCGGCACTACGAAGGACGTGTCGGCAGAACCGATCACCGAGTTCGACGCGGTGTCGATGGCGAACAAGCCGTCGGCTCCACCGCCCGGCAGGTTGGTCGTGTAGAACATCGAGCCATCAGGCGACATCGCCGCACCATGTGCCCCGGGAACCGCGAGTTCGGTGACGAGCTGCAGCGAGCGCCGCTGGAACACGTGCACCACGTCGCTGTTCTGCGCCGGCACGTACAGGTACTTGTTCGCCGACGTCAGTGAGACATGCGGGTCGAGCCCGACGGCGGCTCGCTTCACCTCGTGGAACGAGTGCGTGTTGAACTGCACCACCCAGTCTTTGGTCTCACCACCGACGAGGGTGACATACGCAAACGGACCGGTCGGGTCCACGACCACGTCATGCGGCTTGTAGCCCGCCTCGACCAGGTCGGCTGGCATCGGCACCGTGGCGATCACCGTCAGCGAGCCGGGATCGATGACCGTTGCGGTGTTGTCGATGTCGTTGTTGACCCACAGCTGCCGGTCATCGGGGTCTTGCCACATGTGGAACACACCGGCGCCGGCGGGCACCGTCCCGATCACCGAGTAGCCATTGCCGTCGAAAACGACAACCTGGCTGTTGGCGCGGTCGCCGACGAACACACGGCTGCCGTCGGCCGTTGCCGTCACGTACATCGGCTCACCGTTGTCGGGCAGCACGTGCGCGCCGAGCACGTCGCCGGACGCAGCGTCGAGCACGCTGATCGAGCCCGAGGCGCGATTCGCCACCACCACCTCACCGCCGTGAGCGCCAATGTTCTTCTCATGGTCCCTCCCCGTCGGTTGCGTTCTCGGGACGCTACGGGCCGGTTCTTGCGGAACCGTGAAGACACGCTGAACCTTGGCAATCCGGAGGGCAGTACATTCCCCTCCATGGACCGCGCCACCTTCGACCGCGTCGTCGACGACACAATCGAGACACTGCCGCAATGGATCGTCGAGCGCGTCGACAACGTGCAGATCGTCGTCGAGGAGTGGCCCACCCGGCAGCAGGATCCATCCGGTCATGGGTTGCTCGGCCTCTACGAAGGCATCTCCCTGCTCGAACGCGGGGTCGACTACTTCGCGACGATGCCCGACACGATCTACATCTTTCGCCAACCGCACCTCCAACTCGGTCTCTCCGACGCAGAGCTCCGGCACGAGGTCCGCAAGACCGTGCTGCACGAGCTCGGCCACCACCTCGGCATCGATGACGACCGCATGCACGAGATCGGCTACGGGTAGCTCGCGGACCCGCCTCGCTTCCCGATGCCGGATGAAGGAGCGCAACTCGCGACGTTCCGGCAACTTTCTCGGAACTTCCCCCCGGTACTGGTGTCCTTCTGTCTGGACAATTGCCCCAGCCCCAACATGAGGAAGCGTCAGTGGACGAGCTCATCAAGCAGCTCCAGGAGAAGACCGGTCTCGGTGTCGACCAGATCAAGCAGGTCATCGACGGCGTGATGGATTTCATGAAGGACAAGCTTCCTGCTCCTCTCGCCAATCGGGTGGCCGGCTTCCTCGACGGCGACAGCGGAGACGGTGGTGGCGACGACGGAGGAAACTTGCTCGACAAGGGCAAGGACATGCTTGGGGGCCTGATGGGTGGCGGCAACTAGTCGCCAACCTCCAGACGGGAAGTGCGCCAAAGGGCCCGGTCTTCGGTCCGGGTCCCTTCCTGTTTCTGGCCCGACGCGGGTTGCCGCGGCTTTCTACACTCAGAGCGATGGTGGACGAGCGAAACCCGTACACATCGCACGCGCTGGAAAACGAGCCGGCCTGGCCCGACGCCCCAGGGCCATACCTCTTTCTGCTCGAGGTGAGCGGCGGACTCGAGCGGCAACTGCTCGAAGGTTGGATTGCGCGCAATCGTCCCGACGACGTTGATCCTGGCGAGGTGCAGATCGCCGACCTTCCCCAGACCCGACGCAAACCGCATGCGAGGATGGACCCTCGATTGGAGGCCTTCCTCAACACCGACGACGATCCGCTGCTGGTGCCGCTCCGCGTCGTTTGGCTCGCACGGGTCCGGGACGGAAAACGATCTGTTGGGCTGCGCGAGCTGTTGACCTTTGGCGACCCGCGTGACCCGGACCCGTTGCGACAACGGGCCATCTTCTATTTCGAGCCAGAGCGCACTCGCATCATCAGCGGGCAGACGGGCCGGCAATCCGCCGCGTGGAAGGCATGGACCGTACTGTCGACAGGACCCCAGGCGGACGGGCGCAGCTTCGCAGATCACGTCGCTCATCATGCGTGGCTGACGCTGGAGCGTTCCGAACGCCAGCTGCGAGGCTCGCGATACAAAGTGCCCAAGTTCCCGAGGGAGTCCCTCATCGAGCGGAAGTCCTTCTCGCGAGGCGTCGCCGAGATGGCGCGCGCGGAGGGAGTTCCCTACAAGGACATGGCACGGCGCACGGGGCGCTATGTCAAGGAAATTGCGGCAACCCACAGCCCATACGTGATCGACCTCGTGACCGGTGGTGTGCACTGGCTGCTCAACAAGGCGTACGTGGGCGTCTTCTACGACGAGCAGGAGCTGGCCGCCCTCTACGGGATGAGCCAGCAGTTCCCTTTGGTGTTCCTTCCGTCGCATCGCTCCAACTTCGACCACCTCGTGCTGCAGTACGTCTTGTACGAGAACGGTCTTCCGCCCAACCACACCGCCGGGGGTATCAACATGAACTTCTTCCCCGTCGGTCCGTTCCTGCGCCGCAGCGGTGTGTTCTTCATCCGGCGTGAGTTCCGCGACAACCTCCCGTACAAGTTCGTCCTGCGGCAGTACCTCGACTACCTCCTCGAACGACGCTTCCCGCTGGAGTGGTTCATCGAGGGCGGTCGCTCGCGCTCAGGGAAGATGCGGCCACCGCGCTACGGCATGCTTGCGTACGTCGTCGAGGCATTCCAGCGGGGATCTTCCGAAGATGTGATCCTCATCCCCGTCTCGATTGCCTACGACCAGATCCAGGACGTCGGCGACTATGCCGCCGAGCAGTCTGGTGGGGCGAAGGACAAGGAGAGCCTGGGCTGGATGGTGCGAGCGATCCGCAGCCTGCGACGACGATACGGTGCGGTCCACCTCCGTTTTGGTGCTCCGATCTCACTGCGCACGTATCTCGCCGAAAACGCCGTCGAGTTCCCGGCCGACGTCGAGGAGACCCGCTCCCCCGCCATCCCGAAGCTGGCGTTCGAGATCGCATCCCGCATCAACGACGCCACCCCGATCACAGCGATCTCGCTGGTCGCCCTCGTGCTGCTCGCCGAGGAGGGACGCAGCCTCACGGTCGACGAGGCCATGGATCGGCTGCGACCGGTGCTCGAGATCGTGGCACGACGCGACCTGCCGATGACCGAGAAGCTCGACACCACCAATCGCACTCAGGTGCGGGCCGCCCTCGACGACCTCGTGCTGCACGGCGTGGTGACTCGGTTCGCCGGAGCCACGGACACCGTCTACCGGATCGGACCGGATCAGCACCTCGCCGCCGCCTACTACCGCAACACTGTCATCCACTTCTTCGTGAACACAGCCATCACCGAGATCGCGCTCATGGCCGTGCGGACGAAAGGGGCCGATGACCATGCCCATGCCGTGATCGCGGAAGCCCTCGAGCTGAGGGATCTGCTGAAGTTCGAGTTCTTCTTCTCGTCGCGCGACGAGTTCGAGGTGGAGATCCGCTTCGAGCTTCAGGATCACCAACCGGAGTGGCGGAAGCGGCTGGCCGCCGGCGACGTCGACAGCGTCCTCCGGGGCTTCGATCCGTTCACCTCGCCTGCGGTGTTGCGGCCGTTCATCGAGGCCTACCAGGTCGTCGCCGATCTCATCGCAGACGCCGCCTACCACGGCACGATCGACGAGGATCAGTTGCGCAAGGACGCGATGGCGCTCGGCAAGCAGTACGAGTTGCAGGGCAAGATCAAGACGCCGGAGTCCGTGTCGAACGTGCTGTTCGACGCCGCCATTCAGCTCACCCACAACCGCAAGCTCTTCACGCCGGGCCCCGACATGATCGAACGGCGGCTCGAATTCGCCGACGAGTTGCGCCGCTACGTCGGTTACTTGGATTCGATCAGCGCCATCGCCGCAGTCCGCGACGCCGGGCTCTTGAGCTGACCCACGTATCAGCGGTCCCGCCGCGTCCTCTCGTGAGAGGAACCGACGAGAGGGAACGAGCACGTGGCGAAGGACGACAAGAAGGCCGGTCCGGGCCGATGCAGGCCTCTGTGAACGACACCGAGGCGAGGCGTTGCTCACCGGCTTCACGGCGCAAGCGGCTGCGTTTGCGCCGCCCGAGGCCGAAGCGGTGGCGCAGATTCTGGCGGCAACCATCCAACGTTCCATGAGTTTCGTTGCGGGCGCCCTCGACAAGGCCATCGACGCCGCCGGCGCCGGTGCCGGCGAGGTCCAGGAGGCGCTCGACAGCTTTGGTGCGGGCCCGCTGATCGAGGGCCTGAAGGCACAATTGGCGGCGGTCACGGACCCGGCCGATCTGGCTGCCATCGGAACCGTGCTCCCGCTGATCAAGAAGATCATCCGCTTCATCGTCGACCTGTTCCAGCTCCAGCCCAGGTTCGACCTGGAGAAGGTGCTCGAGTTCATCGACGAGCTCGCAACGACGGCCATGGATTTCAGCTCACCGAAGGGTGCCGAGGCGATGCATCGCGCCGAGGTGCGGTTCCTCGAGGCGCAGTTTCACCTCGACCGTCTCGGCGCGCTCAAGGATGCGCCGGTTGAAGTCAACGGTCGGTGAGACGGATCAGGTGTAGAAGGGGTTCTCGCCAGCAGCGTGATTCGTGACGTCGACCACCTCGGTGATCTCCGGCACGTGCTGCTTGATCGCCGTCTCGATGCCTTGCCGCAACGTCATCGCCGCCAGACCGCAGCCCTGGCACCCGCCACCCATCTCGATGTAGGCGATATGGCCGTCGACGCCTGCCATCGAGGCGAAGCCGCCGTGCGATGCAATCGCCGGGTTGATGGCCTGCTCGAGCAGCTGACTCACCCGCTCTTCGACGGTGCCGGTCAGGTCGACCTCGGGAATATCGGGACCGTCGACCGTGGGCGAAGCCGGATTCGGGTTGCGCAGCACCAGTCCGGGCGTCACCGGATCGCTCGAGATGTCCAGCACGCTGCCGCGCAGGTTGTCGACCGAGTCCGGAGGGATCGCCACGGGCAGGTCGCCGTGCATCTCCACGTGGTGCTCGGCGTGCTCCACGTCCTCGGGACGAAGGAACGCCGTCTCGTAGACGAAGCCCTCGTGACCGACGCCGGCGATGCGCACGCCGAGAGACAACCCTTCGATGGCTTCCTGCTCGCGCAACGCCAGGATCTGCTCGAGCGCGACGTCGGTGATCTCAATGATGGTTGGGGCCTCGACGGACCCGGAGAGCTGTGTCATGAAGGCGTCATGCTAGGGCGACGGATACGGCTATCCGTGCGCTTGCTCCTGGGCGGCGTCATGGCCGAGTCGCTGATAGGCGATGGAGAACAGCTCCCGCACCACCATCATTGCGATGATCAGGAACACGACGTCGAGGAACTTCCCCAGCTCGACGTGCTCCCCGAAGACGACGTCGATCACTTCGAGAATCACGAACTTCGACAAGAACAACACGAGCCACGTCGAGAAGTAGCCCAGCCACTTGTTGTATTGGCCGAAGAAGTGGCTCACCTTGTGTTCGACCGCGGTGAGGAGATCGAGCAAGACCTTGAGGACGGCTGCCGTGAAGATCGAAATCGTGAACGAGTCGATGACGATCGCCGAGTTGTACTCGACGAACAGGTTCAGAACGATGGTGTAGACCAGAACGTCAGCAGCCCAAGACCGGTAGCGGTCCTGCGCGGGAGTCACAGTGATGGTTCTGACGCTGTCGTTCACGCAGCCGTGACCCTACTCGGTGCCTCAGCGCACCTCTACTCGGCGTAGATCTCGTCGATGATGTCGGCGAAGTGCTCCGCAACCTTGTTGCGCTTCACCTTGAGCGTCGGTGTCAGCTCGCCGCCTTCGATGGAGAGCTGGCGAGGCAAGACCCGGAACTCGCGAATCTGTTCGACCCTCGCAAAATTCTTGTTCAGCTCGTTGATGGCGGCCTGCAGCTCCTTCTGGATGGCCTCGGATTCGTGCGGCGGCCCACTCTCACCGCGCTCCTCCATCCATTGCGGCATGACCTCCTCGTCGAGCGAGATGAGGGCCGAGAGGAAGCGCTGCCTGTCGCCGATGACGACCGCCTCACCGACGAGCGGGTGGTTCTTCATCCCGGTCTCGAACGGCTTCGGGGCGACGTTCTTGCCGCCCGCCGTGATGATGATGTCCTTCTTCCGTCCCGTGATGTGGAGATAGCCCTCATCGTCGAACTGCCCGAGGTCACCCGAGTACAGCCAACCGTCTGCGAGCGTCTCGGCGGTCGCCGCCGGCTGCTTGTAATAGCCGAGGAAGACGTTCTTGCCCTTCACGAGGATCTCGCCGTCGTCGGCGATCTTGACCTCGGTACCTGGGTACGGAATGCCGACGGAGCCAAACTTGGTCTTGCCGGGCACGGTCATCGAGGTGGGACCGGAGCCCTCGGACTGCCCGTAGACCTCGTTGAGCACGAAGAACGCCGAGAAGAACTCCTGGATCTCCGGCGAGATCGGCGCCGCGGCAGTGAGAAAGACGTGGGCACGATCGAACCCGAGCGCGCCTCTGACTTTGGACAGCACCAGCTTGTCGGCGAGCGTCTCCTGTGCAGCCACCAACGCTCCTGGAGACTGCCCGCGCATTCGAGCCGCGTTGGCCTTGCGGCCGGCGCCCATTGCCCACCGTGCGATCCCGGCCTTGGCCCCTTCCGCCTTCGCCAGCTCTGCCTGCACACCGGAGTGGAACTTCTCCCACACCCGGGGCACGCCGGCGAAGTACGTCGGGTGAATCTCTTTGATGTTGTCGGCGAGGGCATCGATCGACTCGGCGTACGCAACTGCAGAACCGAGCGTGGTCGGAATGTGGATCGTGAACATCTGCTCGGCGATGTGCGATAGCGGCAGATACGAGAGACCGAGCTCGTTCTCATCCATCCCGAATGCACCGACGCCTTGGGATGCGGTCCACGCCAGGTTCTCGTGTGACAGCATCACGCCCTTCGGGGGGCCGGTCGTGCCGGAGGTGTAGATCAGCGTGGCGAGCTGATCCGGTTCGAGCGCATCGAGACGGGCTTGCACCGCCTCATCGCTCACGTCCGCACCCTTTGCGACGAATTCATCCCACGACATGGCGATCGGGTCGTCGATGGCGGCGGCGCCACGCATCATGACCGCATGGCGCAGCTTGGGAAGATCGTTCTTGATCTGGGCGATCTTGGCCCATTGCTCCTCGTTCTCCAGCAGCACGACGGGTGCCTCGGAGTGGTTGAGGATGTACTGACACTCGACCGGCGAGTTCGTTGCGTAGATGCCGGCCGGTACGCCGCCGACAGCCATCGCGGCCACGTCGGTGATGACCCACTCCGGTGTGTTGAACCCCAGGATGTTGACGGAGTCGCCGGGCTCTACACCGAGTGCGAGCAACGACTTGGCGGCCGCCATCACCTGACCGGCGTACGTACTCCAGTCCGTGGTCACCCACGACCCTTCGATGCGTTCGAGATACGCAGGGCGACTGCCTCGGTCTCGGCCGTTGTTCAGCACGGTCTGCGGGATTGATTGGAAAGCCACGGGGCGCGCCCTCTCTCGGTCGTGAAACTTGGCGCCAGGGTAGTTGTCCACACCGACCAATCCACCGGCGAATGTCCTCCCTACGATGACCGGATGCACCCGGGCCCAACGCTTCACACCCCGCGCCTGACGCTGCGTAGGTGGCGACCCGAAGATCGAGCGCCGTTCGCTGCGATGAATGCCGACCCGGTCGTGATGGCCCACTTGGAACGTCCGCTGACAGCCGACGAGTCCGACGGGTTCGTCGCTGCGATCGAAGCGCACTTCGAGTCGCACGGATTCGGGCTGTGGGCCGTCGAAGTCGACGGAGGAGAGCCGTTCATCGGATTCGTGGGGCTGTGGCCGCCGCGTTTCGACGGCCATTTCACGCCGGCGATCGAGATCGGCTGGCGGCTGGCGAAGACGCATTGGGGACGCGGCTACGCCACCGAAGCGGCTCGGGCGGCGCTGCAGTTTGGCTTCGAGGAGCTGGACCTGCAGGAAATCGTGTCGTTCACGACCCCCGAGAACGTCCCCTCCCAGCGGGTCATGGAGCGCATCGGTATGCACCACGACCCTGCGGACGACTTCGACCATCCGCGGTTCCCGCCGGGACATCGGCTGTCGCGCCACGTGCTGTTCCGGCTTCGGCGCAACGCGTCGCCGGCACACTGAGTCGACCCGGTTCTGTCACACCCTGGCCGTATGTTCGGCCCATGTGGTCACGAACCTCGATCCACGGAAGTCCCGGCAGATCGGCAAGGCGCCTGGCGTTGCGGCGAACGATATTGGGCTGGACGGCGCTTGCGGTCGGTGTCGTCGTGGGAGCGGCCTTGGTCGTGTCGGGTTGGCCGACGGTTGGTCTCGGGACTCTGGGTGCAGGGTGGGCGATGCATCGTGCATCACGAACGCGCGCCGCACGAGCCCACGCCGGAGCGGCGGCAGAGCACGATGCGGCCGCACGGTTGCGCCGGGTGCGGGCGGCTGCCGTCGCCTATGACGTCCGACTGCCGGGCCTCCACTCCGATGTCGACGCCATCGTGCTGGGTCCCATGGCGGCAGCCGTAGAGATCAAGCGTGCCTACGGACGCGTCCGTTGCTACGGCGACGGCACGGTGCGCGCCGGCCGGAACGCCCTGCCCGGCCGTCCGCTGGCACAAGCAATCGCGCAGGCAGCTGCCGTGCGCCGCACGGTGGGCAACGTCGACCACGTGGACGCGGTGTTGTGCGTCGTCGGCATGCGACAACGGCCCCGCCTCGTCGACGTGAACGGCGTCGACGTCTGGGTCACGAGCCTGCGACACCTACGCCGAGTGCTGCGCCGCCTCCCCAATCGGATCGCCCGTGACGATGCCAAGCGTGCCGCTGCAGAGCTCCAACTGGCGCCGCCGTGAGGTCGGAGCGCCGCACCGCACCATCGCACACGCAGATCAGAGGAAGGTCATTGGTGCTTCCGTGATCGGCAGGTCTTGAGTAAGGTGCAATTGCTGGCGTCGACTGAGGCGGGCCTAGGGCAGGCATGCTTGGAGACCGACGGTGAAACCTTGGATAAAGTGGGCGCTGCTTGCGTTCGTGCTGTACATGATCGTGCAGTTCCCGAACGAGTCCGCCCGGATGCTCGACAACACAGTCAACTTCTTTGGCAACGTGGCTGAGAGCTCCGCTGACTTCATCAACAGCGTTCTGAGCTGATGCGGGTGGACTGGCGTCCTCGCGACGAGGCGCCATACCTTTCCTACGGCGAACGGACGGTCGTATCGACGCGTCTGCACCCCATTCACGCGGTGATGCCCTTCATCAAGCTGGCCGCCACCACCTACGTGGTCCTCCTCGTCATGGGTCTGTTCGACACAGTCGGAACGCTGGCCGTTCTGGCGATCATGCTGCAGTGGATGCGCGTCAAGGGCTACGTCCCGCTGCTGTCCTTTGCATGGACGGTCGCCATCTTTCTGATCTTGCTCGCATTGGTGGGTTGGATCGACGACCTTCCCACCGTGGTGTACCTGGCGATCGTGATTGGTCTCATGGGTGCGGTCTATCGGCTCGTCGAGTACTTCTTCACGACGATCTATCTCACGGATCGCCGCATCTTCCGGGTGTCCGGCATTCTCACCAGAGTTGTGGCGACCATGCCGCTGCGCGCCCTCACCGACATCCGGTACGACCAGACCGTGCTGGGTCGGATTCTCGACTACGGCCACTTCTTCGTGGAGTCCGCAGGACAGAATCAAGCGCTGTCGGAGATCCGCCATGTTCCGAATCCCAGGCGCTTCTATCGCATCATCATGAGCGAGGCCCTCGAGCCGGACCTCCCCGAGAACTTCATGACGGAGATGTAGGCATCCGACTACGGGATGCCGGCAGGGTCGGCGTCAGTCGGCAAGCGACCGGTAGCCACCCCGGAAGTGCACCAGCGGGTCGCTGAGTTCGTGGATCACGACCTCGTCGATGCGGGCCGTCACCAGCACTCAGTCGCTCGCCCCCACGTGGCTCCGCCGTCGCTCGATCGCCAAGCAGCCGCGATCATCTTGTCTCCGGACACGGAGGTGCCGACAGCAACGACCGACTCCCCGTCGACTACCACGTCGTTGACGCAGCGCT
>DATHZQ010000109.1:0-18676 GCA_035458525.1 Acidimicrobiia bacterium
GCTGTGGAACACGTGCGCCCCCGACAACAGGTCCGCCGAGGCCGAGGCGAACGGCGGGGCAGATGCCGGGTGGTATCTCGTCGACGACATCCTGGCCGACCCCGGCATCGGACTCGGCGACCACATGCTCACCACGTGCGACGAGAGCGTTGCGCTGCTCGAGGGGCGGACTGCGACGGGTGATGAGGCGAACGATCCGGCTTTCGCGCTTGCAGCGCAACTCCTGGCCGCAGAGGTGAACCTCAACATCGGTGCCGAGACCTGCCCCGCGGCGGAAGAGGCGGTGGTCGGTGCGCAGATCGTCCTGGCGGCGGCGCAGTTCGACGGCGCGTCCGCCTCACCCCTCGACGCGGAAGCCGGCGGCGCGCTGCCCCAACTCATCGATCTCCTCACCGCCTACAACTCCGGCGAGCTCTGCCGCTGACCGCATGAGGGCGGCCGCCCGGCACGGCGGCGAATTGATCGGGCGTTGAGCCCACGACCGCTGCTGCGGGTGTACGGTCGGGAGGAAGTCCGAGGCGGGCACGGCATGGGTCGCCGTGCCCGGGGGAACGGTCGGCGCGATCGAAGCGCCGCCGTTCGGACAGGATTGGAGCGTCCCGTGGGCATTCGTGGGACTGGGGGTGAGACGGGGCCGACGAGTGTCTGCGGGCCTCCGACGCCGCCGCCTCGAAGGTCGTCCTCTGCCACGCCGGGATGCGCGGCAGCGCTCGACGGCATCCCGCCACGATCCGTCGAGACCCGCGGCCCGAACGGAGGGCGGGGCCGGACCTCACCCGCCCCTGGACGACGACTCGCGGTCGTCCTGGCCAGGTGGAGCGCCGGTGGCCGCCCCCCGCCACCGGCGCTCCTGCGGCGTGCCGCGGATCGGCCGGGCGACGAGGGCGGACCTTCGTTGCCCGACGCGCTCGTCGAGGCGTGATCTGGTCTGGTCGACGGTGGCGAGCGGCAACTGCGCAGGCCGTTGATCTCGGCGGCGGGCGCCGGACAGATCCCGGTAGCGCTCCGAGTAGCGGTCAGACCCGTCCGGCCAAGCCGGACGGCTGAGCGAGGGGGCGGCCTTGTGAGGGCCGCCCTTTCGTTCGTGGCTCGTCACCCGGACAGGCACTCCGGGTCGGTGGCGGCATCGAGGACGATGAAGTGTGCGTAGTCGGAGAGGACTTCTCCGTCGGCCCAGTGGATCATGCTCTCGACGAGGTAGCTGCCCGGCTCGAGGGCGCCGAACACCGGTACGCCCATGGAACGCCACCACTCCAACCCTTGCAGGAACTCGTCCAACACCCCTTGCGGGTTGACCATCCGCTTGACCGCGCCCTCGGTGATCTCCAGCTCCTCACCGTCGACCCAGATCTGCACCTCGGAGTCCGCCAGGGCCTGCCTGTCGGTTCCCTGCAGATACCACCAGATGCCGAACACGGTGTCCGAGCAGTACACCTGATCGAAGAAGTCGCCGAACCCGGGAATGATGCGGGCGGCGCCGACGTCCTGTTCCCAGATGGCGTTGTTGGCGGCGTGGGCGAGCGCTTCGGCGTCGTGCTCCACACCGGCGACGAAGACGCCGTTGCCACCGGAAAAGCCGGCGTTGAACGCAGCCTGGAGCGCCGCTTCCGGCGACGGTGCGGAGGTCGCCGCCGGCACCGTCACCGCAAACAGCAGCAGGACGAGGGCGACGAAGAGAAAGACCGTCCGTTTCATGAGAACCACCGATCTCGTGGAATCGACTCGATCTGTCGAATGTCGGCGCTCTCACCCCCTTCTTCCCGCGCCTCCGGCGGACCGATGCCTCTTTCGGTCTTGCACTCCACAACGCCTTGCACCAGCGCCGAAGGTCCCAAACCAGGCTTGTGCGGGTCCCGATCTCGTCGGCGCGGGGCCGTGGCCAGGGCGGATCAGGGCTTCCGGAATCTGTCACACCCCTTCGATACGGTGCACGCATGATCGTTGGCGACTTCCCGGTTGTGACGGACGCAGTCCCGGTCGACGTCCTCGAAGGCGAGTTGATCGCCCTCGAGAGGCTGATCGCACGGGCCCGGGCCCGCCAGGCCCGGCTGCTCGCCGAGTTGGACGTCGCCCAGGTCGCCGCCATGGACGGGGCCCGGTCGATGCTGGAGTGGACGGCCGCCCGTCTCGATGTCACCCAGGACACCGCCGGTCGCCTCGTGCGGGCGGCGAAGGGTCTCGCCGAGTGGGACGACGTACGGGTGGCGGCGGAGGCGGGCGAGGTGAGCTTCGACCGGGCCGAGGCGACGCTGGCGCTCCATGCGTCGGGTGCCGCCGCCGACGTGGTCGCCCGCGGTCCCGGGCTCGATCTCGCCGGGGTGCGCCGCCTCGCCGCCCGTCACCGCCGGATCCGCAAGGTCGACGAGGAGCAGGCCTTCCGGGAGCGCTACGTGGCGACGCAGACATCGCTCGACGGTACGGCGGGACGGTTCTGGGGCCGGCTCCCCGGGTTCGAGTTCCGACTCTTCGAGAAGGCCATCGACCAGCGCGCCGACATGTTCCGCGACCTGCCGGGCCCGGCTCCGCAGGCGGGGGCCCGTCGGGCGGATGCGCTGGTCTCCATCGCCCAGGACTCGCTCGACGAGCGTCGCGCGGGGGCCGAGCGGAGCCCTTCGACCGACCCGCTGGTCACCGTGTTCGTCCATGCCGGCCTCGCCGGGGCCACCGGTGGCGAGGCGGGCGCCGAGATCGAGTTCGGACCCAAGGTGGGGCCGGCCACGCTGGAGCGCATCCTGTGCGGAGGCGCCGTCAAGGTGATCGGCCTGGAGAACGGCACGCCGGTCGCCGCCGGCGACGCCAGCCGAGCCATCTCGCCGGCCGTGCGCCGCACCGTGGCGTGGCGGGACGGCGGCTGCACCATCGACGGCTGCCGCAGCCGCTACCGCCTGGAACCCCACCACGTCCGGCCCTGGAGCGAGGGCGGCGGCCACCGACCCGACAACCTCACCACCCTGTGCTGGTACCACCACCACGTGGTCGTCCACGGCGAGGGCCGCCGGCTCGATCCCGAGTCGCCGCCCGGCCGGCGGCGCTTCCTCCGCCTCCCGGGCCGGGCCTCCGGAGTAGGCCGGGCCAACCGCCCGTGCATCCCAGCCGGAAGGCTCTCTGTCCCATGCCCGCAATCGGGGTGTGACCGTCACGCAGAAGCCCACGGTCAACGCCCGCAGCGCATTCAAGTTGGACGCAACGAGCCGATCGTCGAGTGGTTTACGTTGACCTGCGCGAGCAGTCGATCCTGTCTCCATACCGGGCCTGCCCGGCGCGGGCGCTGTCTTACGTTTGGGCCTCGGTATCGTCAACTTTGCCCGAGACGGCGGCACGTCATTGCCACGCGTCCAGAAGGAGTGTCACCGCCGGCGCAACGCACAGCCAGATCAGCGAAGCGCGTGTCACGTCCCAGTATTCCTGCCAGCCGCAGACGACCAGAGGCCACCGATCATCGATTTTGATGATGACGAGTAGCGGGCTGCGGTGTGTCATGTGAATGACCAGATCGCACCGGGCATGGCGAGTGCCGGTGGTGGCCCGAGGCCTTCCGGTCCCGGAGGCGGCGCATCCGCCGTCGCCGGACAGAGCACACGGGTAGGGCGGCCGGTCACGACCGGTTGGATGTGAACCCCCGGCGCCGGCGCATCTCTGTTCAGAGTGCGCCTCACGGGGTATGGATTGGAGACCTCATGCGGCGCACCGCAACCATTCTCACCATTGTTATCGCCATGATGGCGTCGGTGACGGCGGCCGCCGCCATCACCGGAACGCCTCCGGCGGAGATCTTGCGGGGCAACATCCAAGCCTTGTGGTCGTCCCCGTCTGCCGATGACGGGGAGGCGATCGAGGACGTCTCCACGCCGTCCATCTCGGCGGACGTGACCGCAGCGACCGCCGCACAGGCCGTCACAGCCGGACTCGGCGACGCGGCCGAGACGGCCGGACCTCCTGAGCTTCCCCCCAACGACCGTACCCAGGGCCTCGTCTTCGACGGGCTCGTTCCTGCGGCAACCGACGGACCGTGCCCCGGCGGGTTCGAGATCGAGGTGGACGGCGAGACCCTCTGCACCCACGGACCCGACGCCGGACCGCCCGGGCTCGACGTCCGCGCTCCCCGCACCATCGCCGACCTCACGCTACAGACCCTGGCGCTGCCGTCGCAGGCCAACCCCATCGCCGGAGACAACGCTGCCATCGAAGGTGGCATCCACGTCCACGCCGACGGCACCGAGCATGATCACGGCATCGCCGGCGGAACCGACGGCGCCGGTACCGCCACCGAGACGGGCATCGTCCCGTTGATCGGCGACGGCACCGACGGCAACCGCGTCCAGGTGGTGTACGCCGTCGCCACCGACCGCACCGACCGCTACGGCGAAATCGCCCCCCTCATCGCCAACTGGGCAGCCCACATGGACGCCATGGTCAACCAGAGCGCCGCCCGCACCGGCGGGGAGCGCCACATCCGCTTCGTCACCGACGCCACCGGCAACCTCAGCGTCGCCAAGGTCGTGCTGGCGCCGACCGAGGACGACTCCTTCGGCAACACCATCACCGCTCTCAAGAACGCCGGGTACGACTCACCGTCCCGCAAGTACCTCATCCTCACCGACGCCAGCATGTACTGCGGCATCGCCACCATCTACGGCGACGACAAGCCCACCCAGGACAACTACAACAACGGCCGCTTCGCCCAGTACTCCCGCGTCGACTCGGGCTGCTGGGGATTCGCCACCAGCGTCGAGCTGCACGAGATCGTGCACAACATGGGCGGCGTGCAACAGTCGGCGCCGCACACGACGCCTGGCTGGCACTGCACCGACGAGTACGACCGCATGTGCTACAAGGATTCGTCCGCCGTGCAGATGACCTACGTCTGCGAGAGCGGCATGGAGAACCTCCTCGACTGCGGCAACGACGACTACTTCCACACCTCGCCCCCTGCCGGCTCGTACCTCGACAACCACTGGAACGTGGCCGACTCCAGCTTCCTCCACGCGGGGCCGGTCGACGGCAGTCCACCACCCCCGCCTCCGCCCCCGCCCGCCAACGAGGCGCCGCAAGTGACGGTGGACGGCTCTGTGGCGGTGACGTTGCCGGATGCGGCGGCGCTGGAGGGTGCGGTTGCCGATGACGGTCTTCCCGGGCCGTACACGGTGACATGGTCGGCGTCCGGGCCGGGCACCGTGACGTTCGCCGATCCCGACGCCGAGGTCACTACCGCCACCTTCTCCGCGGCCGGGGTGTACGAGTTGCAGCTCACCGCCGACGACGGCGAGCTGAGCGGCACCGCGACCCACACCGTCACCGTCGAGGACACCCCCGGTCCCGACCCCGTCACAACCGTCACGGAGACCTTCAGCGGAAGCCTCAACAAGAAGTTCGCGACCCGAACCTATGAGGTCGTCGTGGGCGACGGGCCCCTCGATGCGGTGCTCAGCTTCGACGAGAAGCCCAAGGGCAACAAGAAGGGCGCCACCGCCTACGAGATGTCCCTCACATTGGTGGACGGTGGCGGGAACGTCATCGCCTCGGCAACAGGCGGCACCCCCGTCGAGCTGTCGCTCGAGCTGCTGGCCCAAGGGGGCTACGTCCTCGAGGTCTCGGGGAGTCAGATCTCGTTCGACCTCGACGTGACGCACGCGCCGCTGTGACGTCGGTGCGGTGCTGTTCCCAGCGGCACGTGGGTGGGCCATTTCATCAATAGTGATGATGACGGGGCGACATCGTTGGTCCACGATGGAAGGGATCCGGTAGCGACCGGTGTCGGCGAGCCAGAACGCCGAGGCCTTCGCTACCCGACCCAGTTGCCGGCGACGGTACCTGTGGCGGGCGGATCACGTAGGTAGGTCGGCCGGTTCCGCCGGTCGGACGTGAAGTCCCCGACCCGCACAGGCGATCAGCATGTGCAATGGGTTGGCAGGAGGAGCAGATGCAGCAGGCACGAGTCCCATTCTCTCCGTATCTCATGCCGCGCAGTCATCGGTCGTCCCATCGACCGCTGCTCCCCGGATGCCGGACAAGTGTTGCGGAGGTCGATCCGTCGTCGTGCACGCCATTTCTTCCCCCGGCGTGCCAACGGGAGACCATCTCACCGCAGCCACTGCCGAGCTTTCGGCCACGTACCCACTTGCCGGCGCATACGACCAACGTAGGCCGGATACAGTGCGGTCCGAACCCGAGCCCGGGGCCCCGTCTTCGACGGACCGAACCCCGCCCGTCGAAGACGGGGCCGACCGGGCATTCACGCACGTAGCGCGGGCGGCTCATCCGGGCCGCCCTCTCCGCGCCGATTGAGCTTTGCGGCACCAGGGCTCTGTCGACCGGTGCGGGTTGCCGCGGCCCGTACCATGAAGCGACTCCTGCAATGGCTCCCTTCCCCGAGCGCACCGTTGCCTCGCCCGAACCGGTGCCGGTCGGCGCTCCGGGCAGTAGCGTTGGCGGTGCACATCTCTGAAAGGTCGAAACATGGGTATCCACGCCGATCTGCTGGCTCGTCACCGCGAGGTGCTCCCGTCCTGGATGGCGCTCTACTACGACGAGCCGATCTCGCTCGTCGACGGCGACGGGCGGCACGTGTGGGACGCCGAAGGCAACAAGTACCTCGACTTCTTCGGCGGCATCCTCACCACGATGTCGGGCTACAAGGTCACCGAGGTGGTCGAGGCGATCAAGGCGCAAGCTGACAAGATGCTGCACACCTCGACGCTGTATCTGATCGAATCTCAGATCGAGCTGGCCGAGAAGATCGCCGAGCTGTCCGGCATCCCCGACGCCAAGGTGTTCTTCACGAACTCGGGCACCGAGGCCAACGACACCGCCCTGATGATGGCCACCCAGTACCGCAAATCGAACCAGGTGCTGGCGATGCGCAACAGCTACCACGGCAAGTCGCATTCCACCGTTGCCATCACCGGCAACAAATCGTGGTCGGCGACATCGCTCTCTCCGTTCCAGACCACCTATGTCCACAGCGGGTACAAGTACCGCAGTCCCTTCGGGCACTTGCCCGACGACCAGTACATCGAGGCCTGCCGGGACGACCTACGCGACCTCCTCGCCATCGCCACGGCAGGCGACGTCGCCTGTCTGATCGCCGAGCCGATCCAAGGCGTCGGCGGCTTCGCCACGCCCCCGGATGGCTTCTTCGGCGGGTTGAAGGAGGTGCTCGACGAACACGGCATCTTCTTCATCTCCGACGAGGTGCAGACGGGCTGGGGCCGCACGGGCGAGAACTTCTGGGGCTACCAGGCCCACGATGTCACGCCAGATCTCCTCACCTTCGCCAAGGGGCTGGGCAACGGACTCGCCATGGCGGGGGTCGTGGGTCGTAGGGAGATCATCGACTGTATCCCGGCCAACTCCATCTCCACCTTCGGTGGCAACCCACTGTCTACCGCGGGAGCCCTGGCCAACCTCGAGTACGTGCTCGAGCACGACCTGCAGACCAACGCCTACAAGGTCGGCCAGCAGCTCAAGGACGGCCTCAATCACCTCTCCGACGAGGTGCCGAACATCGGTGACGTCCGCGGCAAGGGACTCATGCTCGGCGTCGAATTCATCGTGCCGGGGAGCAAGGATCCGGACGCAGCCACGACGGCGCAGGTGATGGAGGAGGCGAAGGCCGGGGGACTCCTCATCGGCAAGGGCGGGCTCCACGGCAACGTGTTGCGTATCGCCCCGCCGCTCAGCATCACCACCGAAGAGGCGGAGGACGGTCTCGGGCTGCTCAGCGACGCGGTGAAGCGGGCAACGGGAAACTAGCGGCACGAGCCGCACCGCAACCAAACCGGGCGGCAGCGTTCCGACCAGACGGCGCAGTCGCTACCGGAAGGGGTCGGGCGGTTTCGGTGACCGAACCTTGACACTCCCGAGAATCGGGATTGCCTGAATCTCGATCTTGGGGCCGGCGCCGGGCTCCACTTTGACCGAGTGGCTTCCCAGAATGTCGCCTCCCGTAAATCGGACCTCGGAACCCGGTGGCACGAGCACCTTCGTCCCCGAGAGGAACGACACGACCGTGAGCTTGGCACCGTCGGCTGGTGGGGCAGTCGCATCGACCGATGCACCGCTCATCACCGAGAAGATGATCTCCTCGGTCCACTGATCCGGCAGGACGGTCTCACTGCCACCCAGGACACGGATATACATGGAGACACCGTGCACCGCCTTGCTCGGCCCGGCTAGCGCCGAGGGTCACTGATGGTCGAAGCCGGCGAGTCACTGCAAGGCGCGACGCTGCCTTGCGAGCCTACGCCGCCGGGCGTTCCCAGCGCACGCCGGTGAACCGGGAGAAGTCGGCGTCGAAGGACCCGATGCTGGCGTCGTGCTCGATGGCCATCGCGGCGAGGTGCGCATCGTTCACGAGATTCCCGGCGGTTCCCGCCTCGTTGATGAGCGATGTCAACAGCGACACGTGCCGTGAGGAAGGCGACACCACTACGACATTCGGTGAGTCGAGCAAGACCTGGACCGCCCCCGTGGCCTGCTCCACTGTCAGCGGAGCGCGGAAGATCCGGGGGTTCGTGGACACCCTGAGAAAAGCGAGGATGACGATCCACGCCACGCCCACGGTGTCGGGGCCGTCGAGCTTGTCGGCGAGCCACCGTCGGGCAGCGCCGTGGTGTGCGGAGTCCCTGTTGACCGCGTAGAGGAGCACGTTGGCGTCGACGATCGTCACTTGCGGCGCTCGAGCTCTCTCATGATCTCCTCGTCCTCCAACGCCCCGGCGATCTCGAGGGCCTGGTCGATGTCGATGGAGGCCTCGCCCATGTGAAAGGTAGGGAAGGTCGTGCGAGGGCGGTCGTCGGCGAGCCCGCGGCGGATCGCCGTATTGATCGCTTCCTTGAAGGTCAGCTTCCGCTCTGCCATGAACCGCTTCAACATGGCGTCCACGTCGGCGTCGAGCGTGACGGTGGTGCGCATTGGTACATCATATCATCACCTGATCTGATGCTCTGATGTCTGACTGACGGCTGACTACGAGCTGCGAGATGGTCACGAGGCCATCTTGCGTCGCCGCGATGACAGAAATGGGACGACAGCCGACGTTCGGCCCAGCGACGCGTCGGTCCTCCTCGGTAGTATCGGCTGGTCGAACGATCGCCCCGCACAACGAAGGGAGCCGTCATGGCGAGGACGCTCATCAAGGGAGGCACGGTCGTCACCGCGACCGAGACCACCGAAGCCGACGTGTTGGTGGACGGGGAGAAGATCGTTGCGATCTACGCCCGCGGCTCCGAGGGCATCATGGCGAGCCTCGCCGAGGGTGCGGTCGAGCTCGCCGCCGACAAGGTCATCGATGCGACCGGCAAGTACGTCATCCCCGGCGCCATCGACGTCCACACCCACTTCGACTTGCCCTTTGGCGGCACCTACGTCTCCGACGACTTCGAGACCGGCACCCGAGCCGCCGCCCATGGCGGCACGACGACCATCATCGACTTCGCCGTGCAGGTGAAGGGCGAGCGGATCATGGACGGATTCGCCAAGTGGATGGCGAAGGCCGAGGGCAACTGCGCCATCGACTACGGCTTCCACATGATCGTGGGTGACGTCAACGACGACACCCTCAAGGAGATGGACGCCATCGTCGGCGAGGGCGTCACCAGCTTCAAGCTCTTCATGGCCTATCCGGGCGTGCTCTACTCCGACGACGGCGAGATCTTCCGAGCCATGCAGCAGGCTGCCGAGAGCGGAACCACGATCATGATGCATGCCGAGAACGGCATCGCCATCGACGTGTTGCGCGAGCAGGCGGTCCAGCGGGGCAACACCGACCCGAAGTACCACACGACCACGCGGCCGCCGACGACGGAGTCCGAGGCCGTGCACCGGGCGATCATGCTCGCCGAACTGGCCGGCTGTCCGCTCTACATCGTGCACATGTCCGCCAAGGAGGGGGTGGCCGAGCTCACTCGGGCCCGGGACCGTGGCGCCAACGTGTTCGGCGAGACCTGCCCCCACTACATGGTGCTGGACTGGGAGGATCACGTCTCGGCACCGGGATTCGAGGGCGCCAAATACGTGTGCTCGACCCCGATCCGGCCCCGCTCCGAAGGCCACCAGGAGTATCTGTGGAACGCACTGGCTCGCGGCGACCTGCAGATCGTCTCGACCGACCACGCCGGCTTCTTCTACGACGACGACCTGCACGGACCCCGCCAGCTGGGCCGGCAGAAGCGGCTTGGCGAGGGCAACTTCACCCTCATCCCGAACGGCCTGCCCGGCGTGGAGGAACGGCTCAACGTGATGTATCAGGCCGGCGTCGTCGAAGGGCGGATCGGCCTCAACCGCTGGGTCGAGCTGTGCTGCACCAACCCGGCGAAGATGTTCGGCATGTACCCGAAGAAGGGCGCCATCGCCATCGGCAGCGACGCCGACATCGTCATCTACGACCCCAACGCGGCGTTCACGTACAGCGCCGACACGATCCACATGAATGTCGACTACACGGCATACGACGGCATGGAGATCGCTGGATCTCCCACAACCGTGATGTCGCGCGGGAAGATCGTCGTCGACGGTGGTGACTACGTCGGTACCAAAGGCGACGGCCAGTACCTCAAGCGCGGCACCAGCCAGATGCTCATCTGAGCTCCGCCGAACCGAGGAGATCTCTCGGTCCCGCGGTCGCGGGCTCGAGCATCCTGATCGGCCCATCACCGCGCGGTAGCGAGGTATAGCTTGGACTCATCCTGAAGAGGAGGCATATGGCGCCAGCCGATGACTACCGCCGTGCCGGCGAACGGACCGTCGCCGTCATCGCAGGAATCCAGCCGCATCAGATGGAGAATCGGACCCCCTGTGACGAGTGGGACGTTCGGGCGCTCGTGAGCCATTTGGTGAACTCCAACCTCTGGCTGGCGGCGGCCGTCGAGGGTGAGGGCGCGGAATGGGATGAGCGGAGTGGCGAGGATCCGGAGGCGGACTACCGCGCGTCGGTGGCGGCGGTTCAGTCGGCGATGCGGATCGAAGGCGCCATGGAGAAGCTCGTGGCCACCGGCATGGGGGAGCTACCCGGCGCCGTGCTCTACACCATCGCCATGACCAAGCAACTCCTCCACGGCTGGGACCTCGCCGTCGCCACCGGCCAGGCGACGACGCTGGATCCCGAGCTCGTCACGGCTGCGGACGCCTTCATCAGGCCGGCGGTCGAGTCTGGTGCCGCTGCCGAAGCCTACGCTCCGCCGCTGTCGGTCGAGGAGGGGGCGTCCGCTCAGGAGAAGCTGCTGGCGCTGGTGGGGAGGACTCCCGTCACCTGATCGGTTTCCTGGAGTCGATCGCTCATCTGAGCCGGACCGCCGCCTCCTGCCCCGACCCGCCTCGTGTACCGGGACGCGGCGACGTGAGATACTTGGTGCCATCACCGCCCGGGAGACCTTGGAGACCTCGAGATGAAGCTGATCAATCACTGGATCGACGGCCAGAACGCCACGACGGTGCCGGAACGGACCGGGCCGGTCTTCAATCCGGCCACGGGCGAGCAAACGGCCGAGGTCGCTTTCGCCAGCAGGGACGACGTGGACCTGGCCGTTCGCACGGCGAAGCAGGCGCACGAGTCGTGGCGCGACAGTCCGCTGACGACGCGTCAGAACATCATGTTCCGGTACCGCGAACTCGTGGTGCAGCACAAGATGGACTTCGCCAGGCTGCTCACCGCCGAGCACGGCAAGACCCTGGACGATGCGGCCGGCGAGGTGCAGCGGGGGCTCGAGGTGGTCGAGTTCGCCTGCAACATCGCCCATCTGCTCAAGGGGGACTACTCCGAGCAGGTGTCCCGCGGCGTGGACACGTACACGATGCGGCAATCGCTCGGGGTCGTGGCCGGTATCACCCCCTTCAACTTCCCGGCGATGGTGCCGATGTGGATGTACCCGATCGCCATCGCCTGCGGCAATACCTTCGTCCTCAAACCATCGGAGAAGGATCCCTCCGCCTCGCAACTGGCGGCCGAGATGCTGCAGCAGGCTGGGTTACCGGATGGCGTCTTCAACGTGCTTCACGGAGACAAGGTCGCCGTCGACGGGCTGCTCGAGCACCCGGACGTCGCCGCAGTGTCCTTCGTGGGGTCGACGCCGATCGCCCATTACATCTACGACCAGGGCACCAGGTACGGCAAGCGCGTGCAGGCGCTGGGCGGGGCGAAGAACCACATGATCGTCTTGCCGGACGCCGACATGGATCTGGCGGCGGACGCCGCCGTCTCAGCCGGCTACGGCTCGGCCGGGGAGCGGTGCATGGCGATCTCGGTGGTCGTCACGGTGGGCGATGCCGCCGACAAACTCATCCCCAGGGTGCGGGAGCGGATCGACAAACTCGTCGTCGCTCCTGGGGATACGCCGGGGGCCGAGATGGGGCCCCTCGTCACGAAGCAACACCAGGAGAAGGTGCTCGGCTACGTCGATGCGGGCGAGTCGGAAGGCGCGACCGTGGTTGCGGACGGGCGGGGATTCAGCGTCGAGGGCCACGAGGACGGCTTCTTCGTCGGGCCCACGCTGCTCGACAATGTCGATCCCGAGATGTCGGTCTACACGGACGAGATCTTCGGTCCGGTGTTGTCTGTCGTTCGCAGCGATCACTACGAGGATGCCATCAAGCTGATCAACGAGAACCAGTACGGCAACGGGACGGCGGTGTTCACCAACGACGGCGGCGCCGCCCGCAAGTTCCAGAACGAGATCCAGGTTGGGATGGTGGGCGTCAACGTGCCGATCCCCGTGCCGCTGGCGTTCTACAGCTTCGGAGGGTGGAAGGACTCGATCTTCGGAAGCCACGCCATCTATGGCCCAGAGGGCGTGCACTTCTACACCCGCCAGAAGGTCGTCATCTCCCGCTGGCCGGATCCGATGCACCGCGGCGTCGACCTCGGCTTCCCCCAGCACGGCTGAGCGGCCGCGTCTCGGGGTTTGCGAACCTAAGGCTCGGCTGATCCCTACTGGTCGACTCCCGCCGGGAGTTCGGTTGGGCGCTGGAACCTAAGGCTACGGTGCACCTTCTGGGTGCACCGTAGCCGAAAGATGCCGATGCTGAACGTTCTTGTCGCAGGCTCATGGCACCGTGGCGTCATGCCCAACCCCGACGTCCTTGCCATGAAACTCGCATCAACCCAAGGCGGAGTGATCACGCGCCGGCAGGCCATTGCGGTAGGAATGACGGATCGCATGATTCAGCGCCGAACCCGGACTGCGAGGTGGGAGCGTGTCGCACATGGCGTATATGCGGCGTACCCGGCACCATTTGAATTGCAGCCCCTCGCCGTGGCCGTGGCAAAGCTCGCCGCGACGGTGTCGCATGAATCCGCCGCGGAGCTTCACGGCTTCGGGCCGGTCCCGAAAGGCAAGCTCGTGGTTACGGTCCCGCACCGGCTGACCAACCGATGCGCGCCCGTGGTCGTGCACGAGTCGACCGATCTGCGGCCGGATCATGTCACCCGCATCCGAATGTTTCCGGTGACGACGCCCGAGCGCACGATCATCGACCTCGCTGCGGTGCTGCGGCCGGCGCGGCTGCGGGCAGTAGCCAACGCCGCCGTGCACAACAAGTTGGTCGACGCCAGCAGGCTGTTCGCTTGCTTCTCCTCGGTGGCCCGTCGCGGGAAACCGGGAGTGGCGGCCCTACGCGAGGTCTTGGCCGAACTCGCCGATTCGCCGTCCGCGCTCGAGAGTGAGCTAGAGCGACGGTTCCACGACCTTGTTCGCTCGGCTGGGCTTCCGGAACCTGCGATGCAACTTCGTATGCCGTGGCGTTCGGCCGCGGCCGGTCGTGTCGATTTCGCCTTCGCCCATGCTCGGCTGGTCGTCGAGTGCGACGGGCGACGCTGGCATACCGCCGAAGAGAACTTTGAAAGCGACCGGCGGCGAGACAACCTGGCCCAACTGGCGGGCTGGCGGGTGTTGCGGTTCACCTGGCGGGACATGACCGAGAGTCCGACCTATGTCGTTGATGCAGTGCGGTCTGCGCTTGCGCTGCGGCCGGTCGACGCAGCTGTCTTGATGTGACCCAGTGAGTCGCCAACCTTCGGCAACGGTGCACCGTCAGGGTTGAGCCGAACCTAAGGTTCGCCGCTATCCCTCGTGCCTCGTCCTATGGGCGCCGCAGCTGCAACAGCGTGTACGTCGTCGAGGTCCACTTCGGCGTGTAGAGCCCGCCGCCCCACGTTCCCGATGGGTCCTGGCAGTCGAGCAACTTCTTCCCCCATCCTTCGACCGCGATGCGCCGCTGCGTCTGCTCCCAAGCGGGCGTCGGGAGATCGAGGAGGTCGCGCTCGACCTGCCACTGGACCGACGGGTCTCCTTCCAGGAGCCATCCGACCACGTCGTTCAATGGGCGAGCTCCTCGATGAGAACGACCCGGCCCGGGCGCTGTGGCATGTGCCGCAGGTGATCGATGCCTGTCGCCAGCTCCACGCGGTCCGTGACGAGAGCGGCCGGATCGAGTCTCCGGCTGGCGACGAGACTGATCAACTCGGGGAAACCTGCGGCCGCCATGCCGTGGCTCCCGATGATCTCGAGTTCGTTGCGCATGAGTCGGTTGAGGGGTATCTCGGCGGAACCGGCGCCGCCGAGGATGCCGACCTGGAGCAGCTTTCCTCCCGGCCTCAGGACCCCCAGCCCGGCTGCGGCGACGTCGTGATGCCCGATGGCGTCGAGGGCGAGATCGAACGCGGCGGAATCTCGCGGCGGGCCCGCTTGCGTCGATGCGCCGAGTGATTCTGCGCGCGACCGTGCGGCGGCGGACGGGTCGATTGCCGTAACCGAGGCCCCGCTGGCCAGAGCGATCTGGATCGCGGCCAACCCAACTCCACCACAGCCGAACACGACCAGCCGCTGCCCCTCTCCGAGTCCGCCCTGTTCGATGAGTGCGCGCCATGCGGTGGCGAAACGGCACCCGAGGGCAGCCGCCGCAGCGAATGTCACCTCGGGGGGAAGTGGCACCACGTTGAAGTCGGCTCGCGGCACCGCCACCAGCTCGGCGAAGCTGCCGGGAAGATGGAACCCGGGTTGCAGCTGCGACGGGCAGAGTTGCGCCGCGCCTGACACGCACCACGAGCAGTCCCCACATCCCAGGATGAATGGCACGACGACACGCACGCCGGGGCGGAGTGTGGTGACCGCACCTCCCGCCTCGACGACCGTCCCGGCGAACTCGTGACCCGGCACGTGGGGGAGTGAGACATCGCCATCCTGCCCCTGCCACGCATGCCAGTCGCTCCGGCACACGCCGGTTGCTTCGACGCGAACAACAACGCCGTCCGGCGGCACGTGCGGGTCGGGCAACTCAACGATGTCGATCCCGGCCCCGTATTCCGAATACCGGGCGGCGCGCATTCCGACAGAGTACGGCTCCGTGCGGTAGGTTGCATGCATGGATTTCGGCGTAGTACTGCAAACCGATCCACCCGTCTCGCGGGTGCTCGACCTCACCCGGCGTGCCGAGGCGAACGGCTTCACCTATGGGTGGACGTTCGACTCTCACGTGCTCTGGCAAGAACCCTTCGTCATCTACAGCCTCATGCTGAACGAGACGAAGCGCATGACGGTGGGGCCGATGGTCTCGAATCCCGGCACGCGCGATTGGACGGTGCTGGCGTCGATGTTCGCCACGCTCAACCAGCATTTTGGCGACCGCACCGTGTGCGGCATGGGCCGCGGCGACTCGGCGCTGCGGGTGATCGGCAAGAAACCCAAGAGCCTCGCCGAGACCGAGGAGTCGATCGGCGTCATCAAGGGGCTCGTCGCAGGGCGAGAAGTCGACTACCAGGGGACGCCGGTCAAGATCCCCTGGATCGACCAGGGCTGGAACCTTCCCGTGTGGATGGCAGCGTACGGACCCAAGACGCTGGCGATGACCGGGCGAGTCGCCGACGGCTTCATCCTTCAACTCGCCGATCCGCAGATCCTGAAATGGACGCTCTCCACGGTGCGTAGCGCAGCGGCGGAGGCGGGCCGCGACCCCGACGACATCACGGTTGCAGTGGTCGCTCCCGCCTATGTCGGCGACGACCTTGCCGACCAGAGGGACCAGCTGCGTTGGTTCGGCGGAATGGTCGGCAACCACGTCGTGGATCTCGTCAACCGCTACGGCGAAGCGGACGAGTCGAAGATCCCGAGGGCATTGTCCAACTACATCAAGACCCGCGAGGAGTACGACTACGCCCATCACGGGAAGGCAGGGAACCCTACGACCGACTTCGTGCCTGACGAGATCGTCGATCGCTTCTGCATCCTCGGTCCCATTCAGCACCACATCGACCGGCTGGTCGAGTTGCACGATCTCGGCGTCAACCACTTCAGCATCTACCTGATGCACGACAATCAGGACGCGACGCTCGATGCGTATGGCGAGTACGTGATCCCCTACTTCCAGAAGTGAGTTCCGCCCTGGCGGCACGGCATTCGTAGAGTGGCTGCATGACCAACGAGCTCCCCACTCCAGGCCAGGTTTCCGCCGAGGATCGTGACATCGACATTCCGGCGACGCCGGCGCACCGAGTCGCTCCGACACCGGGATCCATCCGCTGCGGCAGTTGCCACGGGCCCGTGCTGCGTTTTCCCGACGGTTCGCTGCGGTGCGTCGAGGAGGGCGTGGATCTCGAAGCGCCCGCGACGTATCTGCTCTCCGCCGACTGATGCAATGAACCTCGATCCTTTCACCGCGGCGCTGCACGCCGACGCCGATCTCGCCGACGTACCCGACGTCGCCCCGCCGGTGCGGGTCACGACGACGTACGACCGCGGAGAGCAATCCGCGCTCGAGTACCGGCGCAGCCACCATCCGACCACAGACCGTTTCGAGGCGGTCATTGGGGCGCTCGAGGGGGGCCATGCGGTGGCCTTTCCATCGGGGATGGCGGCGGCGCTTGCGATCCTGCGGCACGTCCGCCCGGCACGCATTGCGATCCCAGAAGACGTGTATCACGGTGTGCGAAGCTTGGTGCGCTCCGAGGAGCAGCACGGAGCCATCGAAGTCGTCGATGTCGAAGATCTGGGGGAGGGCGACCTGTGGTGGATCGAGACGCCTTCGAATCCGAAATGCTTGGTGACGGACATCGCTGCTGCCGCCGCTGCGGCTGCGACCCGTGGTGTGATCGTGGCAGTTGACTCGACCTTTGCGACGCCCGTACTGCAGCGGCCGCTGGCGCTCGGGGCCCACCTGGTGATGCACTCGACCACGAAGTTCATCGCAGGGCATTCGGACGCAATGGGCGGTGTGGTCGTCGTGCACACGTCTCCCGAGGCTGATGCGCTGCGCCACCAGCGAATGCAGGATGGGGCAATCCCTGGATCACTCGACGTCTGGCTGGCGCTGCGGGGCGTGCGGACGCTGCCGCTCCGCGTCGAGCGTCAGTCCTCCACGGCGTCTGAGATCGCCGCGTGGCTCAACGGGCAGGTTCTGCGCGTGTGGCATCCGTCGCTGCCGGACCATCCTGGTTTCGACATCGCCCGAAGACAGATGTCTCGCTCCGGCGGCGTGCTTTCGTTCGAGCTCGAGTCCGGTGACCGTGCCCGAGCCGTCGTCGATGCGCTCCGGCTGTTTCGCAAAGCCACCTCGCTCGGCGGCGTCGAATCCCTCGCCGAGTGGCGCCGATCGGTCAATCCGGCGGCACCTGAGGGCCTGATTCGCCTGTCAATGGGGCTCGAGGCGCCGGCCGATCTGATGGCCGACTTGGAGCAGGCGGTCACCGGCTAGCTGAGCTCGCCGGCGTCGTCCGGTCCGAGGATCTCGTAGATGTTGCCGTCGGGTCCGCGGAAATGACGCCAACGCAGCGCCCCGTTCGTGTCCCCTTCGCTCGCCCACTCGATGCCGCTCGCAGTCAACGCACGTTCCGCTGTCCGATAGTCGGTGACGCGAAACCCGACCACCGGGCCTTTGCCGAAGAACGTGTGGTCGACATCGGCATCGTCGTGGATCTGGATCTCCTCGCCACCGGGAAGCGTGAACCAGGTGACGCCCGGTTCCGACTTGGTGACGGTGATCCCCATCACCTCACCGAACAGCCGGTCGAGGTCGGCGTGGGCCGCAGAGCGCACCCCCATCCAGATGATGCCCTCGACGTTCATTCTTCGCCCGCCAGGGTGAATCGAGCAACCGTCTCGACGTGGAAGGTCTGCGGGAACATGTCCACGGGTGCGGCCCAATCGAGGCGGTAGCCACGCTGCGACAGCAGTCGGGCGTCTCGCGCCAGGCTCGCCGGATCGCACGATACGTAGACCAGGCGACGGGGATCTGGTGCGATCGCGACCTCGACTCCGTCTTCGCCGAGGCCGGTGCGGGGGGGATCGACGATTGCGATGTCCCACGGCTCGTCGATACGTGACACGGCCTCTTCGAAACGGCTGCGCACGACGACCACGTCGGCGTCCGCGTGTTTGAGGTTGGCCCGCAAATCGCGCACTGCAGTGGGTTCGGACTCGACGGCGATCACCCGTGCGGCCTGCTCGGCGAGGGCCACCGCAAAAAGCCCTCCGCCTGCGTACCCATCGAGCACGACGTCGTCGTCCGCCACCTCGGCGGCTTCTTTCACCAACGCAACGAGCGCCTCTGCGCCTGCGGTGTTGTTCTGAAAGAAGGCCAGCGCCGTGATGCGATACGTCGAGTCTCCAATCATCTCTCTCAAAGAGGGTTTGCCGATGTACGGCTTGATTCCATTCCTCGTAGCAACGGCGATGTTTGCGCCCCAGTCTTG
>DATHZQ010000110.1:0-2258 GCA_035458525.1 Acidimicrobiia bacterium
AGTTCGACGGACAAGTCGAGTCCGTCGGTTCCCGAGCGCAGGTGCAGTGTTCCCCGAGCGTACTGACAGGGACGCTGCACCGTTGGCACCACATTCCAGTCTGCGAGCGTGCAGCCGTCGATCTCGATCATCGTGGTCGGACTTGCCGATGGATTGGCCCAGTCGTACCAGGTGAAATCGATCCGGCATTCCGGGTCTTCGAGAACGAACGGCTCGGAAGATGAGGGATCGAGTGTGACCGAACAGCCGTCCGCGGTCGTGGCAATCGCCAGCTCGGACCCAACGGGCGCCTCGAACTCCAAACCGCCTGCAGCTCCGATCGTGACCGGCGCACCCGGATCGGCGCCAACGCTGCCGACTCGAAGCACCAAGTCGCTGAAATCACGTTCCAAGTTCACCCACAGCGGTGGCATGTCGTCGTCTACCGTGAGGGAAGCGCCTTGGTAGTAGTGGGTGAGGATCTCCTCGTGACTCGACCCGAGCACCGACATGCCATAGGCACCGTACTGTGACATGCCAACGCCATGACCCCACCCTGAGCCGTCGAACACCACGTCGCCACTCTCTGACGCAGACGCCGGCTGTGGTGCCAACAGCGACACAGCCACTGACAGAACCGCCATCGCGGTTCGAAACGCAGGCCTTGTTCTCACTACCAGGGTCCTCTCCCCCCAACCACGGGATGGATTCTAGGTCCGGATCTGAGATAGCGGACTCACTCTCCAATCGACGACGTCGCCTCGCCCGGGTGACGCAGGATCACGAATAGCCCACCTCCACGTGACGGGGAACAACCTCAACGAACACCCTTCCCACGGGGAGGGAAATGCGGGCGCCTGCGGCGTCGACGAGCACCCAGGGATCCTCCTGGGCTGACCGTAGCCACCTCCCCTCCACGACGCGACCGTCATGGAAAACCTTGGCGTCGCCAAACCCGATCACGTCGTATGTGGTCACCTCGGTGCCGGCGGAATCCTCGTACCCGGCGGAGCGCTCCGCCACCGAGAGGACGACGACCGTGTCTGCCGTCAGCGGCTCTGGAACACCGCTGACGTCGCGCAGTACCTCGCTCGTTTCCCCGTTCTGCGCCCGGACCCAGACGCCGTCCTCGAAGCGCCACACGACATTGGTGACGGCCGAGAACGGGATCGTGATCGAGGTTGCCGCCGTGTCGGCGGCAAAATCGTCGGTGAATGGGAACGGACCGGGCGGCGAAGTCTCGTCGCCCGCGAACCGCTCGATGAAGTCGAGAAGTACGACGATGTGGTGCGGCTGTGGGCGATCGATGACGCCATAGGCGCCGTCTGCCTCGAGGGGCACCACAGGGATGTCGGCGGCTTCGAACAGCCGCAGCACGAAACTCTGGCCGCCGGTAGTCAGCAGCACCGGGCGGAATGGCGCAAGCAGGTCTGCGTCGACGGGCCGCACGGAGCGTACCGGACCCACCACGGAGGGCGCTGCATCGAAATAGAGCGCCGTGAACCGGGTGATACCGCCCTCGACGGGCACCTCGATGATCATCTCGGCTTCGCCGATACCGATCTGCGGCTGGGCGGCCGGTACGTTGTCGACCTTCACGGCGACTATCCGCCGGCTGGTCGGCTGCGGCAGCGGTTCACCGGTGAGCGGGTTGCGGTCGAGCGCGGGCTGTGTCGTCTCGGTGACAGCGCCGCTGGTGGTCGTAGTCGCCGCCAGACCCTCGTCGGTAATGATCGGGGACAGCGTGGTCACCGTCGTACTGGCGACGACCGACGCCGGCTCGTCGTCACCGCCGGCGTAGAAGCCGATGAGCAGGCCCAACAGCAAGCCCCCAGCTCCGGCCAAACCGGCGTAGCACGCGGTTGGCGTTCGAAGCCAGCCGAGGAAGCGTTTCCACCGCGACGAAGGGACGCCGCCGGTCACGGGCTGCGGCGATGGCGGGTGCTCGGGTGGGGATTGCGGGGGTGGGACCGTCACCGACGTCTCCGGTGGGGGAGGCGTCGATGCTAGCGGCGTCCGCGTCATGTCCTCGTTGCTGGCGCCGCGAGGCGGCGATCTACGACCGGCAGACAGAATTGCCTGGAACATTCACTCCCTCGGAACAGATCAATCGTGCTGACCTGGAACCGGTGACGCACCATTCTGTGCGCGAAAGAGCGGATCTTTTGCGTGGTCAAAGCACAATCACCGGGTGGGCCCACCGAAATCGAACCGGCCCCGGTTGACGGCCTATTGGAATCTCGGTGACGCCCTTCCAGCGCAACGTACCCGAGGAGGAC
>DATHZQ010000111.1:0-6295 GCA_035458525.1 Acidimicrobiia bacterium
GGTCTTGTCGATCCACGGCTGCTCCGGGCCGTACATCCTGAGGGCTACGAACCAGCTCTTGCCGGGGAGGGTCTCGAGCCAATTGTCCTCGTGCCCGGCAGGCGGCTCTGGACCGAAGTAGATGTCGTAGGACCCGTCATCGTTGGCTGCGATCTCGGGATCGTTGCTGCCAACGGTGGGGAACCTCTGGCTGGTCTGGAGCTGCGACCGGGTCTGGGTGTCGTAGACAGTCACCGCCCAGAAGTCGTTGGCCGGGTCGCAGTACTTGGTTGCCTTGGAAGACAGCGAGGGCGCCTATTTCGACGGCGCCAGGGACTACGAGGTCAGCCTTCCTGCGGGCATACCCCAGGCCAACTTCTGGTCGCTCACGGTCTATGACAACCAAACGCGATCGATGCTCCAGACGCCGCAGAAGTGGCCGCGGGCCGGGAGCCAGTGGTATCCGACGCCGGCGGCCGTCCCCAACGAGGACGGCTCGGTCGACGTCTACTTTGGTCCCGAGGCTCCTGAAGGCTAGGAGAGCAACTGGATACAGACCGTTCCCGGCAAGGGCTGGTTCGTCATCCTCAGGCTCTACAGCCCGCTACCGCCGTTCTTCGACAAGACCTGGCGCGTCGGCGAGATCGATCCGATCGCGTAGACGGCTGCAACGTCTCGCTCTTCTTCGCCGGCGGTGCACCACCGTTCGGCGATTCGAGCATCTCGCGCCCGGCTCAGATCGCCCAGCGCAGGCAATGAGGGGGTGCGGATAAGGCACCAGTGCCGGTTCGGCAAACAACGTCGAATCGGGCGTGGCATTGCCGCATGCTCGGTCACCGAACCGGCGGACCCCCTTTTCCGCACCCTATTTGGCGACCTGAGTAGGCAGAGTCGCTCCGACCGCATTGTGACTCGACTGCGGCCCCTCTCGGGCCACCCCCGCTCCGGGCTTCCTCAGATGCGGGCTTCGGCGATGTCGCGTCCGTGCACCGTCAAGGCCCAGATGACTGCGACGCCGAGGGCGATCATCAGGATCGACCAGACCGGGTAGTACGGCAGCCATGCGAAGTTCGCAAGCATGCTCAAGGCGGCGGCGATGACACCGACCGTGCGGGCGAGCACGTTGCCGGTGAAGATGCCGAAGCCCGCAAGCACCACCAGAACGCCCCAGATGAGGTGTGTCCAACCCCAGGTGGTGACACTGAACTCGAAGATGTACTCGGCTCCGACGACGTAGAACGTCTCGTCGATGATGGCTACCAGGCCGGCGATCGCATGGAAGAAGCCGACCATGATCAGCATGATGCCGGCGAACGCGGCCCATCCGACCGCCCATGAACTGTAGTTGTCAGCCACGTTGCTCTCCTCTTCCGGGTGGCAGTGCCATGTTTGTGTTGAATCGTGGGGGGATCTTAGGCTGCGGACCACTCGGGGGGCTATTCAGAATCGTTCTTGTGGCTTTGATGTGACTGGGTCCCTTCAACTCGAGCCGACGACGGTCCGTGCGGCCGAGGTCGATGCCTTTGCCACCGCCGTGGCCGGGTTGCACATCGACTACGTGCGAACCGGCGCCGGGCATGCTCCATGCGTCGTGACCGCAGCCGACACCGGCGATGCGACGCTGAGCGTCGGTTCCGTTGGATTCTCCGTCATCGCCGACACGGAGATTCCGAGCGACCGCAACGTCTTTGCACTGATCACGGTGGCCCCCAGAGGGGCGAAGTGGAACGGCATGGAGGTTCGGCCGGGTGACGTGTTCGCCTACGCACCGAGCACGACGTTCGTCGGTATCGAACCCGCAGAGATGGCGGCTGCGATACTCGTCACGCCCCCGCAGACGGCGAACCGGATTGCATCGGATCTCGGTTTGGGGGATCCGGTCGTACGGCGATCTGTCGCCCCACTGGCTCGAAGCCCAGGGGTGAGGCGTGTGGCGGCGATGATGCAACGTGCCTCGCTCCAGCCTGGAGCCATGAGCGACCGGGTTCTGCTCACGACCCTGGTCGAAGCTGAGGTTGGCGTCATGAAGGAGCATCGCAGCCCTAGGCGGAACGGCTCTCGGCGGCTGGATAGCCGGGCGATCGTGCGGAACTGCCTCGACTACACGGAGTCGGAACGGGTAACCCAGCCCTCGCTGAGCGAGTTGTGCCGTGCGGGGTTCGCCTCGGAGAGCCGCGTACGGCAGGCATTCATCGATGTCCTCGGGGTGCCACCGAGCCGATACTTCCAGCTGCGGTTGCTTTCGCGGCTTCGCAGCGAACTCGTCGCCGCCCGGCCTGAGCGGGCTTCTGTGACCGAGATCGCAATGTCGCTCGGCGTCACGCAGCTGGGCAGGGTCGCGGGTCGCCACAAGTCGGCCTACGGAGAGTTGCCGAGCGCGACTCTGAGACGCAACTGAGCGTGGCGATCGTGAATAGCTCCGTGCCAGCGTACGGATCATCATCGGCTCCTCTGCGCCCGCTGGATCGACAACGACACGAGGTCGCGTGGAAGTGAGGTCATGAAGGGAGGAGCAACGGCAACGCCCAGGTGATAGGCCCCATCGACTACGTGCTGCTCGAGTTCCCCGATCAGACACCCAGTGGCGAGACTGCTGCCGCCCTGTTGGAGCTCGTCGACGCCGGCATCATTCGCGTGTACGACATCACCGCGATTCGAAAGGCCGCCGACGGATCCGTGAGCGGGTTCGAGGTCACCGATCTGACCGGCGATGGCGCCGGGAGTCTTGTGGCCTTCGCAGGCGCCCGATCCGGGCTGGTTGGTGATGACGACATTGCCGAAGTGGCCTCGGCCATGGAGCCCGGCACTATTGCCGTGCTCTTGGTCTACGAGAACGGCTGCACCATTCGTCACTGCGCCACGGCAGGCTGGCGGACAGCTCATTGCCTTCGCCCGCATCCCCGCGCAAGACATCATGGATTTGCTCGACGCACTCGACGAGAACGAAGAGGATCACCCATGCCAGGACCGTTGCGTGGAGTTGCTCGAACAGCCGTAGTGGCCGGCACCGCCACCGCTGTGTCCGGCCGCGTTGCCGGGCGCCAAGCCGAGAGGTTTGCCGATCGTGACCAGGCCATCGCCGCCAACCGGGGGCAGGGCTGTGCCGCCGGTGCCCAAGCCACCTACCAGCAAGCCCGCCGGCCCCACAGCAAACCGACATGATCACCCAGCTCCAGCAGCTTGCGGAACTGCGAGATCAGGGCATCCTCACAGAGGAGGAGTTCGCCGTGCGGAAGGCGAGGATTCTCGCCGGCTGATTCATCCGCCGGCTCCTGAGCGCCTCCGACCGAGGCCCGCGCCGGGGGCAAGGGGTATAGCCCTCATCCGAGGAGGGCGTCCGTGACGGAGGCGGCGATGCCGCCGCGGACGGTGCTCGCGGCCGTCCCCGGAGCCTCGTCGCTCGCGGTCACGGACGTCATGTGGAGATTCGGAGTTGCAGCCGCTCGCAGGCACGTACGCAAGACGGCTCGATCGGAGGAGCACGCTGCAACGCTCACGTCGGTTCGTTGCCCTCTCCCCTGCCTTCCGTTGCCACCCAGCCCAGGGCGTCGTCGTGGGCCCGTCGTACCGTGGCGCCGACCCGCTCGTCGCTCGTGTAGATGTTGTCCGATCCGACGACGGCCATGACGCCGGTGGTTTCGAGTTGGGCGTTGAGGCGATCATCACCGGAAACGATCACCAGTTTCCCGCCAACGGCTTGGAGTGAACGGGCATATCGCTCCAGGACGTCCATGAAGGTGCTGCCCATGTCGGTGCGGCCGCGCAGGCGCAGGATCACCACCGACCCGGTCGAGATTGCCGTCACCTCGGGCAGCGCCTCCTCGAACACCTGGGCGGCCGCGAAGAAAAGGCTTCCATACGGTTGCAGCACCACGACTTGGTGCGGACTCAGCTCCCGAGGCGGATCCGTCTCGATCACGTCGCCGTCGTCGGAATAGATGCGTTGCAGAACCGTCACGGCGTTGGACTGGCTGATCACGTACAGGATCACCGAGATGCCGACACCAGCCAGGACGGCGTTCTGCAACGGAATCAGCATGGTGAGCGTGAACGTGACCCCGAGCACGACCGCTTGGGTGCGTCCGGTCTTCCACACGGCCAGCAGCTCGTGGGGCTTCACGGTGCGGTAGCCGACCAGCATCAGCAGCCCGGCGATCGCAGGCATGGCGATGTAGCCGACGGCGCCACCGAGGGCCAGGATCACCCCGGCAATGACGGCTCCGGCGATGAGGTTGGCCTGGCGTGACTTCGCCCCGGCGGCGTGTACCAGCGACGTCGCAGACATCGAGCCGCCCACCGGCATGCCTTGGAAGAAGCCGGCAGCGACATTGGCAGCGCCCTGGCCGACGAAGTCCTGGGAGGCCTCCGGGTATGTGCCGTCGGGATTGGGGAAGTTCGCCGAGATGCCCGCACCTTGCACCAGCCCGACGAACGCCAGCGCCGCCGCAGGCACGAGTAGCTCCAAGGCCAGGCCGAGATCCGGCAGCATCGGCAAGGGCAGGGAACGCGGTACCTCGGCGATGTCACGTAATTGGGCGACGCCGTCCACGCTGAACAGCGCAACGGCGCCCGAGGTGGTGACGATGGCGACCACCATTCCCAACGGTCCCAGCTTGGTCCGCTCCAGCCCGATGATCAGCCCGATCGTCGCAACGCCGATCAGCACCGTGGGCCAATCCCATTGCCCGGGATTGAGTACGGTGTCGATGGCCCGGAGCACGCGGTTGCTGCCGTCGGATTCGTAGCCCGTGAAGCTGTCTAGTTGGCCCAGCACGATATTGATGCCGACGGCGTTGATGAAACCGACCATCACGGCATTGGAGACGAACCGCAGGACGAAGCCGAGCTTGAGAAGCCCGGCGCCAAGCATCACCAACCCGGTGAGGATCGAGAGCGTGAAGAGGGCACGAGCGGGATCGTCACCTCCGTGGACGGCGGGCACATCGGCGACGACGATCGCCATTGCGCCCGTGGCCTGGACCGCCATGAACGCCGAGCTGGTGAAGAGGGCACCGGTGATGGTGCCGATCATGTAGGCGTACAGCCCGTACAAGGGGTTGACGCCTGCGAGCAGCCCGCCGGCGAGGCCGTCGGGGACGCTCTGCACGCCGAGCACCAGCCCGGCGACGCCGTCTTCGCGCAGTGTGCTGCGCTGGAAGGGGAGCCGGAGTTTCATCACCGCCGCCGTCGCGCCGGCGCGTCGTCAACCCGCGACGGGGACTCCATCGAGAGACGAGTTGCGCTCCTCGCCACGTGCTGCGTGCCGTACCTGGTGCGGGGCGTCAGGTGTCGAGCAGCTTGGCCTTGGCCGCGGCGAACTCCTCATCGGTGAGGATGCCCTGGCTGTGCAGGTCGCCGAGGCGCTTCAGCTCGGCGGCCATGTCGCTCTGCGCAGGCGCTGCCGGTGCAGCCGGTGGCGGCGGTGGTGCGTACTGCTGCTGGGGTGCCGGATCGGCATAGGTCGGCTCTGTCACCGTCGACTGGCGGCGGCTGACGCGGCGAGATGTCCGCCGGGCGGTGCGGCGCATCGAACGTCGTGCTGGTGGCATGAAACTCTCCCGGAATCGAAGTGAATCTCAGCTTAACGGGTCGGCGAACGCCGGCTGAGGGCCGGCGGTTCGGGTGGCGAAAACCGAGTATCTGGGTTGGTGCGGACGATAATGCGCGCCATGCGTCCTGTGCTCATGCAAACCATCAGCTCCGAAGACTTGGACGAGATCGCCAGTTCGCTCGAGAAGGTCCAAGTCACCTGGGCTACGGCGATCAGCGCCGGACTGATCGTCATCATCGCCTTCCTGGCCGGTCGCCTGGCCCGGCGTTCGATCAGAGAGCTTGGTGAACGGCTCGAGATCGCCAGTCCCGATGTCTTCAAGCTGGCTGGGCGTACTGCGGCGTATCTCATCGCGCTGATGGGCATCGCGGCTGCGCTCGGTGTTCTCGGCTTCGACGTCATCCCGTTGGTGTCGGCCCTGGGCGTGTTGGCGATCGTCCTCGCCATCGGGCTCCAGCCGTTGATCGAAGATTTCGCCGCAGGGGTGACGTTGCAGACGCGGCGCCCGTTCGAGACGGGTGATCAGGTGGCGATCTTGGGGATGGAAGGAACGGTGCTCGACGTCACCTCGCGAACGGTGCTGATCGAATCGGTGGCCGGCGAGTATGTCCACGTGCCGAACCGCACGGTCCTCGACAGTCCGTTCACGATCTTCACGGCGCTCGATGCGCGCCGCTCCACGCTCGACGTCGGCCTCGACTACGCATCGGACTTGCAGCAGGCGACCCAGCTCCTGCGTGAGGCTGCTTCGAACACACCAGGGGT
>DATHZQ010000112.1:0-13748 GCA_035458525.1 Acidimicrobiia bacterium
CGGACAGACGTGGGACGGGGCCCTGGCGACGCTCGCCGACATCGGCTTCACGATCGCCGACGGCGGGACCGTGGAAGTCACCGACGAGAGCCAAGACGGTTTGGTGCAGAGCCAGACGCCGGGTCCCGGCACCTTCCACACCCCGGGCGCAGCCGTGAGCGTCGTGGTCGGGGTCTACGTTCCGCCCCCAACGACGACCGCACCACCCACGACGACGACGACGACGGTGCCGCCGGACGACGGCGGTTGATCCGGGGGTCAGCCGCCGACGACTTCCGGGTAGTAGAGGAAGAAGTTGGCGACGACATCCGACGCGGCAGCTGCGGCGGCCTCGGTCCAATCGCTGCTGCGTCGAACCACGACCTGGTTCGAGGCGACGAACACGTGGTTGACGGCGGCGTCTGCGTCGAAGAGCCGCACTGCGAGTTGGTCCGGGAAGCGATCCAACGCTGCAGCGTCAGCACGACTCGCATACACCGCACCGTCCTGGCCCGTGATGCTGCGATCGGTGTCGAAGATCACCACATCGCCGAGCGTGGTTGTCTCCACCTGGATGGGCTGGCCCATGGGATGACTCCTTGGGGAGGATGCGTCTCGGCCGACGATGCTAGTGGTCAGTCCCCGCCGGGAACACCGATGGTCGTCGAGCCAATCGAGTGGAGCTTCATGAGGTTGGTCGATGCGCTCTGGTTCGGAGGAATGCCCGCCGCGAGCACGACACCGTCGCCTGCCTTGACGATGCCGGTTGCGAGCAGATTCTCCTCCGCATAGGCGATCATCTCATCCGTCGACTCAACCGGGTGGAATGCCAGTGGCGTGACCCCGGCGTACAGCGCCATCCTCCGGTAGGTGCGTTCGTGCGGCGTGTACGCAAAGATGTCGGCGCGTGGCCGGTACTTCGAGATGAGCCGCGCGGTTGAGCCGCTCTCGGTGAACGCGACGATGGCGCCCAAGCCCAGGTTCGCCGCCGCATCTACGCAGGCCTGCGCCGTCGCAGAGGCGAAGCGGGCACGATCTTCGAGGAAGTGGATCTCCGGGCCTCGCCCGTAGTCGGGGCTCAACTCCGCCTCGCGACAGATCCGGTCCATCATCTTGACCGCCCGCACCGGGTAGTCCCCCGCTGCGGTCTCGGCGCTCAACATCACGACGTCCGTGCCGTCGAGCACAGCGGTGGCCACGTCGGTGACCTCGGCGCGCGTTGGTCGTGGCGAGTGTGTCATCGACTCCAGCATCTCGGTCGCCGTGATGGAGACTCGGGCCATCGCGTTCGTGCGTCCGATGATTTCCTTCTGGGCGCGCGGCACGCTCTCCATCGAGAGCTCCACGCCGAGGTCGCCCCGGGCCACCATGGCGCCGTGCGCTTCCTCGAGGATGTCGTCGAGGTTGCCGTACCCCACTGCGCTCTCGATCTTGGCGATGACGGGTGTTCCGGGGGCCAGCTGGCGAATTCTCCGGATGTCGGCCCCGGACGAGACGAACGAGGCGGCGATCAGATCGACGCCGATCGAAGCACCAAAGGCCAGATCCTCTTCGTCCTTCTTCGTGACGGCCGGGATCCGGAGCACGGTGCCGGGAAAAGCAACGCCCTTGTGGTCCTTGATCGTTCCGCCGTGAATCACCCTGGCCACCATCTCGGCGCCGCGATGTGTGATGACTTCGAGGGCGATCAAGCCGTCCGACATCAGGATCGGTGCACCGGCCGCCAGGTCGGCGTCATCCAGGTGCCCCACGTAGATTCGCTCAGCGTTCCCCTCCCCGTCACCGGGGACGAGGGTCACGTCGGTGCCCGGGATCAACTCGACCGAACCGCCGGGAAACGTCCCGACGCGGATCCGGGGCCCTTGGATGTCCTGCAGCACGGCGACTGGCTCTTCCAGCTCTTCACCGGCGCGGCGCACCCACGCCAGGAACTGCTCGTGGCTTGCGTGGTCGCCGTGCGAGAAATTGAGGCGCGCCACGTTCATCCCGGCGGACACCAGCTCCCGGATGGCGTCGTAGGAAGCGACGGCCGGTCCGAGGGTGGCGATGATCTTGGTCTTGCGTTTCACGCCATGCCCTTGGTGGAAGGCTGCGATCGAGCTTACCGGTCGCGGTGCCTCAGCCTCGCGACCCGGAGTGGGATAGGAACGCAGGCAGCACCTCTGCAGCGAAACGCCGCATGGAGTCGCCCCACGTCGCGTCCGCGAAATACACGAGCAGATACTCGACGCCTCTGGCCGCCATGGCCTCGATCTTGGCGGCGACCTGTTCGGGAGTTCCGAAGAGTGCCCGCGCTCGCCACTCGTCCTTCGACCCTGCGCCGGGCTTGTCCCACGCCTCCAGCCTGTCTGCGGCGTCCCGTTCGGTCTCGCCCATCAAGCAGTCGACGTTGGCCGTGAGCGTGATCTCGTCGAAGTCCCGTCCCACCTCCCGGCAATGGTCGACGAGCACACCGGTCTTGTGGCGGAACGTCTCGTCGTCGCCGAAGTAGTTCGCATAGTCGGCGTACTTCGCAACGGTGCGCAGCGTCAGCCGTTCACCGCCCCCGGCGATCCACAGGGGAGGGTGAGGGTCCTGGAGGGGCCGGGGACGGTTGATCGCTCCGTCGACGCGGTAGTAGTTGCCGTGGAACACCGTCTCGTCTTCCGTCCACATCGAGCGAAGAATCTGCACGGCCTCGTCGAGCATGCCGATCCGGACCGAAGGCTTCGGAAACTCGTAGCCGTAGCCCAGATACTCGTGCTCGTACCAGCCGGCGCCGATGCCTACGTCGAGGCGGCCGCCGGACATGACATCGATGCACGCCGTCACCTTCGCCAGGTAAGCCGGAGGGCGGTACGAATTGCACGTGCACATCTGACCCAACCGCACCCGTTCGGTCGCCTCGGCCAAGCCTGCCATCAAGGTCCAAGCCTCCCAGGTGGACTGCTGGCTGACCTCGGGAAACGTGTGCAGGTGGTCGTAGACCCACACGGAGTCAAAACCTGTCTCTTCGGCGACCAGTGCAGCGGCAACGATGGTGTCCCACTGCTGAGCGACCGGGATGTCACCGAGATCCAGGCGCCAGCCCTGGGGTACGAATGCACCAAACTGCATGCCGCGTCTCCTCTCCTCCGGCAACGCCACCCTACGCAGCAGGCGGCGGTGGCCGGCGCCGACATGCCCGGTAGGCTCGCCGGCCATGTCCGATGCTTTGTCCCCCGACGATCTCGACGACACTTTCGAGCGCTTCGACCACCTTGCGCTGGCGGTGCGCGACATCCGGGCTGTGCTGCCGCTGCTGCAGTTGATGGGCGGGGTGTACCGCACCGGCGGGCGCCACCCGACGGCTGGATTCACCTGGGTCCAGTTCATGCTCCCCGGCGACACCAAGCTCGAGTTGCTGACTCCAGCGGATCCGAGCGACGGCGACCACTTCCTCAATCGATTCCTCGAGGGACGGGGCGAGGGCCCGCACCACGTCACGTTCAAAGTGCGGGATCTGAGGACCGCCGTCGCCGCAACTCGCCGGGCAGGCTACGAGGTCGTGGGTGAGAGCTACGGGGGCAGCTGGCAAGAGGCGTTCGTCCATCCGGCAACCGCACACGGGCTGTTGATCCAACTTGCTCAGTGGGACGACGGAGTCGCCGCGCCGCCTCGAGCCCTCGAAGACGTTCTCGAAAGCATCGCGGAGACATGACCCGGGTCGTCGGGATCCCCATCAAGCCCTTCGGTATCGCCAAAGCCCGGCTGGCCTCAGTGATCGACGCCGGTGCCAGATCCCGCGTGGGCAAGGCAATCGCCGCCCGCACGGCGGCGGCCGTTGCCGCCAGCGGCGCCTCCCCTGTGATCGTGACGGGCGACGCCGGAGTGGCAGCCTGGGCTCGAGAGCACGGCTGGGCAACCGTCCCCGAGCCGGCTGCTGGTGGACTCGACGGAGCGGCCCAGGCGTTCTGCGCTGCGGCCGGCTCCCAACCGTGGGCGATCCTGCACGCCGATCTGCCGGTGGTCGGGCCTGCAGATCTCGCGGCGGCGTGGCGACACGACGGTCCGGTCATCGCACCATCGCGAGATGGCGGGACCTCCCTCATCGCAGCCACGGGCGCATTCCGGTTCAGCTACGGACCGGGCAGCTTCCATCGCCACCTCGCTCGAATGGGCGGCGCTGCCGTCGTAGTGCGTCTCGGGTTGGCACTCGATCTCGACACGCCGGCGGATCTCGACCGGGCGCTCCGGCTCGAGGCTGGGCGATGGCTACGCGAGTTGATCGACCCGTCTCCGTGAGCGCCGATCAGGCCGGTCGACCTCCTAATCTGCCGCCCCATGACGATCGACCTCTACGGGGAACTGCGCACCGCGCCACCGCCGCTCGCCACGCCGGCGCGTGCGCTGGCGATCGGAGCGCACCCGGATGACATCGAGTTCGGTGCCGGCGGCACGCTGGCCCGATGGGCGGCCGCCGGAACCGAGGTGACGATGCTCGTGATCACCGACGGCTCCAAGGGCACTTGGGATCCAGATCGTGACCCCGATGAGCTCGCAGCCGACCGTCGCCGTGAGCAGGCCGCGGCGGCCGCAAGCCTCGGCGCCCACTCCGTCATCCACCTCGGCGAGGTCGACGGCGAGCTCGAGGTGACCATGGAACTGCGCAAGCGCCTTTGCGAGGAGATTCGGAGGGCGCGTCCCGACGTTCTCCTGACCCACGATCCGTGGCAGCGCTACCAGTTGCATCCGGACCATCGCGCCGCCGGGACGGTGACGGTCGACGCCGTCGTGGCCGCACGAGATCCTCTGTTCTTCCCAGATCAGCAAGTCGCACCCCACCGCCCGGGCGCCGTGCTCCTCTGGTCGGCGCAGGACCCCGACCACGCCGAGCCGATCGCATCCACCCTCGACATCAAGATCGAAGCGTTGCTCTGCCATTCTTCGCAGGGCGTCACGACGATGGGAGGCGCTGACCAGAGCGAGACCCAGCGGCGCGAGTTCGCCGCACGGATGCGCGCCCGAGCGGAAGAGGTCGGCGCCGCAGTTGGTTTGGACATGGCCGAGCGCTTCAAACGGCTCACCCCCTAGCTCCAGCTGCGCCAAAGGGCGACCGACCCATAGGTTGGCCCCGGGTCCTCGCTATCGTGGCCTCGTGCACACTGAACACGTCGCCGTCGTCACCGGAGGCACCGGGGCGCTGGGGAGAGCGCTCGTGCCGCGGCTTTTGCGTCGCAACTTTCGTCTCGCCATCACCTATCTCGTGCCGGAAGAGGCTCGGCGGCTCGAAGACGAGATCGACATCCACGACGGCCACTCGCTCCTGCGCCGCGTCGACTGCACCGATCCTGAAGCGGTGAATCGCTTCATGAAGGAGACTGCGGAGACCATGGGCCCGGTCAACGTCGTCCTGTCGCTGGTTGGCGGGTGGGCCGGAGGCCGCGATGTCAGCGAGACGGACGACGTGCGGTTCGACCGGATGCTCGACCTGAACCTACGATCGGCGTTCTACACCATGCGGGCCGCCGTTCCGCATGCGCTCGCCGCCGAGTGGGGCCGGCTCATCGCCGTCGGAAGCCGGGACGCCATCGAGACGCCATCCGGACAGGCGGCGTTCAACGTGTCGAAGGCCGGCGTCGTGGCGTTGATGAAGACACTGGCCAACGAACTCGACGGAACCAGCGTCACCGCCAACGCGGTGATGCCGTCCGTGATCGACACCGAGGACACGCGAGCGGCGTTGCCGTACGCCGACTACGTGCGGTGGCCCAAGCCGGCCGACATTGCCACCGTCCTGGACTTCCTCGCGAGTCCGTCGTCCGGCGTCATCAACGGCGCGACGATCCCTGTGTACGGCCAGACATGACCGCAAACGGCGGCGACGACCTTGCCGGCTCGGTAGGTGACCTATGAAGGACGCATACGAAGGCTTGAGCTCCGCAGACCTCATCCGCGAGGCGCGCGAGGAACTGGCCAGTCGCGATCTCGTGAGTCAAGCCCGCGAGCTGCTGGACATTGCCAACCCGTCCGCCGACATCGAGCGTCACATGAGTTCTGCGGAGGAGATCGAACGTCACATAGAGACGGTCGCGGAAGCACCCACGCCGGACACGGTCGCCGAGGTCCTGCGCCAGGTGCGGCGAGCGCCGCAACCCGAAGTGACGGCCGAGCCCGAAGAAGAAGACCGCCGCCGATTCCAGCTGCCTGCCGACATCATCCGCCCGCGACGCCGCTCCAAGGAGCCCTCCGCAGACGGCCGCATGATCGAGGCCGGCGATCGACTCCCGACGGGAATGGCCGACGGACCTCTCGGCCGGCCGCGCCGAACCCGCCGGTATCTCGGAATCGCGGCAGCCATCTTCGTCATCATCTCGTTCGTTGGCAGCTACTTCGAGGACCAAGCGGCCGAGGACTCACCCACCGTCGAGGTACCACCCGAGCCCATCATCGACACCGGCATGGAAGAGGCGGTCTCGGTATCTCTCGCCGACGTCGATGCGGGCATGTGTATCCAGCAGCCCACGCAGGAGACGTTCTTCGATGTCGACGCCGTGCCGTGCAACGAGCCACACGACTTCGAGGTCATCGGCAACGTCTTGCTGTTCGGAAGCGAGTTTCCCGGCGACGACGCCGTCTACGACGAGGCCTTCGACCGCTGCCTCCCCCTGTTCGAATCGTACGTCGGTGTGTCGTACGACACTTCGATCTGGTGGCTCAACGCCTTCACCCCGACCGCCGAAGGATGGGCAGACGGCGACCAGCGAGCCACATGCATGGTGTTCCAGTACTCCGACGACAACGAGATCCTGCGCGTGACCACCTCGGCCCGCGGCGATGGACGCTGAGCACAGGCGCTCTGGCCTCCGCGCCGCTCTCCCTGCGCTCGGGGCGCTTCTGGTCATGGTGATCGGTGCGATCCTGGTAGCGGGACTGCTCGACGGCTCGCGGTCCGTGGCATCGCTGGAACCGGGCGATTGCCTGCGCGCACCTGAGCAAGATCAGGTCACGCAAGTCGATCCGGTGGATTGCGCCGAACCGCACGAGTTGGAGGTGATCGGTACCGTCACGCTTGGCGGCGCGACATATCCCGGCGACGAAGGAGTGTTTGCGGCGGGGCTCGACGCATGCGAAGCCGTGTTCCTCGAATACCTCGGTGAGCCCTACGACACCTCGATTTGGTTCCTCAACGCCTTCACGCCCTCCGAGGAGGGTTGGGCAGCGGGTGACCGGGCGGCTACCTGCCTGATCTTCCAGTTCGACGAGGAACTCGAATACGTCGAGCTGCAGGGGACCGCACGGACCGGTTGACGCCGGCGGTGCATTGCGGGCCGCAGACCGTTCGGCCCAGGACCGTGCCGTATGGGCACTCCCTCAGGACTGTTCGGCGTACGTCATGATCGCGTCGTACTTGGGCATCTCGCTGCGCGACTGCAGCAGGTGCTCGCGAGCGCCGAAGCGGCCAAATCTCGTCCATGCGCCTGTGTTGGTGTAGTGCGAGAACAGATCGACACCGGCGAGATCCACGGCGGCGAAGAACTCCAAATACACGTCCCCCATCCGGGGGTCCCGGTTGGCAGCGTCGAAGAGATCGCCGATCGCTTCCTTCTTGGCGTCGTCGCCGTCGCATCCGTTGACGCGGAGATGCTGGCCGCCCTCATAGATGCCGAGCGCGATGCCGTAGTCGTCGGCGACGTCGATCTGGCGGCCGATGCCGTCGATCGCACGAGGGACCGAATCATCGACGAGGTAGTCGAAGAATTCGTCAATCGACATTGCGGCGACCTCGTCGCAGTTGTTCGCCCAGTTGGCCCGCCCTCCGAAGTACCCGGCGACGGCAAGCAGATCGGCCCCGGCCGCTTCCCCGCTCTCGAGGGCCAGGCGGGACACGGCGTCCGGATCGCTGGTCTTGCTGCCGAGGACTGCGACAAACCCCTCGCCGCCACCGTAGACCTCTTCCCAGACGGCGAAGATCTCACTCGAGCGACGCCCGTAGAAGGCGATGGCCGCCGCAAAGGGCTCGTCGTCCAACCCGGCAGCGAGGCCCTGCTCGCGCGAGTACTCGTGCTGGGCGAATTGTGTGTTCCAGACTTCGTTCGAATATTCGACGTAGGGAGTCAGACCGGGGAGGAGGTTGTCGCGCACTGCGACACCGAAGTTGCGAACGTACTCGTCGGTGGCCAGGTGAGGCAGCGTGAACCAGGGGTTGGTTGCCGTGCGGTTGGACAGCTCCACCATGATCTCGACCGGGACCCCGTCGACCGTCCACCGCGCATCGTCGAGCTTTGGCCGGTCATCCCATTCGGAGACGATCGATCCGTTGGTGAGCATCCAATTCATATACCGCACCGATCCGTATCCCTGGAGACTCGCCAAGAAGTGCGGGTGGAAGATCAGCGATTCGTAGTGCTCCTCGAACGAGAGGTAGTCGCTGCGGTCGGCATCGGGTTCCATCACGAGCGTCGCCGGATCAGTGGCGTACACACCGCCAGGCATGATCACTCGGATGTTGCGGATGTAGTCGTCGGGGTCGGTTGCGACGAGGTTGATCGCGATCTCTGCGGTGTCCACGACGTCGAGCACGTCCCGGCCCGGCCCGGACTCGACGAGGCTCGCACCGGCGGTGTAGCTCAGCTCACCCTGCCCTTCGTACAGGACCACGTAGCGCCCTGCCGGACGCGTGGGGAGCGGACCGGTGAGCATCGCGGTCCGTGCAATCTGATCGGGTAGCAGCGACCTCACCCAACCGGCGTCGTCCAGGTCGAGCGGTCGCTTGTCGTTCCAGACCGGTTGGCGTCCCTCACCCGCCGCGACACCGGAGACCCACGGCCTCGAGAACTTGAAGGCATCGATGAACGCCCACTCGGCGAAGGCGGCTGCGACACCGAGATTGGTCCCCATCCAGCCCGAGCCGGCGGTGACGGCACCGTTGCCCGTTTCCACACCACCATCGTCGACGCCGGAATCGGTCTCAGGCTGCGTGCCGGCGTCGCCCGCTGGTGGAGAGCTCTCCCTAGCTGCGGCGGCATCACCGGCCTCGGCGGCTGTCGGTTGATCGTCGCCGGTGGCAGTCGTCGAGCATGCAGAGAGCGCCAGCGCGAGCGCAAGCGCGGCAGCGAGGCTGGAACGGGCAATGGTTCGGCGGTGCACGGTCGCTCGCTCCCCCCATCTCTCCCTCTCGGCAGTCGAGCCCTCGTGAGTCTATGGCCATTGCGACGCTATCCGTCCCGGCGGCGCCGACAGGCGGAGCAGAATGCGGGCACGGCTAGCATCCGGAACTCCCCGGGGGGTCGTGCAGGGGCCGGCCGGGGCTGGCGCCCCCGCAGCCGGGTGCGGCCGATCGCAGCCTCTCCTGCGGAGACACCAAGAGATGCCACTTCCCAATTGCCTGGTCATCGGAGCGATGCGCTCCGGCACCTCGACCCTGTACCAACTCCTGGCGCAGCATCCCGACGTGTTCATGAGCACCCCGAAAGAACCCAACTACTTTGCGTTTGCCGACATGCCGGACATCCCCGTCGAGGCTTCGGACAGCGTCACCAACCTGGCCGACTACGAGCGGCTGTTTCAGGATTCGGCGGAGGCGTCGGTGCGGGGCGAAGCGTCACACAACTACCTCTACTACTCGGACCGGGCCGCCCCATTGATCCGTCGCACGCTGCCAGACGTGCGACTCGTCGCCATCTTGCGCAACCCCGTTGACCGAGCGTTCTCCCACTACATGCTGCACGTCCGCAACGAGAAGGAGCACGCGGCCACGTTTCGCGAGGCGCTGGACCTCGAATCCGTCCGCATCGAACGGGGAGACCAATTCGGGCACTACGTGGCGCGAGGGTTCTACGCACAGCAACTCGGGCCCTTTCTTCAGCAGTTCCCCAGCGATGCGTTGCGCATCTTCCTGTACGAAGACCTCGCCGGGGACGCCGTGGGATTGGCCCAGGACGTGTACGGGTACCTCGGCATCGATGCGTCGTTCGCCCCCGACACGGCAGTGCGGAGCAATCCGTCCGGAGTGCCGCGCAATCGCGCCGTTCACGGGTTGCTCGTGAAAGACAATGCGGTCAAGCGCGCCCTGCAGCCCCTGCTCCCCCGCTCCGCCTACCGTCTCGCCGTGCGGATTCGGGACCGGAACCTCAACCAAGAGTCGATGGACCCCGAGATCCGAAGCGAGCTCGCCGCGGTGTTCCGACCGGAGATCGAAGCATTGCAGGAGGTCGTTGACCGCGACCTCTCCGCTTGGCTCCTGTAGCTGAGGCAACCGCCGTCACATTGACGGATTTGCCCGACAACGGGACAATGCGCAGCGTCACGGCGAAAGTGTTGGACCGTGGGGGACCCGGACAGAGCGCCCGGGAGCGTAAGTGAGGGGAGGTCGGGCGACGGTGCCTGGTCACAAAGAACCGCGCGTGTCGATCGGCCTGCCGGTCTACAACGCCGGTGCGCTGCTGGCGCCCAACCTGGCTGCGGTCATGGCGCAGACATTCGAGGATTTCGAGTTCATCATCTGCGACAACGCGTCGACGGACGGCACCAGCGATCAGTGTCGCGCATTGGCAGCGTCGGATCCTCGGGTGCGCTACCACCGAAACGACGTGAACATCGGCGCTGCGGCAAACCACAACCGGGTGGCCGAGCTCGCCAGAGGCGAGTACTTCAAATGGTGCGGCCACGACGACCTCATCGAACCCACGTTCATCGAACGGTGCGTCGAGGTGCTCGACGCCGACGAAGCGAAACGATACGTGCTGTGTTTCTCGCTGCTCGACAGCGTCGACGAGTCCGGCACGCAGGTCGGCGATCCGATTCAGTCCCCGACGTTCTCGGACCCATCACCCCAGGCGCGGCTACGCAGTTTTTGGAACGCACCGCGCATGCACCAGGTCATCTACTCGGTGATTCGGCGCCGTGAGCTGATGAGCACCGGACTGATCGCCGAGTGGTACGGCTCCGACCGGCAGACGCTCGTGGAACTGGCCCTCCTCGGCGGCTTCGCCAGGGTCGACGAAGTGCTGTTTCATCACCGAGAGCACCCCGGACGTTCCCAGTACGTTGCGGACAAGCGCGGCTGGATGCTCGCCAACAATGCCAACGGCGCAAGCGAACTCGGGTACTGGCGGCGCGTCGGGTACCTGTGGGAAATCGTGAATCGCGATTATCTGACGCCGAAGGCACGTCTTGCCGTGGCGGGCGAGTGTACGAGATACGCAGTGACCCGGGCCGCCCATTGGATCCCTCATCTGGGGCGGGAATTGACCTCTGCGGCAGCGCATCGGCTCAGGGGTGAAGAACCGACCTGAGGCGGGCGGCTGCTTCAGGTACCCAGCCAGTCGGAGAGGTCGCGCCCCGACAGCTCGGCGAGCAGCACGATGTCGTCTGCCAGCTCCTTGGTGATCCGTTGCGCCGTGGCGGGCGACAGCGTGTCGCGCCCCGGGGTAGCGGCGAGCAGCGCCATGCGCACGGCAAGCGCCCGGCGTATCCGTGACGAGGTTCGCGATCCAGCCACCTTGGCCGTCGCCCACGACCAGGCCCGGCTGCGAACGGTCTGGGCTTCGTTGTACCGCTCGTACTCGGCGAGCGGAAGCGGCTCCAGGCCCAGAGCGCCGAGCAATTCGACATGGACCTCGCGGGGCCGGCGGGCCATGTCGCGTGTCGAGATGAAGTGCACTCGCTCTTTCGGAAATCGTGAGGTGAATCGCTGTGCCTGCTCGCCGAACCGACCCACGGCGAGGTAGTCGAGGCAGCGCCGGAACTCAGTCGCGTCGTGTTGCTGGGGCCCCCCGAAGACCGCTTGTTCGATGTCCGGTTCGGGCTCGAGCCCCACGATCAGATGCCGGGCGTGGAGCGACGACAAGACCTGCACCGGATGGCGGAGATGAACGATCACGTGTGCGTCCGGCGCCATCGCCTTGATCGACTCGGCAGCCATCGACGAGTAGAGATACCACGGCGTGGCATCGACGTAGAAGGCGGCAGGACCGAGATCGCGATACATCTCGAGGTAGGCGTCCCGATCCGTCACGCGATGCGGGGTGGCGAGATCGATGGCGTGGAACATGGGTTCCTTGAGCTCGGGCCGGGCGATCTGTGGATGCTCCGCCAACCACTCGATCAGCGAGGTCGTTCCCGATCGGGGTGGTCCCACGATGAAGAGATTCGGTGTCGTCACGAGCTCCCCGCGGCCTCCCCTGCTATCCACGCTCCATCTACTCCTTGCGGATCGTGGCCACCGCAGCCTACTTGCCCGCAGGCTGCCCGAGGCCAGCGGCACGCTTCTGTGATTTGCAGCAACGGCTACGCTCGCCGTCATGTGTGGAATAGCAGGGGTATACGCACTCCCGGGCCATGTCGATGCCGCGCCGGCCATGGTCGACGCCATTGCCCACCGCGGGCCCGACGCGTCAGGCCTTCACCTCGCGGAGTACCCGGAGGGGACCGCCCTCGGCAACCGCCGGCTCGCCATCCTCGACCCCAGAGAATCAGCCAACCAGCCCTACCGCACGCACGGCTTGACGCTCGTCTACAACGGAGAGGTCTACAACTTCAAAGCCGTTCGCACCGACCTCGAGGCGGCGGGGTTCACCTTCTCGACGAACTCCGACACCGAGGTGATCGCCAAGGCGTGGCGGCACTGGGGCCCGGCGTCGCTCCGCCGCTTCCGCGGCATGTTTGCGTTTGCCATCCTCGACGAGCAGACGGGACATCTCTTCCTCGCTCGTGACCCGCTCGGCATCAAGCCGCTCTACGTCGCCAGACGCAACGGCGGCCTGGCTTTCGGCTCGGAGATCAAAGCGATCCGGCGGGCCATGCCGGACCTCGACATCGACTTCAGAGGCGTCGTCGCGTCGCTCATGTACTACTGGATCCCAGAAACGCACGGGGTCTTCGCCGGCGTCGACCGCCTCCCCGCCGGCCACTGGGCCGAGGCAACCCCGGATGGCGGGTATCAGGTTCATTGCTATTGGAGCGCCGAGCAGGAGCTGCTGGTCGATCCAGGGCCCGAGCCGGACACAGAGCAACTGCGGGAGATCCTCGAAGACTCGATCCGGGCGCACATGGTGTCCGACGTGCCGGTGGCGACGTTCCTCAGCGGTGGTCTCGATTCGAGCCTGGTCACCGCGGTTGCCGCAGCGAGCGCCCCGGACATCCAGGCGTACACGATTGCCTTCCGCGACCAGGACCAGCGGTTCGAGGCCATGCCCGACGACGCCGCCTACGCCGGACGTTTCGCCACCGAGCTCGGCATCAAGCTGAACGAGATCGAGATCAGCCCGAACATCGTCGACACGCTCCCTCGCATGGTGGCGATGCTCGACGAACCGATCGGTGATGCAGCCGCCATCAACACGTACCTCATCTGCACCGCAGCACGGGAGGCCGGCGTCAAAGTCATGCTGTCGGGCATGGGCGCCGACGAGTTGTTCGGCGGGTACCGCAAGCACCTCGCCAACCTCATCGCCGCCCGCTACAGGAGAATGCCCGAATCGATGCGGCGGAGGCTGGTCGAGCCCGCCGTGGCTGCGCTCCCCGTGGCCGGCAAACGCCGTGGCTACCGGTACAGCCGCTGGGCGAAGCGTTTCGTCGGCTTCGCATCGCAGGACGAAGCCGCTTCGTTCCACGGCAGCTACAGCCTCTTCGGTGACGGCGAGCTGCGGGAACTGGTCGGCCCCGAGCTGCGGGCCTCGGTCGACGAACTCGTCGCAGAACACACCGCGGTCTACTGGAGCGGACCCGCCGACGACCACGTCAACCGCATGACCTACACCGACACGCAGATGTTCTTGGTGGGGTTGAACCTCACCTACACCGACCGG
>DATHZQ010000113.1:0-20665 GCA_035458525.1 Acidimicrobiia bacterium
CGCATCCCAAATGCGCACCGGTCCGGCTTGGGGTGAGCCGAAGATCAGCCGACCGTCGCCGCTGAACACCACGTGGGTCATCCGCCCGGGAAAACTCCAAAGCAGGCCGTCGCCGGAGAGATCCCATACGTCATTGCGCTCGCTTCCTATCGTGGCGATGAGTGTTCCGTCCGGACTCAGTACCGCCTCGCCGTCAACTCCGGAGCGTCCGTAGGTTTCGGTTTCCCCCGTGGTCACGTCGAGCACGGCGACCTGATCGATGCCATCGAGGACTCTGAGCGCCAGCAGATTGCCGGTGGCGTCGCTCGCCCAGGGGACAATCGAGACCTGGGCCCGCTCGAACTCGGCGAGCACTTGTGTGGCCCCGGTCGACGAGTCGATCCGCGCTACGGCGAAGCGAGAGCCGGTGCACTCACCGCCGTCGGTCGTGTCAAACATGATCAACGGATGGTGCACGTCGATGCGCAAGGCGCCGTCGGCGATCACCACTGGCCCGAGCTCGGGGCACGGCGTGTCCAACGGCACGCTCCGTACGGCGCCCGTTGCTCGCTCGAGGACGTACAGCAGCCCCCCGTTTGAATAGAGCATCTCCGTGCCGTCTCTGTCGAACGCATAAGACTGGATGATGGTGTCAGGGCTGCCCGGCATCAGCACAGTCTCCCAAATGAGCCGTCCCGTCGCTGCGTCATACATCTGCCCCGTGCCGCTGTCGTGGGCGTTGAGCAGAACTCCGGAGCCGTCGGGCGTCAGGATCGCCTCGGACTCCTCTGGTCCGTCCAGGCGTCGGAGCGCTCGTTGGTTGAGTACCGCTTGGTGGAGGGCGGTGACCGTCTCGAAGATGGGCTCGCCGCCCTCTGCCGACTCGAGAGCGAGGAGGAGACTGAGCTCGGGATCGGTGTCGGCGACCGCGATCGCCGATGCGGCGAGCTCGCGGGAACGGGCGAGGATGGCGTTCCGATTCGACTCGGTGCGCTGGATGAGGGCCAACACGGCGAGCAAGGACGCCACGACGGCGGCAGCGGCAAAACCGCCGAGCACGGCGCGGCGCCGCCGTCTCCGGCGCGCTGCCTCCTCGTCGGCGCGCTGCCTGCTCTCCCGGAGAAACGCGTTCTCGGATTCGCTGAGCGCAAGGTCGGATTCGCCTGCGAACTGCTCGAAGTGCTCGAGCCGCCCGCCCGTGAGGAGGTAGCCGGCGTCCCGGCCCGACTCGAGCCACTCGTTCACCGCGACGGTGAGGCGACGATGCAGGACGAGGTCGTCACGTCGCTCCTCCACCCAGCCCCGCAGCCGATCCCAACGGGTGAGCAGCGCTTCGTGCGCCACCTCGACCGTCGGGGATCGCGTCGTGGGGTCGCGGTCGAACGTGAGGAGCCGGTGCGCACCAAACGACCCGAGCACGTCGTCGACGAGCGTGGTGTCGATGCCGAGTCCGGTCAGCTCATGGCGTGGAACACGCCGCCTCGTGTCGCTCGTGTCCTCGCCGACCTGGACGAGACGGAGGAAGATCTGGCGCACCGATGCGCGCCCGCCCTCGTCGTAGCGGGCATACAGCTCCTCGGCCCTGCGGCCGAGGGCGCCGGTCACACCGCCCATTGCGTGATAGCTCTCAGTGGTGATCTGGGCACCTGACCGCCGGCCGAAGAGCTCGGTGAGGGCGTACTCCATCAGCGGTAGTCCACCCGGCTGGTTGCACACGTCGCGGGCGATCTCAGTTTCGAGGCCGGGTTCGAGCGTGACCCCGACACCGGCCGCAGGGCCAGACACTGCGAGGGCGAGCGACGCTTCCGAGGGGGTGGCGACCGAAACCAGCCCCCGGCCGAGCATCTCCCCGAACGCGGCGAACTCGAGTGGCCGGTCGTAGAAGTCTGCGCGCAGGGTCACGACAACCCGGATCCGGCTCCGCGGGTCGCCCGCCACGAGGGTGAGGAAACCGATGAAGCGACGACGCTCGGCTTCGCTCTCGGTCAGGGTGAAGAGCTCCTCGAGCTGATCGACGAGCAAGAGCACCTCGCTGCCATCCGGCACCAGCGCTGCGGCGAGTGCGGCCGGCTCATTGGCGGAATCGGCGAGGATGTCCCGGAGCTCGGGGGCGTGACGGGCGGCGACACCAAGGAGCGCGGCCTCCAGTTCGGCCATTGGGTGCGCACCCGGGGACAGGTCGGCTACCAGCCAGCGTTCGGAGCCCGGGACGGCACCGTTCCGCAGGCTGGGGATGAGGCCGGCGCGGACGAGACTCGACTTCCCGCATCCGGACGGCCCGACGACGCCGACCAGGCGGTGATGCGCTATGGCAGTCGTGAGGTCTGCAGCCAATGCCGCCCGTCCAAAGAAGTCTGCGGCATCCGCCTCGCTGAAGGCACACAGCCCTTTGTACGGGTTGCGGGCGACGGCGCTCGGGAGTGGACGCGGCGCCGCGCCGAACGCCGAGGACAGGGCCGCCACGAAAGCTTCGGGGCCTTCATATCTCGCAGTGGGGTCCGGTGCCGTTGCGACGGCGAGCACGCCGTCCACTCCGTCGACGAGCTCGGGAGGCAGCGTCGTCGCCGGTGGGAGGGGCTCACCGGGGGGCGGCTGGTTCCCGGTGAGCAGCAGGTAGGCCAGCATGCCGAGTCCGAACACGTCGGATCGAGGTGTCGGGGCCTCCCCGCTGAGCTGCTCGGGAGAGCGGAAGCCGGAAGCCGTCTCCTCCGGGCCGGTGACACCCCCGACCAACGAGGCGATGCCGAAATCGGCGAGGTACGGCCGACCCTCGCCGTCGAGAAGAACGTTCTCCGGGGTCAGGTCGCCGTGCACGACCTGACGACGGTGGGCGTAGGCGAGCGCATCGGCGATCGCGGCGACAGTCGAGAGGCATGGCTCGGGCGCCAACGGTGCATCGCGCGCTGCCCGGGCGAGACTCCCGCCTCGCATCAGCGGCATCACCAGGTAGGCCCCATTCGGGTCGCGCCAGAAGTCGAACAGGGGCACGATGTTGGGGTGCTCGAGCGATGCCAGCACCCTGGCCTCAGCCTCGAAACCGAGAACGAATTCGGGGCGGTTCGCCAGCTCGGGACGAATCACCTTGACGGCGACGTCGCGGCCGATCCCGGGCTGCACCGCCAGCCACACCTCGCCAAAGGCCCCCTCGCCGAGGCGCGTGCGCAGGGTGTACCCGCGCAGCCGGTCGGCAAGCGGAAGTCGTCCGGGTTGGAGGATCTGAGGGTCCTGAAGGAGGATGCGCTCCTCGATCGCCTTGACCTCCGCAGAGGGATCGATACCGAGCTGGTCTCCCAGGTGGCGGGCGAGATCCTGGTAGGCGGCGAGCGCGTCGGCTTGGCGCCCACCGCGGGCGAGGGCGACCATGTACTGTCCCCACAATCGCTCCCGCAGCGGGTGCTGAGCCGTCAGCGCGGCGAGCTCGCCGACCACAGCGTCGTGGTCGCCCAAGGCGAGCGCGGCTTCGATGCGATCCTCTTCGGCGCGCTGGCGGAGTTGCTCGAGGCGAATGATCTCGAGGCGTGCAAACTCCTCGTATGCGAGATCGTCGAGCGCGGGGCCGCGCCACAATCCCATGGCCTCCTGGATCAGGCGTTCCGACCGTGCGGGGTCTGATTGGAGCAGGTCATGTGCCTCTGCGGTCATGCGCTCGAACCGGACGGCGTCGACGTCGCCCGGTTCCGCGAGCAAGACGTATCCAGGTGCCTGCGTGCCGATGATGCCCTCTCCGCCCGCCCGCTGCGGATCGAGCGCGTTCCGCAGCTTCCACACGTGGAATTGCAGCGATCGCGCCCCGCTGGACGGCGGCGTGTCGCCCCACACCAGATCCAGGAGGCGATCGGCCGAGACAACCCGACCGACGTTGAGGATCAGCACGGCGAGGATCGACCGTTGCCGGGCCGAGCGAATCGTCACCAGCCCCTCATCGGTGCAGACGCACAACGGACCGAGGATCGAGAAGTCCATGAAGTTGGTCCTCTACCACGCATCCTGGTTCGCTCCACGGCCGTGCTCCAAGGGTCTTTCGTCCTTCCGCTCGCCGGAGAGGAGAAGGCGACGCGCGAGCCTCGACGTTGCCCCCGCTGCCGATACCTGTTCGAAGCACACCGACCCGGCTGATCCATCGCTGACCGGCCCCTGATCGGTCGCTGAGCGGCCCGGCGCACGATTAGGCGAGAAAGGAGGTACGACATGCGCAAGCTCACATTGGCCCTGGTCGTCCTGGCTCTGCTCCTGCTGCTTGCGGCGCCGGCTGCGGCACGGCCGGTTGAGCCGCCGGTGACAAGGCTGGACAACGGTCTCGCCCTGATCGGTCATGACGTCGTAGCGGTGGCGTCGACCCCGGCCGCCACGCTGTCGAGCGTGTGCCACCAGCTGCGGTACGAGCCCTTCGACATTTCGATCCCGACGCGACGCTTCGTGCCGATCCCGCAGTAGCCGGGCGAAGCACGACCCGGAACCCCGAGCCGTCCGGCGACCCGGGGTTTCGGCGCGGAGGCAGCCTCATGCGGGCGCGCGAAACGAGCCGGAGCATGCTCAGACCTACCAAGCGGCTGGAGCTGGCAAGTCCCCCCGTCGGAGGCGAGCACCGATCCGCGGATCAGTTCACGCGACCGGGCAGATCAGGTGAATGTCGTCCGGCTCCTTCGCAAAGAGTGCCGGATGCGGCGCATCCGCGAGCCGGCATCCGCGGCTGGTGTAGAACCCGAGCGCTGAGCCGCTTGGCGTTGCCGATACGTAAAACGTTGCCGCGTCCGCTGCTGTCGCGATCTCGGCGCCGGCGGCCCATAGCGCTGCGGCAACGCCCCTGCGCCGGTATGCGCGGCTCACGTGGAGGAAGGCGAACCACGCGGTCCTTGCTTCGAACGAGGGGTCCACGATGGCCATACCCGCAAGGCGATCATCGATGAACGCACCAAGCAGGCTCGCCCCGTTCTCGACGATCGGCCGGAATTCGGCGATGAGACGGGCGGAGCTGTACTCCCCGTGGCCCTCGGCATCCCAGTTGGGGACCTCGAATTCGACAGGCTCGCTCTGGAGCCGGCCGTCCTTGACGGTGTAGTGCACGTCGATGTGTTCCGATCGATCGATCTCTCGGATGAGCTCGATAGCGTCTGCCCCGAGCTCCCTGATCTCGATCCCGCCGCCTGGGTGTGAGGCCATGACGAAGTTCCCCGTCGTATACCAGGGTGACTCTAGAAAGAGGGCAAGACAGCGTCGGGCATCGGCCGAGCCCGATGCAGTGTCGTCGCCCTGCCATAGTCTTCGTCGATGGAGCCCTCCGATCCGCACGGTCTCGGTTATCGAGACGTCGACGGTGATCCGCATACGGCGGTTCTGGTGTCCTGCATGGACGAGACGGCCAAGTGGCCGGCAACGCAACGGCTGCGAGCGTGGGAGCGGCACCACCTCGGACTCGTCGAAGGTGAGCGGCTTCTCGACGTCGGCTGTGGACTTGGCGATGCTGCGATTTCCCTCGCCCGGGACCTGGGAACGACTGGAGAAGTGGTCGGAGTCGATGTGAGCGCTGCCATGCTGGAGGTCGCTCACCAACGCTGCAAGGACGCGTCCTGTGCAGTTCGGTTCTTGGTCGGTGACGCCCGATCGCTGGAGCAGGCTGACGACTCGTTCGACGCCGTCCGCTCGGAGCGCACGCTGCAGTGGGTGCCCGATCCCGAGGTGATCGTTGGGGGCTTCGCACGGGTGCTGCGGTCCGGCGGACGGTTGGCAACGTGCAGGGTGGTCGCCATTGTGGATGGATCAGCGGTCGACGCTCATCGAGATTGCCGGCACGGTGGCTGAAGCGTGGACAAGCGACGAACGCGACACTTGCCAAGACTGACGGCACGTGGAGCGCGGCTCGAGCCGCATCAAACGTTGGGCTCGATCCACCACTCGGAGGGATCGAGATCTGGTGCTGCTGCCCTGCTCAACTCTCCCAATGCCTTGTTGGACCACGATCGCCAGCGGGATGGTGTGATTTCGATCGACACATCGTCGACGGTTCCCCAAAGCGGCATCGACCGTCTCGGCGGCGGCCTTCGTCAGATACTTCTGTCGAAGCCGCCCGTTGATCGCGTGTGCTTCGTCGCCCTCGATGAGGCGGGCCGTGCCTTCAGCCATCGCCACCAATCCGACGCCCTCGAAGGCGAACAACGCGGTGGGGTTCGCAGCGACGTTGCGCGCCTTGCGGGTTTGCGAGGCGGTCTCGAAGTAGAAGCGGTCGTTCTCCCAGAGGAACAGGACGAAGGCGCGGTGGGTCGAACCGTCAGGATTCAACGTGCCGACTGTGGCGTTGATGGGCTTCGCCAGGTGCTGCTCGATCGCATCGGGTGGCGGCTTGGCCAGGTACACCTCTGATGCATCCATGGAGCTCCTTGGGCTCGATGAGCACGCGAGCTAGCAACCGGCGCTCCGCCACACCGGGTCTCCGGGCACGCCGAGTGCTTCAGCCCTCTGACTCGGCGTGCAGGCGGAGCCGTTCGACCCTGCGATGCTCGATGATGAGAACGACGAGCATCACCGCTACCACCAGCGAGAGAAGCACCAGACCCTCGAGCGAACCTCCGAGGAAGACGATGCAGGCGATGACGATGGCGCCGACGAGCCGCTCCCGCGCCTGCGCACGAAATGCGCGCCAGACTGCAAGAGAGACGCCGATGAGGACCAAGAACAGACCGCCGGCGATCATCGCTCGGAACTCCAACGGCACCGCGTCGCGTGGATGGAGTGCGATCTCTTCGAGGGCGGCGGCTGCCAGGATGATGCCGGCGACAATCGGGGCGTGCGCCCACGTGTAGACGTCACGTATGTATTGGCCGGCCGCCAACCCATCGAGTCGGGAAGCACCGTATTCGAGGCCCGGACTCGGCCGATCGAAATACGCCCACCACAACAAGCCCGCAAACGCCCCCGAAGCCAGCAGTGCGAGAATCGTTGCCATGGGCAGGCTGCCGTCCTTCTCGAGAGCGGCGACGACGGGAATCCCGATGGCGACGATCACCTCGCCCAGGGCGATGATGATGATCAGTCCGTGGCGCTCGGCGAAGTGACCCGGGCGCACCAGCCATTCCCTGTCTGCGGCTCTGATCATGGCCCACAGCACGATGGCGACGGCGCCAAGCCAGAAGGCCAGCCGGGCCGTTCCGTCGTAGAACGAGCCAACGACCAGCACCGTGATCGCAACGACGTTTGGAGCAATCCAGTTGGTGACGGCTGCGCCGTAGTCGATCTCCTCGGTGGTTCCCATGGTCTGCATGCGAAATCCAATGAGCATGATCCCCGCAAGTGCGATGGCGAACACGGGACCCCCGCCGGCAAACGCAGTCGAGGTCGAGGCCGCCATCGGGACGCTCACGATCGTGGCCACGAGGAACAGTGCCCGCACCGGCCTCCCGTTGCCCGAGATGGCGTTGGCCGCCCACGTCAGCTGCTGCCACGGCAGCCACAGCAGCGCAAACAGCAGCGCAGCTTTGCCCGCGCCCGCCCATGTGGGTTCGTTGATGAGGAGCGCGACGAGCTGAGAGAACGCAAAGACGTAGGCCAGGTCGAAGAACAGCTCCACCGGATCGGCGGTGAAGTCCTCGGTGAGCGGCGGAAGTTCAATCTCCTTCATAGCGTGGGAGTGTAAGGAGCAATCGACCGAGCCGCGGGCGATGCGGCTGGAGGTGATCGATCCGGTTACTCAGGCGTCTGCCAGCAGCGCTTCGCTGATGGCCCAGAGCCGTTCCGCCGACTCGTCGTGGCACGCGTGCTCGTCCACGCCCTGGTAGCGGGCCATGGGGCCCTCGGGGTCCGTTGGCGCCGCGATGTCACAGTCCTCGCAATAGACACCAGGCTTGCCTTCGAGGTTGGAGGACGTGGCGGCCCACAACGTCGTGGAGCAGCCCTGCTCGGGCGTTTTGAAGCCGGCCTTGGCGAGCTCGGTGGGTTCGCCGTCTTCGCCGATCCAGCCCATGGCGACCATCTCCTCCCGAGGGAGGTGGCGCTGGAGCGGAGTGAATATCCCGCCCGGGTGAACCGAGAACGCCAGGGCGCCCTTGTCGGCGAGGCGCCGCGAGAGCCCGTTGGCGAAGAGCGCATTGGCGGTCTTCGCTTGTCCGTAGGCCTGCCACTTGTCGTATGCGCTCTTCTCGAACTGGATATCGTCCCAGCGGATGTCGGTCACTTTGTGGGCCGTCGAGGACAGCGCCACGACGCGAGCGCCGGCTGTCTTCTCGATCAGCGGCATGAGGGTCTTGGTGAGCGCGAAGTGACCCATGTGGTTGATGCCAAACTGCGATTCCCAGCCCGGCCCAACTCGCGCTTCCGGGCTGGCCATGACGCCGGCGTTGTTGATCAGGAGGTCGAGACGATCGAGCTCGCCGAGCATCGACGCACCGAACCGCCGAACGGAAGCGAGGTCGGCAAGGTCGAGCGGCGCAGTCCTCACGTCGCCCTCGACCTCAGCCAGGTTCTCAGTGGCCTTCTGCGGTGAGCGGACCGGGACGATGACCGCAACGCCTTTTGCCGCAAGCACCCGCACGGTCTCCAGGCCGATGCCGCTGTAGCCGCCGGTCACGATTGCGGTCCTGCCTGCGAGGTCGACGTCGATGACCACGTCGGCGCCGTCGGTCCTGGCGGCGAAGCCTGAGCTGGTAGGGATTTGATCGGACACTGCCACATGGACCTCTCAGAATCTTGGGGAGTCCGGGAGCCTACCGGTGCATGGTCTCATACCCTCGAGACCCGAGGCGCGCTGCGGTGAGCCAACGCGCCGACGTCGAGAACAGGTCCGTAGCGCTTGCTAATCCGAGTTGGTCCGCCGTCGATCACGTGAATCCCGGCGCTTCTCCTTGCTCGGCGCCGGGCCGATGTTGTGCGAGTGCGCCAGGTGGATGGCCATCTCGCTCGTCCGGGCCTCCATGGAGCATCGGGGACATCGTGAGAACTCGCCTTGGGTCGTCGCAGTCATCGCTGTGACCCAACTGCAGCTCGCCCACCGCTGACGACAAGCGTGCGGCCGTTCCACACGGAGCCGTCGAGGTGATGCACTGCTTCGTGAGCCCTGGCGTGGTCGACGAGTTCGACGAGGCCGAAGCCAAGCGGCTGATCGGTCTCACGATCAATGCTGACTTCAGCCGCTTCGATCAGGCCGTACGCGGCGAACAGGCCGCGCAGGTCCCTTTCCGTTGCGTTCAGTGGGATGTTCCCCACGTAGATGTGCATATCGCTGCCTTTCATCTCATCGTATTTGTGCGCCGCGTTCCTCTTCAATCCGCGGGCACGCCTCCCGAGCAACCCCTCCGCGCAGAACCTCGAGCTGAGGGGCCTCCGCTGTGCTGCAGCGACGCCCACGGGGGCCTTCTTCTCGAAGGCGTCTCCGGATTGGCAGTCGATCAACCGCACAGCGGGCACAGGCGGCGTGCGGCGAGCAGATCGTCGCTCGCCGAGCCGGCGGCGCCGTCGTGACGATTCGCGTGGTGGTCTATCTCGAGTGCTCGAACTCGGCGGACATGCGCCACCCGCAGCACCGAGGCTTCCTCGTAGCGTCTGCGGATCGTTGCCTCATCGTCCACTGACAGCTCGTTCCGTCCGGTGAGCCAGCTTCACGAGCGGACCGAACGGGGCCGCGCCTCGTTCACCGTGAGCGATCGGCTCTGCCAGTCGTGTCCGTCGAGATCGCGGATCGCCTGGGCAGCCATCGCCGCGTCGGCGAGCTCCACAAACCCGAAGCCGCGTGATCGGCCGCTGTCACGCTCCGTGATGACCGAAGCGGAGTTGACGGTTCCGTACTCGGCGAACAGAGACCGAAGATCGGCGTCGGTCGCGTCAAACGGGAGATTGCCTACATAGATATTCACGGCATCATGCCTTCCAGATGGGAGAACTGCTTGCTCTCCAGGATCAGTTGATCCGGTTCCGACCCATATCGACATCAAGTCCGTGAACGAGACAGAAGGAGTCGCCGCCGAAGCAGCTACACAGAATCGTAGCAGATGCTCGTTGGCATACTCCGGGCCCTCGGACGCCTACAGGCGGGCGCAACGACAATCCGCGGGGGAGCGGCTGCTCAGCTGGGCTATCCGCCAGAGCGAGGTGGTCGTCCGGACCCGCGCCACGCTTCCCCGAGATCAATAGATGCGACCGATCACGTCCATGAGGCGGGTATCACGGATCTGCCCGCCGCAGATCCTTGCGCCAGAATCGCCCCCGATACACCTCGGCAAATGGCAGTGCGGCGTAGAGCGCATTGGCTGGGTCCAGGTCTCCCGTCTCGACTCCGATAGTGGCCGCCCCCAAGTCGCGGGCCCGCCGCATCCCCTCGAGCATGAGTGCCTTGGCCAAGCCGCGTTGCCGGTGGTCCGGGTGGGTGCACACCGGCTCGAACACAGCGTGCCGGTTGACGTCGTCCCAGCAAACGGCGGCGTACGCTGCAAGCGAGCCATCCGGCGCGGTCGCAACCAAGTCGAGCTCGCGACGAAACGACGGGGCGTTGACGGCAAATGCCCTGTGCTCCTCCGCATGGTGGAACGTCCGGCCGAACGCGGCGTTCAGGAGAACCGCAACCGCCTCGTCGTCGACATCTCCGCCGAGCGTCGGTCGCATCACGTAGCCGTCCGGTAGAGCGGACTCCGGGATGTGCCAGGGGCCGAGTCGAGTGCGTCGTGCGACTTCCCAGTTCTCGGTTTCGGTGTATCCGTGCGCCGCGGCGACGCGGCGCAGTACGAGATCAGCGTCCCACACGTGCAAGAAGACCCGGTCGTCGCCGCGTGACGCGGCGTTCGCCTCGCTCCACTCCACAATCCTGTCCATGAGTTGACGTTGCCCGGGATGCACGTGTGGGTGAAGTTGGCGCCCACCCTCGTGGAGTGCGACCGCCACGATCCGTCCGCGGTCGTCTTCCCAGATCCGAGTGCGTTCGGCCTCCTCCGAGGGCAGGCCCCGGCGAGCGGTGTGGCAGTTGGAGCCGTCCCATCGCCGCACGTCCCAGGTGACTCCTGGAGGAGCGAGCCTGAAGACCTCCGCCAGAAATGCTCGAATTCGCCAGAAGTCGTCATCGCCTCGATACGGGCGTTCGGTGACCACGGCACCAGGCTGCCCACATGCGGCTGCACAGTCACGAGGCCTTTGGTCATCTCCCAGCGGGATGGGCACGGTCTCTGAAGTGATCGCCTCGAGCACGTACGGCCCGGCTGCTGCAGGGACAGGGTGAAGTCGTCCTGGCGGATGTGGTCGAAACCCCGTCGCAGCCATCCCGGTCGAATTCACCGAAAGTGCCTGTCAGGACTCCCGCGGTCGCGGCCATATGAAGGTGAGATCGACACGGGAGTCCGCACCATGGCAACCGCGACGCTGTATGAGTCTACGAACGGGTCTGGCGCTTCGAGGGAGATCGGAGTTGAGCCGTTGGCGACCTCGAGCTTCGCGACCGACGCGGAGTTGGGCCCACTCGCCCGCGATGTCAGCTCGCTTCGGCTGGAGACCGACGACGCACACGATGCGATCGCCGTCCTGTTCGACTCCTTGGGTGGTCCCTTCATGCCTGCGTACATGGGCGCCGACCTTCACATCGGCGGAAATGGCGCATTGGGCAACTTCCTCGGCAACTACATCCAGTTCTCCGAGGTGAGGAGCGACGGCGACGGCTCGGCGTTTCACAACCGGCCTCGCGTTCCGCGCTTGAGCGGCCGTCTCTCGAGGACCGGTGTACGGGGCTGAGGTGAAGCCAGATCGGATCGTCGGACGACGATGGACGTGGAGCGGGGCCGGCCTCGGCAGTGCCGGTGGCGGCCCCTGGCCGGGAGACCACGTGCCGTGGCGCCGTCGGCCGTCGGCAAGTTCGGGATCAAGCGGCTGGGTCCGTGCGCGGCGCCTACCCTCCCGCCATGCACAAGACGAGCTTCGACACCGGTGAGTTGTCAGCGCTGGACCGTTACAAGCTGCTGATCGGCCTCATCGTTCCGCGGCCGATCGGTTGGATCGGCACCGTGGATGCGATGGGGCGGCGCAACCTGGCGCCGTATTCCTTGTTCAACGTCGTGGCCGGGACTCCGCCGACCGTGCTGTTCTCACCCGGCAGGCGCGATGGCGCAGAGAAGGACTCGCTCCGGGCCGTGAAGGAAACGGGTGCGTTCACGGTCAACATCGTCACCGAGGCGACCGCTGCGGCGATGAATGTGACGTCAGGCGAATATCCGCCCGAGGTCGACGAGTTCGACCTGGCGGGTCTCACTCCCATCGCAGGCGACGACGTCGGTGCGCCGCTGGTCGCCGAGGCGGCTGCCAATCTGGAGTGCCGCGTCACCCAGATCGTGGACCTTGCTGAGCCGCCGACCAATTCCGTCGTCTTCGGGCAGGTCAGGCGCATCCACGTTGCTAGCCACGTTCTCGAGGGAACGCGAGTGATTCCGGAGCGTCTCGCAGCCGTCGGGAGGATGGCAGGCAGCGCGTATTCGCGCACGGCCGATGGTCTGTTCTCCATGGACCGTCCCGCGTAGCGCGAGCAGCACCGCGAACAGACCCCAGCAGATCTCAGTCGCCGGCGTGGCTCGCTTCGACTGTGGGCATTCCGGCTGCGAACAAGTCGAGGTAGGCGCGTGCGCCGACTTCGCTGAGCACGGCGAAGGCAGCGTCGGAGGCCACGCGAGCCTGGGGGACTCCCCGCCCGACAAGCGCCGCAAAGAGCGCCTGGAGGTTCGCTTGGTCGATGCGCAGATAGTCGAACTCGAGCGCAGCGGTGAATCGTCCGACGGCAACATCGGTATCGCCGCGCAGCGCGGCGAGTGCTCCCGCGACCATGTCGGCGATCGAGACGGCCATTCGGCCGCGGGCTCGACTCGAGTTCAGCCCAACTTCGACGTCCTCGAGTCGGGCAACGTCGCCGAGCATCGCCGCCGCGATGGCAGCAAGAGCCAAGTGTTCAAGGGAGCGGTGCTGCTCGCGCACACTCATGGCGATGTCATGGGCTTCGGCGAGCCGCCCGGCGAGGAGATCCAGCTTGGCCTCCGTCGCCGGAGCCGCGATCAGCGACTGCGGATTCGCGTCGTCAATTGAGCGGCGGGCGACTTCGAATGCCCGGTGGATCATCGCGGCCTCGCCACGCTCGACGCGGACGGTGAGATCGGTGAGTTCGTACCAGAGCAACACACCGGGCGGGAGCTCGTACTGGTCGCGTACCTCGTCTCTGAGCGTCTGCGCTTCTTCGAACCGGCCGTCGCGATCGAGATACGCCGACACGGCCCAGGCGAACTGGCTCACGAACCGGACATCACCCAATCGGCGCGCGAGTTCCATGCCGGTTCGGCACGCCTTCATCGCCCCGACGTGATCGTGATGCGCCAGGACGTGTCCCATGTTGTTGGCGGCCCGCATCTGTGCGGTCGGCAGATCGTGGTGACGGGCGCTGGCGGCGCCGCCCTCGAGGAGTGCGATCGCCTCGTGCGTTCGCCCCAGATTGCCCAGCGCTGTGCCGCGAGTGATCAACAGGTCGACGATCGTCGGAATCAGATCGCAGCGCTCGGCAGGGCCCATTACCCGATCAGCCATGGCCGCTGCATCTGCGTCCCGCAGGGCCATCAGATAGGCCCGGGCCAGCTGCGCTCCGGCGGCGATCGCGGCAGGCTCCACCGGAGTGGCCTCCGTCTCGACGACGGGCTCGAGTGCCTCGATCGCCGCCTCCGGGCGGAAGGCATTGCACAGCACCTCGCCGAGGAGCGCAGCCGCCTCCACCGTTGCCGAGTTGCTGCCTCGCCGACGATTCCAAGCGAGGGCTTCTGAGGCGTAGGAGATGGCTTTCTCGTGCTGGGCGAGTGCGCTGGCGGAGCGGGCGGCGCGCTGACGCAACTGAGCAATGTCGGCCGGATCGGTTGCGAGGGACCGCGCCTGCTCGATCATCATCAACACCTGCGCATGCGCATGCATGTGAGAGGCGCGATCCGCTGCCACGAGGAGCGCCGTCCCCGCCTTGGCCGCGAACCCGTTCGGTTCATCTGCGCCGGTAGTCACGCGGTGAACAGACATGAAGTGACCTGCGACCGCACCGGCCAGCTCGACATCGCCGAGTGACGTGAGGAACTCAGCGGCGCGGAGGTGGCGGACCCGGCGCTCCTCTCGATTGAGGCGGCCATATGCGACCTGGCGGATCATGCTCTGGACGAATCGATACTGGCCCCGCTCCGGCGACCGGGGGTCGCTCTCGAGCTCGAGTAGCTCGCGACGGACCAGAACCTCGAGCATGGGATCGAGCTGCGGGTTCTCGAGGCCGGACATGGCCCCCAGCGCCGAGCGTGTGAATGCCCTCCCGAGCACCGATGCGTCCTGGAGAAGCAAGCGAAGGTCAGCAGGCAAGCGATCGAGCCTCGCCTCGACCACGGCGCGCACGGTGTGCGGAACGGGAATGTTCGACAGATCCCGCGTCGGCGTGCAGCACTCCTCATCATCCATCTCGAGCGCGCCGTCCGCAATGAGCATGCGCACCAGCTCGACCGCATAGAGCGGGATGCCGCTGGCGCGGTCGATGATCTCCTCGAGGATCGTGCTATCGATCCCGCGAACCATCCCAGCCACGAGTTCCGCCATGTCGTCGTGGGTGAGCGGGCCGAGTTGTGCGGACGTGAAGTTCCTGCGCCCGGCCCCCCAGCCCGGCTCTCGCTCCAGCAGGTCGGTGCGGGCCAGGGTGACGACGAGGATCGGGTGTCGCGGCGATCGTTCGACCAGCTCGCTCACGAATTCGATGAGCCCCGAGTCGGCCCATTGGAAGTCCTCGAAGACGAGAACGGTCGCGCCACGGTCCGCCACGTGCTGGAAGAAGCCGCGGATCGCCGCAAAGAACTCACTGCGTTCCCGAGTCAGGTGGCTCTCCAGCCCGAGCAGGGTCGCCAGCTTGGGCTCGATCCATTCGCGCTCTTCCTGCGGAGCCACATACTCGGCGATGGCGGCTCTGAGCTTGCTGCGAGTTCGGAAAGCATCGTCGGTCTCCGCAATGCCGGCGCGTTGCCGTACCATCTCACCGAGCGCCCAGAAAGCGGTGCTCTCCTCGTAGGCGGGTGAGCGGCCGTTGTGCCAGTAAATGTCCCGAGCCACCCCGCTCGCATAGTTGCGTAGCTCCCACGCCAACCGGGTCTTGCCGATGCCCGCTTCGCCGATGATCGATACCAGGCGGGATCGCCCGTCACGCTCGGTGGCGTGCAACGCATCCTTGAGAAGATGAATCTCGCCCTGCCGGTTGACGAACGGCGACTCCCACCCGCGACTGCCGGGAGTCTGCGTCGAGGTTGATCGCACCCGCACGGCGCGCCAGATCGCAACTGCTTTGCTCTTCCCTTTGAGCGACCGTTCCCCGAGGGACTCGAATCGGAATCGATCCCGGACCATGCGATACGTGGCCTCGCCGACGACTACCGACCCGGGTGGCGCAGCGGATTGGAGGCGTGAAGCGGTATTCACCAGATCTCCGACAACGAAGCCCTCTTCCGGGGTGGCCGCCGCCACCGACGCCTCGCCGGATAGCACGCCCACCCGTATCGATAGACCCGGCGCATCGAGCTCGCTCCCGAGCCGTGCGACGATGTCGGTGAGCTCGAGGCCCGCCCTCACCGCGCGCTCCGCATCGTCCTCGTGAGCGACCGTTGTCCCCCACACGGCCATGACGGCATCACCGATGAACTTCTCGACCGTGCCACCGAACCTCGCGACGACGCCCCGCGCCTGATCGAAGTACCTCGTCAGGACCGCCCTGACGTCTTCCGGATCTCGCCTCTCGGCAAAGGTCGTGAACTCGACGAGGTCGGCGAACAGCACTGTGAGGAACCGTCGCTCGTGGGTATCGCGCTGCTGCGGCTTGGTGATCTGCGACGCCTCAGCGATGGACGGCGTCAGTGCGGCTCCACACTCGCCGCAGAACTTGTCTCCAGCATCGTGGGGTGCTCCGCATTGCGGACAGGCCAAGGGCAGCGGTTGGCCGCAATTACGACAGAAGCGATCGCCTGGCTCGTTGCTCCTCCCGCAGTTGCCGCACATCATCGAGCCCACACTCCTGCTTTTTCTTCAGGCTAGCGCTGGCCCCGAGCCGGCTCGATGTGTGGCGCGGGTTCCAGAAGCTGGGGGCCGATTGCAACGATGCGGATGCCGTCGGGTCGGGTCAGGCTGCCGTCGCGTTCTGGGCGTGCGCACCAGACCATTCCGTATGATGGCCGCCATGTCGGTCGTCAACCCCTCGGCGAGATTGTCTGCGCTGCGACCAGTCATGATTCTCCGGGGTTTGCGCAAGGCGACCCTCTTCGAGATCGCACGCCGAACCTCGGAGATCATGTACCCCGCAGGCACCACCGTGGTGAGGGAGGGCGATCCAGGGGATGCCCTGTGCATCGTCGTCAGCGGAGTCGTCGAAGTCTCGCAAGGTGATCGCATCCTGAGGCGATTGCGCGCCGGGGACTACTTCGGTGAGATCTCGCTCATCGACCGTCGGCCACGCAGCGCAACCGTCGTCGCAGTCGACGACGTCGTGGTTCTCGAGGTCCGTTCTGAGGACTTCGATTCGCTGCTCAACGTGCCTCAGGTCGCACGGGTGGTGATGACAAATCTCGCCTCGATCATTCGCGACACTCGCGACTCCGAGATGTGAGCGTCCCCGGGATACCGCGGGAGCGACCGATGTCGGTGCGGGGGAAGCGTCCGCGGTGCCGGTCGGCACGGAGGCGGCCTTCGCACCCACAGCAGAGGTACGGTGGCTCAGCTGCGGCGCGACACGCCTCGCCACACGGTGACCGTCTCCCAACGGCCGGCCACCGTGAAACCGATGAATGCCGACACGACAGCGCCGTACACGACCATCGCCGTGACCGGGCTGATGAACGCCAAACCCAGCGGCACGGCCAGTACGACGCAGTACAGAACGCCCATTCTGCGGGCGCCACGCACGAGGCGCTCGTCGAGGCTGTCGGCAACGAGTCGGTGGCCCGCGGCCGCGTAGGTCCACATCGCCCATCCGGTGAAGAACATCGCCAACATGTCCAAGCCGTACAACAGTGCAGTCGACCTGACGGCGCCGTGTTCGACGATCAGCGCAGTCGCAAACGGTACGAGTGCGGCGAACATCAAGAACGTGACATTGAGCCAGGCCAGGGTCGGGTCGTGGCGGTCGATCGAATCGAAGATCATGTGGTGCATCAACCAGTAGACGCCCAGGACCAGGAGGCTGAGCGCATACATCAGAAACTCTGGCCACATCGCGGCGAGTGCTTCGGCCAGCTCGTCGGCGGAGACGGCCGGCACACTGAGCTCGAGAACCAGCAGCGTCATCGCGATCGCAAATACACCGTCGGCCAGCGTGCTGAGGCGATCCGGGGCAATGGGTCCCGGTTCCTGACGGTCCTTCGCGACGTGCCGGGGTGTCTCGGCTCGCTTGCGCCATTGGCGTTCGTGCCTCGTTCGCCCGTCAGAACGACCACCGATTCGTCCCCATCACCTGCATTGCGGCCTCCTCTCGAGACGAGGGTCCTCGTCTGATCGTTACCGCCGCCGACGACGGCACCGAACGTCGCAGCGTGAGTGTCGTCGTGTCGCGTACCGAGTTTCGCCGTCTCCTCCAAGATCTGGGCAGCCTCCGGCTTGCGGCAGAGCGCGCATGCGGGCGCCTCCGTTGCCTCGACCCGTGTACTGCGGGAGCTCGGGTCAGGTTGCGGGCCTATCAACCCTTTGTGTCTGATCGCGTCGTCGGTTTCAACAGGGTCATGATCGGAGAGGCAGCGGCTTTCGTTGATCCGCTTTTGTCGCTCGGCGTCACCGCATCCATGCGGCACGCGGCCGAAGCGGCCGAGCTCATCACGACGAGCAGTCGCAGGCGGCGAAGCGCCTTGCGCTACGACCGTCGCGTGCGTGCCATGGGGTGTCTGTACAACGACGCGCTCGAACGTCTGATGTACGAGCCGACCGTGCGCCGAAGATTCGGAATGCGGCAGGCGGCGCGGTCCTATGTCGTTCTCGGCTACGCGACGAATGCGCTCTACACGCGCTTCCGGCCGGCCACCTCGCAAGCGGGAGCGGCAGCGCTTGCGTTGGTGCTCGCAATGTTCCGCGTGTGGATTCGAATGTGGAGTTGGGCGGCGAGGATCGAGTCCGTGGAGCAACGGCAGCAGCACCGCCTGACCCGGGCCACGCTCGTCAGCAACCAGTGACAAAGGGGTCCGGTTGTCCCCTTGTGCAGGTGATTGTGAAGGGCCGAAGATTGAAGGCACGGCAGCATGATCCCCGGGCGGAGGCGGGCTGCTGGGCCCGATTGTCCGTGGGGCGAGACGTATCGGAGGTCGATGATGGCCGACGTGACAGACGAAGCCGCGCTCGACGATGCGCGCAAGCGATTTGATGCGATCTGGTGGGCGGGAACCCTCATCTGGATGGGGCTCGCCCTTGCGGCCGGCTACTTCGACATCCTTCCCGAGGTGGGCGACAGCAACGAATGGTGGCCCTGGATCTTCATCGGCGTAGCGCCGTGGTCGATTGCTCTGAGCCTCTACAGGCTGGTGTCCGAGAATGCACCCAACCCGTCGGCCTGGGACTGGACATGGACCGGCGTCTTCACCGCGGTGGCTCTCGGTGCTTTCGTCGACATCAGCGGCGCTCTCGTCGGGGCCATAGCGTTGGTCATCACCGGTGTGGTGATACTCGCGCGGGCGCGTCCCTCGGTCCGCTGAATCCGCGCCGTTCATCGCTGATCATGCAGGACGCCTTGCGCCGCATCTCCGGTTCCGGGGTGAAGGGGGGCCTCGCGGAGACCCAAGAACGGGGGCAACCGAGACTCGTGCCCAATGGGCTTCGGCGAGCAGCCAATCGCTATGCGCCGTGCCATCCCGAGGCGACCACTTCGGGAGGACGAGCCCTTGTCGCCGGCTACGCCGCGGTCGGCATCGCCGGATCAACGGCGCTCGCCGCGGTCCTCCTGTTCCGGCTGGTCACATTCTGGCTCCCGATCCTGCCCGGCTGACTGGCGCTGATTGCGTTGCAGCGGAGGGGCGACCTGTAGCGGCTCCTGTCAGGGAGCAACGACATCGTCCGCGTTGTGGTGGTGGATGGGTCGGCGGCCGGTGATCCACGCCACGCGGCCACGCACTGCCAAGGGGACCTTCTGCCCCTGCCGTTCGCGAGCGTCGGCGTGCGACAGTCGGTGTGAGCAGACCGACATGGGAGGAGCAGCGATGGTCGTCCCGAGTTGGAGCGCGCGCCGGCTCATGGCGCTTGCGCTCACGTTCGGGTTGGCGATTGCCGGCTGCGGCTCGGACGCTGATGTGCCCGCAGAGGAGCTGGCAGCGGCAGTGGCGCGCGACGGGATTGCATTCGAAGGGTCGTCGACGCCGGGGGCCGTGGTCGACCTGCTCGCCGGATACGACGTGGTGTTGCTCGGTGAGACCCATCACTTGCGCGAGCACTGGGGCTTCGTGGCGACCCTGATGGGCGATCTCCACGGACACGGGTTCCGGGAGCTCCTCGTCGAGCGGCCCCAGATGAACGACTGGCTTGTCGACGACTATGTGATGGGGGGCGAGCTTGCGCCGGATTGGGTACCTCCGCCGTATTTCGACCGCCGCTTCACGGCGATCCGCGAGTTGAATGCCATGCTCCCGGCGGCAGAGCGCATCCACGTGCGCTCGATCGACGCAAACGAAGACGACTCAGGCGGCGCCGCCGACTTCCAGACCCTCTTCGAGATGCTGGTTGCAGCCTTGCCGGCGACCGGCGATGTTCAGCTCGGCCTGCCCCCCGACTACGCAACTGCGCCGCCGGACGTGCAGCATCGATCCATCGAGGCCCTCGACTCGCTGTTGGAGGCTCATCGCTCGTCTCTCGTCGACGCATGGGGATCCTCTCGGTTCGGTCAGGTGACGGAGATGATCGAGGTCGAGGAGCTGAGCATCGACATCCGGGAGCTGCGCAAGGAGGATGACGGTGCGGCCGCCAGATCGCGCGAAGATCTGATCAAGATGCTCACGGAGCGCCGGATAGCCGAGGACTCCGGCGGCACCGTCATCAACATCGGCGCGCATCACGCGCAGCTCTCTCATCTGATGGGCACGGAGCAGGAGTGGCTGGGCGACTTCCTGGCGCATCGCAGCACGGTGGTCGACGGCTCGGTCATCGTGGTTGGTTTCACCTCCGCCCAGACCGAGCTCGAGCCGGGTGCCGGGGGAGCTCCCTTCGACGTCCGCGACGCATCACCCGAGAACGAGATCCTGCGTGTGATGGCCGAGACGTGGCCCGGTCAGACGGTCTTCCTGCCGCTCGACGCCCCGTTGTTCGTCGAGCGGAAGGTGGCGTACAACTCGGAGGACGTGATCTATGCGGCGTCGCTCGGCACCCACTTCGACGCACTCCTCCAATACGGTCTCGCCCATCGGATGCCCATCAACTGACGACCGCCGCTGCCGATCTCCCACCGGCCGTTGCATCCGTCGAGCGTTGCTGCCGTGCGTAGGGTTCGAGCCATGGGCGCCATGGAGCCGGAACGCATCGCCGAACTGTTGGAGGGACCGCTGCAGGCGGTGCTCTCGGTGAGCCGGAGGGATCGGGGTCCCGTCGCCGTCCCGATGAGCTATCACTTCGGCGACGGCACCTTCTGGATGGTGACGTCACCCGAGTCGCTGCACGGCCGCCTGATGGTGCGGCGCGGGCGGGCAACGATGACGGTCCAGTTCGAGAGGTGCGATGGGCGCAGCGT
>DATHZQ010000114.1:0-2440 GCA_035458525.1 Acidimicrobiia bacterium
GTCTCGGTTGCGGATGGTCCCCCACGGAGTGGGTTTGCGAATAGTCCCCCACGGAGTGGGGGAAGGTACCGCCGCCGGAGGCGGGGGTAGGGGGTGGCTTTGCGGACCCTTTACCGCAGACCTTCGCGTCGCCGGGGGCAAGGTCAGGGCTTGCGTAAGCTGGCACGATGGCTCGATCCCCGCTCGCCGCTGCGCTTCTGCTCGCAGCCGTCGTCGTCTCGTGGGGTGCGATCCCACTGATCGTCCGCGGCGACGTTCCGTGGCAACAGCTCGTCGCCGCCCGCGTGTGGCTGGGGGCCATCACGCTGCTGACGATGCTCGCCATTCAGGGCCGTCTGCGCCTCCCTACCCGGCACCGCAGGCGGATCGCCGTCTCCGGGGTGATCCTGGCCGCCCACTGGTCGAGCTTCTTCCTCGCCCTCACGGAGACGACCGTCGCAATTGCCCTCGCCGTGCTCTACCTCGGCCCGGTGCTTGCGTCGGCGGTGGCGCCGCGGGTGTTGGGTGAGCGGCCGGAGCGCCAGGTGTACGTCGGCCTGGCACTTGCGCTCGTGGGGGTGCTGCTCGTCGTGCGGCCGAGCGGCGAGACCAGCGCCCTCGGCCTGGCTGCAGCCGTCTTCAGCGGACTCACGCTTGCGCTGCTGATGCTCGTGGCTAAACCGGCCGCATCGGCGCTCGGCGGCCTCGTGGTCGCAACCGGAGAACTCACCATCGCGTCCGTGGTGATGGCGCCGTGGGCGCTCCAGGCGGTTCAAGAGTCGCTGGAGTTCTGGCCGCAGCTCGTCATCCTGGGCACGGTGCTGACGGGCATCGCCGGCTGGATCTTCTGGGCCGCCATGCGCCAGCTTCCCGTGGCGTTCGTCAGCGTGATCATGTATCTCGAACCGGCGAGCGCCATCGTCTGGGCGCTGCTGTTTCTCGACGAGACTCCCGATGCGCTGGCCTGGGCTGGGATCGCCCTCGTCCTGAGCGGAGGCGTTCTCGCCGGGCTCAGCGCAACACGGACCGAAGAGGAGATCGGTGTTGCTGCGGCTCTCTAGACGTCTCGCTTGGCGCCACGATGGCACTCTCCAGCGTCGCCGAGTGGTGGGCTGGGTGAGTTGAATGGCTGAGCCGATCTTCCAGGTTGAGGACTTGCGCATCGCCGTCTTCGATGAAGCGGCGGCATATCGCAAGGAGGATCACGGGCTCACCGCACGGCCCGGTGGCAAGCCGTTGGGCCCGGGGTGGATCGACGCCGTTCCCGGGATCAGCTTCTCGGTGGCCCCCGGTGAGGTCCTGGCGCTGGTTGGCGAGTCGGGTGGCGGCAAGACACTGACGCTGCTCGGAAGCCTCGGGCTCCTGTCGCCCGGTGCGAAGGTTATCGGCGGTTCGGTCACCCTGCTCGGCCATCGAGTCGATCTGTACGCGTCGCTCGAGGAGCGCGGCCGCAAGAACACGTGGCGGGAGCGGCGCAAGGAGAAGAAGCGTCAGAAGGCGTACATGGGGGAGTCGCTCGACAAGGAGTGGCGACGCCTGATGGGCAACGAGGTCGGGATGCTGTTCCAGGACCCGGTCTCGAGCTGGGACCCGGCCGAGGTCGTCGGCACCCAAGCCGGCGAGGTGCTGCGCGAGCACTCCGACCTCAGCGAGGACGAGATCGCCCAGCGAGTGCTCGACGCGCTCGGTGAGGTCAACCTGCCGGCGGTGGGGAAGTACCTTTCGTTCCGTCACGAGCTGAGCCGCGGCGAGGCCCAGCGGGCGATGCTGGCGGCCGCATTGATCAAAGGGCCGTCGCTGCTGATGGCCGACGAGCCACTGTCGGGCCTCGATGCACCGGTGGCAAGCGCCATCCTCGAGCTCATCAAGGACATGCAGCGCAAGCGTGGCCTGGGCATGGTCTTCGTGACGCACGACCTCGCCACGGTGGCATCGATCGCCGACCGGGTTGCCGTGATCTACGGCGGGCAGATCGTCGAAGAGGGGCCGCTCGACTCCATCTACTACAGCCCGCAACATCCCTACACCGACGGGCTGCTCGGCTCGATCCCATGGCCGGGAGCAACCCGGCTGCGTCCCATCGACGGGAGCCCGCCTCGCATCGTCGAGGTGGCGCGGCATCGGTGCTCGTTTGCCGATCGCTGCCGGTATCAAGAGACCGCGTGTCTCGACGGGCAGCCTCCGCTGGCGCCGATCGCCTACTCCCACGTCGCCTGCGTGCGTGCGGCGCAGCTGGACCTGCCGGGCGTCGGGGACAAGCGCCCATGACGTCGCTGTTCGAGATCCGCAACCTCAGCGTGGCGATCTACGACCAGGACGTCGCCCACGCGGGCGTCGAGCACGACTTCCGTGACGTGATGACCGACCGCCCGCTCGGACCGGGATGGGTGCCTGGTGTCCGCAACGTGAGCTTGTCGGTGCGCCGCGGCGAGGTGGTGTCGCTCGTCGGCGAGTCGGGGAT
>DATHZQ010000115.1:0-27367 GCA_035458525.1 Acidimicrobiia bacterium
ATCACCGAACGCAGCAACGGCGGCAACCACGACGTATCGAACCTGACGACGCTCTGCTGGTATCACCACCACACCATCATCCACGGCGCCGGCTACACCATCGACCCCGAATCCCCACCCCAACGCAGACGACTCCGCCCTCCAACAGGTGTGGACCCACCCCCATTGTCCGCCACCTGAGCCTCGATCTGCCCACCTGGCCACCGACGATTCGCGCCAAACCACCTCATCGTTGGCGCACCTTTCGACGCGCCGCGGTCATTGTTTACTAGAAGCCGGTCAACCACGGCCAGGTGATGCGGTTCGGACGGTGACCCGGAGGTAGGTCGGTCAGGGATCGGTGGACTCCAGCAACGGAAACAGATTCCGGCAACGACCACCTGTGTGATCGGAGCCGGTCCGGCCGGCCTGCTGTTTTGCATGGCTGCTCACATTCGGTACCTCCACGGCAGCGGCGATCCGGACGAGTGGTCGTTGCTCCTGTTCGACAAGCGATCCGAGTACCAGCGCACCCATCGGCTGCGCATCGACCCGGCGCCCTATCGCCGCCTCGTCGAGGAGCTCGACGATCCACTCGCCGACGAGTTCATCTCGTTCCTCGAACACGAGGAATACCGGCCGGCGGTCAATCGACTCGAAGCCAAGCTGCTGGACCTGGTCAACCGACTCGGCATCGTCCGTGAGATCCAAGCCATCGGTCGGGACGGCAGTGCATGCGACCTCGTCGGGCTGCGAGCGAAGCTGGAGCACGACGGGCGGCTCTCACCGAACGCAGGCCTCCGCGTCGTCGCAGCAGATTCGGTGCACAGTGCGACTCGGCAACTCGTCGCAGGCGACGAGGATCGAATACGCCACACCCATCAAACGGTGGCTCGCCTCATGATCCACGGCGCGGACTTGCCCGATCGACTGCCGAGGCTGGACCACTACAAGCTCGCCAAACTGCTCGGCTCGGTGCTCGACTACCGGCGCAACGACAATGGCTACGCAGAGGTCGACCTCTTCCTGCAACGCAAAGAGCACGATGCGGTTGCGGCGCTGAATGCGGCACCGGCGGCGCCGTTCACACTCGATGCCGAGGTGCTCGACCGCCTCGACGCCCCGCTCTTCGTCTCCCTCGTTCGCCAGCTCGCCGCCGGAGGAGAATTGTCCGCCAGGTATCGCTGTCCTCCACGTTCGCCCTAGAGCACGCCTATCAGACCAAGCTCACCTTCGACGTACCCGAGGCGAACGCAACGGTCTCTCTCGTCGGCGACGCTGCGATCTCGCTCCCGTACTTCCGCGGGATGGCGAGCCTCGCCGAACACGTACGCATCCTGTCCGAGATCGAGGCGGCCGTTGTATTGGGCGGCGGCGGGACAACGACTCCCAGCTACGACGAACAAGCAGCGGAGATCCGGACTCGGGGGCTGGCTGTCGTCGCCAGACGAGATCGCCTGCTTCGGATGACGCAAGAGTTCGTCGCAATCAGCGCCGTAGTGCCGTTCCCCATCCGATCGCGTTTCCTGAGCATCTCACCACGAGAACGTCCGCCCGGCTGGATGTCGCCGGGCGTCGCTCTCAGTGCCTTCACTGCGCTGGTCGCTGCGGTCATCGTTGTCGCGGCCGCGGTTCTCGGCGCCTTCGTGCATCCTCCACTTGGCTGGCTGTGGCTGCTGGCGCTCCCCGTCGAGGCGGCGGGCGGCTTCGCCTACAGGGCCGCCGGCACGTTGGAGCCCCCCAATCGATGGCTCGGCAGCGTGTGGCGCATCCAGCTCACCGTCTTGTTGCTATCGGGCCTTGCCTCTCGTTGCGCTGGCCAGCGCTCGACTCGATCGGCCGGCGCAGATCTACGCCGCGGTTGCCTGGTTCGTGCTGGGCCTTGCATTCGTCGGCGGGATGTACGCCTTCTCGGCAACGTGGCCGGACGGCGAGGCCTGACGATCGCGATCGGCGCACCTGCTCGACCGCACGAACATCTGCGCCCACCTTCCGGGTTCTCGCACCTTTGCACCTAGGGCCGCTTCGTCGAACCCTGGCCGCCAACTGTTTCACAACCGAACCGGACCCAGACGCAAAGACCCTTTCGCCGTCCTGCCGTCGCCGTCCTGCCTTTGTCAAAGAGCGCGAGGCGGCGATCACAATCCGGTTCGATCGGTCCGCCACGCCGGACGGCGGTGTCGGTACCAGCGGCGAACCACGTTGATGTCGACTCCAACCCGGTGCGCCGCAACGAGATCGAGGGTCGCCTCGAACAGGTCCTGCATCATCGCCACTTGGTCGGTGCCCGCCGAGTGAGGCAGCGATCGCCAGACGGTCTCGATCCCCGACGGCTTCACTTCAAGCCGAGCCAGCGTGGGTAGTAACCACTTCGGCTTGGGGTCGAGCAGGTACTGACGATTGAGGGCCAGCAGCACGCGGAGGATCCGTTCCTGCATCCTGCCGAGGATGCGGTCGAGTGCGGGTCGCTCGTCCCTGGCCGCAAGGGCGTCGATCGACCACCACGCCTCGTCGATCTCGAGCTCCCGTCGCATAACCGCGGCCGACAACTGGCGTGGGTACGACGCCGCGAGTACTCGCCATTCTTCAAGCAGGGCCGTGCCGGCAACGTCAGAGGCGTCGAGCAGCGACGACGCCAGCATCTCGGCATCGTCGTTCGGCTGATGCTCGTCGACGAGTTGCGCAACGAAGCCGCGAACAGCATCGACCGTGAAGCCGCTGACGCCGACATCGACTCCGTCGACCACGAAATGCTCCGCATACTCGCCGCCCTCGAGCGGTCACATGAGTCCGATTCGACCATCGTGGTCGGCCAGAGCCTGGCGCCACGCTTCAGCATCATCCGACGTCCAGTCCACATCGATTCGCCCCCCGGATCGTTCGACTGCCGCCAGACGCTGCTCGTTGCTCGGCGCCTCGTCCCACGCCACGATGACTTCCACATCCGAATACTCATCCGCCCAACCACGAGCCACCGAGCCGACGATGGCCGCAGCAACGACCAGGGGATCCTCTGCATAGGCCAGACACACTCGCTTACCCAGCCCGCGTCGCCATCCGACGCGATCGGCGCTCAATGCACGCGGCTGTCGTGGTCGGCCCACTCCTGGTCGCGGAGGACGTACTTCTGGATCTTGCCCGTGGACGTCTTCGGGAGCGCATCGAGGAACTCGACGGCGTCGGGCGCCTTGAAATGCGCGATGCGACTGCGCACGTGCTCGATGAGCTGTTCCTCAGTGGCCGATTCTCCGGACTTGAGGATCACGAATCCCTTCGGCCGCTCGCCCCACTTCTCGTGTGGCACCGCCACAACCGCCGCTTCCAACACGGCCGGGTGACTCATGATCGCCTGCTCCACCTCGATGGTCGAGATGTTCTCGCCGCCGGAGATGATGATGTCCTTCGACCGGTCGCGCAGCTGGATGTAGCCGTCGGGATGGTGCACGCCCAAGTCACCGGAATGGAAGAAGCCGCCTCGAAATGCCGTCTCCGTGGAGGCCTGGTCGGCGAAATAGCCCTGCATCACGTTGTTGCCCCGCATGACGACCTCGCCCATCGTCGCTGCATCGCGCGGCACATCGGCCATGTCGTCATCGACCACGCGAATGGGATCGGCGATGACGTACGACACCCCCTGCCGGGCCATCAGGCGAGCCCTGACCTCGGGTGGCTCGCCATTCCACTCGTCCTGAATCTCGCAGACCGTGTGCGGCCCGTATGTCTCGGTGAGGCCGTAGACATGCACCATGGTGGCGCCCAGCTCTTCCATCTGAGAGATGATCGTGGGGCTCGGCGGAGCTCCGGCGGTCGTGGCGATCAGTCCGCCCGGGAATGGGTGCGCCGCCGAATCGTTGACCAGCGAGATCAGCACGGTCGGAGCTGCGTTGAGATGGGTGACGCCCTCGTCGTCGATGAGACGCCAGATCTCATCCGGCCGAACCGCACGCAGGCAGACGTGGCGACCCCCGATGGCGGTGACGGCCCACGTCGTACACCAGCCGTTGCAGTGGAACATCGGCAGCGTCCACAGGTACACGCTTTGCGGCGTGTGGCGGGAGTGGATCAACTCGCCAAGGGCATTGAGATACGCACCACGGTGCGTGTACACGACGCCCTTGGGTCGGCCGGTCGTCCCGGACGTGTAGTTGATCGAGATCGGTGAGTTCTCGTCCTCCACCGCCCAGGGCAACGGACCTCCGGAGGCGCCATTCGCAACAAAGTCCTCGTACCGCACCGTGCCGTCGGGTGTACCCGCCCCGACATCGTCGATCGAGATGATCGCCTCCAGCCCCGCCATGCCGCCCAGGTTCGGCTCGACCACTCGATACAGCTCGGTATCGACGACGAGCACCCTGGCACCTGAGTGACCGAGGATGTACTCGATCTCGGGCCCGGACAAGCGGGTGTTGATGGCGACCAGGACGGCACCGGCCAGCGGGACCGCAAAGTGCGCGACGAGCATCTCCGGCAGGTTGGGACACAGGTAGGCCACCCGATCGCCCGGCTGGATGCCGAGACCGACCAGGGCGTGCGCTGCCGCCGTGGCTTCCGCCGCCATCTCGGCATAGGTCATGCGTCGATCTCCGTAGACGACACCTTGCTTCTGCGGATAGACGAGCGCCGCACGGTCGAGAAACGAGAGCGGGGTCAGCGGGGTGTAGTTCGCCCCTGTCGTCGGCGTCGTCATTCGGCCCGAGAATCGTCGGCGGCGTTGCTCCACACCGGCTCACGCTTGTCGAGAAACGCTCCCATGCCTTCTTGGGCGTCCCGAGTAGCGGCGTTGCGCGCCATCACGTCGCTCATGAGCGCATACGCATCGGGTTCGCTGAGCTCGACCTGGCGGTAGAACGCCTCCTTGCCGATACCGACCGTCACGGGACTGAAACGGGTGATCCGCGCAGACAAGCGCTCCACTGCGGCGTCGAGATCGTCCGGTTCCGCAACGATGTTGACCAGACCCCACGCCCGGGCGGTCTCGGCATCGATCGGCTCACCGGTGAGCAACATCTGCATCGCCCGCTTGCGGCCGACCGCACGCGAGATGGGCACCATGGGCGTCGAGCAGAAGAGCCCGATCTTCACGCCCGGAGTGGCGAACGTGGCGGTCGAAGCGGCCACGACGAGATCGCATGACGCCACCAACTGGCAGCCTGCTGCCGTGGCGATCCCGTGCACTTTGGCGATCACCGGCTGCGGCACACGGTGGATGGTCAACATCATCACGGTGCATGCGTCGAAGAGCTTGTCATAGAAGCTCTGGTCACGGTCGACCATCTCACCGATGTCGTGGCCGGCCGAGAACGCAGGTCCGGCGCCGGCGATGACAATGGTCTGCACCTCGGGATCTGTTCCCAAGTCGGTCAACGCGGCCGTGACCTCGGTCATGTGGTCCAGGCTCAGTGCGTTTCTCCGCTCCGGCCGGTTCAAGAGCAACGTGGCGACGGCACCACTTCGCTCGACGACGATGTGCTGATACATGTTCACCTCGGCTCGACCTGCAGCGAGTGTACCGAGCGACGTCAGCAGGAAGCAGCGCGGATAGCGTCCTCGTATGCCGCGATGTACGCCGCAGTCACGGCAGACCGATCGAAGCGCCTCACCCGCTCCGCGCCGGCGGCGGCGAGCCGGCGACGTCGCTCGTCGTCGGTGCACAGGTCGATCAGGCCGGCCGCCAGCGCAGCCGCATCTCCAGGACGCACGAGCGCAGCGGCATCGCCCGCCGCAAAGACGAAACCGGGGATCGCCGAGGCGACGACCGCACATCCTGCCGCCATGCCTTCTGCGATGACGATGCCGAAACTCTCGCCGCCCGTATTCGGCGCACAGAACACTTCGGACGAGGAAAGTGCCCGTCGCTTCTCTTCGTCGGAGACCCTGCCGTGGAAGACGACGCCGGCGGATGCGTCGTCGATACGATCGGCCCCGACGACATGGAGCGATGCGTCCGGCACGGCAGCACACACCTGCGGCCAGGCGGCGAGCAGCACCCGCAGCCCTTTGCGAGGATCGTCGCGGCCGACGAACACGACGCGACGAGCCACACGTTCCAGCTCCGGATACGCCGACACGTCGATTCCGTTCGGGATGATGCGGGGTGACACATTGGGCAGCGCCCGGGCCGCCACGGGAGACACCGCGGTCAAGATCTGTGCCCGTCGCAGCACCCGGCGGATCAGGCGTCCTCCGACGCGGTAGAGCCGAGACACCGCAGCCGGCGGGTCCGCATGAAAGGTGGCGACGATCGGCGGCGATGCCCGCAACGTTGCACCCAGCGAGACGGACGGCATGAGTGGTTCGTGGACGTGGACGACGTCGCAGTCATCGACCACATCCTTCACTCGACGCACCACGCGGGGGTCGAGCCGAATCGGGGTCGCAGCACCGTTGGCGGGCAGCTGCCAGGTGGGGCCGACGAGCACGGCTCCGTCCGGCCCGGAGTCCCCAGGGCCGACGATCTGTGCCTCGTGACCTGCCTCACGGAGCCATCCCGCGAGCTCGAAGACCTGGTTCTGCACCCCACCGAAACGGCCGAGGTCGTAGGGGCAGACGAGGCCGACCTTCATCGCGGCTCACGATCGCTCGGCCAATTCGGCTGAAAGAGATGCCACTGCTCGGGAGCCTTGCGAATGAGTCGTTCCAACTCGTAGGCGAATTCCTGCGTCATCGCCGCAACGCGCGCGGCCTTGGTCGGCAGGTCGGGAATGGGAATCGGCGGTGCGACCTCGAAGTCATGGCCGCGACCTCGACGGAAATAGCAGCCTACGGGGAGCAGGGCTGCACCGGTCCGCTCGGCGAGGGCCGCCGGTCCTGCCGGAAGCGTCGTGCGTTCGCCGAAGAACTCCACCTCGATGCCACGCTGGGACAGGTCGCGATCTGAGAGCAAGGCGATCGCCCCGCCTTCCTTCAGCCGGTTCAACAGCGCCGCCGTGGAACTCCGGTCGCGTCCCACGATGACCACATCGATGTTCATGGCGTTGCGCGTCTCGATGAACCAATCGACGATCTTCTGGTTCGGCAACGCCTCGGCCGCCGCCAGCATGCGCGCCCCGAGATCATCGGCCGCGATGCCGGCCATCTCCCAGTTGCCGAGGTGCGGCAACGCCACGATCACGCCCTTCCCCGCTGCGAGCCCATCGGTGATGTGCTCCGCACCGTGGACTGCGGAATGGCGGCGAATATCCTCGGCACGACCGCTCCGGATCCAGAGCACCTCGGCCCAATACCGCCCGTAGCTGCCGAACATTTTTCGCACCCGCCGCGGCGTCGCGTTGTCCTCGCCGACGACTCGCGCCAGATTGCGTTGGACGAGGGCGAACCGTCCCCTGGTGATAAAGGATGCCAACCAGCCACCCGCCAGGCCGAGCCGGCGGATCACGGGCTCCGGAAGGCTGCCTATGACGCCCGACGCGATGCGGTAGGCCAGGTAGCCCGGTGTGTCACTCACGCGTCGAGTTGCTGCCAGGTGCGGCGGATCCGCTGCAGGACCGTGAAGCCGGACAGGACGACGAAGACCCAGAGCACCGGGAACAGCACGGTTGTGCGCCCGACGATCCCGCTGACGCCGATGCCGACGATGATCAAGATCATCCGCTCAGCCCGTCCCATCCAGCCCCCGCGCCCCTCCGCACCCCAGCTCTCCGCCTTGGCGCGGACGTATGGCGTAAGGAGCGAGAAGGCCAGCCCGAAGAGACACAACATCAGCGCCGTCTCATCGGTTCTGAGGCTGAACGCAAGACCGGCGAAGATCGCAACCTCGCCGAACCGATCGGACATCGTATCGACGAAGGCCCCGCGAATCGAAGCTGTGCCCTGATAGCGCGCGAGGGGGCCGTCGAGCGCATCGAGCAACGAGCCGAGCCCGGCGACGGCGGCACCCCACAAGTACTCGCCGGCGCCAATGAGCAACCCGCCGCCGATCGTCACGAGGAGACCGGCGATGGTGATAATGGTCGGGGTGAGCCTTGCCTTGGAGAGGCCAACAGCGATCGGGTCCAAGATTGGCGCCAACCGGCTGCGGCCTCTGAGGTCCAGCACGGGGTGTCGTCCTCCTTACGGCGCACAGAAGCTACCACGGTCTGTGCCACTCCTTGCTTCGCTACACTCGGCGGCGCCGGTTACCCCCGGCCTTCCCGCACCGAAAGGGCTACGCCGTAGATGAGTGACGCCACGCTGCACGTCGATGGAGATGCAATCGAGCTGAGCCGGGTCGAGGCCACCGTCGGCGCCAACGGCCTTGACATTGCACGACTCCGCGCCGAGAAGGGCATCGTCACCTATGACCCCGGTTTCGCCAACACTGCCGGCACCAAGAGTTCCATCACATACGTCAACGGCGGCGATGGCCTCCTGAGCCATCGGGGCTATCGCATCGAGGAACTCGCGGAAAACTGCTCATTCCTCGAGCTGGCCTACCTCCTGCTCTTCGGCCGGCTGCCGAACAGCGACGAGCTCGACGAATGGGAAACCTCGATCAAGCATCACACGCTGTTGAGCGAAGAGATGAAGCGGTTCTTCGACGCCTTCCCGCGCAGCGCACATCCCATGGCGATCCTGTCGTCGGCGACGAACGCCATCTCGACCTTCTACGAGAAGTACTACGACCCGAAAGACCCTGATGCGGTTGTCGAGAGCGCCAAGCGACTCATCGCCAAGATGCCGACCATTGCAGCCTGGGCCTACAAGAAGTCCGTCGGCCAGGCGTACATCTACCCGAGCAACGACCTCACGTATGTAGAGAACTTCCTCCACATGATGTTTGCGCTCCCGGCCGAGAAGATGGTCGTGGATCCGGTCATCACCCGGGCGCTGAACGTGCTGCTGATCCTTCACGCCGATCACGGGCAGAACTGCTCGACGGCAACCGTACGGTTCGTCGGCTCGAGCCAGGCGAATCTCTTTGCTTCGGTGGCAGCCGGGATGAACGCCCTGTGGGGACCACTTCACGGCGGCGCCAACCAAGCTGTCGTCGAGATGCTGCAGACGATTCACGACGATCCTGCGGAGACCGTGGAGTCGGCGATTCTCCGCGCCAAGGATCGCGACGATCCGTTCCGGCTCATGGGATTTGGTCACCGGGTGTACAAGAACTACGACCCCAGGGCCCGCATCCTCAAGAAGTTCGCCGATGATGTGTTGGCGAAGGTCGGGGGCGACGACCCGTTGCTGCAGATCGCCAACGACTTGGAGGCTGCGGCGCTGGCCGACGACTACTTCGCCAGCCGCAACCTGTATCCCAACGTGGACTTCTATTCGGGACTGATCTTCCGGGCCCTCGGCTTCCCAACCCGGATGTTCACCGTGCTCTTCGCAATCGGACGGCTCCCCGGCTGGATCGCCAACTGGAAAGAGATGCACGAGGACCCGACCACCCGGATCAGCCGGCCCCGGCAGATCTACGTTGGTGCCACCGACCTGGATTTCGTGCCGATCGAACAGCGCTGACGCTGTTCATTCGAGCGAGCAGCGCCAGGCCCACAGCCTCCCCCGTGCGATCTCCGACGTTCGCCGGGTGACGCCTCAGAGCTCGCCTTCCGGAACAGGCTCGGCGTATTGCTCGACGACGGATCCCGTGATCCCGTCGATGCGCACCAGTCCCCTTTCGCCGGGAGGATCGTCTGCGCTGAACACGAGGATGTTCCATATCGGCCGCGACCGCCAGCCGTAGAAGCCGAGGCTTGCCGAGGCGTGCCCAACGGGAAAGCCGATGGCACGGTTTGCGATCTCGAGCGCCTTCCACTCCCGAATCTCGAGATGCCAGCCCGCCGCCATGTGCCAGGCGGCGAGCGCAACGAGCACACCCACGATGAGCCACATGCCGGCGGGCAACCCGGCGAAGATCAGAGCCGCAGTGACCACCGCAGCTGCGAGGTAGACGACGGCCGCCTGGCGACGCCGGGCCGGATCCGGCACGGCGTATGGATACAGATCGAGCGCTCCCGCATTGAGATCGTCCGGCAGCCCGGCTGCCTCGGCAACCTCTGCCGGGATCTCGATCCCGCGACCGGTGCGCTCGTCCGTCATTCGCCCGCAACCGGTTCCTGCTGTAGCGCATCGTGGAGCGTCGCTGCGTCGAACGGCTCTTCACCGCGATTGCGATGCCAGCGATCCCAGAGCACGAGCATGCTGGGGAGCACCAGGACCGCGCCGAGCATCGCCAGCAGGATCGTGTACGCGGTAACGAATCCGAACTGACGGAACGGAATCGTCGTCGACGTGATCAAGATGCCGAAGCCGGCCACGGTCGTGAGGGCCGATCCGGCGAGTGCCCCCCCGGTGTGGGTCAGCGTGCTCTCGATCGCATCGAGCGGAGACTCGATTCGATCGCGATCCTCCAAGTATCGGTGGGTGATATGGATCATGTAGGGGATCCCAATGCCGATGGCAAGCGCCGAAATCGTGGCGGTCACGGGACCGAACGGGATGCCGAATGCCGCCATGATCGCAAAAGACAGAAGTACTACCAGAACCACCGGCGCAGTCGTGATCAAGCCGAGCATCGGCCGGCGCGCCTCGAACCAGAAGTTGATGACGAGAAGCAGCGCCGCCGCCGCCAGAGTGATGAGCAACGACTGGAACTGGGAATCGCGCAGCGTCGTGACGATGACATCGTTGATGATCTCGTCAGAGGTGGCAACAACAGACAGGCCCTGATCGCTGACGCCTTCGAACGCATCGAGCGTATCGATGCGGAGCTGGCCGGCCCCGGATTCACCCGCCTGCGTCGTGACGTCGAACAGGGCCGCGTCGTAGCCCGATCCGGCCTGGTGGAGCACGGAGCGCATTCCTGTTGGATCAGCCGCAAACGCCGCGTCGTAGATGGCCGGGACGTCGGCACCGGAAGCAACGGCGCCCGTGTTCGGATCGGCTCCCGCGGCCTGCAGCGCTTGGCCCACCCCAGCATCGAACGTCGGGGAGGCCTCATTGCCGAGCTGGAGAATCGAGGCCACGGGCGACGTTCCCGCGGGGAAGCCACCGAACGTGACCACGTTCTCGGTCTGTGCCATGTTGCCGTTGGCGACAACCATTTCGTTCCACGCATCGGCGGTCGCGACGTCGCCTTCGATGAGCACCTGCGTGTTCTCACCGAAGCCGCCACCGAAGTCCTCCAGCAGCGTTTCGAACGTTCCGCGAAGCGGCGACGTCGTTGGGACGAAGTCGAGGAAGCTGAACTCCGAGTTGAGCTCGGTGAAGCCGTAGAAACCCACCCCGCCGAGCACCAAGGTGACAACCATCACGGGAACGGGCGCCTTCTTGGCGAGCCACGACGTCCTGCCGATGACCTTCGGCAGCGCGCGCTCGTCGCCCGACTTGATGAGGTTGCGGTCGAGCGTTCCCGCCCGCTCAGCCCGGCGGTCGAGCAGCAGCCGAACCGCGGGCACGAACGTCAGCATCAAGATGAACGAGGCCACGATGCCGATCGACGCAAGCAGCCCGAACTCCCGAAGCGCCGGGATGTCGTTGGTCAGGTTCGTCAAGAAGCCGACTGCGGTCGTGAGCGTGGCGAGCACCAGCGCAACGCCGACGGTCTTGATGGCTCGGCCGATGCGGGCATCGACCGAGGCGCCTCCGGACAGCTCTTCGCGGTACCGCGAAGTCACATGGATCGAGTAGTCGACGCCCAGACCGATCAGCAGGATGGGCAGAATCTGCGCCATCGGGGATGCATCCTCGAAGATCAGGTAGCCGAAGCCGTTCATCCAGGAGATGGCAAAGAAGATCGTGATGAGCGTGATGACCGTGTCGGCTGCGGTGCGGCGCAATGGCTTGGATGTGAAGGACCAAGCGAGGAGCACCACGACGAGGGCCAGCCCGGCAACGGCGAAGATCGCACTCGAATTCCAATCCTCGATCGCATCCGGGAACGCACTATCCAGCACCGTCGCCAGCGTTGGCAAGATGGAGAGCACGATGGCGGTGCCGACGACGGCGATGCCACCCACCATGAGCCAGCGGCGCGAGGCGCGATGCGGGATCAGGAGGAAGACGAGGGTCAGCACCAGGGCGATGATCAGTACGGCCGTGCCCAGCAGCCGAGCAATCTCGTTCTGGAACTCGTCTTGGTCCGAGAACAGCAGCTCGAACGAGAACGGCTCTGCGCTGATCGTGGGAGGGAGCTCGGTGGCGCGGATCTCCTCGGCCGCCAGGGCAGACTGATCGACAAAGATGTCGAACTCGTCCACGGACTCCGCCCCGGTGGTGAGGATGATCATCAAGCCCTTGTCATCCCCGGATTGCGGTAGCAGTTGCTCGAACAAACCGGCCTGCTCCGGCGGCAGCTGTTCGATGGCGTTGGCATACGTCTGCTTGAGCTCGATGTCGCTGGTCGGCACAGGTGCGCCTTCGCCGATCGCAAAGAACACCGGGGTCATGAACGACACGACCGCCGGCTGGCCCCCTTCGGCCGGATCGACCGCTTCGGCCAAGATCCCGGCGAACGCTCCTGCCCGAACGCTCTCCTCGATGGCCTGGGTTGCCTGGAAGCCGTCGAGCGTGAACACGTCGCCCGCTTCGGACGTGACGATGACCTGCATCACCGACGTCGACGATTCCTCACCGAACAGCTCGGGGATTCGGTCTGCTGCATCCAGCTCAGGTGCTTCGGGGGCGAACGAGGCGTTGCTGTCTTCCTCGGGTTGGAACTGGCGGCTCAAACCGCCCAACGCCATCGAGATCACGACACTCACGATGATGACCGCCCAGGGGGCACGTTCCACAGCTCGAGACAGTGCGTTGACGAGGGACTTCATGGGGCGACTCCGTTCACCTGGGCAGAGTGTGTGGTGGGCTGGCAGCTGGCGGCGGCGTAGAGGTTACGCATGCCACGGCAGTGTTCAAGTTCTCCAACTCTTCGACGTCGAACGGCGGTCGACGAATTCGACCCCCTCAGCGGGGCGGCCGGCACAGGTCGAGCAGCTCGGCCTCGGCGTCGTCCAACGCGACGCCGCGGCGCTCGTGGTCCTCTCCACGCAGCCGCATTCCGACGCTGCCGGCTTCGACGTCTTTGTCGCCAACCACCAGTACCGCCGGATGCTTCCCGGTGATGGCGCGCCGGATCTTCTCGCCAACCGTGTCGTCTGCTGCGTCGACCTCGATCCGCAAGCCGGCGGAGCGCAGTTGTTGCTGCACGTGACGTGCGTATTCCAGGTGGCGATCGGCAACCGGCACGATCGTCGCCTGCACCGGAGCCAGCCAGCCGGGGAATGCTCCGGCGTAGTGCTCGACCAGGATGCCGACGAACCGCTCGATCGACCCCATGAGCGCCCGGTGGATCATGACAGGGCGCACCTGGTTGTTGTCCGGGTTGGTGAAGTGCAAGTCGAAGTTGTCGGGCTGGGCAAAGTCGACCTGCAAGGTCGAGAGCTGCCAGCGGCGCCCGATGGCGTCCCGCACATGCACGTCGATCTTCGGCCCGTAGAACGCGCCCTCGCCCTCTGCGAGCTCGTAGGGCAGACCGGCGGCCTCGAGCGCATCGCGCAGCGACAGCTCCGCCTTCTCCCACAGCCCGTCGTCGCCCACATACTTCTCGGGCTTGGTCGATAGATCGGCTTCGAACTGATCGAAACCGAAGTCCCGCAACACCATCAGCGTGAAGTCGAGCAGGTTTTGCAGCTCGTCGCCGATCTGTGCCTCCATCACGAAGATGTGGCTGTCGTCCTGCGTGAAGCCGCGCGCTCGCAGAAGCCCGTGAACGACGCCGGACCGTTCGTAGCGGTACACCGTGCCGAGTTCGTAGAGCCGCATCGGGAGCTCCCGATAGCTGCGCCCCTTCTCGGCGAAGATCAGGATGTGGAAGGGACAGTTCATCGGCTTGAGCCGGTATTCGGCACCTTCATCCATCTCGAGACCTGGGTACATGCCCTCGGCATAGAAGCTGAGATGCCCCGAGGTGTGCCACAGATCGGCCTTGGCCACGTGGGGCGAGAACACGATGTCGTAGCCGTGTGCAGCGTGGGTGCGCCGGCTGTAGTCCTCGATGACCTGGCGCAGGATGCCACCCTTGGGATGCCAGAGGGCGAGTCCGCTCCCGAGGTCCTGGGGGAAGGAGTACAGCTCGAGCTCCGCTCCGAGCCTTCGGTGGTCGCGCCGCTTGGCTTCCTCGAGGCGGTGGAGATGTTCCTCCAGTGCCTTCTCCGATTCCCAAGCGGTGCCGTAGATGCGCTGGAGCTGCGGGTTGTTCTCGTCGCCGCGCCAGTAGGCACCGGCGCTCCGCATCAGCTTGAAGGCCTTCACCCGCTTGGTTGTCGGCACGTGAGGGCCCCGGCACAGATCGACGAACCCGAGGTTGCGGTACACGCTGACCTCGCCGCCCGCTGCGCCTTCTGATTCGTCGACGCCCTCGATGATCTCCGTCTTGAACGGCTGATCCTCGAACACTTGGAGCGCCTCATCCTTGTCGAGCACCTCGCGTTCGAACGGTTGATCCTCGGCGATGATCTCGCGCATGCGCGCCTCGATCTGCTCGAGATCTTCCGGCGTGAAAGCCCTCCCGATGTCAAAGTCGTAGTAGAAGCCGTCGGTGATGGGAGGGCCGATCGCAAACGACGCTCCCTCATGGAGATCCAGCACCGCTTGCGCCAGCACGTGGGCGGCGGAGTGGCGCATGATGTGCCGGCCTTCATCGGTCGTCTCCGTGATGACCTCGATCTGACCATCGTGCGTCAGCCGGCGCGACAGGTCGACGGCGACGCCATCGAGCTTCACTGCGACCGCGGCCTTGGCGAGTCGCGGACCGATGGAGGCCGCCACCTCGGCTCCCGTGGCGCCGTCGTCGAACGTGCGAACGGAGCCGTCGGGGAAGGTGAGATGGAGGGTCACGGGGTTCCTTCGGTCGGATGAGCGTCACAGAGTAACGGGGTCGCATCGGCGCCAGGCACGCCACCGAGAGCGCGAAATCCACGGTTCTGGAGTGAGCGCGATCTACGATGCGCACGGTTCGTCAAGGAGGCGATTTGATGGTCGAGATTCTGGTCGCAGGGGGACTGCTCGCCGGGATCATCGTGGCATTCGGTGGACACAACGAAGCAGCGACGGAGATGACGGTCGTACTACCGGCCGGTCATCTGCCGCACGACGATCTTCCCTGTCCGTGGTGTGGCGCCGAGACCCGTGAGGACGACGCCTACTGCCCTTCCTGCCGCCAGCCCTTCGGCTGATCTTCGACCGGTCCGCTTGCGTTCGAAGCCGGAATGGCGAACTCGGAGAGCGCAAACGCCGTCTCAAAACCCATCCGCCTGTACAACGCCAGCGCACGGTGATCATCGCCCGCCACGTACAGCATTCCCTGCGTCGCCCCCTGCCGGTGGGCGAGGTCGTCGAGGCCGGCGCGGAGCAGGGCCCTGCCGAGCCCACGCCCTTGCGCTGCGGGGATGACGCCGATGATGTAGATCTCGCCAACTCCGCCAGGATGGACCTTCGTCCAGCACGAACCGAGCAGCCGCCGCCCCTCCCAGGCCATGAGGAACCCGTCCGGATCGAACCATGGCTGCTCCATCCGCACCTCCAGGTCGGCACGGTCGACTGACCCGTTCTCAGGATGATCGGCGAACGCCGCTGCGTTGGCTGCGATCCATGCGTCCTCGTCGCGACCGCGGCGAAACACGTCGATGACCACGCACTCCGGCGGCGGAGCCGGTTCGCCAGGCACGGGCAGCGGCACCTTCATCTCGAGGAGGCGCCGCGCCTCGGGCCAGCGCTGCCGGCCTGCAGCCGCCTTCTCGTAGGGTCGCCAGCCCCACAACGTCAAGACTTCGCCGAAAGGAACCAGGCGCCGAACCTCCGCACCGAGCACGGCAACGAGGGCCGTGGGATCGGATTCGTCAGGCGTGACGACGATCTCGACGGCTGAGTGCCCCTCGCCTGCATCGTGATGCGCGGCGATGGCGTAGGCCACAACCATCCCACCGATCTCAACGACCAATTGCAGGGCATCGGCGGTGCCGATCCGCATGGCTTTGTGCTCGCTCAGCGGTTCGCGGCCGTCTGCGGCCAGCCGGGCGTCGAGCAGCGCATCAACGGCCGGGCCATCTGTCGGAAGATAGGAACGAACGTGCATCCGGCGCGCAGGGTAGGTCGTCCCGACGATTTGGGGCCCCATGGGACCCGGCCCGAAACCAACGACCGTATGATCGACGGCGATGGCAAAGGTAGGACTCGTTCTGGGCGGAGGCGGCATTACCGGGGCGTCGTACCACCTCGGCGCCCTGCTTGCGCTCGAAATGGCAACCGGGTGGGACCCCAACGAGGCCGAGGTCATCATCGGCACCTCGTGCGGTGCATTCACCGCCGCGATGATCCGCGGCAAGGCCCTCTCGATCGAGACCTTCCTCGACGGGGCACACGATCGAGAAGAAGCCAACCGGCGGCTCCGCGCCAGGGTCTACCGACGCTCGGTCCGCCCCAGTGGCGTCGTGCGCTGGCTGCGGCGCGGTGTGTTGCCCGGCATCACCCGGCCCGACCTTCGACTTGTCGCCGGCAGCCCTGCGCTCTATTGCACCGACGGCATCGCCGACTGGGTCGAGGAGCGGGTCGGCGCCGTGGCGCGTGCCTGGCCAACGCGACCAACCGTCATCTGTGGATTCGACCTCGAGGAACGTCGGAGGGCGCCGTTCGGAACGGATGCCGCCCCGTCGGTGACGCTTCGCGAGGCCGTGGCAGCGTCGGTCGCCGTCCCGATGGTTTTTGAGCCGGTCCAGCTCGACGGGAGATGGTTTGCCGACGGCGGGCTCGCGACCGGCACGAGCGTCGACCTCGTCCTGGGGGCGAACGAGCCGATGGACCTCGTGATCGTGATCGCACCGATGGCGGCGGCCGAATCACGACCAGGAGCGCGGTTCTACGAAGATGCGTTCGACCGTGCCGGCCGCGTAGCGCTCGTGCAAGAGCTCGACCGGCTCAGAGCCGCATGGCCCGATACAGATGTCCTCGTGTTCCGCCCGGACGAACGAGTGCTAGAGGTAACGCGGCCCAATCCACTGTCAACCAAGGCTGCCGTGCCGGCGTTCCTTCGTACCCTGCGCTCGCTGAAGGACGAACTCGGCCGGCCTGAGACCTGGAATGTCCTCAAGCGCCATCTCGGCGCCCGCACCTGACGTACACCAAGCTGCATATGGGCCGTCCGGCCCTTGCCACCTCCGCTCGGGTCGGCGTATCGTTGATCCATCGCCTGCATGGCAGGCGCGTCGTCCCATTATGGGGGGAGTGTCCCGGGGGGCAGAGGACGGGAGGTACGCGTGGGCAGGCACATTCTTGCGTGGTGGCACACCGTCGCTGCCGACGAGCGGGGCGCGTCCCTGGTGGAGTACGCGTTCCTGATCGTCTTGATCGCCCTCGTCGCTTTCGCCGCCGTCGAGTTCTTCGGCGACACGGTGAACAACGAGTTCAGCGACTTCACGAGCGGATACGAGGAGAACCGCGGTGACGCCGCGGCTCCGCCGGTCGGGAGCCGCCTCACGGGGTGACACCCCGCGGGTTCAGCCGTCGATGACGGGCACGCGTTCCATGGCTGCGGCAACTTTGTCGGCCGGGTAGTCGTAATCGACCATTTCGCCGCCGAGATACGACTCGTAGGCGGCCAGGTCGAAGTGTCCGTGCCCACACAGCGCCGTCAGGATCACCCGCTCCTCCCCTGCTTCCTTGGCGCGGTTGGCCTCACGGATCGCCGCCGCGATGGCGTGGGTTGGCTCGGGTGCCGGAATGATGCCCTCGGTTCGAGCGAACTTGACCGCTCCTTGGAAGCATTCGCTCTGACCGATCGCTTCCGCTTCCACCAGCCCCAGCTCGTAGATGTGTGAGACCAGCGGGGCCATGCCGTGATAACGGAGCCCGCCGGCGTGGATCGGATCCGGAACGAAGTCGTGACCGAGCGTGTGCATCTTGACGAGCGGCGCCATTCCGGCGGTGTCACCGAAGTCGTATCGGTAGACGCCCTTCGTGAGCGACGGGCACGCCGCCGGCTCGACGCACCGGATCGTCGGATTCATCCGGCCTGCCAGCTTCTCGCGGAGGAACGGGAACGACAACCCGCCGAAGTTCGAGCCGCCTCCGGTACAGCCGACGAGCACGTCGGGCTGTTCGTCGATCTTGGCGAACTGCAACAGCGCCTCCTCGCCGATGATGGTCTGATGCATCAGCACATGGTTCAGCACACTGCCCAGCGAGTACCGAACCGAGGGGTCGGCCACCGCAGCCTCGATCGCTTCCGAGATGGCGATGCCGAGCGAGCCCGGGCTGTCCGGGTCCTCGGCCAGGATGCGGCGCCCGGATTCCGTGAGCTCGGAGGGGCTGGGATGCACCGACGCGCCCCACACTTGCATCATCGTCTTGCGGTGGGGCTTGGCGTCGTACGAGGCGCGAACCTGCCAAACCTCGCATTCCATGCCGAACAACGACGTGGCGAACGCAAGGGCGCTTCCCCACTGCCCGGCGCCGGTCTCGGTTGTGAGCTTGCGCACACCCTCTTGTGCGTTGTAGTAGGCCTGCGGCACTGACGTGTTCGGCTTGTGTGACCCTGCCGGGCTCACACCTTCGTACTTGTAGTAGATGCGGGCGGGGGTATCGAGCAGCTTCTCGAGCCGGCGCGCCCTATGGAGCGGGCTGGGCCGCCACATCTTGTAGATGTCCACGACCTCGCCGGGGATGTCGATGAAGCGGTCGGTTGCGACCTCCTGCAAGATGAGACCCATCGGGAACAGGGGAGCCAGATCGTCGGGTCCGACCGGTTGGTGAGTGCCGGGGTGAAGCGGCGGTGGCGGCGGCGCCGGCAGATCCGGGATGATGTTGTACCACTGAGTGGGCATCTCGCTCTCATCGAGCATGATCTTCGTGTAGTCCGCCACGCTGAACGCTCCTTGGTGTGCCTCGGGCCAGTGTCGCAGGATCGCCGATCGGAAGCCATCCGGGGGTGCGTGCAGCTCGGCACGCACCCCCCGTGGCCTGGCTCGACCAGCCGTCGATCAACGGCTGGTGCGTTTCCGACGATCGAAGCTCACCAACAGGCTTCCTGCGGCGAGCAGGGCGAGCCCGAGAGCGATCTGGTTCGTGACTACGGAGCCCGTTGCAGGCAAGGCTTCTTCACTGATCGCCACTCTTGCGTCGTTCACCGACGTCAGCGCCGGAATCGTCAGCGTGCTCCCATCCGGTCCGCTTGGCACTGCCGTTGCTGTTGCGTCGTTGACCAACGACCTGGTGAGCGTGTAGTTGTACGCGAACACCATGGATGCGCCGGGCGCAAGCGGCTGCGTCGGATCGCCAGACACCACTCGCATGTCGGAGTCGGTGATACCAAAGGCGCTGTCGATAACGGTGATGGGGAACAGATACGTGGTCCCCGTGTTCACGACGCGGAAGCAGAACGTGGCGGCATCGCCCGCCTCACCCGTCACGACCTCGTCGGTCGCCTCGAGCCCGGCGCATCGTGCGTCGTGGCCTGACAGCACCGTCTTCTCCAAGACGAAGGCCGGACCCGGTATCTGCCCCGACGCCGTCGGAAAGACGCCGGCGTCGTTGGCGTCGGTGACCGGGTCGAGATCCGCGATCGGCGTCCCATCGGACGCAAGCGGAACCCCAACCACAACCGCCTCGCCGACCAGCGGCGCAACGATCTCCGACTCGAAAGCAAACACCAACTCGCCACCCGACTCCAACGGCACCCCCGGATCACCGCCACCAACCGCGCCGACCCAAAGCTCCTGGCTACGGCGACACGACAAGACCGACCAGGTCGTCGACATCCGTCGTGCGGTGATAGATGCCGAACCCGATCCGCAGCCGATCGCCGCGGCGGTCCACCATGACGCCCCATCCGCGCAACGCTGCTTCGATCCGCTCCGCATCCGTACCGGCGAAGGCCAGGAAGTGCCCGCGATCGGGCACGGTTCCTCGAGCCGGAATCAGGCGGCCCAGCGCTGGCGACGGTCCTATGCCGTCGAGGAAACGCTCCTGCAGCGCCATCACGTGATCATGGATCCCTTCGACTGTGGTCCCATCACGGTTCAGCATGCGCTGTACCGAGTTGAATCGGTACCACGGAGCCGGATCGAACGTCGCCCCGAGGAATCGGCTGCCGTCCGATGCGTAGCCCACGCCGCCGGAGGCGTCCTCGAGTGCGGCGAAGCCCCCATACCAGCCCGTGTCGACCGGACGGAGCACCCGGCCAGACGGGCAATGCATGAAGCAGGCCCCCTCCCCTGCCATGGCGTACTTGTAACCGCCCGCCACGTAGAAGATGCGATCCGCCATGAGGGAGAGATCCGTCGGGAGCGCCATGAAGCCGTGGTAGCCGTCGATCACGACCTCTGCGCTGGATGGCAGCTGCTCGACTACAGCCGGCAGCTCTGGGACCACGAAGCCCGAATCGAACATGACGTGGCTCACGTAGATCAAATCGAATGCGTGCCGGCCGGCTCGCTCCACGAACCGGTCGACGAACGAATCGAACGGCTCTACCGGTACCACGTGAACTTCGGCCCGGCCGGCCTCCGCCCAGCGCTCTGCCTGCCGCCGCATGCTGTGAAACTCGCCATCGGTCATGAGAATGCGGGCTGGGTTGGGCAGTGAAGACACCAGGCGCGTCACGAGTTCGTGGGTGTTCGCTGCGACGGCGATGGTTGCCGCGTCCGGCAGCCGCAACCTGCCGGCGATGTGCGCCTGCGCCTCGCTGACGACGACGGCGAAGACCCGTTCCCACTTGTGATCGGCGTGCTCGACAGCGTCCCACCAGGCCTGCTGGTGCGCCTGCGCCGTTACATCCGGCCACAGGTGGTGCGAGTGCGCTGCGAAGTGGCGGGGCTGCGCCGCTCGGGCCAGGGAGAACCGGTCGACGGCGCTCATGCCTCTGTGGGTGAGAAGTGAAAACGCATCGCTTCCGAGACTGATACCGGCAGATCGGGCAGCTCGGATCGAGGAATGAAGAAGGTCGAAAGATCAAACAGATCGGTCCACACGCGATGACGCTGTGCCGTCTCACGAAGGTAGTCGTGCCCGGACGTACCTCCCGTGCCGATCTTGGAGCCGATCATCCGCATCACCATGAGGGCATGGCGGGCTCGCCAGGTCGTGAAGCCTTCGTCCACGTCCATCAGGGCTCGCAACACCTGGAACGGCAATTGCAGAATGGGCTCGTCGCGGTAGAGGTTGATCAGCAGAGCGGCGAGAAACGCATCGCGGCTGAACCTGCGCAGCCCTGAGGCGCGGAGCTTCTCGTACTCACCGGTGTCGAACAGCGACTCGAAGGAGCCTGCGGTGGCCTCGAATCGGTGAAGCTGCTCATCGCGGCCGGTGTCGGTGAGATTCGGGTTCTGTTCGATCATCCTCCTGTCCCGCGACAGCATGCGCTCTACGGCGTCTCGGTAGGCGGTCCAGAAATCGAACTGCCCGAAGTGGAGGAAAGGGGTCCGCTCGAGCCACGCACCGACGAGGTCGAACAGCGACGAACGCTCTTGCGACGCCACGAGCGCGGCTTGGTGCTCTGGAGCGAATCGGGTGGTGTAGTGGGCCTCGTTGATGAGCATGCGGGAAGCGGACTCGAGACCGAGCAGATTCTCGACGAACCGGAACTGGAGGCTCTGGAATCCGGAGGCCGGAACGAGGTAGTCGCGGAACTCGAGAAAGTCGAGCGGCGTCATCGTCTCCAGGACATCGATCTGATCGAGGAGCAGCCGCTGGATCGCAACCACCCTCCCGAGGTGGGCCACGACCCGGCCCATCTGTCGCTCCAGCACCGCGTCCTGGTCGAAGATCCCACGCACCGCCTCGAGCTCGTGCAGGATCTGCTTGAACCAGAGCTCGTATGCCTGGTGGACGATGATGAAGAGCAGCTCGTCGTGTGCTTCCTCTCCGAACCGGGCCGACTCGGGATGCTGGCAGTCGAGCAAGGAATCCAAGCGGAGGTAGTCGTGGTAATAGACGGGTTCCTGGCCTGGATTCATGCCCTCTCCCTCGCTCCGCGGCGGGTTCGTTCCTCAGACCTTCCGGCCCTGCCGGCGTTGCCCGGTATCATGCCGGTCCACCCATTGGGATTCAAACGAGGGTATGACGACACTCGACCAGCTTCCCGACCAGATCAACATCGCCCAGACATTCCTCGCCGACCGCCTGGCGGAGGGCCGTGGCGGACGCACGGCGTTGCGGCTCGACGATCACGAGATGACCTACACCGAGGTGGAGGCGCTGGCCTCCGGCTACGCAGAGGCGCTCGTCGACTGCGGCGTGCGGCGCGAAGAGCGGGTGGTGATTCTCGATCGGGATGGACCCCACTTCGTCGGCGCGCTGTTCGGCACCCTCAAGCTGGGCGCCGTCGGTGTCATGGTCAACCCGGATCTTCCCCGAAGACGCATCGCCGAGATCCTGGAGCTGGCACGACCGGGCGCCGTCGTCGCAGGGCATGACGTTTCGGCGAAGGCTGCGGCGGCAATGTCGGACGCCGGTACCGCGCACCCACTGATCGACACCTTCAGCGACACCGTCACCCACACTGCATCCTTTCCGTGCGCGCCAACCCATCGGGACGATCCGGCCTTGTGGCTGTTCTCCGGCGGGTCAACCGGCGTACCGAAGGCCGTCGTCCAGACGCACGGGTCGTTCCTCAACACCACCCTGCGCTACGCCCATGAGACCATGGGTTACCACGAGGACGACGTGACGCTCGCAATCCCGAAGCTCTACTTCGGCTACGCGACGGGCGCCAACCTCTTCTTCCCCTTCTCGGTCGGTGCGGCTGCAGCGCTGTTCCCCGAGCACCCGACGGTTGAGGTCGTGCTCGACCGAATCGCACGGCACCGGCCCACGATCATGATCAACGTGCCGACGATGATCGGGAAGCTGTTGGCCCACGAGGCCAGTGCGACCGCCATCCTGTCGTCGCTCCGATTCGCCACCTCGGCAGGCGAGGCCCTGCCCGTGGAGCTCTACGAACGCTGGACCGCCGCGTACGGCGTTCCGCTGTATGACGGGCTCGGCACCGCCGAGATGTGGCACGTGTTCCTGACCAACCGTCCCGGTTCGGTGACGCCGGGGACGCTGGGAACGCCCGTGCGTGGATTCGACGTGCGGGTCCGGGATGCCCAGGGCAACGATCTCCCAGACGGCGAGGTCGGCGAATTGTGGGTGCGCGGGCGATCTCGTGGTTGGGGGTACTGGCAGAACCTGCCGAAGACGGCGGAGACGTTTCGCGGCGAGTGGGTGGTCACCGGAGACCTGATCCGGCGCCGGGACGACGGCTCCATCGAGCACCACGGCCGAGCCGACGACAGCCTGAAGGTCTCGGGCAAGTGGCTGGCACCTCAGGAAGTCGAAAGCTGCCTGCTTGCGCACGACGAAGTACGCGAGTGCGTCGTTGTGGGAGTTCCGGATGCCGCCGGCCTAGTGAAACCGGTGGCGTTTGTGATCCCGACCGAGGACCGGCCGGGGCTCGCCGCCGAGCTGAAGGCCCATGCGCTCGATCGACTCGACCCGTACAAGCACCCGCGCCGCATCGTCATCGTCGAACGCTTCCCGCAGACCCACCTTGGCAAGGTCGATCGGCGTGCGCTGGCTGCATCCCACCCCGCCGACCCCGCCTGACCGACCCGGCTTCAGTCGTAGAGGCGGCGTGCGATGATCGACAGCTGGACCTCGGAAGCGCCCTCATAGATACGAGGCGCCCGCACCTCGCGGTAGAGGCGTTCCAGAAGGTGGCCCTGCTCCAGCGCGCGAGCGCCGTGAATCTGCATCGCTGCGTCGACGACGCGCTGCGCAGTCTCGGTCGCCCACACCTTGGCCATCGAGGACCGAATGGTGAGGGGCTCTCGTCCGTCGTCAAAGGCCCTTGCCGCATCGAGAACCAGCAGCCGTGCAGCTTGGAGCGAGGTAGCCATCTCGGCCAGCTTGTGGCCCACCGCTTGGAGGTCCCGTAGCGGACCGCCGAACGCCTGACGCTCCTCGGCGTACGAGATCGCCGCCTCGAGGGCAGCTTGCGCCATCCCGACGGCGAAGGCACCCACCGAAGGTCGAAACCGGTCGAGCGTGCGCATTGCGACGCTGAACCCGCGCTCGGGTTCGCCCAGCACGTGGTCGTCCGCCACGAAGACGCCGTCGAGTTCGAGCGTGCCGATGGCATGCGGGGCGATCAGCTCGAGCGGGGCACCACCCACTCCTGCGGCGTCACCGGCGACGACGAAGGCCGTCACCCCTCGCGCACCGGCTCCTGCGGTGGTGCGGGCGAAGACGGTGTACACGTCCGCATCTGGAGCGTTGGAGATCCACTTCTTGACGCCACTCAGCCGCCAGCCCGCCCCGTCGCGCTCGGCGCGCATCTCGAGCGCACCCGCATCGGAACCCGCCCCCGGCTCGGTGAGGGCGAACGCCGGTACCGCACGCCCCCCGGCAACCTCCGGGATCCAGCGTCGCGCCACCGCCTCGGTTCCGGACTGGAGGATCGGATACGCTCCCAACCCCTGCAGCGCCAGGGCGGTCTCCGCTTCAGGCGACTCGGTGGCGATCGCCTCTCGCAGCAAACAGAGGACCATTGCCGACACCTCGCCGGATTGGGTTCCGCCAAGCGTGTCGGGAAACAGCTGCGGCAACAGCCCCGTCTCTCCCAGAGTGGAGACCAACTTCCTGTCGAGCCGGCCGTGGGGACCCTCCGCAGCCACCCCGGCGAGCACCTCGCGCGCGAGACGCCGCGCTGCTGCATACCGCTCGGCTTCTTGCGCCGACAGGCACGTCGGAAACGGCAGCTGGCGGGGCCACTCAGTCATCGAACGTGATCCGAGCCAGTGGATCTTGCTCCCGGCGGCGCGCCGTCTTCCCAGACTCGTACTGGAGCGGCCATGGGTGCCCTGCGAACTCCTGATCGATCGCGGCGTTGAGGGTCCAATACGGATCGATGAGATGGGGACGAGCCAGCGCACAGAGATCGGCCCGGCCGCTGACGATGATCGTGTTCACGTCGTCGACACTCGACACTGCACCAACGGTGATGGTCGGAATCCCGGCTTCGCGGCGAATGCGGTCGCTGAACGGCGTCTGGTAGAGCCTGCCGTATCGCGGCTCCTGATCCGGATGCACCTGGCCCGTGGAGACGTCGATGAGATCACAACCGTGAGCACGAAATGCGCTCGCCACGGCAACCGCGTCGTCGCCCTCGTGACCTCCGGCGACCCAGTCGACCGCCGAGATGCGGACCGCAACCGGCAGGTGCTCGGGCCATGCCGCACGCACTGCATCGAACACTTCGAGGGGGTAGCGCAGCCTCTCCTCCAGCGAGCCCCCAAACCGGTCGGTTCGCTGGTTGGTGAGCGGCGAGAGGAACGACGACAGCAGATAGCCGTGTGCGAAGTGCAGCTCGAGGAGATCGAAGCCGAGCTCTGCGCCACGCCGCGCTGCGGCGACGTGATCTGCCTTGACTCTTTCCATGTCGGCAGCCGTCATCCCCCGGGGCAACTGATTGGCGGCATGCCAGCGGATGGGCGAAGGCGCCAGCAGCGGCCAGTTTCCGTCGTCCAGCGGCGTGTGGTCGCCGCCGCCCTCCCACGGGACCTTCACGGAGCCTTTCCGCCCGGCGTGCCCGAGTTGGAGCCCGATCTTTGCATCGCTGTGTGCATGCACGAAGTCCACGATCGGCGCCCACGCCGCTTGTTGCTCATCGCTCCACAGCCCGGTGCAAGACGGAGTGATGCGTCCGTCGGGCGACACGCAGGTCATCTCGGTCATCACGAGGCCGGCACCGCCGACCGCCCGGCTGCCGAGGTGTACCAGATGCCATGCGGTCGGAACGCCGTCGACAGCCGAGTACTGGGCCATGGGCGAGACGACGATGCGGTTCGCAAGCCGTAGTTCCCGCAGCCGGAACGGATAGAACATCGGCGGTGCTGCCGCATCCGGCGCTCGCAAATCAGCCGGCACCGTGCTGCGGAACCACGCCAGCGTGTCACCGACGAGGTCAGGGTCGCGCAGTTCGAGGTTGTCGTAGGTGATCCGTTGCGAGCGGGTCAGCAGCTGGAAGACGAATTGCTCCTTCGGCAGATCGAAGTAGCGGTCGACCGACTCGAACCAACCCTGGCTGGTGACAGCCGCCCGTTGCAGGCTGTCGGCCACGGGCTGGCGGTGCTCCTGGTAGGCGGCGAGGGCGCCGGGGAGATCGGAGTTGCCGACGATCGCATCAGCGAGCGCGATGGCGTCTTCCATCGCCAGTTTCGTTCCGGATCCGATCGAGAAGTGGGCGGTGTGCACTGCGTCTCCGAGCAACACGACGTTTCCGTCGAACCATCGCTCGCACCGCACCGTCGGGAAGGCACGCCACGTCGAGTTGTTGCCGATCAAGCCCGCACCGTTCAGATGCTCCCCGAACAGCGCTTCGGAGAAGGCGATCGCCGCGACGTCGTTGTCCCCCGGCTGCAGGTTCCTGTCTGCGGCGGCATCGAGTCCCGCATCACGCCATGTCGCCTCGGACATCTCGACGATGACCGTGCTGGTCGTGTCGTCGAATGGATAGCAGTGCGCCTGCACGACGCCATGTTCGGTCTCGGCGAAGAGGAAGGTGAAGCTCTCGAACACGTGGGGACTCCCAAGCCAGACGAAGCGTGCCGCCCCGTACTCGACTTCGGCCCCGAACGCCTTCGTCCGCGCCTGGCGTGTCGCACTGTTGACGCCGTCGGCGGCAACGACGACGTCGTAGCCGTTGAGATCGTCGACCGTTCGCATCGATTCAAAGTGCACGTTCGCCCCGAGGGACTCGGCGCGGTCCGACATGATTTGCAGAAGGCGAAGCCTGGCGATGGCTGAGAAGCCGTGACCGGTCGACCGCACCCAGTCGCCACGGTAGAACGTGTCGATCTCACCCCAGCGCCGGAACTCGGCGGAGACACGATCGAGCGTGGGACCGTCTGCGTCGGCGAGGTTCTCCAGCGTCTCGTCGGAGAAGACGACGCCAAACCCGAACGTCGCATCGCGGGCATTCCGCTCAAATACATCGACGGTGATCGAAGGATCGCGCCGCCTCAGAAGCGTCGCGAGAAAGAGGCCTCCGGGACCGCCACCAAGGCAGGCAACTCGCATCCTCGTCTCCTCTATTGGCCGCAAGCCACACTACCGGCGTCGCCAGGTCGCCTTCAGTTAACGCCCGGCCAAAAGTTTGGTTGACATTCGATGAATCTAATGACTCGTTGCGAGCCTCGATCAGCTTCCTCGCCGGACGGAGTTTGTAAGGACTTTTGCGCTGATGTGTCTAACGCTGTGACACGCCCCCTGTGGTAAGAAGGACGAACCCCCCTTGAACGCCCTCACCGGCGCCACGAGGTGGCGCCTCAGCACCTTTGTGACGAGTTTGGCGGTCGTTGCGACCCTCATGGTGGTCGCACCGGAACCCGTCGCAGCCGCCGAGTCGTACCGGCTCCCGTGGGACGCCTCCGAGACC
>DATHZQ010000116.1:0-9503 GCA_035458525.1 Acidimicrobiia bacterium
CGGCGACTTCGACGTCGGCGTGCCCCATGTACGACGGCAGTTCGATGAGCCCGGCCTTGGCGAGCAGCTGCTTGGCCAGCGGGCCGGTGACGTTGATGGCACCGAGAGCGAACGTCTGGTTGAGGATGCGCACGTCGAAGCCCCAAGACGCGGTCCAGTCCCGAATCCACATCTCGGCCATCGACGCCCCGCCCGACGTGAAGGTGAGTGTGAAGGTGTTGCCGGGCTCCCGGCACACCAGACCGTCGTCGAAGACATAGCCGCGCTCGTTGAGCATGAGCACGTAGCGAGAGCGACCCGGCTTGATCGAAGCGACATTGGTTGGGTAGATCCGTTGCAGCGCGGCTTCGGCGTCGGGACCGGTGATACGCATCTTGCCCAGCGTGCTGACGTCGCCGATCGAGACGCGCTGGCGTACCGCCCAGTACTCGGCTTCCGTGTCGCCGTAGGTCCAGGGGCGCCACCAGCCGCCGATGCGGTCCATCTGGGCACCGAGGGCGCGGTGCGCTTGGTCGAGGGCGGTCCGTGGGAACACCGGAAGGTGCGAATCGGCGGCGATCTCGCCCATGGTGAGCTGGCGGGCGACCGGGCGCGACGTGAAGGCCGGTTGCAGCTCCTTGCCCTTCTCGAGCAGAAAGCTGCGGAGGTACGGGATACAGACGCCACCTTGGCAGGTCCCGGTACCGGCGAGTGTCGCCCGCTTCACCAACTCCATCTCGGTGAAGCCGCGACGCCACACATCCTCGAGCTGGCCAAAGGTGACACCTTCACAAGGGCACACGATGCCCTCGGGCGGGCAAGCAGGCAACGCGGGCTCGATGGCGGCGTCGCCGACAATCGAGACCGGTGCGTTGGTCGCCATTCGGGCGAGCCCGCTACGGGGATACAGCCCGAGGCCCACCACGACGGTATCGCACTCGTGACGGTGCTCGCCGTCGGCCGTGGCGGTGACGACCGCGACGACCTCTCCCTCGCCTTCGAACCGAACCAGTGAACCCTCAACGGCATCGGGGGCGTCGCCGACCGCAACCACCCGTCCGAGTTCGACACCGGCCGCAGCGAGATGCTCGGCTGCACGTGGCGTCAGGATCCCGGCGAGATCGCTTCCCGGCACAACCGGCTGGATCTCGGAAGCGCCGGTGGCGACGACCACCTCTTCGCAGTTCACGTTGCGCATGCCCTCTGGCGTGCGCACCACGACGAGCGGACCCGGGTAGAGGCCGATGACTTCTTCGTCATGCCCGGCGTCGAACACAAGCACGTCGCCCGCGACGGCCCCGGCTGCGGTGCGACCGCTCTCACCCCCTCCGATCACCACGGTGCCGGTGTGGAGATGTGTGACGGGGACGTGCCCGGAATCGGGCGGGTCGAAGGACAGGGCCGGCTGCGCGGCGTCGGGATGAGGCTCCACGGCCAGGCCGTCGGTGGCCGCGGTCTGGCACGCCCGGACATAGGACACTCCGTCGATCGTGGCGACACAGTTGGGGCAATCGCCACCGAAGCAGAGCGGTCCCCCATTTCGGGGATGGATTCCCTCCCGGCACAACGAGGTGAGCACGGTGTCGCCCGCTCGGATGGGGATATGCCGCCCGGCGTAGACGAACTGGGGACCGTCGCTCATTGCCGGGGATCGTAGCGACCCCGACTCAGGCTATTCCGGCCGGTGCTCCACGATGCGGTCGGGACGGATCTTGAGAATGACGCGCCCGAGCTTGAGGCCGCCGAACGGTGCATCGAAGTAGACGTGCACGAGTTGGTTGATGTGATCCCAGGCCTCGACGGTATCGACGACCTCGAGGGCATCGCCGTGCCGCACCCAGATCGGTGAGTCGGCAGTCGCTTGCGTCACCGCCCCGTGCGCCGCAACCACTCCTCCCGCAGCACGCTGTACAGCAGCAGGTCGTGGTAGCTGTTTCGCCAGTGTCCGGCCTGACGCAGCAGGCCGTCCTCCGTGAAGCCGAGCTTTTCCAGCACCCGTTGGGACGCAACGTTGCCGACCGTCACGTCGGCCTCGATTCGGTTCAGCTCCATGTGGTCGAATCCAAAGTCGAGCATCGCACCCACCGCCTCGGTTGCCAGACCGAGCCCCCAATGGCGTTGCATCAGGTCGTAGCCGATCACGGCACTGTTGTTGCGCCGCCGCCAGATGTTGTAGCCGCATGTTCCGATCAGGGAGCCGTCGCCTTCCGCCAACGTGATCGCCCAGCGCATGCCTTGCCGATCGCGATAGATCTGGGCGGTCCAATCGATGACTTCCACCGCTTCGGACACATCCACGAACGGTCCGGTGTCAGTGAACCTGGCTACCTCGAGATCGGCGAACAACGCAAAGACCGCCCGGGTGTCGGCGAGCAAGATCTCCCGCAGTACGAGCCGTTCCGTCCTCAGCACCGGCATCGTCGAGAAGTCGAAGCGCCCGCCGGTCACGGACCGCTCATTGGAACTCGGCGGGATCGATCTCGGTGCGGCGCCGGGCCATGTAATCCTGCAGCTCGGCGTCGACCGCATCGTCGAGGCCGGGATCCTCCCAGCGCTCGAGGAGCGCCTTCCAACTGGCATTCGCCCGGACTGCGGAGTCGCGAGATCCGGCGGCCTGCCATTGTTCGAACGAGTCGTGATCGAAGAAGTCGGTGCGATGGAAGGCCTCTCGAAACCTGCCCATCGTGTGGGCCGTGCCGAGGTGATGCCCGCCCGGCGGCACATCGGTGAGCACGGAATCCAGCGCCCACTCGCCATCGTCCCAGCTGACCCCCCTCACCAACCGCAACAGGATGCCGAGGAGCTCGAGGTCGAGGGCAAACTTCTCGTAGGAGGTCGTGAGCCCGTTCTCCATCCAGCCTGCCGCGTGCAGCACGAAGTTCGGCTTGCTCATCATCGACGGCAGCATCGACATCACCGTCTCGACACCGGTCTGGGCATCCGGCACCTTCGAGGATACATAGCCGCCGGCGGCCCGGAAGGGCATGTCGTAGCGGCGGGCCATCTGGGCGCAGAGCGACTGCGAGAGCAGGCTCTCGGCGCTCCCCATCACGGGCGATCCCGATTGCAGATCGACCGAGGCGAGGAACGGCCCGTAGACGCAGGGGGCTCCCGGCTTCACGATCTGGGCGAACGTCAGCGTCGCCAGGGCCTCGGCATTGGCTTGCGCCACCGTGCCGAGGATTGCCGCCGGGCCCATCGCCCCGGCGAGGACGAAGGGCGTCAAGATGATCGCCTGGCCGGCGCGGACATAGCTCTTCAGCGTGCCGAGCATGCGGTCGTCGAGCCGGCGGGGGCTGGACACGTTGATGACGCCGAGCAGCACCACGTTGTTGGCAACGACATCGTCGCCATGGGTGATGCGGGCCATCGCCACGGAATCGTCGGCACAGATGCCGATTGGGTAGTGACCCATCATCGGCTTCGTGCCGTAGCGGATGTGGGCGTACACGATGTCGAGTGCGCGTTCGTGAAACGGCACGTCGCCGGGAGTGACGATCTCTGTTCCCTGGTTCTGCAACCGCGGGGTGACGTTCGACATCTTGATGAAGTTGATCAGGTCGGCGAGCGTGCCGTTGCGCCGCCCGCCGTCGAGATCACTCACGTACGGCGGCCCGGCCACGGGTGCCAGAACCATGTGGTGACCCCCCACGACCACATTGTGTGCGGGATCGCGACCGATGTGTTGGAAGCTGCTCGGTGCCGCTGCGATCGCCCACTCCACCATTTCGCGGTCGAGGCGTACGACCGAATCGCCGTCGACCCGGGCCCCGGCCTGCCGCAAGATGTCGAGCGACTCGTCGTCGTAGAAGGCGATGCCGGCCTCCTCGAGAATGCGCAGCGACACATCGTGAATCAGCTCCGCCTGCTCCTCGCTCGCCACCGTGTACTGCGGCAGATCGAACGTCGGTTGGAGAATGGGGGCCGCTGCGGCATCGCTGGCCGTTGCCCCGGCTCGCCGGCGGCCGCGGCGGCGCGGGCCGCTCATGCGTGCATCGCTTGTGATGCCCGGGCGGGCAATGGGCGGTCGGCACTCGTGGACGTGCCGGCCCAGGCGCCTTCGTTCCCGATCGATTGCACTGCGGCCATGCGATTCGCCCTCGGTCCATGCCTGCCTTGCGGCAGCTGTGCATGGTGCCCGACGGTGGCCGTCGCCGCAACCGGTTCAGGCGAGCAATTGGCTCTCCAACGGGTAGCGGGAGAGCAGTTCGTTGCGGTGCTCCCCGACCAGCCACATCTGTTCGAGCTTGACGCCAGGACCGCCCTCTTCTGAGCCCACGAAGCTCTCGATGCACATCACCATGTTGGCATCGAGCACTCCGTCATACCCGTGCCGGTCCCAGTCCGAGCGGTAGTAGATCTTCGGGTACTCGTCCGTCATGCCGACGCCGTGCGCCAAACACGCATACCGGTTGGTGATGAACTCCTCGTCCTGCCGGTACGCCTTCTCGGACAGCTCCCGGAATGAAAGGCCGGGCCCCAGCAGCGCGGCGTTGTGCTCGATCTCCGCAGCGGCCCTCCGACAGCGATCCCGTTGCAGGGCCGTTGGCACACCGTCACCGACGAGCCACGTGCGCGAGATATCGGCGCAGTAGCCAAAGGGTCCGATCATGTCGGGGTCGAAGGCGACGAGCTCGCCTGCCTGGATGACTCGGTCCGACGCCTCTTGATACCAGGGGTTCGTCCGCGGTCCGGAGCTCGGCATGCGGCCGTCGATCCAATCGCCGTCGTTGGCGATGTTGGTCTGGTGCAGCTTCGCCCACACTTCGTTCTCGGTCACCCCGGGTCGGAGGACGTCACGCATCGCGTCCATGCCGGCCTCCGCGACCGCGATCGAGTGACGCATACACGCCAGCTCCTCGGCCGACTTGATCGAGCGTGCCAGCTCGACCACCGGCTCGGCATCGACCACTTCGAGCGAACACGATTCGAGGGCACGGTGCGCCGTCGGTGCGACGCGCTCGACTGCGACCCTGCCGTGGCTGCCCGCGACGTCGCGGACCTCTGCTGCGAAGCGTTCTGCGTTTGCGTGCGTGTCCAAGCCCACCGTCGAACACGTTGAGGTAGTCCGCCGGCCGGAACTCGTCGATCGCCGGATGCTCTGCTCGGTAGGCGCCGTGCATGATGACGGGACCGTCGGCAGGGATTTACAGGTAGTACGTCGGGATGCGCGACTGGAACAGCGTGTACTCACGCCAGTCGACTGCGTATCGCAGGTTGGCCGGGTTGGCCAGGATCACCAGGGCAATGTCGCACAGCGCCATCTGTTCCCTGATCCTGCCCAGTCGGTACTCCCGCAGTGTCGTCAGGTCGACCTTGGGTGGCGTGAGAATCGGTACGGGTACGGCTCCGATCGTAGGAGACCGGAATCTCGCAGCGAGCCGGGACGTTGCCATCCATTCTTACCAGGCGGAGTTCGGGGCGCATCGCAACGATCACTGGACAGGCCCACGCGAGGGCGTTGCCACGCGGAGCGAGCGACAGATGCCGGCATGGTTCATGACGTGTGACGTCATCCATCCCGAGAGGCGCGACGCGCTGCTCGAACCTTGAGGCGCTCATTGAGATAGGTGGTGATGATCGCCACGCCGCTGAGGACGTAGAAGACCGTGAAGAGCTTCGAAGCGTCGGTCGTCGGCGTGAGGTCGCCGAAGCCCACAGTCGTCACCGCCACGACGCTGAAGTAGAGAGAGTCGACCCACGTCCAGTCTTCGAGGAGGCGGTACACGACGGTGCCCAGCACCACCAATCCCAACGCGCTACCGGCCAGAATTCGGTACACGTTCCGCTCCCATTCGCTGACGATCTTGCCGCCCTCATACGCCACGTGTCTTCTCCTCTCCCGTGAGCTCGACCAAGAGCGCCACGGTCACGTTTCTGCGCTCGTCGGCTGGACGTGGCGCAACCGCATTGCGATGCCGATGACGGCGACTGCGACCAACGCGCCAACTGCCGTGGCCAACAGGCGCTCCCAGCCGGCCTCGAAAGCATCCGCCTGAGCGAGCCGCTGTCCGAAGACGATCATCGCCGTGAGAAACGCCGCAAACAGCGTGTAGTTGGCGCCGCTGAATCCGATCATCAAGAAGCCGCTGGCCAAGAAGGCAACGGCCACAGCAACGTCGGACTCCGGCAAGACCTGGGCGATGATGACCGCCAGCCCGACTCCGACCGCAGTCCCGAGCGTTCGCTCGACGGCAGCGGATGCGCTCTGGTTCGCTGAAGGCTTCACGACCACGATGACCGTGATGGCGACCCAGAACGGAAACGAACTGAACCACCAGAAGCCAAGGACGACCCCAAGCGCCACAGCCACGGCGCGTAGCAATGCGAACCGCCCAATCGGGCTCGTCATCGCTGCGGCCAGCTGATCGGCTCGAGAGAGCCGCTCGCCCGCCACCAGGTCGGCGACATCCGGCTCGTCGCCGGCGGCTGATTCGCCATGGGCGGCAAAACGGAGGCGGAGGGCGGTGATCGCGATTGCTACGACTCCGCCGGCGAGAAACGCCACACCGACAGTCCACGGCTCGGCGTCTGTGGACCCGAACAGCAACGCGAACAAGGGCCACAGCGTGAGGTACAAGCCGGCGCGAGCGGCCGTTGGACCGGCGGCCGCAGCCAGTGTGCCGGCATAGGTAGCGACACCCAGAACCAGAGCGACCGCGACTGCACTGTCCGCCGATGCATAAGCCAGACCGCCGAGCAGCGCACCGGACACCGTGAATCGCAGCATGCCGGGCAACCGCTGTGGCATGGTTCCGCCGCCGCCGGCCGCGGTAACGAACAGCGTGCCCAACAGGGCCGCAAACAAGACATCGTCGACGGCGCCCACGAACGCAACGACAGCCAGCATCGAAACGAGACCGGACAGGGCACGACCGAGCCGGACCTGCTCCCAATCGACGCGCAGAATGTGATCCGTCAGCTCACGCACCCGGGTCAGCCTAGAAGCCCCCAGCCGCCGATCCGGCCAAGACATACGCCCGGCCGTTCCCTATCGTTGATGTTCCTGCGCCTTCGGAGATCCTCATGTCCACGCTCGCCGCATCACCCTCGGCCGAGGCTGCGTCGCCAACCCATTCGAAATGGGAACGGGCGCTCGTGTGGGTCCTGGCCGCCACGGTGGCGCTCGCTTCCGCTTCTGCAATCGTGGCCTGGCGTGCCGACGACCAGCTCTACGAACCCGACATCCTGCTGGCGGCGTTCGAGGATCTGCCCAACGACCCCGAGCGAGCCCAGGAATTGGCCCGGTGGATCGCCGAGGAGTCGATTCGAGCACTCCCGATCGACGAGCTGGCCGGAGAGCTGCCGCTCGGCTTGGGCGTTCTCGCCAGACCGCTCGTCGGAGTGCTCGAAGAAGCAGCGGTCGGCGTGGCAACCCGCCTCGTGGGGACCGAACTGTTTGCGCAGATCTGGGCGGAGGCCTTGCCGGCCGTTCACGAGCAGTTCGTCCTTCTCATCGAGGGGTCGGACGACGGGCTGCTGGAACTCCAGGGCCAATCGGTCGCCATCGATCTCGATGAGGCGATCCTGGCGACCTACGACCTGATCGCCGAGGCGATTCCCGACATCCCGGACGACAGCCTGTTCGCCCGGATCACCGGCATCGACACAGAGGGCATCAAGGCCACGATCGGTGATTTTCTGGAACGAGCCCTCCCGGACGACCTCACCGGCTTTGCGCTCATCGATGCTGCGCAAGTCGAGGAGATACAGCGCTGGCAGCGTCAGCTCAATCTGATCTTCTGGCTCTCGCTCGTCACGATCGTCGCCGCTGCCGCTGTGGCGATCTGGTTGGCCGTCAAGCGGCCCGTCGCTGTGGCGATTGTCAGTGTCGCTGCCCTGATCGGTGTCGTCGCCGGCGTCCTGGCGGTCACCGCCATCGAGGACGCGATCGTCAATGCGCTGCGCGCGATCCCCTGGGAGGGAGATGGACCGTCGATCACCACGCTGATCGACGTCTGGACGGCGTTCAGCGTGATCGCACTCCTGGTCGTGGGAGGCGTTGTGGCCACCCGGCTTCTCCCGCGCAGAGGACCCGCTCCAGGGCGTCACGTCCCCGGCGATCTCAACCGGTGACGAAGACGGGCGCGTCTCCATCGCCATCCCCCGTGGGAATGCGATCGACGCCAACCATGCGATCGATGACCATGTTCTGGAACCGGTGGAGCGGCTCCTCGAAGCGGTAGCACATGCGGCCGCCGGTGTAGTCGGTCATCGAGATGCCCGTCTGCACCCGCTCCACGACCTCGATGTCCTCCTGGTTCACGTGGTCCCAAAAGCCCGCCAGCTTCTCGAGCGCTGTCGCAGCCTGTTCGGTCATGTCCGTGGATGGAGGAATGAGGATGTGCGTCTCCTCCGACGTATGGCGCGCTGCGGTCGGGGTGAGAAGCATGACGAACACGTGGTTGGGCAGAACCGACAGTGCGACGTTGGGAAAGAGACCCATGAATCGCCCGCTGACGAGCTCGTCGTCGCTCAGTTGCGGGTACGGAGGAAGCGACAGCCAGGCAGGATCGTCGGCTTGCGAGACCGGGTTGGTCATCATCCCGGTGTACATGCCGGGGCCTTGGTATCGGTAGTGGTCCTCCATTCGGGAGACCTTCACCAGCTCCGGATGCACCCACGGCAGGTGGTAATACTCCATGAAGTTCTCTGCGATGAGCTTCCAGTTCGCTTCGATCTCGTACGTCTTGGCAGACCGGCTCGTCCAATCCGCGAGGTCGTAGTTGGCGAAGCGCCCGTCGAGATCACCGAGCCAATGGTCGAGCGTGATGGCGTCGAGGTCGAGGTTGACGAAGAGCAGTGGCCCCCAGGTGTCAACTCGAACCGGGAGCAATCCGTAGTCGGCCTTGTCGAAGGCCTTCACGTCACTCATGTCGAACATGACTCGCTGAGCAGCGGGAATGTCCGAGCCGTCGAACAGCGGGGTGCCGAGGCATGCCCCATCGAGTGCGTAGGCCCAAGCGTGGTACGGACACCGGAATCTGCCGGCCTTCAGCGTCTGGTCCTGGGTGACGAGTTGCGAGCCGCGGTGGCGGCAAACGTTGTGGAAGGCGTGCAGGCGACGCTCGTGGTCCCGGGTGATCGCTACGGAACGTCCGCCAACCGTGCGGACGATCACGTCACCGGCGCCGGCCACCTCGTCGACCAGGCCCACGCACACCCAGCTGCGACGCCACAGCGCCTCGAGTTCGGCAGCGTGATACTCAGGGTCGTGGTAGGCGGCGGGGAGCAGCGTCGACGCCAGCTCGACCGGCAATCGTGTTGCGGCGTAGGTGGCTTCGGTGCGATATCGCCCGCCCATGACCGACTCCTGGATCTGTGGGACGGCACCCTACCCGCCGGCGGGATCCCGTAGCCAGAGCTTCGGGACCGACGGTGGTAGCCCTCGTCTTTCCCGAAGCGAGACGATTGAGTCAGCCATGAGCGTCCCCGCACGCCTCCGTCCAGGTCGGCGGCGCCGCGCACACCGGTACGGCAGGCTCGCCGCCGCCGGAGTCGTTGGCGGCGGCGGCTTCTTGCTG
>DATHZQ010000117.1:0-9768 GCA_035458525.1 Acidimicrobiia bacterium
TGCCGCTGCGGTGCCACTGGTCCGTCCTGGTGAACAGATACGCCGCAAGCAGGGCCAATCTGCTGGCATCATCGCCCTTCCACCACACGGCGATGCTGCGGCGCTTCGGCTGGACGTCATCGAGCGCGGCCCAGCGGGCCGGATCTGTGGTGACGGCAACGACGTTCTTGCCGAGTCGCATGACCTCCCGCAAGAGCCGTCGGTAGTCGCCGACACCGCGAGGATCGGCATGCTCCGGCCAACCGAAGAGGACCGTGTTGGCGTTGATCGGACCAACGCCGAAGGACTGCACGATGATCGGCAGCGCCTCCATCGCATCGGGCGCCAACACCGCGAGACAGTGAACATCGAGGCCCTCTGTCGAAGCTTCGGCCCGCATCGCCTCTTGCACCTCGGCACGCTCCTGGCGTTTCAGCGCCCCGGAGCCCTGCACGACCTGGGCGACCGCGGACAGCCCGCTGGCTCCCTCCAGCCACGCAGCGAACCGCATCAGGCGCAACCGGCGTGCGCTGTCGGCCGAGAAGGCCAGCACTTGCGGACGCCAATTCCGCGAGTTCGTCGTCTCGTTGCCCATCTGGCGGATGCTCTGCTTGGCCCGCTGGAAGTAGTGCGAGTGGGCGGCATCGACCCACCGCTCCGGATGGGGACGCCGCGCCAGATATGCGTGGATGCCGAACATCACGATGACGGCTGCGAGACCGGCGACCGGATTGATGGCCAGCATGGCTCCAAGGCAGGCGATCGCGCCCAGCAGGCTCAGGCGGCGGTTGAAGAAGCGAAAGCGAGGGCGAAACGAAGGGCTGGCGGCGTTGGCCTCGTAATACGTCGCATAGTTGAGCAAGCCATACGAGATGAGGAAGAACATCGAGACGACAGGGGCAATCACGTTGAGGTTGCCCAGCGAGATCGTGATCAGCGCGATCGCAAGCGACAGCAGAACGCCGCGGCGCGGGTTCGACGTCGGGCCATGGCCTTTGGCAAAGGGGTGCAGCACCGGGAACACCCGATCGGATGCCAGCGACTGCAGGATGCGCGGTGCGCCCAGGAATGAGGCCATCGCCGAGGACAGCGTTGCCGCGATCACGCCGGCATCGACGAGGAAGCCCAACGACGCAACCGAACCGAGTGCGCCCGTATCGTCGATCAGCGTTTGAAGCGGGACAGTTGCCGCGAGCAAGATGGCAAGCGAGACGTACACCACCGTCGACAGGCCCACCGCAGCAAACGTGCCGCGCGGCAGACTCCGCCCCGGAGAGCGCAGGTCTCCCGACATGCTCACGCCCTGGGTGAAACCGGTGACCGCCGGGAAGAAGATCGCGAACGTCGCCCAGAATGCGAGTGAGCCGTCTGGGGCCGACCAGCTGTCGGCGAGCAGCCCGCCGTCGACTTTGTTGAACGCACCCACGTAGATCGACACGAGGGCGGCGACCAGCACCACCATGACGATCGTCTGAAATCGACTGGCAGCGTCGGCGCCCAACCACGCCAGCACGAAGAGCGCCAACACCGCGACTGCAGCGATGATCTGCGGCCCAGCGGCGTGCTCCCAGCCGAGAACGGCGGCGAACGCCTCGCCAAAGCCGATCGCATAGAACGCCACCGACACGGCCTGTGCCAGGAAGAGGACGATTCCGATGGCGCCGCCGAACTCGATGCCGAGGGTGCGCGAGATCAGGTAGTAGTCGCCGCCGCCGCGAACTTCGATGTTGGTCGCGATGGCTGCAAGCGAGATGCTGGTGAGCACCGAGACGGCGGTGGCGATGCCGATGATGACGAGTGCATTGCGCAGTCCCGCGTTCCCGACCACGTACCCCAGCCGGAGGAAGAGGATGATGCCGAGGATCGTGAGGATCGAGGGCATGAACACGCCCACGAAGGTGCCGAGATTGCCACCCGTCGCGCTGCGATCCACCACCCGCTCCTGCCGTCAGTGGCCACCGTCATCGGCAGCCAAGTAAGGACGCGAATCTACTGCGTCGACGGCTCAGGCGGATGCCCATGTCCTGCCGGCCAAGAAGAGATCTCGGCGAGCAGAGCGTCGAGTATGCGTTCGGTCTGGCCCGACAGGACCGCCCGCTCCGCCACCGCAACCACGACAAGCATCAGCGCCGCCCTACGTCTCACCCCCTATCGTCTGCTGCGCCGGCGCGGCCGGGCAGAGACCGAAGTCCCGTTGCCAGTCCAACGCAAGGAGCAAGCTCACCATGGGCAAGACGTACGAAGGCATCGACGAGCGAATGGCTAGCTGGATTGCCGGCCAACCGATGTTCTTCGTGGCAACCGCCCCGGCGACCGGCGGCCACGTCAACGTGTCGCCCAAGGGTCTCGACGACACGTTCGCCGTCATCGACGAACACACGGTCGCCTACCTCGACCTCGGCGGGTCTGGGGCGGAGACGATCGCACACGTCAGAGAGAACGGCCGCATCACGTTGATGTTCTGCGCCTTCGACGGCCCCGCCCGCATCGTGCGGTTCTACGGCAGGGGCGACACGTTGTTCCCGGGCGATGCCGAGTGGGACAGTCTGCGGTCGCGCTTCGGCGAATACCGCGCCCGCAACATCGTACGGGTCCGGGTCGATCGGATTGCCGACTCCTGCGGTTTCGGCGTGCCCCATATGGAACTGGTCGAACAGCGCAGCCGGCTCACGGAGTGGGTCGGCGCCCGCAGCGACGAGGAGCTCGCCGCATATCGCGCCGAAAAGAACCGGGCGAGCATCGACGGACTGCCGGCCATCGATGTCCCCGAGCACGACACCGCTGCCTCCGAGTAGCTTCTGACGCACCCGGCCGGGTCGATCGCACCTGTCCAGCGGTGCGTCGCCGGGCGAACATGGCGAGATCGCGCCCCATCGAGAGGAGCATGCAGTGGATTACAAGGAGGTCTACGAACGGTCCCTGCACGACCCGGAGGGCTTCTGGGCCGAGGCCGCCGCCGCCATCGAATGGGACACCCCTCCAACTCGCATCCTCGATGACACCGCCGCCCCGCTGTACACGTGGTTTCCGGACGGCGTGATGAATACGTGTCACAACGCTCTCGACCGGCACGTCGACGGCGGGAGGGCCGACCAACTCGCCCTCGTGTACGACAGCCCCGTGACCGACACGATTCGCACGTTCACCTATCGAGAACTGCGAGACGCGGTTGCCCGGCTCGCAGGCGCGCTGACATCTCTCGGTGTGACCAAAGGGGACCGGGTGATCGTCTACATGCCGATGATCCCCGAAGCGGCCATGGCGATGCTGGCATGTGCCCGCATCGGCGCCATCCACTCTGTCGTGTTTGGTGGCTTTGCGGCCAACGAGCTGGCGACCCGCATCGACGACGCCACTCCCAAGGTGGTGTTGTCGGCCTCGTGCGGCATCGAGCCGGGCCGCATCGTCGAGTACAAGCCGCTGCTCGACCGGGCGATCGACCTCGCGGAGCATCCGCCGGCCCACTGCGTGATCCTGCAACGGCCGCAGGCGCATGCTTCCATGGTCGACGGTCGCGACCACGACTGGACCGAGGTCGTCGAAACCGCGGAGCCGGTGCCGCCCCTGCCTCTCGCCGCCACCGACCCCCTCTACATCCTCTACACGTCGGGCACAACAGGGGAACCGAAGGGCGTCGTGCGGGACAACGGCGGGCATGCGGTCGCCCTGGCGTGGTCGATGAAGAACATCTATGGCGTCGACCCGGGCGAGGTGTATTGGGCGGCGTCGGACGTCGGTTGGGTTGTCGGCCACTCCTACATCGTCTACGCCCCGCTCCTCCACGGCTGCACCACGGTCCTGTACGAGGGAAAGCCCGTCGGCACACCCGATCCGGGCGCCTTCTGGCGAGTGATCTCCCAGCATGGCGTGAGCGTGCTGTTCACCGCACCGACTGCGTTTCGCGCCATCAAGCGCGACGACCCGGAAGCGAAGCATCTGCAGCGCTACGACCTGCGGGGCTTCCGCACGCTGTTCCTCGCGGGCGAAAGGTGCGACCCCGACACCCTGCATTGGGCGGAGGCCAAGCTGGGCGTGCCCGTCATCGACCACTGGTGGCAGACCGAGACGGGCTGGCCGGTTGCCGCCAACCCGGTGGGGATCGAGCCGCTTCCGGTGAAGCCCGGCTCGCCAACCGTTGCAGTCCCCGGTTACGACATCCGGGTGCTCGACGACGACGGCGAGGAAGTCGCAGCAGGTGACATCGGAGCGATCGTGGTCAGGCTGCCTCTCCCGCCGGGGTGCCTCCCGACGTTGTGGAACGCCGACCAGCGCTACATCGACTCGTACCTCGAGCGCTACCCGGGCTATTACCTGACCTCGGACGCCGGATACAAGGACGAGGACGGCTACCTGGCGATCATGAGCCGAATCGACGACATCATCAACGTCGCCGGTCATCGGCTGTCCACCGGCGCCATGGAGGAGGTACTCGCCGACCACCCCGACGTCGCCGAATGCGCGGTGATCGGTGTCGCCGACCAGCTCAAGGGTCAGCTTCCGGTGGGGTTCGTGGTGCTGAATGCCGGCGTCGAGCGGCCGTACGAGACGATCTCTTCCGAGCTCGTAGCACTGATGCGCGAGCGCATCGGGCCGGTGGCCGCGTTCAAGCAGGCGATCGTCGTCAACCGCCTCCCCAAGACGAGGTCGGGGAAGATCCTGCGCGGCACCATGCGCCGGATCGCCGACGGGGAGACCTGGAAGATGCCCGCCACCATCGACGATCCGGCGATCCTCGACGAGATCGGCGATGCGTTGACCACGGTGGGCTACCCGAAGGGTTGAGCGACATGGACGGACGCATCCCAGGAGTACACGAGATCAGCGGCCCGTCGCGAGCGTTTCTGATCGACGGCGACGAGGGCGTCACGCTGGTCGACACCGGCATGCCCAAGCGAGACGGCGCAGTGCTCGAGGCGCTGCAGAAGATTGGCCGGGCACCGCAGGATCTGCGGGCCATCCTGATCACGCATTCCCATTCCGACCACGTCGGTTCGGCGGCTGCGGTGAAGCAGCGGTCGGGCGCTGCCCTGTTCGCATCGCCGGGAGAGGCCGCCGCGATCCGGGGCGAGGAGCCGACGACGCCTCCGCCCATGTTCGATCGGTTCTCGTTCCTCAGACCGCTGTTTCGCTTCGTGCCGAGCGCGGCACCGGTCGAGGTCGACGTGGAGGTCACCGAAGCTTCGTCCGAAGGTCTGCCCGGCGATCTGGGGGTTATCGATACGCCGGGGCACACGCCAGGCCATGTCTCCTATCTGCTCGACCGCGCCGGTGGTGTGCTCTTCGCCGGTGACGCCGCCGTCGCCAACCGCCGCGGGGCCGTCCGACGCGGCTACATGAACGCGTCGACGCCGACTTTCGATGCAAGTCTGCGCCACCTTGCGGACCACGAGTTCGAAATTGCCCTGTTCGCCCACTCGCGGGGGATCTACGAAGGCGCCGCAGCTGCGTTCCGCACGTTCGCCCGCGCAATGGGCTGACGCGACCGCAGCCGAGACGACGGATTCGCTAGCCGAGGGCGCGCAACGCCGGCAACACCTCGGTGCCGAGCATCCGCAGCGTGGCGTCGGGATCAGTACTCGCGATCTGAATTGCGACCACGTCAGCCCCGATCTCCTGCACGAGCGGGGTGTAGGCGGCAATGATCTGCTCGGGGTCAGAGACAACCGTGTACTTGCCCAGGATCTCATCGCGATCCATCTCGTCTGCCCTTTGCCGCAGGATCATCGGGTCGACGACCTCGAGTCGGCCTGGTGCGCGCAGGCCTCGCATGCTGCCGAGCGCTTCCCAGGCCTCGTCGTCGTGCTCGGCATAGACGAGCCAGCGGGTCGCCATGATGCGGGCGTTTTCCTTGCCGCGGACGTCCATACTCTCTTGGAACGGACGGATCACCCTCTCCATCGTCTCGGCCGGAACCTTCACGCTGGTGATCAAGCCGCCGCCGTGGGTGCCGGCAAACGCCGCCGACTTCGGGCCGCCGGCCGCCATCCAGATCGGCACCTCACTCACCGGCGGGCTGTAGAGCCTGCCCTTGTCGACGGTGTAGTACTCGCCGTCGAAGTCGACCTTCTCGCCGTCGAGGAGCAGGTGCATGATCTTGAGCGCCTCCTCCATCCTGGCGATGCGCTCCTTGTAACCGGGGAACTCGAAGCCCATCGGACCCGAGTTGATATTCTCCCCGGTGCCAACCCCGAGGATGAATCGCCCGCCGCTGAGCCGGTCGACCGTCGCAGCCATTTGCGCCACGAGCGCCGGGTGATAGTGGAAGAGCGGGCAGGTCACGCTGGTGGCCAGCTCCACTCGTTCAGTTCGCGCCGCCACGGCACCCAACCACGACCACACGAATCCGGCAGCAGAGAGGTCATCGACCCACGGGTGGAAGTGGTCGGAACCGAGTACGACGTCGAAGCCGACGTCTTCAGCCAGGACGGCTTGGTCGACAAGCACCTCCGGCTGGTATGACTCGTGGCTGCAGAGCCAGGCGAACTTCATGACGGGGAGCCCTTCGTCGGGAGGACCCCGTTCTACCAGGTGTGTGGCAGCTATCAGTCGCCGCGGATCGCGAGGATCAGCTCGCCATCGGAATCTCGACGACGAACACGGTGAAATCGCCCTCGGGTCGGCACTCCACGACGCCGCCCACCCTGCGAATGAAGCGCTGCGCTTCTGCGAGCGTGCGGGCGCGGCTGGCGTCCTTCTCCGCTTCGGGTCCCGAGTCGACGACCATCCACCGGTAGCGATCGCGCGACGCATGGCCGTAGACCAGCACCTCTTCGCCGCCGCGACTCGACGCATCCCTCAGGATGGCCTCCATCACGCGCGAGAGGTTGTTCGCGGGGTTGGCCACGAATGCCGAGTTGAGCTCTGTGGTGAACGGGGTGACGGGCTCGATCGCGGCAATGACCGACTCCGTCAGACTGGCAACGTCCACGGTGCCGGGTGCGGGCTCAGCAACTTGCTCGACGGCGGCTTCCGATGTGTCTGCAATATCGGGAACGGCCGCAATCGGCACGTCGGCCTCAGAGGGTTGATCGGCGCCGGTGCCATCTGCCAGAGCACCCGCCCCAACCTCTTCGGATACGTCCTCGTCGCTCCCAACCTCGACCGCCTCACCGGCATCTCCAGCGGCGTCTTCACCGGCGTCTTCACCGGCGTCTTCACCGGCGTCGGGCGCTGCATGCTCGGTGGCGCGTTCGGTCGCTCGATCAGCTTCTTCGTCGACGGTTGGATCGGCGACAGCGATCGCAGCCTCATCCGGCTCAGGCTCCGACTCCACCGCAACCAGCTCAGGCTCCGACTCCGGCTCCACAACCGGTTCAGGGTCCGACTCCTCGACGGCTGCCGGCGCTACCGGCTGCTCGGACTCGGCGAACCCTTCCTCATCGGGGACCGGCGACTCGGCGACCTGGCCGTCGCCACGGCCCAGCTCTGCTGCTATCTGGCGCTGCGCCTCTTCATCGGCGCGGCGTTGTGCCTCGAGCTCCGCCGCAGCGGCGAGCTCGGCCTCCTCGGCGGCGGCAGCCTGGTCGAGGAGCGCCGTACGACCTGGCGTGCGCGGGTACACACGGCGTGGCTCACCGTCACGATCGACCGGCCACAGCCGCTGCGACGCAATACTGTTGGCCGCCGGCAAGGCGACAAACCGGCCAAGCGTCATCATGGCCAATCCCACGGCAAGCGTCGATGTGCCGATGAGCTGCGCGGTCCGCCAACCATTCAGCATCAGTGCGACGAAGGGGATGATCAGCAGCAGCGTGGCAACGAGATGCGAGTTGCGCGTGGCCACGAGGGCTTGACGAGCCGCAGAACGCGGCTCCTTGGTCTGATCGAAGACTTCTCGCACCGCACCCCACGCAAAGATCGAGGCTGCTGAGGCGACACCAATCCCCATGACCCAGGCTATCGGCGGACCAACTGCGGCAACCGAGCCGTCGGTCGAGAACGTCAGCAGGCGCCGGAGCTCGCCCTCGGCGAATCCAAAGTGAACAACCGCCATGCCTGCGGCGGTCATCAGGACGATGACAAAAGCTCCGCGTAGGGCGGCAGAGACGCTGCGAAGCAACCATGCCATCAGCGCCACAACGAGAAGCACGACGACTCCGGCAAAGATCGGCGTGCGGGCGCCAACGGCGTCGCCGGTGCTGACTTCACGAGCCGCCGTTCCGCCAACCAGTACCCGGAACGGGGCTTGCACGTCGAGGACCTCTTCATACACGCGCTCCGCCGCTGGACCCCCACCGAATCCGGAAACCGGAGCTAGCAACCAGGCGTTCTGATCACCAACGTGCCGGGAGATCACTGCGGACGGCACATCGATTCGCGCACCGGCGGTGAAGCTTCCCTGATCGGAATCGACTCGCGTGACCCCGTCGATTTGGGAGAGGGCTGCCGCATACTCGGCCGTGAGTTCGTCGGACGAGCTGAAGTCGACGACGTTCGGCGACACGACGAAGGGCGCTTCGGCGTCGTTGGAAGGGAAGTTGGCGCTGATCCGCTGCGCAACCTGCCGGCTGGGATCGTCCGGGCTGAGGGAGATGGCGTTCGGCTCGCCCATCCCCACTCCGATGCTCATCCAGAGTATCGGAACGAGCAGGACGACCAAGCCGATCGCAAACGCCAGCGGCCGCTTGTCGACGAAGCGAGTGACCCGATCGGAACGCTGTGGCCGGCGCGTTCCCGCCTCGGTGGGAACGACGTCAACGCCGACCACGGCCAGCAAGAGGCCGAGGACGATGATGGCGCTGACCCCTGCGGCCAGACCAGCGAGGCCCAGTGCGTAGGAGGTCGACCGCAGCATCGAAGTCGGTAGCGCCCAAAGCGCAAAGCCGGTCGCCGCCGCAACGGCTGCGGCTATCGAGACGGTGCGGCCCGCAGTGCTCACCGTGGCGACGACGGCTTCCCGGGGCCCAGCGCCGGCTTCCTGTTCAGACATGTACCTCGTGAGCATCACGTAGCCACTGGCGGTGGCAAGACCCCATGCACTGACAATGCCGAGTATCACGGTCGCCACAGGCATCTCTCGGAACTGGGCAATGCCGTACAAACCAAGCACGGTCAGCGCGACCGCCAACAAGGATGTGGCCGCAAGGAGCCCCAGCGCCACCGGATTTCGCAGCGCCACGAAGACGAGAGCCAGCGACAGCAGCGCCATCAGCAAGAGCGGCAGCGCCGCGTCCTGCATCGATGCCTGAACGTCGCGATGCACGACGACCTCGCCGCCCATCGTGATCCTGACCGAATCGTCGACTGTGCGGAGCAGAGGAGTCAGATTCCCCGCCCGATTGGCGTAGGTCTCGCTCGCACCCCCGACCCGGGCATGGATCAGTGCAAGGAGGCCGTCGTCGCTACGCATCCACTCCGGCCTACCCAAGCTCCAGTAAGACTCGATCTGCGAGACGTCGGGTCGGCCTTCGAGCCGATCAACGAACTCGCGAACGGCAGACTCGACTTCGGGGGAGTCGACATCCCCCACACGGGCCTGAACGAGGAAGGTGAGGTTCGGCTTGCCCCGCTCGAACGTCGACGCCAGCACTCGCTCAGCGTCGAACGCCTCGCCCGCTTCATGCGACCAGCCGCCCCCTGATCCATTCTCGATCAGGTCGCGTCCAACGAATGCGCCCGCGAGCACAGTGGTTACGACTATGGCAATCGCAATGAGACGGAGCCTCACAGCATCTCCCTTGCCCCCCTCGTGACGCCTCCCCTCAGACGTCCGCCTGAAAGCGCGATTCTATGCCAAAACCCCTAGTTCGCGAGGCTCATATCTGGAAGCTGTACCGATTGTCGTGTACC
>DATHZQ010000118.1:0-3592 GCA_035458525.1 Acidimicrobiia bacterium
CACCGAAATCCTTCACCGCGAACGCCGACACCGGTCCGATCGCAGCGATCTGGTCGCTGAGGGTACAGCCAAGGGCGAACGTGAAGCCGCCTCCCATGGAATGGCCGGTCGCGTAGACCCGGCTCCTGTCGACGCAGAAGACGTCCTCGAGCTCGCCGAGGAGCCCCTCGACATAGCCGACATCTGGGTTGCCGTCGATCACCCCTTCGGTGAGCCATGGAGCCCACGAGGAGATCTTCTCTTGGACTGGGGTCAGCGTTCCTCCCTGCTGCGTGTTCACGAGCGACCAGCCGCGGGTCGAGTCGGAAGAGTTCGCCCGCGGACTGGCTCCTTCCCTTCCTTCTGGGTACACCGCAAGGAAGCCTTCCTCGTCCGCCAACTCTGAGAACCCTGTGATCAGCTCGATGTCCGATGGCTCGTCCATTGCGCCGTGAAACACGAGAACCACGGGAGTCAGAATTCCGGGGTCGTAGTCCGCTGGCACGTGGACAATCGTTCCAGCACGCCCCGCAAATTCGTACGCACCACTGTCTGGAACGCCAAGCCCGCGGCACTCATCGCCCCCCGCACGACGATCGTCACCGCCTCCGCAGGCGGCCCCAAACAACGCAATAACCACAGCAAGCAACATCGTCCGCATCAGCACCGTCTGTCCTCCCTCCTGGGATCAACGCCGTGGCTCAACAGAACGGACGCTGGCCACCTCCCAACCGGTGGCCGCGAACACGACGACGCGAGAACGAACTCGTGGGGAGCACATACGCAGACGAGGCTCATCGCCCTATGGATCCTACGCGGTGATCGTCACCACGGCCGAGAAGCGCAACCACAACACCGACGCAGCTTGGATATCGCCCAGCGGCGAGCTGGCGTCAGCGCCCACCATGCCGAGATCCCGACCGAGAGAACACCCAGAAATCGGTCGCCACCTCCGGGTCGTTCGACCGCCCACGCGCCGAGACCCATTGCACCGCAACGGGTTCGGCAGCACGCCCGGAGGAACTCCGTCAGTGCCGAGTCGCCACATCTCCCATGCACGCTGCCCCGACGGGGGTTCGCCCAAGGCGAAGGTAACGTCTTCACCAGGGGCGTATTCGAAGTGCGGTGTCTCAAATGGTGGAAGCTCAGTCACAGGCTCCCACTCGAAACGCGTTCCGTCGGTGGATGACCACATTCCGGGGATCATGAGCCTCTGCTCCTGCATGCGGAACGCAAGATCCTCCACATCGAAACCACCGGGTACGGTGATTCGGCCGGTGTGGAACACCTCGCCGTCTCGGTTGCGGAAGTCGACGACAATATCCCGACCCGCAGCCGACACCATCTGCGTGAAGCCTGCGTCCGGGCCTGTGTCGCGTCTGACCGTGAAGCCACCGCTGCCGGATTGCCACGCCTCGACGTATTCACCGAACTCCTAAGGCTCGGGTCTCCCACTTGCCTTTGTGGCGTCGATCGTTGACAACGACCGCGAGTGAGGCGGTGACGATCAAGAGGGCGACGCCATCGGCCTTGCCATACCGGGTATGCGTTGCCACCCAATCGGTACCGAAGACGCCGAGGTCGCTGAGCGGCTCGTGGAGGTTGTCGAGCCAGCCGGGAGGACGCTCACCGGCCGACCGGCCGTACGCAGGGAAGTACGAGAGCGCAAACGGCGGCGTCAGCATCAGCCCGGCCATACCACCGACAAGCAGACCAGCTCGAGCAACACGAACCACGGCGATCACCGACCTCTCCCTGACGATTCTTCCCGACCAGCATGTCAACGCCGCGAGATGACCATCTCGGGACACGCCCCCGAATCACCCCCCTGTCCTCACCTCGGCGTGCGCTGGGCGACAGCGCCAGACAGCGCCGATCGCCCAATCCGGATCGATATCGCACCTCCCGTCGAGTGCTCTGGATCAGCACGTTGGCGTGTGGCCCCGGCGAGCCGCTGGCGGGGTCCAACGCCTTCCTGGCGGAGTGGCGATGGATTTCGACCAAGTCCTTGAGGGCTACCGGGACCAATACCCGCCCACATCCTCCCCTGCCCGTCATGGGCAGCCGAACACGAGGAGGGGGACCGCTTCGCCAAGCGATCCCCCTCAATGACAGCGAGTAGATCCGCGGCTACATCAGCCGTTGACGGCTTCGCAGATCAGAACAGGGGGCGGTGTGAAGAATGCCTCGTGCGGGCCCCTCACGTCGATCAAGCAGCCATCCTCTAGCGAGAAGACAATCTTGCCCGAGTCGTTGACGACTACCCCTTCGCCCGTTACACGGATATTGAACACGTTGCCGTTTTCGGTGGCTGTTCTCGGCGGTAGTGTCCAGCTCTACGGCAGAGTCTGGGAGAAGGCTACGACGTCGCGCACCTGCTCGAGAGTCCACCCAAGGTCGACGGTGGACGGCATCACTGGATCGCTACCGGGATGACCAAATCGTGCCTTGTGGAACGTCTCCCACGGGTTATCGAGGGCGAGTGTTCCTAAGTACTCGGGTTCCTCGTCATCCCCGAAGTTGAGAGTCCGACCGTCGGCGCCGTGACATGCGGCACACGTTGTCTGATAGAGCTCCTCGCCGTTGTCGACGTCGCCGTCAACTATCTTCGTGTCGGAGTCTATGAACTGTCCGTAGTCTGCCTGGCCCTCCTGGATGAAGGCGACCAGTTGCGCCACAGCCGTATCACCCAGCTCGGAGAAGTTGTGGTCGCCCGTGGTGAGCACAGCCGTGAGATCGTCCGCGGAGTCATCCCGTGCGCCGAAAATGCCTGGGAAGCCCGTGAAGTGAGATCCCGAGCCGTACGCTCCATCGGCTCCTTGGTAGTCCCAACCGTGGCACTCCTTGCAGCGGAACGTATCCGGCCCCATGCGCTCATTCGTGCTTTGCGTCGCCCACAGCGGATGGTCGCCCGAGGGCTCGTCGACCCCTGCTGCAGTCCACCACTTGTCGTACATGAGACCGCCCTCGATGGCATCTGCCGACACGTCATCGTCGCCCCCACACGATCCGGCAATCAGCGCCATGATCGCGGTGACAAGCACCCACCGAGTCACTGTACGCCTTGACATCACTGCCCTCCTCCGCGAGCGACCTGAGACATCGTCATGATCCTATGACCATTGGCGCGGGAGAAGGGCCATTCGGCCTTCCCCCGCTCCCTGGGTTGTTGGACAGCCGATAGAGAGGAGCGACGATGACGCTCATGTCGGTTGACAACAGCGAGGGTGAGGATCACCCGTCTCGACCGCGGTGGTCGGCGAATCACAAGATCGACGTCGTGCTTCGGCTGTTGCGGGGCGAGGCGATCGAGGACGTGTCCCGTGAGGTCGGGGTGGAGGTGCACCGCCTGGCGGCTTGACGAGACGACTTTCTTGGAGTCCGGTAAGGCCGGGTTGAAGGCGAAACGTCCTCGCACCGAGTCGGATCGGCGGTTGGCTGACGCTGAGCGCAAGATCGGTGAGTTGACGGCGGAGAACGAGATCCTGCGCCGGGCGGCGGAAAAAAGGGGGCTCAAGATCCCGCCGCCGAAGCGGCCGAGATAGCCATGGAAGGCAACTATCCCATGGCTCGAGTCTGCGCCGTGTTGGGAGCACCCCGGTCGACGATCTAC
>DATHZQ010000119.1:0-17198 GCA_035458525.1 Acidimicrobiia bacterium
CCCTACGAGTCGGTCGTGGCGGCATTCCGCAGCCAGGCAGCGTCGACGCCGGACGCGGTAGCGGTGCGGGACAACGACGGCAACGCCGTTTCCTATGCCCAACTCGACGAGCGAAGTGATCGGCTGGCGCACGGGCTCCTGGCGGGCGGCCAGCATCGTCCTCTCGTCGGGCTGTTCCTCGAGCGATCGGTCGACATGCTCGTAGCCGTGCTCGCCGTGCTGAAGGCCGGTGGAGCGTACGTCCCGATCGACCGGCACCATCCTCGGGACCGTATCGCCAAGCTGGTTCATGAGAGCGGTGCAGACGTCGTCGTGACTTCGGCCGAGCTGGCGCCCCTGGTCCGAGGAGCGTCGGCTGAAATCGTCATGGCGCATGAAGCGCAAGACGCCGCAGCCCCGAGTGGGGAGCCGCCGGCCGTCTCCGGCGACGACGTCGCCTACGTGATGTTCACGTCGGGATCTACCGGCACACCAAAGGGCGTGGAGATCAGTCACCGCTCACTCATCAACTACGTGTGGTGGGCGGCCCAGGTCTACGGCGGCGGCCGCCCCACGACGTTTCCGCTCTACTCCTCCATCGCCTTCGACTTGACGGTGACTTCAGTGTTCGTGCCCCTCGTCACGGGCGGAACCGTCGTCGTGTATCCGGATCATGACGCCCGCGACCTCTCCGTGCTGGACGTCTTTGCGGACGACGCCGTCGACGTCGTGAAGCTCACCCCCTCGCACCTCGCCCTGCTCGAGCCGCAGCTGCTCGAGACCTCCCGCATCCGCAGCCTGATCCTCGGGGGGGAGGACTTGAAGGCGACGCTGGCCGCTGAGACGGTTGCGGCGTCGGGCGGGAACCTGACCATCTTCAACGAATACGGTCCAACCGAGGCCACGGTCGGCTGCATGATCCACCGCTTCGACCCAGAGGCGGACCACATCGGGTCCGTGCCCATCGGGACGCCCGCGGCCAACGCACAGATCTACGTGCTCGATGAAGGCTTGGCGCCGGTGCCGGCAGGCGCGACCGGCGAGTTGTACATCGGAGGAACCGGGGTCGCGATTGGCTACCGGGGCAGGTCGGACTTGACGAACGAGCGATTCGTGCCCGATCCACACCGGTCCGGAGCGCTGATGTATCGCAGCGGCGATCTTGCTCGCTGGCGCGGCTTCGGCGTGCTCGAATACGTGGGGAGGATCGACGAACAGGTCAAGGTGCGCGGCTACCGGCTGGAACTCGGCGAGATCGAGGCTGCGCTCAAGGCGCACCCGGCGGTGAGCGAGGCGGCAGCCGCGTTGCGGGAGCCCCGTCCAGGAGACGTGCGGCTCGCGGCCTACTTCGTGCCGTCCCCCGATGCGGGGACCAACCTGACGGAGCTGCGCAACCATCTGCAGGACCAGCTTCCCGCCTACATGGTGCCGCCCCATCTCATCAGTATCGACGCTCTGCCGATCACGTCGAATGGCAAGCTCGATCGTGACGCACTCCCCGTCACGCTCGGCGAGTCGGTCAGCTCGGCGGCCTTCGTGGTTCCCCGCAACGACGCCGAGCGTCTCGTGGCTGCCATCAGCGAGTCGCTCCTCGGCGTCGAGCGCGTCAGCTTGGGGGACAACTTCTTCGATCTGGGCGGCCATTCGATTCTGGCCATGCAGTTGATTGCTCGCCTCCACGAAGCGACGGGCGTGCGCATCAGCCCGCGCGTGATCCTGCTGAACACCCTCGAGCAGGCGGCGGCACTGCTACCCGCCGGTTCGGCTGGGGACGACTCCAGCGAGATCGCAACGGACGGCGCAGAGGCAATGTCGACCAGTGCCTTCTTCTTCGGCCCGAGCGACGGCGCCTTGTTCGGGCTGCGACACGTGCCTGCGCCGGATACCGACCGCAGCCACAGCGTTCTCGTGTGTCCTCCAGTCGGATGGGAGTACATGCGTACGCATCGGGCCCTGCGGGGCCTGGCGCGACGATTGGGCCGAGATGGCTTCACGGTGCTGCGGTTCGACTACTACGCAACGGGCGACTCGTTCGGAGCCGACGGGTCGGGCTCGCTGACGCGGTGGACCGACGATGTGGCCACCGCAATCGCCGAACTCGCAGCGTCGGAAACAGACGGACTGACCATCGTCGGCATGCGACTCGGAGCATCGATTGCAGCTCGTGCGTTGACTCGCGGTGCCGAATGTCAGCGACTGATCGCGTGGGATCCCGTGGTGAGCGGTGCCGCCCACCTCGCCGACTTGGAGCGGATGCATGGCGAGATGCTGGCGAATCGGCCCGTCGTCGCCCCGGAAGTGCTCGGGGACGAATTGCTCGGCTTCCGCTACCCGCGCTCGCTGCGCGGTGAGCTGCGTGCATTGGATCTGCTGGCCGAGCCGTGGCCTGATACAGCGACCACCGTGCTGGCGTCGCAACCGAAGCCCGAGCTGGCCGCGCTCGGGCACCGCGCTGATGCGAAGCTGGACTACGCGGTCGTTGCCGATGCGGGAGCATGGGATGACCTCTCCTCCGCGCAGTCGGCGTTGCTGCCGACAGCGATACCCAGTCGCATCATCGAGCTGTTGCGGGGGACCCCATGATCGAGCGACCGCTCTATTTTGGCGAGCGATCCAATCTGCTTGGGGTGCTGACGGCCCCCGCTGCGCCGCACCCGGGATCGCCGGCGGTGATTCTCCTCAACGCCGGCCTGCTCCACCGCGTTGGCCCGAACCGGCTCCACGTCGATGTGGCCCGCCGGCTCGCCGAGGCCGGTTTCACGAGCCTGCGATTCGACATGTCCGGAGTGGGAGACAGCGAGCTTCCTGGCGATGGCGGCTTGCTCGACATCGAGCGGTCCCGCCAGGACGTGATCGAAGCGATGGACATGCTCGCAGCACACAGATCCATCGACCGTTTCGTCGTCATGGGTCTGTGCACGGGCGCCTTCAACGCCTTTCGGGCAGCCTTGATCGATGATCGCATCGTCGGATGCGCACTCCTCGACGGATACTCGTACCCGACGCTTCGCTCGAATCTCCAGCACTATGGTTCGCGTTTTGTCCAGCTGGATCGATGGAAGCGCTTCCTGGCGCACCGCCTCGGCCGGGCGGGCGAGGCGACCACAGGAGTTGGGGGCGACGTGATCGTGTTCGAGAACGAAGTGGTGACGAAGGATCGCTTCGAGCGTGAGCTGCGGTCGTTGCTCGCCCGGCACACCGAGTTGCTGTTGATCTACACCGGCCTTGGTCCGCTGTCGTACTACTACGAGCGGCAGATCTTCGATGCGTTCCCCGATCTCGACCTCGAGCAATCGGCCACAGTGCATTTCTATCCGGAGGCCGATCACACCTTCACCTTGCCGGGCAACCGGCTTCGCCTGATCGAGCACATCTCGACATGGATGGCGGCCACGTTCACCCCGGTCGCGCAAGGAGATGAGTGATGGATTTCTCTTGGACGCCCGAGCAGATCGAGCTGCGCGACCGAATCGTGGAGTTTGCGCAATCGTCGTTGAACGATGCCAACCGCGAGCGTGATCGCTCAGAAGAGTTCAACCGGCGTGGCTTCGAGCTGTGCGCCGAGTTCGGGATTCAATCGATGGCAGTGCCGGCGGCCTATAACGCATCCGGAATCGATACCGACCTCGTGACCGCCGCGCTGGCAATGGAGGCCATTGGCTACGGCTGTCGCGACAACGGGCTCAGCATGGCCCTGGCCGCCCACATGTGGACCGTCCAACGGCCGATCGCCGAGTACGGGTCGGAAGACCAGAAGCAGCGCTTTCTGCCGCCCCTCACGGCCGGCGAGCTCATCGGCGCCCATGCGCTGACCGAGCCCGACGCCGGCTCGGACAACATGGCGATGCAGACGACGGCGACGCCGACAGACGGCGGTTACGTGCTGAACGGCCACAAGCGCTACATCACCCTCGGTCCAATCGCCGACGTGGTGTTGGTATTTGCCACGACCGATCCGGCAAAGGGACGCTGGGGGATGACCGCGTTGCTGGTTGAGACCGATCGCAAGGGCTGTGACACGACCGTGGTGCGCGAGAAGATGGGTCTGCGGACGGTTCCGATGGGCGATGTCGTGCTGTCCGATTGTTTCGTTCCCGAGGCCAATCGCCTGGGACCTGAAGGCGCCGGGGCCAGCATCTCGAGCGGTTCCCTTGCGGTGGAACGGTCGTTTCTCCTGTCGACCAACGTCGGAACGCTGCAGCGTCAGCTCGAAGAGGCAATCGCCCACGCCCAGGAGCGCAGGCAGTTCGGCAAACCGATCGGTAAGTTCCAATCGGTATCGAATCGCATTGCCGACATGAAGCTCAAGCTCGAAACCGCTCGCCTGCTCCTCTACAAGCTGGCGTGGATGCTGGAGCAGGGCGAGTCGGTGGCATTGGAGGCCGCATTGCTCAAGCTCCACCTGAGCGAAGTCATGGTCGAGTCCAGCCTCGATGCGATTCGCATTCACGGGGGCGCGGGCTACCTGACCGATGCAGAAATCGAGCGTGACCTACGTGACGCAGTCGGTGGCGTGCTCTACGCGGGCACCTCGGACATTCAGCGCGTGCTCGTGGCTCGCTTGTTGGGGTTGTAGGAATGGCGGGACTTGCCATAATCCACCGTCACGGGGGCAACGCGTCGCGAGCTGCCGCGCCGCAAACAGGGACCATCATCCGGGGGGATACATGCACGAGTTGCTGACGGGCTTCATCGAGGCCTACTTGCGAGACATGGGGGACGACGTGAACCTGGAGGTCGACGACGATCTCGCATCGATCGGTTTCGACTCGATCGGGTACGTCCGACTCATCGACCACATCGACCGCACCGTCGGCATCAAGGTGCCCGATGCCGACGTCACGCTCGAGCAATTCGGATCGGTGTCGAGGATTGCCGCCTATCTGGAGCAACGCGGCGCAGTTGCCCCCGATGCGGTGAGATGACGATGGCGTCGCCCGGGTCCAACCTCACACAGGCGCAGTCGCTCATCTGGGCCGGGCAACAGCTCTATCCCGACGTGCCGCTCTACAACATGGTCATGGCGTTCCGCATCGAGGGTCCGCTCGACGTCGCAACCTTCCGGATGGCCTTTGCCGATCTCGTGGCGAGCACCGACGTGTTGCGGACCACGTTTGAGGACGTCGACGGTGTGCCGCAACGCCGCGTCGACGACGCTGCCGAACCGGCGCTCGATTGGGTCGATCTCAGCGACGCAGCCGACCCTGACGCCGCCTACGCCGCATGGGCGCATCAGGCCGCTCGTCGCCCGTTCGACCTCGCCGACAGCCCCGTGCGCACTGCGCTGGTGAAACTCAATCGCAACCGTCACGTGTGGTGGCTATCACTCCACCATCTCGTGGTGGACGGTTGGTCGATGGCGATTCTGTATGGCCGGATGGCCGACTTCTACGGGGCGCGGAAGGCGGCGACCCGCGTCGAGGTCGAGCCGAATTTCCCGTCGTTCGACTTCTATGCCGATTTCGAGCGCCGCTTCCGCGGCGGTGCGCAACATGCCGAGGCCATGGCGTACTGGGAATCGGTCACTGCGACGCCGCCTCCCGAGTTGAGCTTCTACGGAGCCGTTCCTCCCGCTGACGGCGACCCCACCCGGACGGACCGCGTGACCGAAACGATCACCGGCGATCGGGCGGCGAAGCTCAACGCACTGCTCGACGAGATCGGTGGCAGCGGTCCGTTGGGCGGAATGGCGCAGTTCGGCGTCATGGCCGGAACGCTCTTTGCGCTGCTCGCCCGCATCACCGGCGAGCGAGACCTCGCAATCCTGGCCCCGGCCATGAACCGCCCTTCGCAGCGGTTCAAGGACACCGCCGGCCTCTTCATGGAGGTGTTGCCGCTGCACGTCGGCATCGAGCACGACGAGACGTTTCGCTCGCTGCTCGAGAAGGTGGCCGCGGCGCTCCGAGACCTCCTGCTCAACGCACGACCGGGCACGAGCCAGGCCACCAACAACCGCGCCTACTCGGTGCTCCTCAACTTCATCAACGCATCGTTCGGAGATTTCGACGGTCTGCCCATGTCGTCCGAGTGGGTCCACCCCGGGCACGGCGACGCCGGCCAGAACCTGCGGCTCCAGGTGCACGACTTCGATGCGGCAGGCGAGTTCCAGTTGCACTTCGACCTGAGTCGAGACCTGTTCGACCGGGCCCGCGAATCGTTGCTGATTCGTCACTTCAATTCCCTCTTCAATGCGCTTCTCGACGACGTCGACGCCTCGATCTTCTCGGTCGAGCTCCTCGATCGGGAGGAGCAGCAGGCGCTCGATCGGTTCAATGCCACTGAGGCGAGGCCGCGGGCAGCAACCGTCCTCGACGCTTTCCGCGAGCGCGTCGCGGCCAACCCTGAACACGTCGCCGTGGTCGAGGGCGACCGTGAGGTCACCTTCGCCGAGTTGGACGCATGGAGCGACGCGCTGGCGCAGCGCATTCGCGACACGGCCGGCGTCGCCAGACCGAGGGTCGCGCTCTACTTGCCGCGCTCCACCGAACTCGTGGTCGCCGTGTGGGCCGTGCTCAAGACCGGTGGGGCTTACGTCCCCATCGACAAGAGCTACCCGGCGGAGCGCGTTGCCTTCCTGATTGCGGACAGCGGCGCCGCGGCGGTGATCTCCGACGACGCAATGCGGTCGAGGGTTCCCGATGTGGGGCCGCCGATCCTTTCGGTGAGTGGGCCTCCCGCCTCCCGGGTTGGCGCTGCTTCCATCGCCATCGATGGCGACGACCTCGCCTACATCATGTACACGTCCGGTTCGACCGGTCAGCCCAAGGGCGTGATGGTGACGCATCGCGGCCTCGCCAACTACGTGCTGTGGGCCGAAACGGAATATGCGCGGGGCCGCCCAGCCAGCTTTCCGCTCTACTCTTCGATCGCCTTCGATCTCACCGTGACTTCGCTCTACGTCCCTGTGGTCAGCGGCGGGACAATCGTCGTGTACCCGGAGCCCGAGGGCAACGACCTCTCGATCCTCGATGTCTTCGTGGACGATCAGGTCGACGTCGTCAAACTGACGCCGGCCCACCTTGCATTGATGGAACCGAAGCTGCTCGAGACCTCGCGGATCCGGACGTTGATCCTGGGTGGCGAAGATCTCAAAGCCGCCGTGGCGAGAGCGGCTTGGGCGGCGTCGGGCCGGCGCCTCGAGATCATCAACGAGTACGGGCCGACGGAAGCAACCGTGGGTTGCATGATCCATCGCTTCGATCCCGAGAACGACCTTCTCGCCTCGGTGCCCATCGGAACGCCGGCCGCCAACATGCAGATCCACGTGCTGGACGATCACCTCCAACGCGTCGCTACGGGTGTCACCGGTGAGTTGTGCGTCGTCGGGCCGGGCGTCGCAGCCGGATATCTGAATCGTCCTGAGCTGACCGCTGAGCGCTTCGTTCCCGATCCGTCGGGTACGGACCAACTGATGTATCGAACGGGAGATCTGGCCAGGTGGAGGGAGCCGGGAGCCATCGAGTTCCTCGGCCGGGCTGACGACCAGGTGAAGGTGCGCGGCTTCCGCATCGAGCTCGGCGAGATCGAGGCGGCGCTCGGTGAGCACCCCGCCGTTCGAGACAGTGTCGTTGAGGTCGTGGAGTCGGAGGCGGAACGTCTTGGCGCCGCTCTCGACCTGACCTACTGCGTGCGGTGTGGGCTGGCGTCGAACCACCCAGATTCCCATATCGACAGCCACGGCGTGTGCAAGCCGTGCCGGTTCTACGACGACCATCGGGCCCACGCCGAGGCGTACTTCGGTGACATGGACGAGCTCCGCCAAGTCTTCTCGCACGCCTCCGAGAACGAAGCCGGGCAGGACTGCATCATGCTGCTGAGCGGCGGCAAGGACAGCACCTATGCGCTGTATCAACTCGTCGAGATGGGTATGACGCCGCTGGTCTTCAATCTCGACAACGGCTTCATCGCAGATGGCGCCAAGGAGAACATCCGGCGCGCCGTCGACGACCTCGGGCTCGAGATGGTGTGGGGCACGACCGAAGCGATGAACGAGATCTTTGCCGACAGCCTCGATCGGTTCAGCAATGTCTGCCAGGGATGCTTCAAGACGATCTACACCCTGGGCATGAATCTGGCGCACGAACGCGGGTTGAAGTTCATCGTGACGGGTTTGTCCCGTGGTCAGATCTTCGAGACCCGGCTCGCCGATCTCTTCCGCATCGGCATCGTCGATCGTGACGACGTCGACAAGGCGATTCTCGAAGCTCGCCGCGCCTACCACCGCGTCGACGATGCGGTGCGCCGCAACCTCGACACGGACTTGTTCGAGAACGACGACGCGTTCGACGCCATCCAGATCGTCGACTTCTATCGCTACCGGGACGTGGGGCTCGCCGAGCTCTATCACTTCCTCGACGAGCGAGCGCCGTGGGTCCGGCCCGTCGACACAGGCCGCTCGACCAACTGCCTCATCAACAACACCGGCATCTTCGTGCACAAGACCGAGCGCCACTTCCACAACTATGCGCTGCCGTACAGCTGGGATGTACGGCTGGGCCACAAGACCCGCGAAGCGGCGCTCGAGGAGCTCAACGACGAGATCGATGTCACCCAGGTGCGCAGCGTCCTCGACGAGGTCGGTTACGAGATCAAAGCCGAAGACTCCGGAGCGATGCGCGGCACCGAGTCCAGGCTGGTCGGGTACTACGTCGGCGACGATGCCACGCTCGGATCCGCAGCGCTGCGGTCCTATCTCGCCGAGCGTCTGCCCCCGCAGATGATCCCTTCGTACCTGGTTCGACTCGACGAGATGCCGCTGACCATCAACGGCAAGATCGATCGCGATGCGCTGCCCGATCCGAGGCTGCGTACCCTCGACGACGCCGACTACGTCGCGCCTCGTACCGAGGTGGAGGAGCGGATCGCCGAGGTGTGGCAGGAGGTTCTGGGAGTCGACCGAGTCGGCATGAACGATCCGTTCATCGAACTCGGCGGCGACTCGATCCTCAACATCCAGATCGTCGCCAAGGCCAAAGCCCGCGGGTTGGCCTTCACCCCGCAGCAGCTCTTCGAACGGAAGACGATCGGTGCGCTGGCCCCGGTGGTCGTCGCTGACTCGCCGCCGCCACCCGAGGCGCCGCTGCCGTCACCGAGCCGCGCCGGGTTCGCCGCCGACGGGTTCGCAACGGCAGGTCTCAGTCCCGACGAGCTCGACGATGTCTTCGCCGCGTTCGGCGAAGACGCTTGAGAGGCGCAGCGTGCGCGGAAACATCGAGGCGATCTATCCGCTGACGCCTGTGCAAGAGGGCATCTTGTTCCACACGCTCTACGCACCGGAGTCGCCGCTCTACATTCAGCAGTACACCACCGTGCTCGAAGGCGACCTCGACGTCGGCATCCTGCGGGGAAGTTGGGACCACGTCATCGGGCGTCATCAGACGCTGCGGTCTCTGCTCGCCTGGGAGGGCCGCGAGCAGCCGTTGCAGATCGTGCGGGGACGTGTCCAGCCGGAGTGGCTCATCGAAGACTGGCGGGCCGAGCCGGATACCGCCGAACGTTTGCAGGCCTTCCTCGAAGCCGACCGGAACCGCGGTTTTGACCTGGCCGTCGCACCGCTCATGAGGTTCGCCGTCTTCCACATCGGCGATGGACGCCACCAGTTCGTGTGGAGTCATCACCATATCGTCGTAGACGGCTGGTCGATGGGGATCGTGCTCGATGAGGTGGTTCGCACCTATGCGGCGTTGCGGGCGGACGCCGAGCCTGCCCTGCCACCGGCCGCCGACTACCGCCGATACGTCGAGTGGTTGCAGTCTCACGACGGGTCCGGAGCCGAAGCGCACTGGCGTTCCAAGCTGCGCGGCTTCGACGTCGCCACGCCACTCCGCATCGAGAAGACGAGTTTGCCGACGCCGTGGGCGGAGCACCACGCCGAGGAGATCGTTCGGATCTCGGCGACACAGACCGCTGCGATCTCGGAGGCAGCCCGCCGCAATGGACTGACGCTCAACACGCTGCTGCGCGGGGCCTGGTCCCTGATCCTCGGCCGCTACAGCGGTCGGGATGACGTCGTGTTCGGAGCGACTGCCGCGGGGCGACCCCTTGCCGTAGATGGCGCGATGGATCTCGTTGGCATGTTCATCAATACGCTTCCGGTGCGTGTGCAAATCGACCCTGGCACCCTGTTGATCGATTGGCTGCACGCCATTCAGGACGAGCAAATCGAGGGAGCGTCGTACGAAACCACGCCTCTTGCCGACGTGCAGGGTTGGAGCGACGTGCCGAGCGGCCAGCCGCTGTTCACGTCCCTGCTCGTGTTCGAGAATGTTCCGGTCCCCTCGAATGAGCCGAGCGGGCTCCGGTCCACCGAGGTTCGCTATCTGCAGCGCAGCAACTACCCCCTGGCCCTGCTGGTGATGCCGCTCGAGGAGCTGGAGCTCATCTTTCTCTACGACGCCGATCGGTTCGATCGCGACGTGATCCGCCGGATGGCGCAGCAGCTCGAGCACGTCCTGGTCGAGATGGTCGATCACATGGACGGCACCATCGAGAGCATCGAGGTGATGCCGGACGCAGAGCGTGACGAGATCCTCGTGGCATGGAACGACACTGCGGCCTCGTACCCGGACGATCAGACCATGCACGACTTGATCGTGGCGGCTGCCGCTACGGCGCCTGATCGGCTTGCGGTCACCGACGGTACGACCGAGTTCACCTACGCGGAGCTCGTGTCGGGCGCCAACACCATTGCAAACACTCTGCAGTCGCTCGGCGTGGGGCCCGGTGCGTGCGTTGCCATCGCCATGCCGCGATCGCCCGCGATGGTCGCAGCGATTCTCGGCGTCATGTGCGCCGGCGCTGCCTACGTGCCCCTCGATCCGGCCCAGCCTGCCGCTCGTCGCGACTACGTGCTGGCGGACACCGCCGCCGCTGCGATCATCGTCGCCGATGGAGCGACGGTGGAGCCGTCGCCGGCGCTTCCAATCGTGGTGCTCGACCGGCGCGCCGCGATCGTCACCGCACCCCCGGCTGAGGCGGCCGCTCGGGCGATGCCGGCGGCCCGACCCGAGGACCTCGCCTACGTCCTCTTCACGTCGGGCTCCACGGGCCGGCCCAAAGGGGTGGCCGTCACTCACCAGAACCTGGTGGCATCGACGCACGTGCGACGGACGGTCTACCCGGGCCGGGTCGGTGCGTTCCTTCTCGTCTCCCCGTTCATCTTCGACAGCTCCCTCGTGGGGCTGTTCTGGACGCTCTACGACGCAGGAACGATCGTTCTCCCGGCACCGCGGATGGAGCAGGACGTGCGCCATCTCGCCTCGCTGATCGAGGGGCATCATGTCACGCACACGCTGGCGCTTCCGGCTGTGTACGACCTTCTCCTCGAACACGCTGCTCCCGGGCAGCTCGAGTCGCTCGAAGTCATGATGGTGGCGGGCGAGGCGTGCCCGCCGGCCCTCGCCGAGCGGCATCACGCCAAGCAGGCCGCGACGCTGCTCGTCAACGAGTATGGGCCGACCGAAGCCACGGTGTGGTGCACCGCACATACGGTCACCGCTGCGGATGCCAAGCGGCGTCATGGTGAGCTCCCCGCGCGCATCCCGATAGGTCGACCGATTCCGAATGCGCGCGTCTACGTCTTGGACGCCGCGATGCGTCCGGTACCCGTCGGCGTTCCCGGTGAGCTGTGCGTCGCCGGAGCTGGACTCACCGCCGGCTATCTCGGACACCCTGAGTTGACGGAGCAGCAATTCGTGACGATCGACGTTCCGGAGGTGGGGGAGGAGCGGATCTACCGGACCGGAGACATGGCTCGCTTTCGCCCGGACGGGACCCTGGACCTCCTCGGAAGGCTTGACCATCAAGTCAAGGTCCGCGGCCAGCGGATCGAACTCAGCGAGATCGAGATGGTGCTGCAAGATCATCCTGGCGTGCGGGCGGTCGCCGCCGTGGTCCGCACCGACGCCTCAGCTCCGATCCTCGTGGCCTACGCCGAGTCCACGGTTGCCGGCGACGACCTTCGGCGTCATCTGGCGGAGCGCCTCCCCGAGGTCATGGTGCCTTCCGTGGTGGTCACGCTCGATACGATGCCGAAGGGCGCCACCGGCAAGATCGATCGCAACCGGCTGCCGGCTCCCGATCTGTCCACCGCAGTCGCCGGGAGCGGCCCCGCGGCTCCGATGACCGACGCGGAGGAGACCCTCGCTGCGATCTGGGCCGAGGTGCTGGGACTGCCATCGGTGGCTGCGACCGACGACTTCTTCGAGTTGGGGGGAGACTCGATCCTGAGCATCCGAATCATCGCCCGGGCCCACGAGGCCGGGTTCTCGATCACTCCTCGGCAGTTCTTCGAGACCCCGACGGTGGCCGAGCTGGCCGCGGCGCTGGGATGAGCCGGGCGCTAGCGGCCGGACGACGTCAGCCGGCGGACCAGGCCGCGGCCCTTCTTCACCAGGCGTCGCCCCATGACTGCGGCGGTTCCAGTGACGTCACCGCCGAACGTCTCCGCACGCACCGGAAAGATGTGCCTCGTGTTCTCCGACGAGAACGTGCGTGCGATCTCTGGCGCCCTACGGAACGAGCCCCAGCCACGCTCGGTTTTGACGATCACAGTGGCCGTGCGGTCGGCGTGGGCGTGCATGATCCCGTCGTAGCCGACCACCACCTCGCTGGGGAACCCGGTGAAGCGCTCGGCGACGCGAAATTCGAGGATGGCGTACGTGCCGTGGGCGCTCGTGAGCACTCGATCTCTCCCGAACTCGAGCTGCCACCCGGTCTCGAGATCTCCAACCATGAGATGATCGGCCACGTATCGCACGAGCTGGTTGCGGTGGGCGCTGACCGCGGGTCCCGCCTTTTCGTCGCCTTCCGGCAGGTCGAGGCCGAGCACATGATTCAGATCTTGAACGGGGATGTGCACGCTGCCGAGGAACTCGCCGCCGCGAACAACCAGATAGACGTAACTCTGCACGCCGGAGTGGGAATGGGCGACGCGACGTGGTGCCCAGCCCGGTCGAGCTGCAGCTCCAGCGCTCCTGGACGGTCTTCCGGTCATGGCGCCCCTCGAACCCGTGGCGTCCGGCCGGACTCAGACCGGACTGCACCTGGGTGTGCAGTGTATCCGGCCCCCCGAAACGCAGTGGCCCCACTGCTGGAACGGTTTCGGACACGCCAGTGGGTGTGAGCCGGCGGGTGCGGGGGGCGGCCGCGGCGGTCACGCGGCGTCCGCTCTATGCCCTCAGGAAGCGCATGGGAACTGCGCCGGCGACTGCGGAAGGGGGGCCGGTGTTCATCGTGGGCTGCGGCCACAGCGGGACGACGCTGGTGTTGTCGATCCTCAGCGCACATTCCCGGCTCTTCTGCGTCCCTTATGAGTCCTCGCTGATGGAACGAAGTGCTGCCGATGCGGATTGGTTCGTCCGCAGCTTCAACGCCGCAACCCGGCAGGCCGGCAAAGCCCGTTGGGTGGAGAAGACCCCGCGGCACATCCATCACATAGGAGCAATCGTGCAGCGCTTTCCGGAAGCGAAGGTGGTGTTGCTGATGCGGGACGGCCGCGATGTTGTGTGCTCGCTCCGCGACCGCTCCGGCGATTTCGATGCCGCAGCGCAACGCTGGCTCGACGACAACGCTGCCGCCGAACCATTCCTCGACCATCCGGCCGTGCTCGTTCTCAAGTACGAGGACCTCATCGGCGGTCGTGAAGTGCAGCTGCGCCGGCTCATGCGATTCGTCGGTGAGAGTTACGAACCGAGGCTGCTCGAGCACCACACCAGTGGTTTTCGTTTCCTCGGTCGCTATGAGCACAGCAAGGAGTTCGCCGCTCGGCTCGAGGAGCTCGGTGAGAAGCCCGCGTCGGTCTCCGGATCGGACCATCGCCGGTATCGCAGCTGGCAGGCGAGTCAGCCGGTGTTCGACGGTCGGGGACGCTGGAGGACCGACCTCAGCGCTGCCGAGCGAACCCGGCTCGAGGCGCTGATGGGTGATCGCCTCGTTGCGTACGGCTACGCCGATGCGGGAGATTCGTGAGGAGGTTCGGCGAGGCCGGGCCGCGCTGCGAGCATTTGCTCCACGAAGCCGACGGCGCGGTCCTCGTCGCGGTACCGCAAGAAGGCTGACTGCATTGCCGTCATGGCTTCATTCACTTCCCGGCTCGTGAGCATCCTCTCGATGCGACGGGCGATCGCAACGGCGTCATCGTGGATGCGATCGCCCACTTCTCCGATGCCATGGAACTCGATCCGCGCCCCGTTGCCCGGCTGGTCCATGAAGTCGAAGGGATAGACCACCATTGGCACGCCGGTGGTGATGCATTCGTTGACGGTGCTGATGCCGCCGTGATGGATGGCGCAGTCGGCATTCATCAGGATCTCGAGTTGCGGTGCCCAGTCGAAGAGGTGGACATTCGAAGGAACTTCGCCGAGCGATACAGGGTCGAGACGGGCACCCAGACCCACGACCACGTCCCAATCCGGATTGGCGCGAACCGCATCCAGGATGCGGAGAAGGAAGGCACGGTCATCTCCCTTGTGCCAGGCGCCGAACGAGCAATAGACGAGCGCCCGCGATGCTCCCGACGCTCGCCGCTCATAGAGCGCAGCCAGCCGTTCTGTCGCCTCCCTCGTATCGATCCCCGGGTGGGTGCGCGCTCCATCGGGGGGGAGGACCGGTCCCGCATAGGTACACGTCGGCGTGACGGGGTGGGGGAGGTCGAACTCGGCGGCGTTGAAGCTCACGATCGGCAGCGTGCGATATGTGCAAGGGATCAGCCACTGATGGAGATCTGCCTCGCGACGAAAGGGGAATCCGGTGTGCGCGGCCAGAGTTCGGAGCACCGACACCTGGTCTTCGCCGAGTCGCGTGACGCGATGGCGCTGCCGTCGCAGCCATTTCCAGGATCGGTAGCGAACCCACGCCCCCTCGATTCCGAGACGACTGCCACGGACGCCGCGTCCCGGAACGATCGCTGAGCCCAGCGGCGGCAGCCCGGGGCGTTTCCAGAGCGACAGCATGGACGTCCAGAGCGCGACGGGCACGGTTCCCGGGGCTGCCGTGATGATGTGCATCGGCAGCTCCACATCGATCAACACGAGGTCGGGTGCCTCGGTTTCGATCGCAGTCGAGAGAAGGTCCGGGTTGGCCGCGGCGATCTTCTGGTTGCGGCGGGCCGTCACTGTCCGGATCTGGCCGAGGCGCCGCACGAAGGCCATGAATCGGCCTACGAGGTCCCGTGTCCCCTGCGACGGCGGAGGCCCGCCGGGTGGAAGCGGTGGCGCGATGTCGACGTATCTCGCACCGAGCGCCTCGACGCGTTCCCTGATGTCGACCGGTGAGGCGACGGCGGCAGTGTGGCCGGCGGCCTCGAGCCGCCGGGCCAGCTCTCCCATGATGTTGATGCGTCCCGCCATCTCGCTCGTGACGAGCAACACGTGTCCCATGAGTGGCCCCGCTATCCCGTTGTGCGCCCGTGGCGTGTCGTCGTCCACAGCTCCATCGGTCGGCCCACGATGGGTTCGAAGCGGTCGACCTGTGGGCCGTGCACGGCACGCAAATAGTCGAGCACCTCAGGGGTGTCGATGTCTTCCGCCACGATGGGCTCGTTGAGGAGGCTGCGGACCCGGCGGCGCACGCGCTGCGGCACCAGAGCGCGTGCGATGCGCTGATACGAGGAAGATCGCCCGATGCTGTGAAGTGCCGCAGGACCTCGTGCGCGTGCGATGTCACCTGTGACCTCGTTGCGTTGCGGAAGCTCGGTCCGTCCGCCTGTTGCCGGTATGCCGAGCCAGTCGTAGATGCGTTGCAGCTCGCCGGTTGGGTCGCGAGTCAGCTCCTCGAGTACCACGATGTGCACGGCGTCGCGGCCGAACGCTTCGAAGAAGGGCTCGATCTGCATGGCGTAGTCGCTCGTGGCGCAATACACGGGCTCGGTGCGTAGTGCTTGGAGACAGGGGAGCCGCTCGTACTTGGCGCGCACGTGGTAGCGGTAGTGACTCAGCGTGCGGCGCACCGGATCCCTGACCAAGTACAGGATTCGGGCGTTCGGCGCCGTCTCGGCGATCCGTCCCGCCGCTCCATTGATCCGCGGCCGCTTGGTGTAATGCGTGCTGGACTCCCCGGCGTACATGGCATTGCCGGCGCCTGCGAACAGTCCCAGGTACGCAGCGCGATCTCCGGCGTAGCCCGCAGCCGCCGCGACGCGACTGTCCAACGCCAGCTCTGCGGGATCGGCGAAGAAGGCGGGTTCCTTCACCTGGCTCATGAAGACGTCGGGATGGGAGCCAAGCACCTCGTGAAGCGCCGTCGTTCCCGACCTCATCGCCCCCACCAGGAAGAGATTCGGTATGCGGTCTGCCATCGGCGGCCACGGTAGTGCCTCCGGTGACGCAGCCGGCCGAGCGGGCGGTGCGATCATGTTCGATAGCAGGCCGACGTCTGTACCATCGTACGCGATGCCGACGTCGACTCGCGCTCAATTCGTGATCTCCATCGACCTCGAGATGTCGTGGGGGTCGGTGCACCACGGTCGACCGCATGACGACTCGCCGTACCGGGCGGAACGGGAGATCGTTGCCGACGTCCTTTCCTTGATGGAGCGTCACCGGATCTCAGCGACGTGGGCGATCGTCGGGCATCTCTTTCTTGCCGAGTGCTCGTCTCGGGACGGCCACCCGCACCCGGAGGTCACCCCGCCGCAGTATCCCTGGTTGCAGATGGCGTGGTACGACCTCGACCCGACGTCAGATGTCGACAAGGCTCCAACCTGGTACGGACCCGACCTGGTTGCCGCAGTGCGCAACTGCAGCCAACCGCAGGAGGTCGGATCTCACTCTTTCGGCCATCTGATTGCCGGCGATCCCGCCTGCAGCGCCGTGGCATTCCGTACGGATACCGCCGCAGCCAAAGCCGTGGCGTTGGCCGAGGGCATTGATCTGCGTTCCTACGTCTATCCGCGCAACTCGATCGGCCACCTCGACGAGCTGGCTGCCGCGGGATTCCATGCGTACCGGGGCAACACCCCGGAGCGCTTTCCCGGCGTGACCGGCTGGCGGAGGAAGGCAACAGCGGCCCTCGACACGCTCTATCCGCTGCCATCGGCAACCGTGCACGCGGTGCGCCGCGGCGATTTGGTGGACGTGCCGCAAACCTATCTGTTCGACCCTGCTTCGACCACGGCCGATCGCTTCGGGACCAAGCTGTGGTCCCGGCTCGTGCGCCGCCGCCTCCGACACGCCGTCAGGACCGGGTCGCTGTTTCACCTGTGGTTCCACACGCACAACTTC
>DATHZQ010000120.1:0-43372 GCA_035458525.1 Acidimicrobiia bacterium
ACCGCTGCGAGCACCGCCGCAGAGATGAGCGCCCACCGAATGCGCCGGCGCCACCGGCCGAGATTCTCCTTGAGCCTTCCGGCGATCTTCGACCAGCGGGCTTGTTCGTGCGATGCACGAGCTGTAGCGGGTGTCGTCACCGGGCCAACCGTACTCCCAGCGGATCGTTTGCTGCCGGCTACTTGCCGGAGTCGGCCCCGCCGTCGAGGCGGGCACGATCCGTGATGAGCGTCACCTGGTTGCGCAGGACTTGGAGAAATCCGCCCTCCACGTCGACCTTGGTGCGGCCCTCCGCACCGTCGACCGAGACCACGCCCTGGACCAGCGCTGCCATCACCGGCTCGTGATCGGCCATGATGCCGATCTCGCCCTCGGGCGTGCGTGCCACCAGGAACTCGGCGTCGCCGGACCACACCAGGCCCTCTGGCGACACGATGTCGACGGTGAACGACTTGGCCACGAGCGTCAGACCCCGGCCTTCTCGAGTTGGGCAGCCTTCGCCATCGCCTCTTCGGCGCCGCCAACCATGTAGAACGCCTGCTCGGGCAGATGATCGAGCTCACCGTCGAGCACGGCCTTGAAGGACTCGATGGTCTCGCTGAGCGGCGTGAACACACCGTCCTGGCCGGTGAAGGCCTTCGCCACGAACATCGGCTGGCTGAGGAAACGCTGAATGCGGCGGGCCCGGCCCACGATGAGCTTGTCCTCTTCGGAGAGCTCGTCGATACCGAGGATCGCGATGATGTCCTGCAGGTCCTTGTAGCGCTGGAGCACCCGCTGGACCTCAGTCGCAACGAAGTAATGCTCGTCGCCGATGATCTGCGGGTCGAGGGCCCGGCTCGTCGAGTCGAGCGGATCGACCGCCGGGTAGATGCCCAGTGCCGTGAGTGGACGGCTCAGCACCGTCGTGGCGTCGAGGTGGGCAAACGCCGTGTGCGGAGCCGGGTCGGTGATGTCGTCCGCCGGCACGTAGATGGCCTGCATCGAGGTGATCGAACGGCCCTTCAGCGACGTGATGCGCTCCTGGAGGAGACCCATCTCACCGGCGAGCGTGGGCTGGTAGCCGACGGCCGATGGCATGCGACCCAGCAGCGTCGAGACCTCGGAGCCGGCCTGCGTGAAGCGGAAGATGTTGTCGATGAACAGGAGCACGTCCTGACGCTGCACGTCACGGAAATACTCGGCCATCGTGAGCGCAGACAGCGCAACGCGGAGACGCACTCCAGGCGGCTCGTCCATCTGGCCGAACACCAGTGCCGCCTTGTCGATGACGCCCGACTCCTGCATCTCGAGGAAGAGGTCGTTGCCTTCGCGGGTGCGCTCACCGACGCCTGCGAACACGGACACACCACCGTGCTGGGTGGCGACCCGGTTGATCATCTCTTGGATGAGCACGGTCTTGCCCACACCGGCGCCACCGAACAGCCCGATCTTGCCGCCTTCGAGGTATGGCGAGAGCAGATCGATGACCTTGATGCCTGTTTCGAACATCTCTTTCGTCGGAGCGACGTCCTCGAACGGCGGCGGCTGGCGATGAATCGGCCACCGCTCGCCGAACTCCAGATCTGGCGCATCCAGCGCCTCGCCCCACACGTTGAAGATGTGTCCCAGGGTCTGATCGCCGACCGGCACCGAGATCGGGGCACCGGTGTTCCTCACCTCTGCCCCGCGCACCAGGCCGTCGGTCGGCGCCATGGCGACGGCACGGACTTTGCTGTGGCCGAGGTGCTGGGCGACTTCAGCCATGACCCGCTTCTGCTCGCCGCCGAGCTCGAAGTCGATCTCGAGGGCAAAGTTGATCTCCGGCATGCCATCGGGCGAGAACTCAACGTCCACCACCGGTCCTGCGACCTTGATGATGCGTCCGACGCTCTGCGCTTCTGCCACGTGAGTGCTCCTTGTTTCCCTGTGCGTTAATGATTCAATGCTTCGGCGCCGCCGACGATCTCCGAGATCTCCGTCGTGATCTCAGCCTGACGGGCACGGTTGGCGACGTTGGTGAGGACTCGGATGAGCTCGTCGGCGTTGTCGGTCGCCGCCTTCATGGCCCGCCGCCGGGCCGAGTGCTCCGAAGCCGAGCTCTCCAGCAACATGTTGAAGACGATCGCTTCGACGTAGCGCGGCAGGAGCCGCTGCAGGATCTCACCCGGCGACGGCTCGAAGTTGTAGTCCACCGATGCGACCTCGGCGCCCCCCGCATCTCCATCGCCGGTCGGCGGCTCCACGGGGAGCAACTCGAACGACACGGGGGTCTGGGTGAGGGCCGAGTCGTACCTCGTGTAGAAGGCCTCGACCGCGTCGACCCGACCGTCGGCGTACGCATCCATCACGACGTTGGCAATGGCTCGGGCGTCGCCGTAGCCCGGGGTGTCTGTGATCCCGGTGAATGCCCGCTCGATGTGATAGCCCCGGTAGTCGAAGTACCCCTGCGCCTTCTTGCCGATCGCAAAGAGGCGAACTTCGCGTCCCGCCTTGCGGTGCTGGATGATCGACGACTCGGCCAGGCGAATGATCGAGGAGGCGTAGGCACCAGCGAGCCCACGGTCGGCGCTCACGAGGAGCACGCCAACGGTCTTGACCTCCCGGCGCTCGAGCAACATGTGGCTGGCACCGGCAGACGCAGCGCCGACGTTGCGGATGACCTCGATCAGCTTGCCCGTGTACGGCTTCGACGCCGTCACTCGCGCTTGTGCCTTGGGGATCCGGGAAGCGGCAATCAACTCCATGGCGCGCGTGATCTTCATCGTCGCCTGGACGGACTTGATCCGCCTCCTGGTGTCGCGAAGCTCAGCAGATGCCATGGGTCGGTGCTACTCCGAGTCCTCGGTGACGAAGGTCTCCTTGAAGGCGGCGACGCCTTGCTCGATCACATCGCCTTCAGGCAGCTTGCCGGTCTCCCGCATGCCGGCGAGCACATCGCCGTGCCGGGTCCGGAAGTAGTCACGCAGCTCGTCTTCGAACCGAGCGATCTCGTTGACGGGAATGTCGTCCATCAGACCATTCGTGACGGTGTAGATCGCCAGGATCTGCTCTTGGACGGGCACCGGTTGGAACTGTCCCTGCTTGAGTACCTCGACGACCCGGCGGCCGCGTTCCAGCTGGGCCAGCGAAGCGGCATCGAGCTCAGAGCCGAACTCGGCGAAAGCCTCGAGCTCACGGAACTGGGCGAGGTTGAGGCGCAGCGGGCCGGCGACCTTGCGCATCCCGTTCACCTGAGCGGCGCCACCGACTCGAGACACGGAAACACCGGCGTTCATCGCCGGCCGAACGCCGGAGAAGAACAAGTCGGTCTCGAGAAAGATCTGGCCGTCGGTGATCGAGATGACGTTGGTCGGAATGTACGCCGACACGTCGTTGGCCTTCGTCTCGACGATCGGAAGTCCGGTCAACGAACCTCCGCCGAGCTCGTCGGACAGCTTGGCGCAGCGCTCGAGGAGACGGCTGTGCAGATAGAACACGTCTCCGGGGTACGCCTCACGACCTGGCGGCCGGCGGAGCAGCAGCGAGATCTCCCGGTACGCAACGGCCTGCTTGGACAGGTCGTCGAAGATGACGAGTGCGTGCTGGCCCTGGTACATCCAGAACTGCCCGAGGGCAGAACCGGCGTACGGGGCGTACATCTGGAGGGCGGCGGCGGAGGAAGCCGGGGCATTGACCACCACGGTGTACTCCATCGCACCGGCCTGTTCGAGCGCATCGACGACCTCGGCAACCGTCGAAGACTTCTGCCCGATGGCGACGTAGACGCACTTGACGGCGTTGTCCGTGCCCCAGAACTGTTTCTGGTTGATGATCGTGTCGACCACGATGGCGGTCTTGCCGGTCTGCCGGTCGCCGATGATCAACTGGCGCTGGCCCCGGCCGATCGGCGTCATCGCATCGATCGTCTTGATACCCGTCTGCAACGGTTCGCTCACCGGCTGGCGTTCGACGACGGAAGGCGCCTGCGTCTCGAGGAGGCGGCGCTCGGTCGCGTTGATGGGTCCCTTGCCGTCGATCGGATTGCCCAGCGGGTCGATGACCCGGCCCAGCATTGCGTCGCCCACCGGCACCGAGAGCACGTTGCCGGTCTGCTTGACCGGTGCCCCCTCTTCGATGTGGGACGCATCGCCCATGAGCACGACACCGAGGTCGTGCTCGTCGAGGTTGAGGGTCACCCCAAGGAGGCCACCGGGGAACTCGAGGAGCTCGGAAGCCATCACGTTGGGCAGGCCCTCGACACGCGCCACGCCGTCGGCGATCGCGGTCACGTAGCCGACGGTCTCTTGCGAGACGTCGGGGCTCCAACCCTCGAGGTTCGACCGGAGGGCGGCGGTGATGTCTTCAGCCCTGATGGTCAGCTCTGCCATGTTCTGCTTCGTCCTCCTGGATCAACCCGCCCGGAGCGCCTGTCGGAGCGAGTCCAACCGGCTTCTCACCGAGCCGTCGATGACGGTGTCACCCACCCGGGCGACGATGCCGCCCACGACGCTGGGGTCAACCACGACCTTCACTTCAACTTGCTTGCCTGTGGCCCGACCGAGCGATGCCTCCAGGCGACGAACCGTGTCCTCATCCAACCCAACGGCCGAGCGAACCTCGGCGACCTCTCGCGACCGAGAGGCTGCGGCCGCCGCTGCCAAACCGTCGGCGATTCTCGGCAGCTCACGGCCGTTGCCGGTTGCGACGAGGAAGTCGACAGCGGCCAGGGTCAGGTTCGATGCCCTGCCGCCGAGGAGGTCATGGACGATGGACTTCTTCCGATCTGCCGGAATGGCCTGATCGGAGAGCGCATTGCGGAGCTCCTCCGAGCCATCCAGCGCACGGGCGACCTGGAACAGCTCCGACTCGACCCGGTCGAGCTCGCCCTCGGCGCGGGCGATCTCGAACAGCCCGGCGGCGTAGCCCTTGATGCGATCGGCTCCGTCCATGCGTTATCCCATCCGATCCAATTCGGCGAGGTAGGACTCGACGAGACCCTGCTGAGCCTGCCGGTCGAGGCTGCCGCCGACGACCTTCTCGGCGAGATCGAGCGAGAGCGCGGCAACTTCGTCGCGTGCCTCTTGAAGGGCACGCTCCTTTTCGCCTTGCGCCTCGGTCCGCGCCTTGGAGATGATCTCCTCGGCTTCGGCATTGGCTTTCGCAACGATGTCACTCTTCATGCCCTCGGCCGATGCGCGTGCATCGTCGACGATCTGATTTGCATCGTCGCGGGCGCCCTTGAGCTGCGACTTGTAGTCCTCGAGCAGCGTCGCTGCTTCAGCCTTCGCCTGCTCCGCAGACTCGAGCTCGCCCTTGATGGCGTTCTGGCGGTTCTCGATCATCTCGTTGAACGCCGGCACGGCGAACTTCCAGATGACAAAGAACACAACAGCGAACGCGATCAGGCCGGCCCAGACCTCGTTGAGGTCGGTGGGCAGCAGCAGATCGACGCCTGAGGCCTCCTCCTTACCCTCTTCGGCCGCCAAAACGACGGTTGCCAACTGGTGCAGCATCCTCGCTCCTTAGGACAGGAAGAAGAGCACGAAGCCGATGAGCGCGAGCGCCTCGGTGAAGGCGATGCCCAAGAACATCGTCGTGCGCACCATGCCTGCAGCCTCGGGCTGGCGAGCCATGGCCTGGACGGCGTTGCCGGCAACGATGCCGATGCCAACGCCCGGGCCGATGGCGGCAAGCCCGTAGCCGATGAGGGCCAGCGAACCGCTGATGTCCCCCTCGAGCTGGGCGAGGATCGCTTGCACTGCAAAGAGTGCTTCCATCCGGTGTTTCCTTTCTCGTTGCCGACGTAGCGGGATCAGTGCTCAGCGTGGACGGACGTCTGTACGTACACGGCCGAGAGAAGCGTGAAGATGTAGGCCTGGAGGATCGCGACGATGATCTCGAAGGCGTAGATGGCGATGCCGACCACGAACCAGCCGATGCCGATCGGGATCTTCGCAAGCCCACCCTGCGCGGTGATGAACACCCATCCAGAGACCAGCAGCAGCGTGAGCATGACGTGTCCGGCCACGAGATTGGCAAAGAGCCGGACGGCCAGCGAGAACGGACGCACGATGAAGACCGACACCAGCTCGATGACGCCGACGAGGGGCTTGAGCGCCGTTGGCACGCCGGGCGGCCAAGCGATGTCACGAACGTAGTGCCACCCCTGGTGACGGAAGCCCGACACCACGAAGATGATCCACGTGAGGATGGCGAGGAGCGCCGGTACCACCCACATCCGCGACGTGATCGGGAAGTGGATGAAGGGAGTGATCTCGAAGAGATTGCCCACGAGCACGAAGAGGAAGATCGAAAGCAGCCAGGGGAAGTACTTGAGGCCATGCTCGGGACCGATGATGCCGATGGCGATCTCGTTCCGGACGAATCCGACGAGCGTCTCGACGAACGCGCCGAGCTTGGTCGGGACAAGACGCTTCTTCGACCGAATGATGCCGAAGTAGAGGATGGCGACGACGATGAGTGCGGCAAGAACGGCCAGGCTCATCGTCCGGTTCCAGAACCCGAGGAACGGAAGCTCGAACAGCTCGTTGACGCTCTCCGGAACGCAGATGATCTCGTTCTCGGCGTCGCACGCTCCTGCGGCGAGGATCAGGTCCACTCCAACTCCCTTTCGGCACCTTTGGCTACGGCCAACGCTTCCCAGCTCAACAGCGCCAGGTAGCTGACGACCGCCGAGATTCCTAGGGCCACTCTGTCGATTTCAAACACCTGGGCGACGGCGAACATCGCCACCATGATGAGCCCTAGGCGCAGGAAGAAACCGAACAGGGCGGCGGCATGATACAGACCCAGCGAGATTCGCGCAGATCGAGACAGCACAACGCCTGAAAGCCAGAAATTCGCAGCAACGATCACGACACCCACGGCGGCGGCAACGGCTCCTTCCCATCCTCGAAACAACCCGAAGACCAATGCCATCACGGGTAGGACGAACACCGCTCGCTTGGCAGTGTGCCGGCCGAGAACCGCCTCGACATCCGTCTGCTGCGGGATTGGTTCGTATCGCGAGAGCTCGTCGGGCCGGTCAGTCACGGCGCCGCTCCTCGGCTTGTCTCTCGAGCACGGCGGAGGCCGCCCACAGTTTGAAGAACCCGGCGACGAATCCCAACACGATGCCGATCACGACGAAGATCGGCTGCGTACCCAGCCACCAATCGAGCCCGATTCCGATCAACAGACCGGCGATGACGGACGAGATGAAGTCCATCGACTCCGATCCGCCGGCGATGCCTCTGGCGGCGTTGGTGAGGTCGTGCGTCATCGATCGTTCCGGTCCATCCGGTGCTGGTTCTGCTGGGGCGCGCTCAACGCTCATGTCGAGCCCTGCGACCCTTGTGAATCGCTTCACAAGGTGGCGTCACCATACCGGACGCCACCCGTCCGTTGCAAGACACGATTACCCAGGAGGTAGTGGCGAGATTCCCCACTGAAGCGGGATGCGTCCGGACGGTTGGGTCCGAGGGTCGCTGGGTGAATACCCAAGACCGAAGCCGCTCCCTCCGAACCTCCGCTCCGCCACGGGCCACGTCCCCCAGCTCGAATGAGAGGGAATGTCGCACACCCCACGCGTCGCAATCGCCTGATGGGAGGTGAGTCCCTCGGGATCGCATTCAGACGTGTCCGGGGAAATCGGCCGGATAGCCGGGGAAGTCGCCGGACAGCTCGGCGACGTCGCCTTCGAGCCGCTTGAGCGTCACGTCGTCTTCGTGGTTGCGCAAGATCTCCATCATCAGCCGGCCGAGCCGTTCCATCTCTGGCTCCTTCATCCCGGTCGTGGTGACCGATGGCGTTCCGATGCGTACGCCGCTGGCCACGGCAGGTTTACGCGGATCGTTGGGGATCGCATTGAAGTTGAGCGTGATGCCGGCTTCGTCGAGGGTCCGCGCCGCCACCTTGCCGGTGAGATCGGCGTCGATGGAGCGTAGGTCGACGAGAAACATGTGATTGTCGGTGCCGCCGGCCACGATTCGTGCCCCTTCCCCAGCCATCGTGGCGGCCAGCGCAGCTGCGTTCTTGACGATCTGGTGGGCGTATTCGGAGAACTCGGGCGTTCCCGCCAGTTCGAAGCACAGCGCCTTGGCTGCGATCTGACTATTGATCGCCCCGCCCTGGCCCAACGGGAACACTGCCTTGTCGATGCCCTTTGCGAATTCCTCGGTCGAGAGGATCAGGCCGCCGCGGGGACCGCGCAACGCCTTGTGGGTCGTGGCCGTGACGATGTGGGCGTGCGGGACCGGGTTGGGGTGCGCACCGCCTGCGATCAGCCCGATGATGTGGGCGGCGTCGACCATGTACACCGCACCGACCTCGTCGGCGATCTCTCGGAAGATCGACCAGTCGATGATGCGCGAATAGGACGAGTACCCGGCGACGATCAGCTTCGGCTTGTGCTCGTGCGCCAGCCGGCGCACCTCGTCGAAGTCGATGCGCTCCGTCTCCGGATCGAGCCCATAGGCAACCACGTTGAAGAGGCGACCGGAGAAGTTGACGGGGGACCCGTGGGTCAGGTGGCCGCCCTGGTCGAGACGCATCCCGAGGATCGTGTCGCCCGGCTGCAGCAGCGACAGGTAGACGGCAATGTTGGCCTGGGATCCGCTGTGCGCCTGAACGTTGGCGTGCTCGGCGCCAAACAGCGACTTGGCGCGATCGATGGCGAGCTGCTCGACCTCGTCGACGATCTGGCACCCTTCGTAGTAGCGGCGCCCCGGGTAGCCCTCGGAGTATTTGTTGGTCAGCACCGAGCCGGACGCCTGCATCATGGCGTAGCCGACGAGGTTCTCAGAAGCGATCAGCTGGATCTTGTTCCGCTGCCGCTCGGCATCTCGCTCGATCAGTGCGGCGAGCGCAGGGTCAACGTCCTCGATTGAGCGGGTGTCAGTCACGAAGCCTCCGATACAGCGCGGACAAAGGCTAGCCGCGTGATGCCGCACTCCAGATGGCAGATGCCTCCGCGGATGCAACGGTACCGTGCGAGCCGGCTCGCCATCATCGGGACACTCGCAATGAACCTCCAATACTGTCAGCTCACCGACGACCATCTCGACGAAGCCGTGGCGTTCATGCGCGACGCAAACCCGTTTGCACAACACACCTGGGGGTGGGACACCGGCCGGTTCGTCGACTGGCGGTGGGGCGGCAACACGCTGCGGAACCTCGAGGCCCCGGGCTTCTTCGCTCGACACGGAACCCTGGTGCGACGGCACGGCACCACCGTGGCACTCGTGCTCGCCGAGGTGGGGGCCGACGATCACTGCATCCTCACTCCGAAGGAAGACCGGTCGTTGCTCGCTGCCGTGCTGCCGAAGCTGGTCGAAGACACGGAGGGCGGCCTCCTCACCCTCTTCCCTGCGGACGACGCGGTATGGATCACCGACGTGCTCTCCCACGCCGGGTTCGAGCGCGGTGCCATCGCCGGACTCGAGTGGGGGTTCGAACTGAGCTCCCGGGACGAGCCGGTCACTCCCCCGCAAGAGTTCCGCATCGACACCCTCGCCGAAGACGGCGAGGCGGACTACCCGAAGATCGACGAATGCCTGAGGGGTGCGTTTGGCGGCGCACGGGATCGGGTCGCGATCCTGCGAAGGCTTGCGATGAACCCGATGTTTCGGCCCGCATTGAACATCGTCGCACGCAGCGCAGATGACCGGGTGGCTGCGTACTGCCGCGGCACGGTCGACCCTGATTCCGGCGTGTGCGGGATCGACCCTGTGGCCACCCACCCCGACTTCCAGGGCCGGGGTCTCGGCAAAGCGATCGTGCGTGCCTGTTTCGCGACGCAGGCGCGCCTCGGCGGACGCATGAGCTACATCGGATCCGCCCCCGAACCGTCCCCGGGGAGCCGTCTCTACCAGGCGCTGGGCCCCGTCACGGTCACGGCACACCGGCGGTGGAAGAAGCGCAGTGCCTGACGAGCGGCGCCTGCCGGCCTGAGCCGATCCTCAGACGGGTCCATCCCGCAGCGTGAGCGGGTCCGGTTCTGTGAGATCGATGATCGTGCTGGCTTGACCCCCGGGAGCAGTGCCTTCCAGGTACACGGCAACGGCCTCGCCAAACAGCGCTGCGGCCTCTTCGTCGTCGAGCACGGCTTCGTGACCGCTCAAGTTGGCCGACGTCACAACCAGTGGACCAGATCTCTCGAGGAGCTCCAACGCGACCGGGTGATCCGGGCAGCGCAAGCCGACCGTGCGGCGGCCCTGATGGCCGAGCCAGTCCGGGGCCGTGTCGAGGCGCGGAAGCACCAGCGTGAGCGCACCGGGCCAATGACGCTCGGCCAGTTCGAGTGCCCGATCGGAGAACGAAGCAAGCGTCATGCCTTGCTCCACCGAGGCGCACAAGATCGCAAGCGGCTTGTGGGTGGGGCGGCCCTTCAGGTCGAAGATCGCATCGAGGGCATCCTCGCGGAATGGATCGGCGGCCAATCCGTACAACGTGTCTGTTGGCACGCCGACAATCTCGCCGTCCCGAAGCGCCGCAATCGCCTCGTCGATCGTCCTCATCGTTCACCTCGCGCAGGTAGCGAACTCGCCCCTGACGCTAGCCGCGTGTCGAGCCGATGGTGCACTCGGGGCCGGGCGAGGCGAGCGGCGGAGGGTGGCGTTGGCGCCCAACGACACCCGGCCAACCTCGGCGGCTCCGGTGTGGGGACTCGCATCAACCGGCGTCCCCCGCCGCCCACTGCCCGACCACGAACCGTGGCCGATCCGTCAGGTCGGGAAGGACTTCAGCTCCGTAGGCCGCAAAGAGGGCCTCGGTGGCGGCTCCACGGAATTCGGAGATCTCACAGATGATGGTGCCTCCGGGCTTCAGCCACTCACCCGCCCCCTCCGCAATCCGCTGCAGCACCTCGAGGCCGCTCGCTCCGGACACCAAAGCCTGCTCCGGTTCGTGATGCCGCACCTCGGCCGGCAGCTGTTCGAGCTCGGCTGCTGCGAGGTACGGCGGGTTGCTGATGATGAGATCCACCTCGCCCCGCAGCCCCTCGGGCAACGGATCGAAGAGATCACCCACGAGCAACGTGACGTCGAGGCCCGTCAACGCAACGTTCTCGACCGCAAGCGACAGCGCCGCATTCGAAGCCTCTGTTCCGTAGACGAGGGCATCGGGCCACGCGAGTTTGCACGCCAGAGCCAGACACCCCGTTCCCGTGCCGACATCGACGACGACGCGAGGAGCCTCGGTGAACCGACGGACGGCGTGCTCCCACAGCTGCTCGGTCTCCGGACGCGGGATCAGTGCCCGCGGGTCACACCGCAGGGTCAGCGGACCAAAGTCACACGTCCCCTCGATGTATTGCACCGGCTCCCCTCCGACCCGCCGCTCGAGCATGGCCGCAAAACGGGAGGTCGCCTCGGGGGAAGGCCTGCGGCCGACGAACAGCTGATCAGTGGTCCAACCGGTGGCGGCAAGCAAGAGTCGCTGGGCTTCGTGCCGAGCAACGTTGTCGACGGTGTCGAGCAGCTCGAGACCGGTCGCTCGTCTCGCAGTCATTCTGGTTCGGCGAGCCGCTCCATCGCCTCCTCAGCGATCAAGGCTTCGTGGAACCCGCCGAGATCACCATCGAGAATCTCAGCCAGCGCATGGAGCGTCAGCCCGATACGGTGGTCGGTGACTCGATTCTCCTTGAAGTTGTAGGTGCGAATCTTCTCGGCGCGCTCGCCGGTCCCGACCTGCGACTTGCGTGCCGATGCACGTTCTCCGAGCTGCTCGCTCAACTGTTGTTGGTAGAGACGAGCACGCAGCACCCGCATCGCCTTGAGCTTGTTCTGCAGCTGCGACTTCTCGTCCTGACAGGACACGACGATGCCGGTGGGCACGTGTCTGATCCGCACGGCGGAGTCCGTGGTGTTGACGGACTGGCCACCGGGACCCGTCGAGCGAAACGTCTCGATCTCGAGGTCGTTGTCGTGGATCTCGACCTCGACGTCCTCGGCTTCGGGCAGCACGGCGACGGTTGCGATCGACGTGTGGATGCGGCCCTGCGACTCGGTCTTCGGCACCCGCTGCACCCGATGCGGCCCCGCCTCGTACTTGAAGCGGGAGAAGGCCCCCTTGCCCTTGACCGCAAACGTGGCGTCTTTCATGCCGCCACCACCCGTGACGGACGTGGAGATGGGGTCGACGGCCCAGCCCATCCGCTCAGCGAATCGGGAGTACATCCGGTAGAGGTCCGAGCCCCACAGCGCCGCTTCGTCTCCGCCTGCTGCCGCTCGCAGCTCCACGATCACGTCCTTGTCATCGTTGGGGTCCTTGGGCAGCAGCATGCGCCGCAGCTCGGCGTCCAGCTGCTCGACTCGCTCGCCTTGCTCCCTGGCGACGGTTTCGAAGTACGCCTTCGAATCGGGGTCCGTCTCGTGTTCTGCGAGTTGCCCGGCTTCAGCGATCTCAGCCGCGGCTCCGTCGTATGCCACGTAGGCGTCCACCACCTGCTTGAGCTCGCTGTGACGGATCGACACGTCCCGGTAGCGATCCTGATCGCTCAGGATGTCGGGATCGGCCAGCTGGAGCAGCGTCGCCTCGTAGGCCTCTTTCAGCTCCTCCAGCTTGGAGCGGAGCTGGGCATCCATCAGATCGATTCCGGCGAGTACTCGACTTCGAGGGCGCCGGCGACGACAGGTCCGCGCTCGTCGACGTCGTGGCGCTCCTCTTCGGTCAGGGCAGCGAGAAGGCTGGCCACGGCCACTTCGATCTGACCCGAGTCGGGTTGCCGGGTGGTGATGGCTTGCAGCCACATGCCCGGCTTGCTGGCGAACGCCATCCACTTCTTCCCGGCGGCGGCCTTCAGCACTTCATACGAGGCGCCTGCGATGACCGGGATCATGACGATGCGCGCCACGACCTGCCACACGAACGCAAGCGGTGCGAGCAGGAGGAACACGAAGAACGCAACGAGCGCCACGATGATGATGAACGACGTGCCGCACCGCGGATGCCGCGGGCTGTAGCCGGAGATGGCGTCGAGCGTGAGCGGATCGCCGCTCTCGTAGGCATGGATCGTCATGTGCTCCGCACCGTGGTACTCGAACACACGCTGAATCTCCTTGGCCCGCGAGATCGCCCAGATGTAGCCGACGATCAGAACGATGCGGATCACCCCGTCGATGATGACGAAGCCAATGCTCGAGTCGTTGAGAAAACGCTTGAGGAAGTCGGCGGCAACGACGGGAGCGCCGACGAACAGCACGAGTGCGAACACGATGGCAAACGCCATGGTCAGCCACACTTGGCCCCTGGTGAGCTCTTCGTCCTCTTCACCCGATTTCTGCGCTGACCAGGACAAGGCACGGAACCCGAGCTGCAGCGACTCGACCAGCACCATGACGCCGCGGAAGAACGGGATCCGGGCCCAACGTGATCGCGAAGAGAGTCGGGGAAGCTCGTGGGCCACGGCCTCGATGACACCGTCGGGCCGCCGCACCGCAACCGCCCACCGGTTCGGCGCACGCATCATGACCCCTTCGAGCACGGCCTGACCGCCTACGGAGGCGTTGGGTGCTCTACTCATGCGTCGAATGCGTCCTTCGGTATGAGACGTCAGACGTCAGAAGCCGGACGTCAGATCGTCATGTTGTCAGATCTGGTGCTTCTGTCAGACGAGCGAAGGCGAGCGATCTGACCTGGGTGTGCGCTACGCGTCGCCGGCTTCGCCCGCGGGTGCCTTGGCTGCCGTGTCGACGCCGACCTTTGCGTAGCGCCGGCGGAACCGCTCTACCCGGCCACCGGAGTCCACGAGGATCTGCTTGCCGGTGTAGAAGGGATGGCTCTGGCTCGAGATCTCGACCTTCGCCAGCGGGTAGGTCTCGCCGTCTTCCCACTCCGTGGTCTCGGAGGTGCGGATGGTGGACCGCGTCAAGAAGCGGAAATCGGACGACGTGTCCTGAAACACGACGTAGCGGTATTCGGGGTGCAGATCGGCTTTCACGTTCAACTCTCCTGATCGGCCGCAAACTGTAGTCGCTGTGGCCGGTGTGACTACTTCCCGCTCTTGGCGATGCTGGCGAGGAACTCGGCGTTTGATTTGGTGCTCTTGAGCCGGTCGATCAGCAGCTCGAGCGCAGCCCCCGATTCGAGAGCCAGCAGCACCCTTCGCAGCTTCCACACCTCGACGAGCTCGTCCTGATGGAACAGCAGCTCCTCACGGCGCGTACCGGAGGCCTCGATGTCGATGGCCGGGTAGATGCGCTTGTCGGCGAGTTTCCGATCGAGTCGCAACTCCATGTTGCCCGTGCCCTTGAACTCCTCGAAGATCACCTCGTCCATGCGAGAACCCGTTTCGACGAGGGCCGTGCCGAGGATCGTGAGGCTGCCGCCCTCCTCGATGTTGCGGGCGGCGCCGAAGAAGCGCTTGGGCGGATAGAGCGCCGTCGAGTCCACACCACCGGAGAGGATCCGACCGCTCGCCGGAGTGGCGAGGTTGTGCGCCCTGGCGAGGCGGGTGATCGAGTCGAGCAAGATCACCACATCGGTTCCGACCTCGACGAGACGCTTGGCGCGTTCGATCGCCAGTTCCGAGACCTGGGTGTGCTCGTCGGCCGGGCGGTCGAAGGTCGAGTAGATGACTTCGCCCTTCACCGAGCGTTGCATGTCGGTGACTTCCTCTGGCCGCTCGTCGACCAGCACCACCATCAGATGGCACTCGGGGTTGTTCGCGATGATCGAGTTGGCGATCTCTTTGAGCACCGTGGTCTTGCCCGCTTTGGGCGGCGACACGATCAGACCGCGCTGTCCCTTGCCGATCGGGGCGATGATGTCGACGATCCGCGGCAGGATGTGGTTGGCCTGGCCGTCGACTTCGAGCCGGAGACGTTGGTCGGGGAACAGCGGCGTCAGGTCGGCGAACCGTGCCCGCTGCTTGGCTTCTTCCGGGTCGACGCCATTGACGGTCACGACGCGGACCAGCGCCGGGAACTTCTCCTGGGCGCGTGCGGGGCGGACGGGACCGTTGCAGATGTCGCCCTTGCGGAGCCGGTTCTTCCGGATCTGATTGGCGGGGACGTACACATCCTTGTCGCCGGGAAGGTACCCCGTGCACCGCAAGAATCCGTATCCCTCGGGGAGGATGTCGAGGATGCCTTCGCGCACTTCGAGTTGTGACTCGTCGATCGGCTCCTGCTGACCGCCGCGGCCGCGCCGGCGGCGGCGTCGCCCACCATCGCGCTGTTGACCCTGATCGTTGTTCTGCTGACCGCCGCTCTGCTGCTGGCGTGCCTTACCCGCGTCGGAGGCGGATCGTTCTCCCGAGTTGTCTTCGCCGCCGGAGTTCTCGGCGGTGGCTTCACCGTTCACGGTTTCGGCGCTCGGCTCGCCATTGTCGGTCTCCTCAGTCTCGGGGACCATCGCGGGGTCGAACTTCTCGGACTCGAGAATCGCAGCGATGAGCTTCGTCTTCTGGAGCCCTTTGTGGTCGACCTCGACTTGGCCGGCCATGGCACGCAGCTCGGCAAGACCCAACTCTTGCAGCTTGGCCCGTGTCGTCATATCGACTGACGCCCCTTTCGGCACTTGGGATCGGGTCCGCGGATGACCCGAAAATGCGGATCTCCCCCTGACACCAGACATGCTCGAGGAGCGACACTGGTGGGGACCCCGGTGCGCCGTAGACGAGCAAACGCCCGGCGCGGGTTTGGAGAACGAGATGAAGTGTACCTCGCCCACAGAGAGACGCAAGAACACGGACCTGCTGCGCTCGAAGCTGCTTCTGGCGAGTGGACCGGCACGACACAGAATGGTCCCCGATTCTCCGGCCGGAGACCGCCAGCGCGGCCGAAGCCTTCTTCGGCAGAATCTCTAGGGCTCGTCGCTCTCGACTCGAAGCGTGGCGGCAACGTTGCGAACCACGTCGAGGCCGCGGATCGCATCGACGGCCTTTCGTTGCTGCATCTCCGGTGCCCGGTGGGTGATGATCAGCAGCGTTGCGCTGCTCCCTTCGCCTTCCTGCCACATCGACTTGATGCTGACGTCCGCCTTGCCGAACGCATCTGCGATCTGCGCCAGCACACCGGGCCGATCTTCGACCTCGATTCGGGAATACCATTTCGTCACGATGTCGCCGAAGTCTGCGATCTCCCCCGGCGAGAACCGAATGCGGGGCGCCACCTCCGCACCGGCGAGAATCTCTCGGGCCGCATCGATGACGTCACCGAGCACTGCCGTCGCCGTCGGTTCGCCGCCTGCACCCGGCCCTGCGAACAGCAGCTCGTCAACCGATGGTCCTGTGATGAAGATGGCGTTCGTCGCACCTCGAATCGAGGCAAGCGGGTGCGAGATTGGAATCATCGCCGGGTAGACCCTGGCACTCGTCCCTGCGTCGGTGCGTGAGGCGATGGCGAGCAACTTCACCTCGTAGCCGAGGAAGCGGGCCATCTCGATGTCGGTCAGCGACAGGCCCTCGATGCCTTCATAGTGCACTACGTCGATGCCGACCCAGGTGCCAAACGCCAGAGAAGCAAGGATCGCTGCCTTGGCGGCTGCATCGGCGCCGCTCACGTCCGCCGTCGGGTCCGGCTCTGCATAGCCGAGCTCTTGGGCATCGGCGAGCACCGACGCGTAGTCGTCACCCTCGGACATTCGGGTGAGGATGTAATTGGTCGTCCCGTTGACGATGCCGGCGACACGTTCGATCCGCTCGCCGGCGAGCGTCTCGGCCAGCGGACGAATGATCGGGATCCCGCCCCCGACCGACGCCTCGAAGAGCAGGGGGACGCCGGCCCGCTCGGCGGCCGCGATCAACTCCGGGCCGCGGGAGGCAATGAGCTCTTTGTTGGCGGTGACCACCGGCTTGCCGAGTTCCAGCGCTGCCAGCACGAGGTCGCCCGCGGGCTCCCTGCCCCCCATGACTTCAACGACCAGTTGGACAGCGGGATCGGCAACGACGTCGTGCGGATCGTCCGAGAGCACCCCCTCCGGAACGACGAAGGACCGCGGCTTCGACGGGTCGCGCACGGCGACGCGGCGCACCGCGAGGTCGAGACCCGTCTTTGCTTCGATGGCCTCGTGGTCGTCGACGAGGCGCCGCACGAGGGCGCCGCCGACCGTGCCCGCACCAAGCAGCCCGATTCCGACTGTCGTGTTCCCGCTCATGTATGCGATGGTAGGTCGCCGGCGGGTCGACCCGGCGGCTGGTCCCGTTCACCGCCGGTCTCGACGGCTCGCAGTGTGCCTGCACGGTCGGAGCCGGCACTAGAATGAAAGTCCGTACTTTCTTGAGAGGGGCCATGGGCTGGTTCGGGGGCAACAGGATCTCAGTGACCGACGCGTACAGCGCTGCGCACAATGGATCGGTCCTGATCGACGTTCGCACTGCGCAGGAACGCAGCGCCGAGGGCAGACCGGCTGGAGCGACGCACATCCCACTCGACAAGCTGCAGAGCTACGCATCGAGGCTCTCCGGCGACGAGGTCTTGGTCATTTGCCGGTCGGGCCGGCGCTCGGCCCACGCCGCTTCGATGTTGCGCAGACATGGCGTGAGCGCCAAGAACGTGAAAGGCGGGATCCTTGCCTGGAAGCGTCAAGGCCTTCCGCTCGATCCGACGAGCCAACGAATGAGAAAGAAGAAACAACGATGAAGCGAACGATCGCAACGGTGGCACTTGCCGCGGCAATCGCCGTCTCGGCTTGTGGCGGCAGTGACACCGCCGCATTCGAACTCATCGACGCCGGCGAGGCCCAGGAATTGCTCACCGCACCCCCGCAGGATCTCGTGGTGCTGGACGTTCGAACACCCGAGGAGTTCGATGCCGGCCACCTCGATGCGTCCGTCAACATCGACTTCTATGCCGCCGACTTCGCCGACCAGCTCGACGACCTCGACAAGGATGTCCCGTACTTCGTCTACTGCCGCTCCGGCAACAGGTCGGCGACCACCATCGAAACGATGCGCGGATTGGGATTCAGCGAGGTCTACGAGCTCGACGGCGGAATCATCTCATGGGCGGAGGCGGGTCTCCCCCTCGACGGTTGACGGAGGCTGCTGATCACATCCGCTCCGGCACCTCGATGGCGAGGAGATCGAGCAGCGTGAGCAGCACTCGCAGCGTCACGTCGACGAGACGAAGCCAGGAGGCCTGCCGCCCCGCATCCGTCTCGCTCAGGATGTGGCACGCCTCGTAGAAGCGGTTGAACTCGGTAGCCACGTCGTAGGCGAACTCGGCGAGATGGTTCGGCGCCCGGAACTCGATCGCCCGTGCGATGACATCGGGGAAACGGACCAGCTGCAGCATCAGATTGCGCTCCGCATCCCGGTCGGGGGCAACGAGCTCGCCGGGTTCGAGTCCCTGCTCCGCCGCAATCCGCAGGATCGATCGAATCCGCACCGCGCTGTAGAGCAGGTAGGGCCCGGTCTTGCCGACGAACGAGACGAACCGATCGAGGTCGAAGATGTAGTCCGACGTGCGGTGATTCTGCAGGTCTCCGTACTTCAGCGCCGCTGTGCCGACCTGCTTGACGATCCGGTCGCGCTCTTCCGCCGGATACTCCGTCGCAAGGTCGCTCTCCTCGAGGCGCTCGGCTGCTCTCGCCCACGCATCGCGAATGAGGCCGCGCAGCGGAGGAAGATCTCCCTCTCTCGTCCTCATCGGCTTGCCGTCGGGTCCGTTGACGGTGCCGAACGGATCGTGCTCGAGCAGCACGTCATCCGAGACTATGCCGCCGCGCCGTGCGGCCCTGAAGAGCTGTTCGAAATGGAGCGACTGCCGGTCGTCGACGACGTAGAAGATCGCCTCGATCCCGAGGTCGTCGACACGTTCGTCGATCGTGGCGAGATCCGTCGTCGAGTACATGAACGAACCGTCGCTGCGCGTGAGGAGCAGCGGGGGGATCTCGTTCTTGTCACCTGGCTCTCTCACGTCGACAACGAGCGCGCCCTGGCTCTCGGTGACCGCTCCGGCCTCTCTCATTCGATCGATCAGCTCAGGGATCCGCCGGTGGACGCGCGCCTCGCCGTACCAGAGCTCGAAGTCGACATTCAGATCGTCGTAGGTGCGCTTCATGTCGGCCAGCGAAATGGCCCGAATTCTGTCGAGCAGCGCCAAATAGCCGGGCGCACCTTGCTGCAGCGCGAGGTTGGCTGCCTGCGCCTCGGCGGCGAACGACTCGTCCTCCTTCGCAAGCGCCGCCGCAATGGGATAGATGGCCTCGAGGTCGGCCTCCGTGAATGGGATCTCATCCGGATATGGTCCGGCGAACTCGGGATCGAAGAACGGCAGTTCCGGATGGCGCTCGCGGATGAGGGCGATGATCTGCCCCATCGGAGTCCCCCAGTCCCCCACGTGGATGTCACCGACCGTTGGATGGCCGGCATAGGCGAAGAGCCGCTTGACCGACTCCCCGATGATGGCCGGTCGCAAGTGCCCGACGTGGAGCGCTTTGGCGACGTTCGGTCCGCCGTAGTCGACCAGCACATTGACCGGCGTTTCTGGAGGTTCGACGCCGAGGCGATCGGCGGTTGCGATGGCCGAGGTCGCCTTCGCCACGTAGTCGTCGTCGAGGCGGATATTGATGAATCCGGGCCCTGCGATGGACAGCTCTTCGAGCGCCTCGTTCGTCGAAACGATGTCGATGACGTCTTGCGCAAGCTCCCTGGGGTTCTTGCCGGCCGACTTGGCTGCGCCGAGTGCGCCGTTGCATTGGAACTGGGCCAGCTCGGGGCGCTGTGAGATCACCACGACGCCGTGGTCAGGGTCGAGCCCGAGGGCGGCGAACGCATCGCCGAACAGTTGGGTGAGTTGAGAGGTGAGAGACGCCATGGCAGCCCGTATGCAGGAGAAGGATCAAACTCGCCGTATCGCAAGTCCGCGTGCCCCAGGCAGGATTCGAACCTGCGCACCCGGCTCCGGAGGCCGGCGCTCTATCCCCTGAGCTACTGGGGCGGAGCAGCGCAGTGTACCGAGCTGCCTGAGGGGCCGGGCGGTAGCACGGCAACGGTCCCAGCAGGCAGGCGTCGTTACGGATTCGGGCTGGTGCGGAGTTCGGAACGAACCGAGACCACGGGAAGGTGTAGCTCCCGGCAACGCCGACCGGGTCGTAGTAGTTGGGAAGCGCCACGTCACCGTCCGAAGAAGTCACGAAGTACCAGCCGCGCCATTGCGCCGCGGTCGAGAGCGTGAAGTCGCCGATCTGCGGCGGGAGAATGCCGATCAACCGGATGTCTGCCAACGGCCGGCATTCGGCGCAACGCAGCACGCCGCCTCGCCCTTCACCGCGGGAAAACTCCGAAACGCCGCACTCGGAATTGCCCCGATCAGTCGTAGAATCAATAACACCTCGACGTCGTGTGGGGAACGTTGCTCAACTCGATTGGACGCTCGCTGCTCATCGCAACCACGGTCCTCGTGGCGATGATCGGCGCGCTCGCTCCCGTCGCCGCCGAGGAAAACGCACCCTTCTCCGTTGAGGCCCTCGAGGTCCGAAACTGCCGGCCACGGCCGGACATCTTTGCGGCGGGGAGTCAGCCTGCCCCGGCTTCGCTCGCGAACCTGATCGACGAACATCTCGCCGACGATCGACTCGACGGTGCCGGGCTCGGGCTCTCGATCTGGATAGAGGGGTACGGCGAAGTCGAGGCCGTCGCCGCCGACCTTCGCCTCAAGCCGGCCAGTAATCAGAAGCTGCTCACGGCCATGGCGGCGTTTGAAATCCTCGGCGCCGATTACCGGATGCAGACGCAGGTGGCAACCAACGGTCTGCTGGTGAACGGCGTACTCGACGGTGACCTGTATCTCATCGGGGGTGGCGATGCCACGCTGGCGTCGGAGAACGGACACTCGCTGGCGACGCTGGCCTCTGAGGTCCGCAACCTCGGTGTACAGCATGTCACCGGTCGCATCCTCGGCGACGAGAGCCGCTACGACGATCGCCGCGAGGCCGCTGGCTGGCGCGACCTGAACATCCCCGAGTCGATGGGCAGCCTGTCGGCGCTGCTGGTCGACGAGAACCGCTACCGCGCCGACTGGCCGTTCATCGAGGACCCGACGCCCTACAACGCAGCCGCGTTCGCTGCGGCACTTCGCGACGCGGGCGTCGTGGTGGATGGGGTGGCTGCCGAGGGAGTTGCGCCGCCGAACGCTGCGGCGCTCACGCGGCTGCTCTCCCCACCGGTGGATGAGCTCGTCGGCGTCATGCTGACCGACTCGCACAACATGATCGCCGAGATGCTCACGAAGGAGATGGGACTCGTGACCGCCGGCGTGGGCAGCACGGTGGCGGGCGTTGCCGCGATGCGGGAGGTCGTGCGAAGCTTCTGCCTCCCCACCAGCGTGCTGCAACACGACGGCTCGGGCCTGAGCCACTACAACGCTCGGTCGACTCGGGGATGGCGCGCCCTCCTGCAGGCAGCCCAAGATCGACCGTGGTGGAGCCAGTTCGTAGCGGGGCTGGCCATTGCCGGCGAGACCGGAACCCTGGAACGCCGCTTCGTTGAGACTGCGGCCGCCGGCAATCTCCGTGCCAAGACGGGAACCATCTCAGGCATACGGGCGCTCAGCGGAATCATGGAGACGGCGGGAGGGCGCACCGTGTTCTTCTCCGCAGTGGTCGACGACGACCGCAACCCGCGAGCTGCGATGCGGGCCATCGATGACCTGCTCGTGGCGATCGCCGAGGACGAGTCCTAGAAGAGGTTGCCCAGTCCGCCGGTGCGGGCCAGGACGAGCAGATCCATCGTCAAGGCCACGCCGACATGGAGAAAGACACCCGGCACGAAACTCTTCGAGCGCAGGGCCATCACACCCAACACCAAACCGGCGACGATCGCGGCCGTCGCCTCAGGCATCGGTTTGGCGAAGTGAATCATCGTGTACGGCACCGTCATGATCGGAACCGCCAGCAGCCCGAAACGTGGCGCCAGCCCAAACGTCATGAATCCTCGGAAGAACGCCTCGACGCCCACGAATTGCAGGGCGTAGCCGACTTCGTACACCCAGAACCCCAGTCCCCCCTCCCCCGCCCGCGCATAGAAGGGGTAGTAGGTGAGGAACGAGTCGAAGGTGGACACCCATATGAGCACCGGCAGCATCACGAGGTACATCAGGCCGTAGGCGGGGAGGTGCGGTGCGATGCCGCGGAGCCGGAATCCGAAGTCGGCCGGGCGCTTGCGCAGCACCCACACTCCGATGGCGAGCGGCAGCCCCACCCGCCACAGCAGTGACGACACGCCCCACCAGAGGTAAGCGCCGGCCTCGGCGAGATCGGCGTAGCTCCCACCGTCGACCTCGCCGACCCAACCGATGAGGCCCGATCTCGTGTAGAAGCTGGGGCGGCCCCAATAGGAGAACAGCAACAGCAAGACGGTCGACGCCAGCAACACGACGAAGGCGTCTCGATCGTCACGATCGAGCGTCAAGTCGGTGAACTCGCGGCGGAGGCGTTCCCTGATCACGGCGGCGAGTGTATGCCCTCTTCCCCCGCGCACCGTGTCGCACGCGGCCGCCAACGGCTATCGTTTTTCGCGAGCCGGAGGTACCTCTTGCGTTCCATCTGGAAGGGCGCCATCTCATTCGGGTTGGTCACGATTCCCGTTGGCCTGTACACGGCCACGGAGAACAAGCGACCCAAGTTCCGCCAGCTGCGTGACAGCGACCACAGCCCGATCAAGTACAAGCGGGTCGCAGAGACCGACGGCGTCGAGGTGCCCTACGAGAACATCGTCAAGGGATACGAGGTCGACAAAGGCCGCTACGTCGTCTTCACGAGCGACGAGCTGAGCGACATCATGAAGGGCATCTCGGGCGGCATGGTCGACGTGATCCAATTCGTCGACGCCAGCGAGATCGACCCGATCTACTACCGCTCGTCCTACTACCTCGCCCCGGAGAAGACCGGCGTCAAGGCGTACCGGATCCTGATGAATGCGCTCGAAGAGAAGAACATGGTAGGTCTCGCCAAGGTGGCCATCCGGGAGCGGGAGTACCTCGCCACGCTGCGCGCCGACGAGGGCGTCCTCATCATGGAGACCATGTACTGGCCGGACGAGATCCGCGAGCCGCAGTTCGAGACCCTCGAAGAAGAGGTCGAAGTGCGGGAGGACGAGGTCAAGATGGCGCAGATGATCATCGACAACCTCACCGCGACGTTCGATCCGTCGGCTTGGAACGACGAGTCACGCGAAGCCGTCGAAGCAGCCGCCCGCCAGAAGGTGGAGGGACAGGAGATCGTCGCTCCCGAGGCCCCGCAACCCACGGGCGTCGTCGACCTCATGGAGGCGCTCAAAGCGAGCGTCGAGGCCACCAAGGCCAAGAAGGCCGGCTGACCCGGCCGTTTACCGATGGGTCATGCGGCAGCGCCGTGACCCACGTGGCCGAATCGAGCCGGCTCGCACGGCACGCCACCGGCCACGCAGATTGGGATCACCCCGGCGCCTCGGGCCCCTCGCTCTGCCAGGTGATCATCTCGGGTGGATCATCGGTGAAACCCTTGAACGACGGCGCACGCAATCGGCCCGCCGAGGTCCACTCTTTGTACTGAACCACGGCGACGAGGTGAGGATGGACCCACGTTGCCGGTCGGAGCAGATCGACCGGACCCGTGAACGGCGACTCGTCCACGACCATCTCGTCGAGTGCACCCCGGATCATCCGCAACTGCTCGTCGTTGAAGCCGCTCCCCACTGAGCCCACCCACCGCAGGCGGTCACCGTCGGCCAGGCCGAGGACGAGCGACCCGAAGGAGTCCGTTCGGCCGCCGTCTCCGACCGTGAAGCCCCCGACGATCGCACGCATGCTGCGAAAGACCGTGATCTTCCGCCAGTCTGCGGACCGCTGCCCGGGCCGGTACGGGCTGTCCAATCGCTTGGCGACGATGCCTTCGATGCCGCGGTCGCGGACGAAGTCCCACATGGGAGCGGGGTCGGTGTCGACGAACTGCGAGCGAACCGACTGCGACGGAAGACCGATCGAACCGAGCCGGTCGCGCCGCTCGATGTATGGCAGATCGATCAGCGGATCCCCGTCGTACAGCACATCGAAGACCACGTACGTGATCGGCACCTGCGCCACCTTGCGAGCCACCGCCGCCGGCGCCCTCACATTCATCCGTTGCTGAAGCTGCTCGAACGACGGCCGACCGGCCACGTCGAGCGCCACTACCTCGCCGTCGAGGATGGTGGGATGGAGAGGTGCGTAGTCGGCCAGCTCGGGATAGGTGGCGGTCGTGTCGTTGCCGGCTCGGCTGCGCAGCCGTACGCCGTCCCGATCGGCAAAGAGGAGCGTACGGACGCCGTCCCACTTGACTTCGAAGCCCCACTCGTCGCTGACGAACGGCTCGTGCCATCGCACTGCCAGCATCGGCTCGTAGGCGGGGAGTTGAGTCGTGCCTACACCCCGAGCTCTTCGCGCACGAGGCGGTTGACCAGCGCACCGTCGAGGCCCTTCGCCGACTTCATCACCTGGCCGATCACCCGACCGATCATCTTTGGATCATTGGCTTTCAGCTCGGCTATGGCGAAGCGAACCATCGCTCGGGTCTCGTCTTCGCTCGGACCGATCGGCAGCCACTGGGCCAGGTACTGGATCTCGAAAGCGAGCTTGTCGGCCTGTTCTCGGCCACGCTCACCCATCGCCTCGTACTCTCGGCGCGCCTTGTCCATCTTCTTGACGTAGCTTGCGATCGTCGTCAGATAGAGCGCATCGTCGATCTCGCCTTCGAATCCCGGCGCAGATTTGGCTACCGCGATCTCGGACTGGATCTGGCGGATTACGTTCACACGGGCCTTGTCCTGTGCCCGCATCGCCTCCTCGAGCTCCGTGCGGAGCTCTCCTTGGACGCTCATCGAGCTTCCTCCTGTTTCAAGTGCTGCGCTATTCAACCAGCCTCATCGACGTTGCTGCGCAAAAGTCCGGAAAAACCCCTTGATTGGCCAGACGGCTGGGTCTACAGTCATGACCGAGCTGGCCGCCGGCTCTTTCTTAAAGATCAGTTTTGTGAAAGTTTTCACGTTCACGAACACCCCCCCCCGACGCCCAAGGAGACCGCATGCTGACGCTTACCGACTGGCGAGAGCTGTCCGCCTGTCGAGACACCGATCCCGACCTGTTCTTTCCGGTCGGCACCACCGGTCCTGCGGTCCCCCAGATCGAGAAGGCGACCGCCATCTGCGCCCAGTGCTCGGTGCAGGAAGCGTGCCTCCAGTATGCGCTGGAGACCAACCAGGAAGCCGGGATCTGGGGTGGCTACCCCGAGGACGACCGTCGCCGGCTCCGCAAGCGCTGGCTGGCCGAGCGTCGCCGTCAGCGCCAAGCGAGCTGACACCAGCGTCGACACATGCGAAGCGTCGACACATGCGAAGCCCCGATCGTCTGATCGGGGCTTTCGGCTTTGTGCGGTCAGGAACCGAAACCGATGCCGGTCTTGCCCGACTCGCCCTCGATCTCGACGAATGCGACCTTCTCCACGACGAGCCCGAACATGTGGCCGCGGGAGTCCTCCACCCAGACCATTCGATCTTCAGCGGCTACACCGTCTTCGATGGTGGCGCGGGTATCTGCTGCGTCTGCGACCTCCAGTTCGAGTTCTCGCGCTCCCTGGAAGCCAATCCGCACGTTCGTGTTTTCGGCCACGTTGCCTTGCCTCCGTGTTCGAGGTGTGTTTCAGCGAACGATCAGTTCGGGGTGAGTGCGCACCCTAGGCTTTCTGGCCTCGACACCAGCGGCCAGATCCTCGAAAGCCCGGGCGGCCTCGCCTCCGGGGTCAGCGATCGTCACCGGCTGGCCCCGATCAGCGCCTTCGCGCAACGCAGGAACGAGCGGGATCTGGCCGAGCAGCGGAACCTCGAGTTCTGCGGCGAGGGTGGCGCCACCGCCTTCACCGAAGATCGGGTACCGCACGCCGTCGTCACCCGTGAACCACGACATGTTCTCGATGACGCCCATGACGTCTTGGTTCACTTTACGTGCCATCAACCCTGCTCGCTTGGCCACACGCTGTGCGGTGATCTGGGGCGTGGTGACGACGATGGCCTGGGCACGAGGCAGGAACTGAGACATGGAGATCGCGATGTCGCCGGTCCCCGGAGGCATGTCGATGAGCAGGTAGTCGGGGTCATCCCAATGGACGTCTGCGAGGAACTGCTCGAGGGCCTTGTGGAGCATGGGGCCTCGCCAGATGACGGCTTGGTCGGGCCGCACGAAGTAGTCCATCGACATCACCCGCACACCGTGCACCTCGGGAGGCAGCAGAGTCTCGTCGATGACGGTCGGCGCCCGATCGATACCGAGCATCTTGGGAATCGAGAATCCCCACACGTCGGCGTCGATGATGCCGACAGTCTTCCCGAGGCGAGCCAGCGAGACCCCGAGGTTGGCGGTGACGGACGACTTGCCGACGCCGCCCTTGCCGGAGGAGATCGCAATGACGCGGGTCGAGCTGCCGCTGCCACCGATCGTGATCTGGCGGGTCGGCGCACCGCGAACATCTGCGACGAGCTGGGCCCGTTCTTCATCGGTCATGTGGGTGAACTCGACCGCCACAGCGGTGACGCCCGACACGGACATCGCCGCAGCCGTCACGTCTTGGTTGAGCCGGTCCTTCAGCGGGCACCCGGGAATGGTGAGCGCGACCAACACCTTCACGGACCCGGATGAATCAACGTCGAGCTCGCGGAGCATGTTGAGGTCCGCGAGCGAGCGGTGGATTTCCGGGTCTTCGACCTTGCCGATCGCAGCCCTGAGGGCTTCGAGATCCACGGTGCTCATTGGGATTCATACTCCTATCTGCGTAGTGGATAGAAACTATAGTGAGGGCGGTCATCCTCGAAATCTGAGGTAAACCCATGGACACGCGCACGTTCGACGAGGAGCTCGGCGCCCTGGCCTCGTCGCTGGGCGACACCACTCGCCGCGGCATCTACATCAGTGTTCGTGAGGCACCGGAGCCGGTCACGGTGGCGCACATCGCCGGCCTTTTCGACCTCCACCCCAACGTTGCCAGACATCACCTGGATCGCCTGGTCGCCGATGGCTGGCTCCAGGTCACCCATCGACGCCGCAACGACCGTCGCGGCCCCGGCGCCGGCCGCCCCGCCAAGCATTACGAGCCGACCTCGAAAGAGGTGTCGCTGCAGTTCCCGATGCGCCGCTACGACCTCCTCGCCGAGCTGTTGTGCCGTGTGCTTCAGCGTGTAGCGCCCGAAACGGCACCGCAGATCGCCGAGGAGATCGGCGAGGAATACGGCCGCGAGCTGGCGGCGGAGATCGGTCTGCCCGAAGAGGCGGGGTTCGACGTCGCGGTGCAGGCTGTGGCGCAGACGATGATGGGTATGGGGTTCGACACTGAAGCCAAGCCCAATGCCCGGACCCTGCTCACCCGTTATTGTCCCTTCGGCGACACCGCCACCAATCACCCCGCGCTCGTCTGCAAACTCGATCAAGGCATCGTCCGCGGCCTCCTCGGCGCCACCCACCGGCACATCGATGTCCTCGTAACCCCCCACACCAAGGCCGACGAAGACTGCGTCACGGATGTGTGAGGTTCGCATCGGCCGAGCCGGAAGTCGGGCACAGGAATAGTCCCCACGGCGGGGGAAGGTACCGCCGCCGCAGGCGGGGGTAGGGGCTGCATGGGCGGAGACTGATGGTTCAGCGGGTCGCCTGCGATTCGACGCTCGCAGCAAATCCCTCGATCTCGCGTCGGCTCCTCAATCGCACCCAGCGCTTGTGCGCCCACTCGCCTGCTTGCATCGAGCCGTAGCGCCAGTGACGATCAGCGTGTGTGGTCCACGTCCAGCGAATCATGTTCTCCGTCGGCCCCCACCTGAATGCGTTCCGCCAATCCTCGGTGTTGCCGTTCCACAGACCGCGCTTGGTGATCCCGCGCGACAGCGTTCTTCGGGTTATTCGGCTCATGGCGAGCCACTTCGGCAAGTCGAGCCACACGATCACGTCTGCCGCCTCCCACACGATGTCACGCACCATCGCGTAGTTGCCGTCGACAACCCACCGCTCCCCCGCTGCGATCTCCGCCACACGGCCGCGCATCCGCTCGACGGGTAACGGCGTCCAGTCGGGCTGATGGAACAGCGCGTCGAGCTGGCTGACCGGCGCATCGATCGCAACCGCAAGGCGGTGTGCCAGCGTCGACTTGCCGGATCCAGACGTTCCGATCACGACGATGCGCTGCATCACGAGAAGAGCACGAGGCCCCCCGTGGTGGCGCCTTCGAGGCGGTAGCGATCGGGATCGGGCCGCCGATCACCCGTCAATCGAATGAATGTCTCGAGATCGGTGACCAGATGCGCCTCGAAGGTGCCCACGCCGAATCGATAGGGCTGAAGGTCGATCAGAACCTCGATACCCGGCTTTTCCGCCGAGTGGCTGCGCTCGATCAGCAACTCGAGTGCGCGGTCGCTCCCCTCGCTCGAGTAGGCGTGCGGGGCTCCGATCGCCTCGCGAACGTCTCCGCCGTGCATCCACTCGCCGATGCCAACCCCATCGAGAAGGCCGCCTGCGGCGTCGATCGCAGTCGCCGCGGCGTCGTACCCGTCCCAAAGCTCGGCGAGCAGCGTATCGAGGTCCCACTCCCCCCTCAGATCGACGTCTGCCTGGTTGTCCTCGGGGGTGAACCGATGAACCGTGCCGGCGGCGACGTGGGTCAACGCAGCGGCGCAGTGGGCGAGTACGTCACGCACCGACCAGCCGGTGCACACCGTCGGACGATCGAAATCTCCGGGTGCGGCCGATTCGAGGATCGGCCGCAGCGCCGACGCTTCGATGAGCAGGATCTCAGCAGCAGGTCGCACGCGCCGAGGCTACCGGTAGCCTGCGCCCACCAATGACGCCCTCATCGCCGGCCGACCGAGCGGCCCGCATCCACGCCGATCTTCCCGTCGTCGACGGCCACAATGACCTGCCGTGGAAGCTGCGCACTACGTGCGGCGGCGACTTGGTGAAATGTGACCCGGGCGGGACACTCGAAGGCTTTCACACCGACATCCCGCGCATGCTCGAGGGTGGTGTAGGCGCCCAGTTCTGGTCGGCGTACGTGCCGTGCGGGGTCGCCTCGCCATTCGCACGCACGATCGAACAGATCGACCTCATCGAACAGATGGCTGCCCGCGACCACCGCCTCGCCATGGCCGCAACGGCCCACGCCACACGCACGATCCGAGCATCGGGCCGCATCGCCAGCATCATTGGCGTCGAAGGGGGCCACGCCATAGAGGATTCGCTGGCGAACCTCGATGCGCTGGCGGACCGGGGGGCGAGATACATGACGCTCACGCACAGCGACAACACTTCATGGGCCGATTCGGCCACCGACGTTCCAGAGCACGGCGGGCTCACCGACTTTGGTCGAAGGGTGATCGAGCGCATGAATCGTCGCGGGATCCTCGTCGATGTCTCCCACGTGGCGGCAGCGACGATGCGGGATGCTCTCGCCGCCAGCGACGCCCCGATCATTGCCTCCCACTCGAACGCCGCCGCGCTTGCGCCGCACCCCCGCAACGTGCCCGACGACGTGCTCGCCGAGATCGGTAGGCGAGGAGGCGTGGTGATGGCCGTGTTCTTTCCCGGCTTCCTGGTTGCCGAGACGGCTCAAACGATGCTGGACCTGTTCGAGCAGTGGCGGCGGATCCGTTCCGAGCTGGACGGGGACGAGGCCGCAATCGCAGCTGAGATCGACCGGATCGAGTCGGGGCTCCAGGTCGATCGAGGCGCAGTGGCCGATGTCGCGGATCACGTCGAACACATTGCGCACGTCGCGGGCGTCGACGCCGTCGGTATCGGGTCGGACTTCGACGGGATGACCATGACGCCGGACGGACTCGAGGACGTCTCCTGTTACCCGGCCCTCACCGAGGAGCTGCTGCGCAGGTCGTGGAGCGAGGCGGACATCCGCAAGGTGCTCGGCGACAACAGCCTGCGGGTCCTGGCCGCCGCTGAAGCAATCGCGCGGTGAGCCGGCCGTCGGTACGCTCGTTTCATGGCACGATTCTCAGAAGCACCAACAGTCGAAGTCGAGGCGCACGTTGTAGCGCCGCCCGCCGCCGTCTGGCCGCTGGTGACCGACATCGACCTGCCGGCCCGATTCCAGAGCGAGTTCGTAGGTGCGGAATGGCTGGATGACGGCCCCGCCCTCGGCGCTCGCTTCCTCGGCCGCAACCAGCGCGGTGGCCGCTCGTGGGAGACCACATCGTGGGTGGTCGCGTACGATCCGGAGCGGACCTTCGGCTGGGCGGTGAGCGATCGAGACAACCCGGGCGCAACGTGGACCTTCCGGCTCGATCCGGTTGGCGGTGGCACACGCCTGCGATACCACCGTCGCCTCGGCCCGGGCCCGAGCGGCATCCTCAGCATGATCGAGGCGGAACCCGAACGGGAAGAAGAGATCATCGCCAAGCGGGACGAGATGCATCGCACCCACATGCAAGCCGTCGTCGACGGCATCAAGGCCTTGGCAGAAGCCGGCTGAGAGCGGACCCCGCAGGATCAGCGGGGAATCTCGGCGTCCCGGGCTGCCCGCTCGATGATGATCAGCGCCGTGATGGGCACCGTCAGTCCGGCCCATTCGAAGTGCCATGGTTCTTGCGACCGGGAGCCGCAGCGGGCCCACGCCGGCAGCACCCAGCCGAAACGCGCACCGTTGTCACGCAGCCAGACGAATTGCGGATCGCGGCAGCTCAACGAATGCGCTTTCCGGGTCGTCGTGTCGACCACGTCGATCGCGCGTCCCCAGCCGTGATTCGACGTGCCGGGTTTGGCGGTTGGCAGTTTGCACTCCCGGCGCGGTTCGGGCGGCGGAGGCGGTTCTTCGCCTTCTGCGACCGGAGGCGCTTCGGGCGTGACCCATGGGCAGTTCCGATCGTAGGTGCGCTGCTGCTGCTCGAGGCTGCGGTAGCACCACCCGGCGGCGAAGCCGGTGATGCCGTCGTGCTCGGCGGCGAGAACGAGGAGCTCCCACGCCGCAGCAGCGTCGGTTTCGAGGTAGCAACGCTCGGCCGTCCCAGACTCGACTCGCTCCAGCGCGGCGTCCGGCAGCCGACCGTTGCGGTAGCCGGCCGAGCGGAGGTCGACGTCCATCGCGGACGATTCGAGCGGCGCCGGCTCCACGGGCTGATCCTCTGGCTCTGGCTCAGGCTCTGGCTCCATTTGGACCGGGGCTTCCAGGAGCTGCTGCTCGTCGAGTAGTTCGTCTGCGATTGCGGGGGTTGCCGTCGTGACGACGAGCAAGACAGCAAGCGCGGTGATTCGTTTCATTTCCTGTCCCCAAACCCGGTTCGCCGGGTAGCCCTACCTACGTGACAGTGAACCCAGGGAGGTCACACCACAGACCTTTGATCCCAAGTTGTTCGTACTTTCGCGCCGGAGGAGCCCCGGCGCATCGTCAAGCTTGATGAATCGCCCGTAGGCCGGAGGACCCACCGGGACTGCCTCGGGACGTCCTCCCCTGGCGACGGGATGCGAGACAGACCGAAGCTGGAGGGACTCCGATGGAGTCGCCGATGCCGGTGTCGCCCAAATCCCCGCCCCCGATGGTCTACAGGGGTGAAGTCGCGGGAGAGGACATGGCTGACGCGGCCGAGCGCCGGGAGTTCACCCGTTTCGTCAAGGAAACGGAACCCCGCCTCTCGCATGCGTTGGCGGCGGCCTACGGCATCGAGATCGGGGCCGAGGTGACCGCCGATGCCCTGGCGTGGGCGTGGGAGCACTGGGACAGAGTCCGAGGCATGGGCAACCCCGGCGGCTATCTGTACCGGGTGGGCCAGAGCAAGGCGCGCCGGTATCTCCGGCCACGCAAGCTGTTTCCGGCGCTCCCCCGCCAGGAGACACCCGGCGTGGACCCGGAGCTGCCCCGGGCGCTTGCATCGCTGTCGGCAAGGCAGCGGGTGTGCGTGGTCCTGATCCACGGGTTTGGCTATCCCGAGCGTGAAGTGGCCGATCTGGTCGGCATATCCCGCTGGTCGGTGCGCACCCACGCCGAGCGGGGGCTGGCCCGCCTGAATCAGCTGCTGGAGGTGACCGTCGATGCCTGACGCCGGATCGCAACTCGCCGAGTACTTCGAGGCGGCCACGGAGCGCATCGACGCCGATGACGTGTTCGCAGCGGCAGCTGTCCAGCGCCAGCTCCGGGAGCATCGAGCACCGCAGCGCCGGGTCCGCCCGGCGTGGGCCCTGGCTGCCGGGTTCCTCGGGGTGGTCGTGCTCGTCGGTGGCGTGATGCTGTCGACGTGGCTGGCGCAGCGACCGGACTCGGTCGAGCCGGCGACGTTCAGCGCACCCGTTTCGGAAGCGTCGGGCTCGTGGGACTGGTGGCCGCTGGCCGTTGTGGGTGGTCTCGTGATTGCCGGCACCGGCTTTGTCCTCTTCCTGCGGCGTCGCCGAGCGACCAAGGAGGTCGAGATGAAGACCATCGACGAGAAGCAACAGGAAGCGCACGAAGCACCTACGCCGAGGCGCTCGCGTCGGCCACGGTTCATCGGCCTGGCGATCCTCGTGGTGCTGGCCGGGGCAATTGCGACCTGGGCCGTCATCGAGGCCAATCAGCGAAGCGACATCGAGCTTGCCACCCAGCTCGTCGACGAGTGGATTGCAGGTTGGAACGCCGCAGACCCTGAGGCAGTCGCTGCGGTGTTTGCCGAGGATGTGCGACAGGAAGAGCTCGCCAATGCACAAGCGGGAGTGACCAACGTCAGCAACACCCTCCGCACCAGCGAATTGCGGGCCACCGACACCGATGGGACGTTCCGCTGGACTGCGCAGTTCGACTTGCGGGGCTATGCGCAAACCGGGGAGTGGGAGATCGAGCTGGACGGGGATCTCGCTGCGCGGATCGAAGGAGAGTGGAGCGCGGTCGACGACGTGCGCCTGTATTCAGACGACTCCGAGAGCTGAACAGCGAAATGGAGGCGCACCGTCGCACCATCACGACCGGGGACGGGCGCCACGCGATGACCGAATCTGAACCGAAAGCCTGTCGTGCAAACGGCCTCCTGAGAGGCACTATGGGGTGAACGTCGAGCAACGGGCGGGATGATGGAATGCCCATCGACGGACGAGTTCACCGAGTTCGCTCGGGAGGTCGAGGCCCCACTGCGGTACGCCTTGGTCGCCGAGTTGGGCTACCACCGGGGCCGCGAGGCCGCTCAGGATGCCCTCGTCTTTGCGTGGGAGCACTGGGACCGTCTCGACACGGTCGTGAATCGGGGTGGCTACCTGTATCGAGTCGCAAAGCGGCGGGCGCTGCGGCACGGGCGCCGGCAGTTCCCGTCCCTGGTCGACCCGCCCCATCACGACCCGCCGATCACCGAACCGGGCCTTCACGCGGCACTCCGACATCTCTCGGGTCGGCAGCGAGCGGTGGCGTACCTGGTGGAGGGACTCGGCATGACGCACGGCGAGACCTCAAACTTCCTGGGGATCTCGCGGTCGTCCGTGCAGACCCATCTGGAGCGAGCGCTGCGTCACCTGCGAAACGAATTGGGGGTGCGGGATGCCGTCTGACCTGAGAGAGCGCATCGTCGGCCTCGTCGACACGTCGGCCCCGCCCATCGATGTGGATGAGCTGGCGCAGCAGCTCGCAGCACGCGCGGCCGATCCGCTGGAACACGCCCCGTCGCCGGCCGTCCCGATGCGTCGCCCGTTGTTGGCGTTTGTCGGTGCGTTCGGGGGGGTGCTGCTGCTCGTTGGGGGTGCACTCATCGCCGGCGTGTGGCTCCACCAGCCGGCAACGACCGATGCCGCCGGATTCAGCGACGCAGTCACGGCCGCCGAATCGGGCACGAGCGGTTGGTGGTGGATTGCGCTTCCGCTCGTCGTCATAGGTATCGGCGCCATCGCCCTGATCGGGCGACAACGCGCCACAACGCGTCGGAGCACGGAGAAGGAGGACGCCATGCAAACCCTGGAGAAGAGAACCGAATCGGCTCGCCAGCCCGAGCCCGAGAAGCTGTTGCGACAGCGGCGCTGGCTCGTGATCGCCCTGGCGTTCGTCCTCGTGGTCGGCGCCGTGGCCATCGGCTGGCTGATTGCCGACAACCGGAGCGCAGAGTCGGACCTGGATGCCGCAATCTGGCCGCCGGAGAACGAGCTCTCAGTGCGGCAGCAGTACATGCTCGACGTGGTTGGCCCGGGGGGTGAATACCACGAGACCTTCAATGCGGGCGACTTCGATACGTTCTACGAGTTGCATGCGCCGGGCGCGTTCCAAGTCCACGGGAATGACGTCTTCCCGCTGGCGACGAGTCGCGAGATCTTGGAGGCGACAACGACCATGCACGCCGAGCGAGTTGCGAGAACGTGGATTCTCGGCGAATGGAACGCGGCTGTAGTTGTCGAGTTCCAAGCGCTTCCGGGCCAGCAGTTGCTCGTGTTCACCTTCGCGCCCTCGGGCGAGAAGCCGCTTATCTACTCGGTGACGTACTTCCCCGTCGAACGGGATTCGTCGCTTTTGGCAGAGCCATAGGCGCTGCGGTCATTTCGGTTCAATACCCCAGCTCCGGCATCACCTTGCTGGCGAACAGTTCGAGGCCGCTGCGGTCGTAGGCGATGTCTTGGAAGTAGACGATGGCGTACGTCATGCCCGCGGCTTCCCATTGTTTCAGCCGCTCGACGATCTGTTCCGGCGTTCCGGCCATGCCTCCGCCGTTGACGTAGTTGTTGTCGAACATCTTGTCGACCTTGTCGGCGCCGACGACCGGCGTGAAGTGCTCCTTCACCCACGCCGTCCGCTCGGCAACCTCGGCTTCGGTCTCGCCGATGACGAGGTTGAAGTTGGTAGTGCGGGTGATCTCGTCGTAGTCCCGCCCGACCTCGGTGCAGTGGCCGGCGAGGATCTCGCTCTTCTTCTCGAACTCTTCGAGGGTGTAGCCGAAGTTGGTGTAGTCGGCATAACGCGCCGCCACGTTGAGGGTGAGCTTCTCTCCCCCACCGGCGATCCACATCGGGATCATCGGATCCTGTACCGGCTTTGGTCGGCACAGGGCACCCTTGAGGGTGTAGTACTTCCCGTTGTAGTCGACCTCGTCCTCGGTCCACAGGCGGCGCATGATCTCGACGCCCTCGCGCAGCATGCCGATCCGCACCGAGGCCTTGGGGAACTCGTAGCCGTAGCCGTCGTACTCGTGCTCGTACCAGCCGGCCCCGATGCCCATCTCCAGGCGGCCGCCGGAGATGGCGTCGATCGACGTCGCCACCTTGGCCAGATACGACGGCGGGCGGTACGAGTTGCAGGTGCACATCTGGCCGAGCCGCACCGTGTCGGTGGCCGCGGCCAGCGCCGCCATCAGGGTCCACGCTTCGTACACGGGCTCCTGCGTCGGCCGGGGCACCGGGTGGAAGTGGTCGTAGACCCACACGGACTCGAACCCGAGGGTCTCGATCTGCTTGGCGACGTCCAGCATCGTGGGCCAGTGCTGCTCAACCGGCAAGCCCACGAGGTCGTGGCGCCAGCCTTGGGGGGTGAATGCTCCGAATCTCATGCGCGGGACACTAGACGGGCGGCGGTTGCGCTCGACCAGCCTCAGCTGCGTTTCAGACCCGGGGGGCGTAGTCGACGCTCGAGAACGGCCACTCGTCGGCGAGCCAGGTCGTCATCGAGTCCCACAGGACCACGTCCAAGTCGGCCCGAGATGCTCGAACCCAGGACCGCACGGAAGCATCGTGACGGAGTGACGAGCTCGGGTAGATGTAGACGCACCCGATCACCTCGTCGCCGTCGAGTACGGAGTACGTGAAGCCCGTACGGTCGGCGAAATCGTTGGCGTGATGCACGAGATCGGCCAGGTTCTCCTCCAGCGACATCGGCAACGGCCACGAGCCATACGGGAAACCCGGCGTTGCCCGGATGTGATCGATACTCGACATCCAGGCAGCGAAATCTCGTTCGTTGTGCTCGGCGCCGAGGGGCTCGAGCGCGAATCCCGGTCCGGCGAACCGTTCGGGCACGTCGAACTCACCGGGAACGAGTGGCGCAGTCATACGCCGAGCGTACCTCGAGGGCGCATCAGGTCCCTCCAGCCCTAGCCCACCACCGATTCGTTCACGATGCTGGGCTGAGGCACAGAAGGAGGATCATGGTTGCCATCAAGGACGCAGCAGCAGATTTCCTCGCCCACAAGCGCATCGCCGTAACGGGGGTGTCCCATGCACCCAAAGGGCACGGCAGCAACACGGTGTACGTCAGGCTTCGCGACCGGGGATACGAGGTGTTCGCCGTCAATCCGAACGCATCCGAGGCTGAAGGCGACAAGACGTACCCGGATCTCGCCTCGATTCCGGGCGGGGTCGAAGCGGTCGTGATCGGCACGAAGCCGGAGAGGGCTGAAGCGACGATCCGGGAGTGCGCCGAGCTGGGCATCAAACGTGTTTGGATGCACCGCGGTTTCGGGGGCGGTAGCGTTTGCGCAGAGGCCACGGTCGTGGGCCGAGACAACGGGATACAGGTCATCGACGGCGGGTGCCCGCTCATGTTCGGGCCGACCGCAGACGTCGGTCACAAGATCATGAAGGCCATGCTCTCGCTCACGAAGAACGTGCCGAAACAGGTGTGACCGCGACAAAGCCCTCCGCCGTGAAGACACGGCTGCTGCTTCGCATGGAGCGCGGCACGGATCTCCTCGTGCCACGCGGGCCGGACGAGGTGAAGATCCGGCGCTATTCGGCGTCGCGGGACCACCTCGCCATCCGGCAGCTCTACGGGGCGGCGTTCAACGACGAGCCGTGGCCGGACGACTGGCACGAGTTCGCCGAGTTCGACCCCAACGGCGTCTTCGTCGCCAGGGCTCCTTCCGGCATGGCCGGATATGTGATCTCGTTCCAAAGGAACGACTTCGGCTACATCTCCGTCGTTGCGGTGCGACCCGAGCACCAGCGGTGCGGCGTCGCCGGTGCGCTTCTCGGGGCGGCGGTGGGGTATCTGCGCGGCCTCGGCCTCGAAACCGTCCGCATCGACGCCTACGGCGACAGCCCCGCGGCCGTCGCGACGTATTGGTCCCTGGGCTTCCGCATCTACGACATTGCCCTGGAGGCGGCATAGTCCCCACGAAGTGCAAGGGAACAGCAATAGTCCCCCACGAAGTGGGGGACTATGCGCCTCGCCCGATTACTCGGCCGCCATACGCCTCAGGACCATGTGCAGGATGCCGCCGTGGCGGAGGTACTCGACCTCGACGGGGGTGTCGCAGCGACACGTTGCCATGAACTCGGTCGTCGCGCCGTCGCTTCGGGTCGCCGTCACCTTCACGAGCTGGCGTGGCTGCAGGTCGTCGTCGACGTCGATCGCAAACATCTCCGAACCGTCGAGACCCAGCGAGTCGGCGTCCTCCCCGTCGGGGAACGTCAGCGGCAGCACACCCATCATGACCAGATTGGAGCGGTGAATGCGCTCGAAGCTGCTGGCGATCACGGCCTTCACGCCGAGTTCGAACGTCCCCTTTGCGGCCCAGTCACGCGACGAGCCCATGCCGTAGTCCTTGCCCGCCAGCACGACGAGCGGGATGCCCGCCTGCCTGTAACTCAGGCTGGCCTCGTACACCGTCTTGACTCGCCCGTCGGTGAAGTCGGCCGTATAGCCACCCTCCGTCCCAGGTGCGAGCTGATTGCGGATGCGGATATTGGCGAAGGTGCCGCGGGTCATCACGCGATCGTTGCCACGTCGAGAGCCATAGCTGTTGAACATCCGGCGCTCCACACCATGCCCGATCAGATAGCGCCCCGCCGGCGAGTCGGGCGCAATCGCTCCCGCCGGGCTGATGTGGTCTGTCGTCACCGAATCGGCCAGCTTGAGCAGCACCCGAGCTCCTGCAATGGGGGCGATGGGCATCACCTCTGGGCCGAGATCCTGGAAGAACGGCGGCTCCTGCACATATGTGCTGTCCGGGTTCCAGCTGTAGAGGGCGTCGCCGGTGGTGGGGATCGCCCGCCACTCCTCGGACCCCTCGAACACGGCTCCGTACTGGGTGGTGAATTGCCCGGTCTTGACGGAACGACGCACGATGTCGGCGATCTCAGATTGGGTCGGCCAGATCTCACGCAGATACACGTCATTGCCTTCGGGATCAACACCCAGCGGCTCCGAGGTGAGGTCGATGTCGACCGTTCCGGCCAACGCGTAGGCAACGACCAGCGGCGGCGACGCCAGGTAGTTGGCTCGGATGTCCGGCGAGATGCGTCCCTCGAAGTTGCGGTTGCCGGAGAGGACCGACGCAACCACCAAGTCGTGGTCGTGGATTGCGACGCTGATCTCTTCCGGCAGCGGGCCCGAGTTCCCGATGCAGGTGGTGCAGCCGTACCCGACGAGATAGAACCCCGCGGCCTCGAGGTCATCCATGAGGCCGCTGTCCGTCAGGTAGTCGGTGACAACCTTCGATCCCGGCGCCAGCGACGTCTTGACCCACGGCTTGCGGGTGAGCCCGCGCTCGCGAGCCTTGCGGGCGACGAGTCCCGCCCCGACCATCACGTCGGGGTTCGAGGTGTTCGTGCACGACGTGATGGCGGCGATGGTCACCGCACCATGTCGCAAAGTGAAGACCTCTCCGTCCGACTCCACGACCGCGTGATCCTCGGGCTCCGGCGACGGCTCACCGATCACAGGGCCGCCCTCGTCGATCATCTCCTCCACGGTTCCCGGACCGGCAGGAGCCGCCTTCCCGAACGTCTCGGCGAGGTCGTAATGCCACTGATCCTTCATACCCGACAGCACGATCCGGTCCTGGGGCCGCTTCGGACCGGCCAGCGCAGGCTCGACCGTCGACATGTCCAATTCGAGATCGGCGGAGTAGACGATCTCGCGAGCGTCGTCCCGCCACATTCCTTGGAGCTTGTAGTACCGCTCGACGGTCTCGACCAGCGCCTCGGACCGCCCCGTCAGGCGCATGTAGTTGAGCGTTTGGTCGTCGACTGGGAAGAACCCGACCGTGGCCCCGTACTCCGGCGCCATGTTTGCGATGGTCGCTCGGTTCGCCAGCGGCATGTCGGCGAACCCTGGACCGTAGAACTCGACGAACTTGCCGACCACACCGTGCTCTCGAAGAATCTGAGTCACGCGAAGCACGAGATCTGTGGCCGTTGCGCCGTCGGCCAGCTTGTTGGTGAGCTTGAAGCCGACCACCTCGGGCAAGAGCATGTAGATCGGCTGGCCAACCATCACCGCCTCGGCTTCGATGCCGCCCACGCCCCAGCCGACGACACCGAGCCCGTTGATCATCGTCGTGTGCGAATCGGTTCCTACGAGGCTGTCGGGGTAGAGCGTGTTTCCGTCGTCCCATGCGACCTTGGCCAGGTATTCGAGGTTCACCTGATGCACGATGCCGGTCGCCGGCGGCACCACGCGGAAGTTGCTGAAGGCCGATTGCCCCCACTTCAGGAACTCGTAACGCTCCCCATTGCGCTCGAACTCCCGCTCGCTGTTGATCTGCAGCGCCATACCCGAGTTGAAGGCATCGACCTGCACGGAGTGATCGATCACCAGGTCGCTGGGGACGAGCGGATTCACCTTCTGGGCGGAGGCTTCGTCGCCGGTCATGCGGACGATCGCCGCACGCATCGCAGCGAGATCCACCACGGCGGGCACGCCGGTGAAGTCCTGCAGCACCACTCGGCCCGGCGTGAACGCGATCTCGGTCTCCTCGACCTTGGAGGCGTCGTACTGGGCGAGTGCCTGCACGTCGTCGTCGGTGACGACGTGACCGTCGTGGTTTCGCAGCACCGATTCGAGCAGCACCTTGATCGTGTAAGGAAGGCTGTCGATGTCGCCGAGATGTCTGAGCGCATCGAGCCGGTATACGACGCGTTCCCCGAGCGGGGTCTCGATCGTGGCGCGGGCCTCGAAGGGGTCGTGTACTCCGGACATGGATGCCTCTTTCGTCCGCTCAACGGTTCATGGCCTCAAGTAGAACCATGGTAACGAGGGGGCTGGAGCCCACTCATCGCGGAATCACATCCTCTGTTGCTGCCTAGGTGAAGATCGGGCTTTCTTGCGTCAGTCACCCTGGACGAAGATTCTCCAATCCCCGGTTTCGTCGATCGCAATGCGCCACCCCACGTAGCCGCCGACCACGTCGTACCGGGGACACGTCGAGGGTGGCGACGCCGTCCTGCACCGAGAAGGCAAAGCCTCCCGACTCGGGCGGGATCGCCGAGCTGTAGCCGGGGGGCACGTCTCCTTGGAACAGCAGGTTCACTGCCTCCGCGGCGAGCGCTTCCGCGCCCACCTCGGATTCCGGGATGGTGACCGTGCGCTCGACAGCGGCCATCGCCGGATCGCCGCCCTCAGTTGCAATGTCCTCGGCGAACACGTAGATGGTCACCGGTACTGCGATCCCGCCGGCAATCGGCGGCTCGGTGCTCGCCGCAGACTCAGGCTCTGTGGCGGGAGCGGCAGGGGGAACTGTCGGCTCGAAGCCGCCGCCGGGACCAAGCAGCAGCAGCGGGAGGCCGGCAACGAGAACGACGGTTGTAGCCGCCGGCGGCGAACCACAGGATTGGGCGGCGCTGCCTCCTGGCGGGTTCCTCGGCTGGAGCGGGCTTCAGCTGGACCATGAGTTCCTCCGGGAAGGGTGGAGCCTCAGGTGCCATAGCGATGAGCCGGTGCGTCAGCTCTCTCATCTTGGAATCCATGTGGTCACTCATCGAGCAGCTACCCGGACGTGCGCGTGCCCGCGCCAGATGTCGCTTCACCGAACGCTCGGATGCCCCGACTCGGGCGGCGACCTCGCCAGGGCCGAGATCCTCCCAATAGGTGAGTACGACGGTGGCGCGCTGCTGCACGCTCAACGTGTTGACGGCGGCCAGCACATCCACATTCGCTTCGACGGGAGGAGTCTCTCCGCTCGGCGCCGAGCGCATCTCGCGCAGGCGGCGCCGGAGCGTCGAGCGATGCTGGGATCGCGCTTGACTCAGGACCGAGCGGTAGAGATAAACGCGATGATTTGCAACGTCTCCCCATCCGCGAGACCGAAACGCCCGCAGACATGCGTCGCTCACGACTTCCTGGGCATCGAAGGGGCCAACGAGCCGCGTGGCGAATCGCACGAGGTCGTCGGCGTACTTGCGATAGATCTCTTCGTCGGTCATCTCACCCATCTGACGCCACAGACGCCCATGATGGGTGACACCAGCCCGCCCGACTGCCCTGCGAACTTGCGTACATCACCGCACCATGCTGTCGCCAGATACGCAAGTTCGGGCTTGTGCGCCGCTACTTGATGCGATAGCCGCCCAGCTCGTTCGCCAGCACCCATGCCACAACCGCGCCGATCTCGATGTGGGTGAATGGATACGAGTCGAGCCGGACGGCGTCCGACCCCAGCTCTGGATGCGGCGCACCGGCCGCATGCATCTGCTCGAATCGCTTCTGCCATCTCGCCACGTTCTCCACCCGCAGGTCGACCCAGCCTTTGTCCGCCCACGCGTCACGGTCGCTCGGCGTGACGGGAACCACGCGGCGCCCGGGGATCTCCGGAATGCGGAGGTTGGGTCCCCGTAGCAGATGGACGCCATCCGGCATGAGAATGCCGAGACCGAGCGAGGTGATGGTGTCTCGCAGATCCGTGGCGTGTTGGAGCCGTTCGAGCATCCGCGCCGAAACCGCACCGGCATCGGCGGCCAGGACGGCCGCGAGCGTGCCGTATTCGAGGCGCAGGAGCTCGGCCTCCCAGAGCAGCTTGGACAGCTCCGGCGGTCCGAGCTGACCGAGCGCAACCGAGTGGGTGCCCGTGTCCTTCTCGAGCCGGGCGAGCACGTCGAGCGCCTGGCTGCGGAGCACGCCGCCCCGATACGAGGGGCCGAGCACGGAGCTGTCGACGGCGGCGACGACGTCCTTGCCCGTGTTGCCTCCGGCGATCTCGTCGACGACGAGCTCGGCAATCTCCTCCGGAGTAACGAATTCCATCTGACCGATTGACGTGATCGCCTCGAACTCGCCGCGGGTGAACACGCCGTTCTCGCCGGTGTCGATCACGGGCAACTCGACGTGTCCGGTCTCCTCGAACTCACCTTCGTCCATGGCGAGGTCGAGCCGACCGTCGAGGGGGATCTCTCGCGCAGAGAAGCGGCGGACCACGTCGCCGTGTTCGACGATGGGCCTCGACTCGGCACGCGCATAGCCGATCAGCGCCGCCGGCTTGATCTCTTTGACCTTCGGGCCGCCCGCGGTTCGCGCCATCAGAAAGAGCAGCCCGGTATGGGCGAACGCCACGGCCGCCTTGGTCATCAGCTTGACGGAGGGCCGGTCCTCGCTGTGGGTGTAGGGGATGTTCAATCCCATTCCCCCGGTTCCCGTCGTGCCAACCTTGAGGTACAGGCGGGCGCCGGCCTCGATGAGCGCCCGCTCCAGGATCATCACGTGCCGGATGAGTTGTGGCACCGACTGCGACAGGATCAGCGATTCGACGTCGCCCTCGACCTTCTCCGCGACCTCGGCATTGATCCCGCCCTCGACGGTCTGCTTGGCGATGACGGATGCGCTGTAGACGTCCTGGTAACTGATGGCCGTTGCGGTATTGATGGCGTCGATGACGACGTCCGGCTTGTACCGGCGCATCAAGGCGGCGATGCGCGACCGTTCGTAGGCCTGATCGATCGGCCCGAGGAGATCGTCGAAAATCCCCTCTCTCGTGGCGGCATCGACCAGCAGGTCGTTGCGGTCGCTTCTGCTGTATTCCTCCCGCAGAAACACGTCGCCCCACTCGCCGGCGAAGTCCACGCTGGGTGCGCGCTCGCGCAATCGGCGCACTGCGGTCTCGACGCCAGGCGCGCGGAGCGAGACGATGACGATCTGTTGCGGGTTCAGCTCGGCGGCAATCCGAGCGGCGACCTGGACGCCGACGAGACCTGCGCCGCCGAGCACGAGAAACGTGCGGTCGTTCATGCCGGCTCCTCCTGACCGATGACCCTCTGCGGTGGTGGTGTCACCGTATGTCACGAAACGCCCCGGGACCACGGCCGGCCGCCCCGATGCACGGGGTCCTGCGGCGGGACTTGCGACCCTCGCCGCCGGGCGGGGCCAATCGAAACGCGAAAACCCTGCGTAGTTCGCGCCTTTCCTCAGAAAAGCGCGAAAACTCTCCTTGCATTATGGTCGTATTGAGCCGCGCGCCCCATGGTTTCCGTCACACCCCGCCGCGAAGATCGGACCACGACGTGACGAAGGATGCGAGGCCGTCGTGGTACAACTCTCAATGATCGGAATGGCAGTAGCGCTCTCGTGCCTGTTTACCTCGATGGCCGGATGGCAGCAGGTTGCAGGCCTCTTCCGCGAGACCGAGCAGGAACGTATCGACCGCGAGTTCTTCGCAATCGTTGAAAAGATCGATCTCGACGTGTGAGGCGACCCGATGCGCGCTTAGCGACGTCGCTAAGCGCAATCACCCGCTTAGCGAGGAATTAAGAATTCTTCAAGGCATCGTCGCGGGGAAACTCGGGACCGGGGAATCGGAGCAAATCCCCTATTCACGTATCTCTTTGCGTCGTAT
>DATHZQ010000121.1:0-15203 GCA_035458525.1 Acidimicrobiia bacterium
GGGCCGACTGAATCGATCTTCCAACCCGAATGGGGTCCCGACGGTGTGCTCTATTGGGCCTCGGACGGCAGCGGCTGGTGGAACCTCGTGCGCGACGATGCTGCCATCGCTCCGATCGAAGCCGAGATTGGCACCGCACAATGGGTGTTCGGCATGGCCCGCTACGCGGTGCTCGATGACGGGAGGATCGCCACGGTGGTCACGGCCGACGGCCGGCAGCGCATCGCACTCGTGACAGGGAGCCAGTACCACTCCATCGAGTTTGCCCACGACACCGTCGCACCGTATCTCGCGGTTGACGGCACCACGCTGTGGTGCGTCGCCGGCGATGCGGCAACACCGATGGGTCTCGTTGGCGTCGACGTCGACTCGGGCCAGGTCGACGTGGTTCGACGCAACTTCACCACCAGCATCGACCCCGCGTACTTCAGCATGCCGGAGGCGATCGAAGCACCGACGACCGGGGGCGGCATCACGCATGCGTTCTACTACCCGCCGGCGAACCCGGAGTTCGTGGCGCCCGAGGGTGAGCTTCCGCCGCTGATCGTCATGAGCCACGGCGGACCCACAGCGGCTACGACCACCGATCTCGACCTCGCCATCCAGTTCTGGACGACGCGTGGTTTCGCCGTCGTCGACGTCAACTATCGCGGCAGCATCGGGTACGGACGCGAATACCGAGCTGCGCTCGAAGGGCAATGGGGGATCGTCGACACCGACGACTGCATCGCAGCCGCACGCCACCTCGCCGACATCGAGCAAGTCGATGCCCGCCGCATGGCCATCAGGGGTGGCAGCGCCGGCGGCTACACGACCCTCTGCGCGCTGGCGTTCCACGATGTCTTCGCTGCCGGGGCGTCCTACTTCGGCGTCGCCGACTGTGCTGCGCTGGCCGAACACACCCACAAGTTCGAGAGTCGCTACCTCGACTCGATGATCGGTCCCTATCCGCAGGCTGCCGATCTCTATCGCGCCCGGTCGCCGCTGCACCACGCAGAGGGAATCTCCTGTCCGGTCCTGCTCCTACAGGGCGCCGATGACAAGGTCGTGCTCCCGGAGCAGGCCGAGGTCATGGTGCAGGCGCTGAGCCGCCGCGGCATTCCCCACGCGTACATCCTGTTCGCCGGCGAGGGACACGGGTTCCGCAAGGCCGAGAACATCATCGCCGCAAACGGCGCCGAGCTGTCGTTCTACGGCCAGGTGTTCGGGTTCGCGCCGGCCGGTGACGTGCCTCGGATCGCCCTTGTGCCGACTCCTGGTTGAGGGTGTGTCCCGCTAGCGGGCCTCGACCGTCATGCGGTTCCGCCAGTAGCCGAGACCGAGCTGTTCGGCCTTCAACAGGGCCTCGCCGAGGAGAGAGACCGTCTCGTGCTGCTGGCCGCGCATCTCTGCGACTCGGGCACGGGTCCACAACAGCACCATCGATGCGCTGGGGAATTCGCATTGGGCGAACTCAGCCTCGGAGGCGAGCAGGTAGCGGTCGACATCGGCGAGTTCCCCGGCTTCGGCGGCGCACGCTGCTATCCGTGCGAACACCGTGGCCAGTCCGACGTGCTCGGTCGGGTGCCTGAGGAGGATGCGGCAGGCCCGGCGCCACAAGTCGAGCGCCTCGATGGTCTCGCCACGCTGCTCGGCGAGGTCGGCGCGGGCGCAGAGCACTTCGGCGAGCCGAACCCCGTCGCCGGGGCTGGTGTACAAGTCCGCTGCGCGTAGCAAACTCCGGTCCGCCTCGGTATAGGACCCCTCCACCGCAGTGACCCGGCCCAGGAGGAGATGTATGGCCGCACGCTGGTCGGGTTGCGAGGCTTGCTTTGCGGCAGTCTCCGCCGCAAAGCGTGCCTGGCTGGTATCGCCGCGCATGAGGTGGGCGGCGCCTTCGGTGAGAACGGCGGCGACGAGCTCATCATCGCTCCGTGCCTCGGCCGCCGCCTCCCGTGCGAGGTCGACGGCTTCGTCGACGGCGCAAAGGGCGAGCTTGGCCGCAGCCAGCATTCGCAAGAGATCGGTTCGTGATGGCACCAGGCTGCCCGTGGCTTCCAGGTGCAGCGCGGCCGTGAGGTGGGTGGCTGCGGTTCGGGCTCTGCCCAGGCGTGCAGCAGCCTGTCCGGCGATCGCATGCCCGGCCGCGTCACCGTAGGAGCCAGGGCCACGTCGGTTGATGGCGCGGGTTCCGCAGTCGAAGGCTCGCTCGTAGTCACCCTCGGCGAGCGCGGCCAGTCCCCGTTGTAGGAGGTGATAGCTCGTATCGATTCCGGCGATGGTTGCTTCGTAGCCGCGCAGCACCTGGCGCCGGCGACGTCTGCGCCGAAGCCTTGCGAGCGCGCCAAACACTGCGACGACGACAAGCGCGCCGGCAACGACGGCCCAAACCCATTGCCCCATTCCAGTCCCCACCTGAAGCGATGCCGCGGAAGCTCCACCTGCCTCCCAAAGCGGCAGCCTCAGGGTAGGGCGGGGAGGCGATCGCGTCGATGGGGCGACTGCCTCAACGGAACTCGGCGGTCAATCCGTCGGCGAGGCGGGCGTGGGCCGGTCTGATCGCAGCGTCTCAGACTCCGACCGCTACGGCAGCGGTTGACGCACCGACGACCAGCTCGGGGGCGAAGACCTGCGGTGCGATGGACCCGCCCAGGGATGGCGTGGCGACGAAGAGTGCCACCGCCGCCGAAGCGACCTGGTCCACCGGTTGACGTGCCGTCGTGAGCGCCGGGTCGGTGACGGTTGCCAGGTTCGTCCCGTCGTATCCGACGACGGACACGTCGTCAGGAACTTCCGCACCCCAGTTGCGCACGGCACGCACCGCTCCAATCGCCATCATGTCGCTGGCCGCCACGATGCCGGAGACGTTGGCCTCGAGGAGCTTGGCGGTCCCTGCCTGGCCGCCCTCGATCGTGAACAACGTCTCAGACAGCAGGTCGTTGCCCGCCTCCAGCCCGTGCGCGTTCATCGATGATCGCCACCCCGCCGCAAAATCGCGGGCCGTGACGTAGCGGCGCGGGCCGACCAGGCAGCCGATGCGGGTGTGGCCGAGCGAGGCGAGGTGTTCCACTGCCGCGGAGGCTCCGGCGGCGACGTCCACGGTGACCGACGGTACGGGGCAGGGGGGAGAGACGGCGTTGACGAGCACCACGCGCCTGCCCCGCGACACGAGTTCCTCGTAGGGGGCGTAGCCGATGCCGACGCCGGCGTAGCGACCGTTGATCACGATGGCCCCTTCGGCGTTCATCGACAGCAGCTGATCGAGGTAGTCCTGTTCGTTGATCGTTTCGGCAGTGGTGGGGCACACGACGGCGACGTAGTCATGCCGGGCGAGCTTGGCCTCGATCGACTGCGCCAGGAGCGGGAAGATCGGGTTCACCAGTTCGGGCGTCAGAATGCCCACGAGGCCCGACCGGTGGGGTCGGCTCGGAACGTCGCGGTACCCGAGGTCGCTGAGCGCATCGAGTACCTGGCGGCGCGTCGACTCGGCGACGCCCGGTTTGCCGTTGATGACCCGGCTCACGGTGGCCTCGCTCACCCCGGCGATGATGGCGACGTCCGAGAGCTTGGGACGCATGGCATTCTCCTCGGCTGCGCAGCCACCACTCTGCACGATCGTCGAGGTTCTTGCAAGAGAATCTGCAAGATTGCAGAAAGCCGCTGGAAACTTGCAGATCAATGTGGTTAACTCGCGACGGCCGCTCAATCGAGCGGTTTCCAACTGTCAAAGAGGAGGGGACGTGAGTCGCTCTCGTTTCAAGTTCCTTGCGATCCTGGCTGCGTTTGTGCTCGTACTCGCCGCGTGCGGCGGCGACGACGACGATGCCACGGGTGAGGAAGAGACCACCACGACGGCCGCCGAAGCTGCGGAGACCACCACCACCGCCGCCCCGGAGACCACCACCACTGCTGCTGCAGAGACCACGACGACGGCCGCCGCTGCGGCACCGCTCGTCATTTGGGCGGACGAGACCCGTGCAACCGTGCTCGGGCCCATCACCGAGGCCTTCACGGCCGATACCGGGATTCCGGTGAACGTCGAGCTCGTCGGCTTCGGCGACATCCGCAACAACGTCCAGACCGCGGCGCCCGCCGGCGAGGGCCCCGACATCTTCATCGGCGCCCACGACTGGATTGGCGAGCTCCAGGCCAACGGCATCCTCGGCGAGGTCGACCTCGGAGGTCGCGATGCCGAGTTCTACGACGTCGCCCTCGGTGCGTTCTCGCTGGGCGGAACGCTCTACGGCTTGCCGTACGCCATCGAGAACATGGGCCTCTATTACAACTCCGAGCTGGTGCCGACGCCGCCGACGACGTGGGAAGAGCTGACGTCGATCTGTGACGGGCTCACCGACCTCACGGTGTGCATCGCGGCTCCGGCCCGGGACGCATTCGCCAACCAGGCGTTCGTGCAGGGTTTCGGCGGCTACATCTTCCGTTACGACACGGCGACTGGCTTCGACGCCAGCGACGTCGGTCTCGACAACGACGGTGCCGTGGCCGGCGCGACCTGGCTCGATCAGGCGGTCAAGGACGGCTACTTCAGCACCGATGTCGACTGGTCGAACATGAACGACATCTTCGGCAACGGCGAATCTGCGTTCCTCTGGAACGGTCCGTGGCACCTGAGCACGGTGCGGGACTCCGGCGTGCCCTACGGGGTCTCCACGTTCCCGGCGGTCGATGGCAGCCAGCCGATCCCGTTCGTAGGCGTACAGGGCTTCATGGTGAGTGCGTTCAGCGAGCAGCAGGTGGCTGCGCAGCTGTTCCTCACCGACTACGTCGCCACGCAGGACGCCATGGTGGCGCTGTTCGAAGCCGGCCTCCGCGGCCCGGCGCACGTCGCCAGCTACGAAGCTGCTCTGGGAGCCGATCCTGAGGTCGCTGCCTTCACGCAGGTCGACGCCGACCCAGGCCTCCTGATGCCGAACATCCCTGAGATGTCGGCCGTCTGGGGAGCCATGGGCGACGCGTTCACCGTCATCTACAACCAGGCCTACGAGGGCGACCTCGCCGGCCCGGCCGAGGTGATGTCCAACGCAGCCGAGACGGTGCGCGGCACCATCGCCGGCGGCTGAGGAACCACACGACCGAATGCAAGGCGTGGGGGGAGGGCTCTACCCTCCCCCCACGCACGTACACGACGAGGCGTTCTGGGAGGGACGGGATGAGTGATGCCCCATCTGGTTGCGCGCCCCCAACTCGTGCTTGCGACCATGACGGGCCCACTCCGTGACGACGTCTGAGTCCCGATTCAGCCTCTCCCGGCTCGGCAAGCTGGGGCCCTCGTGGTGGCTTCGTATCGTCTTTCTGGCGTTCGTCAACGGCTTTGCGCTTTGGGCGCTGCCGTTCCTGATCGATGCGCAGCAGTGGTTGTTGCTCGCCTCTCTGGTCCTCGGCGCCGCCGGGCTGAACTGGATCTTCCTGTCGCCGAAAGGCATGCCGCTGCGCTGGCTGGTGCCCGGCGTCTTCTTCATGCTCGTGATGCTGATCTACCCGATCTTCTTCACGTTCTACGTCGCCCTCACCAACTGGTCGACGGGTCACACGCTCCCCAAGGAACAAGCCATCGAGAGGGCGCTGGAGGAGACCTTCCTTCCCGAGGAGCCGCAGCGCTACACGGTGTGGTGGTACCAGGACGATGACGGCGACGTCGCTGCGCTGCTCGAGGACGAGCAGGGCAGCTTCTTCTTCGGTGAGCCCCGACTCGAGAACGCCGAGCCCGAAGATCCAGTCGAGGCGCAGACTGCGGACGATGTCGGCGTGGTGGACGGGCAACCCCCGGCTGAGATCGATGGGTTCATGCTGCTGAACCTGGCCGCAATCCTGCAGCTCCCGAACATCGACGATCTCGCCATCGACGTCCCTGCCGGGCAGGCGCTGCTGGAGGCCAACCGTGCGGCGCTCAAGGAGCTTCGCTACTCGTACGACGAGATCGCCGATGCGTTGGTCGACACGCAATTCGGCGTCGTATGCCCGGCGAACAACGAGATCGGCAACTTCGAGTGCCCCGACGGGATGTTCGCCGGCACGGGCTGGCGTGTCGTCATCGGCTTCGAGAACTTCAGCTCGGTGCTGAGCGACAATCGCATCCGTGAGCCGTTCGTCAGGGTGTTCACGTGGAACGTCGTCTACGCAGCGTTGTCGGTGATGACCCAGTTCGGGCTCGGCATGATCTTCGCACTGGCCTTCCTGCCCGAGATGCGAGGGAAGCGCTTCTACCGGACGATTCTCATCCTGCCCTGGGCCATCCCCGGCTTCGTGTCCATCATCGTGTGGAGGGGCCTGCTACAGGGCACCGATTTCGGCCCGGTCAACAGTGCGCTGGCGCCGCTACTCCAGTTATTCGGTACCGATGCGATCTCGTGGTTGAACGACCCGTTTTGGGCCAAGGTGTCCATCCTGCTCGTCAACCTGTGGCTCGGGTTCCCGTACATGTTCCTGATCATCAGCGGAGCCCTGGCAGCGATCCCCACGGATCTGCAGGAAGCGGCGCGCACGGACGGCGCCTCCGGCCCGCAGGTCTTCCGCCGCATCACGCTGCCGCTGCTGTTGATCTCGATCGCACCGCTGTTGATCGCATCCTTTGCGTTCAACTTCAACAACTTCATCAACATCTTCCTGCTGACGAGAGGTGGTCCCGCGATCGTCGGGTACGACGTCCCGGTCGGGGAGACCGACATCCTGATCTCCTTCACCTACAACCTGGCGCAGGCCAGCGGCCGCGGGCAGAATTTCGGCTTGGCGTCGGCCATCACTTTCTTCATTTTCATCATCGTCGTGATCCTCTCGGCGATCAGCTTCCGGTGGACCAAGCGTTTGGAGACCATCTATGGCCAAGAGAGCTGACACCTCGGCCGCCGCCGGTGCTCCTGCGAAGACGGTGCCGTCAAGGCATCGCCTGCCTTTCGCCGTCTGGTTTCGCCGTTTCGGGTGGCGGCACGTCGTCGGAATCCTCGGAGCCCTGTTCGCCCTCTTCCCGGTGGCGTGGGTCGTCTCCGCTGCGTTCAACCCGCTCGGTCAGCTGTCGACGAACACGAGCATCATCCCCGAGGGCGTGACGCTCCAGAACTTCCGCGACCTCTTCAACAACGAGACGCTTCCCTTCGGCCGATTCCTGTGGAACTCGTTCCTGATCGCGCTGATTGCGTCGTCGCTGCAGCTCGTCATGTCGGCCATGGCGGCGTTCTCGTTCTCCCGCCTGCGCTGGAAGGGCCGGCGAACCGGGCTGCTCGTCATCCTTCTGGTGCAGATGTTCCCGCAATTCTTGGCGTTCATTGCGCTCTTCTTGATGCTGGACCGCATCGGCGACGTGCTCGGCGACGCGACGATGGCGCCGGCAATCCTCGTCTGGGGCTTTGCCGGGTTCGCCACCGCGTTCTTCGGGTACCGGATCATCCGCCGAGGGCCTACGAAGTTCGCCAGAGGGGTTGCGTACTTCATGATCGGCGTCGGTGCGCTGCTCATGATCCTTGCGGTCCTCAACGTCGGCGAGGACACCACGCTCATCCCTGCAGTGGGGCTCAACACCCACGCCGGCATCATCTTGGTCTACCTCGGCGGCTCGATCGGCGTGAACACGTGGCTCATCAAAGGGTTCATGGATTCGCTGCCGTTCTCGCTCGACGAATCGGCGACGGTGGACGGTGCCGGGCAGTGGGACATCTTCACGCGGATCATCCTCCCGCTCTCACGCCCGGTTCTCGCGGTGATCTTCGTGATCACGTTCGTCTTCATCTACAACGAATACATCCTCGCTTCGATCATCCTTCGTGAGACCGATCAGCTCACGTACCCGCTCGGTCTGCAGCTGCTGTCGACCGGCCAGTACTCGGCCAAGTGGGGAGAGATCGCAGCGGGAGCCATCATCGGAGCCGCCCCCATCGTCGTTGTCATGCTGGCGGCGCAAGACCAACTCGTCGGCGGGCTCACTGCGGGATCCGTCAAGGGCTGAGAATGCTTCCGGTACCGCCCGTCCGCCTCGAGTCGGACTTCCAGATCTACGGCAACGGCAACGTACGCCCCCACCGGGTTCGGTTCGACCCTGCCGATCCTGCCTTCGTGTCCCGGGGCCGCGACGGGCTCCTCACGTTCCGGCTGCTGGGGCCTGCTACCACGACGGAGGTGACGCTGGCCATCCGCACCGACGCGGTCAACGGCTACGCCATGGACCGGATCGGCTCCGCGGGATCCGTATCGGTGTGGGAGGTGGTGGTCGATCCGCCCGCCGCCGCGTTCGAGTTCACCCTGGCGCTGTTGCTCGAGGGCGGGGTGCCGGTGTACCTGGCGCCCACCGGCATCGCCAGCGCGATCGAGCGACTGGACCGCTTCACGTTGTCGGTCTCCAACGTGCCGTATCACGACGTACCGGAATGGGCTCGGGGTGCGGCCATGTATCAGATCTTCCCTGAACGCTTCGCCTCGGGCGATCCGTCGCTCGACCCACCCGGCGTGGAGCCGTGGGCGGCCAAGCCGTCGAGCCGCAGCTTCCTCGGTGGTGATCTGATCGGGATCGCCGAGAACGTGGAGCATCTTGTCGAGTTGGGCGTCGACGTCGTCTACCTCAACCCGATCTTCACGTCGCCGTCGAACCATCGCTACGACACCGTCGACTACCTCAGCGTCGATCCGTCGCTCGGCGGCGCCGGGGCGCTGACGGAACTGGTCGAGGCGCTGCACTCTCGCGGGATGCGCGTGATCCTGGATGCCTCGTTCAACCACTGTCACCCTCGCTTCTTTGCGTTCGCCGATCTCGTGGCCAACGGTGCGGAATCGGAGTACGTCGATTGGTTTGCGATCCACGAGTGGCCTGTGCGGGTCCGTTACCGGCCGCATCTGCTCGAGCCCGACACGTATTGGGGCGTCCACCTCGATCGATTGCAGCGCGAGTCCGGCGTTCCTGTCGAGGCCGTCGACGACGACGGGCCCGTGATCGAGCCGCTGTACGACGCCTGGTACGGGGTTCCGCTGATGCCCCGCGTGAACCTGGCGAATCCGGAGGCACGCCGCTACATGCTCGACGTCGCCAGCTATTGGGTCCGGGAGTTCGGCGTCGACGGGTGGCGGATGGACGTCGTGCGCTACATCGACCACGACTTCTGGGGGGACATGCGCCGCGAGGTCAGAGCCATCAAGCCGGATGCGTATCTACTCGCCGAGGTGATGGGGGACGCAAAGCGCTGGCTCGCCGGTGCCGAGTTCGATGGCGTCATGAATTACACCTTCCGGGAGCTCGCCCTCGACTACTTCGGAACGGGCACCATCGGCACCACCGAGTTCCTCGAGGGGCTGCTGGAGATGACGGTGATGTATTCGCCGGCCGCCGGCGCCGTCAACCAGAATCTCGTCGGCAGCCACGACACGCCGCGGTTCCTCACGTTGGCGGGCGGCGACGAGCAAATGCTGCTCCTAGCGACGCTGTTCCAATTGACGTTTCCCGGCATCGCCGGGCTCTACTACGGGGACGAGCTGCCCATGGAAGGTGCCGGCGATCCCGACAACCGCCGAGGCATGGACTGGAGTGCAACAGGCGGATCCCATCACCGCGCCGTCATCGAGCTGGCGCAGCTCCGCCGGGCGCATCCTGCCCTGCAGCAAGGCGACTGGCGCCTGATCAGCCAGGTCGGCGATGCATTTGCATACACACGAACCTTTGGCGACGACCGGATGGTCGTGGCCATCAACCGCGGGACGAGCACCGTGCTGCTGCCTCCTCTGGGCGTGGTCGGTGCGCTGTGGGCGACCGGTGATACTGCCGTGAGCGTCGATGGCGTGCGGATCGGGCCGGCCTCGGCTGCCATCTTCGATGGCAGAGAATGATGCTCGCGACCCACGCCGCAGGGGTTCACTAGACAAATCCTCGCCGTTACTGTGCGAAGGGCGGCCCGGCGACCATCTCGTCGTGCTGCGACTCGAGGTTTTTGACCGTCCGAGCGAGGACGAGCAGGGGGAGTACGAACATGAGCATTCCGCAGCAATGTGACGTTGTCGTGGTCGGCGGAGGGCCGGCCGGTTCTCTCGCCGCGACACTCCTTGCGCAGAAGGGCCACGATGTGGTGGTGCTCGAGAAGCAGGAGCACCCCAGGGAGAAGGTCGGGGAGAGCTTGATCCCCGATTTCTGGAAGTACATGGATCTCATGGGCGTCACCGAAAAAGTGCTCGCCGAGGACTTCATCGCCAAGGCCGGGGGGATGGTCCACTGGCAAGGCCGCACGCTCGCCCACGCCTTCAAGGCGTTCGGCTACGACCGCCCGGCAATGCACGTCGAGCGTCCCCGTTTCGATGAGATCCTCTTCGAACATGCCGAATCGCAGGGCGCCAACACGTTCGAGAACGTGGCCGTCACCGGCGCCGACACGGGTCACGACGACGCAACCGGTCTCGACTTTGCCCACGTCCACTACAAGACCGCCGATGGCAAAGGCACGATCAACGCAAAGTACGTGCTCGACGCCAGTGGCCAGAACGCCGTGATGGGGCGCCAGCTCGGTATCCGGCACATGGATTCGGCGTTCAAATACTTGAGCGTGTGGGGCTACTACAAGAACACCCGCTACTTCTCGCTCGACGGCGTCGCACGCCGGGCCGAGCAGTGGCGTGACCATGCACCTGTCACCTACGTCACGAACATCAAGGACACGGGTGACGACGGCTGGTGTTGGTTCATCCTTCTGCGGGACCGGACCAGCGTCGGGCTGGTCCTACCGCGCGAGAAGGTCAAGACGGCCCGCACCGAAGGCGAAACGTGGGAGCAGTTCTTCGAGCGGCGGACCCGTGAGGTTCCTGTCGTCGGGGAGTTGCTCGAGGGTGCGGAACTGATCCCGAATTCGACGGCCTCCGTGGCCGACTACTCATTCCAGACCGACAGCCTGGCGGGTCCCGGCTGGCTGATGGCGGGGGACGCGGCAGGGTTTGTCGACCCGATCTTCTCGGTCGGTGTCGTGCTGGCGCTCTACTCGGGCTCAGCCGCGGCCTGGGCGGTCGATCGGTGCCTCACCAAGCCGGAGGCCTCGGAAGGCACCCGTGCAATCTTCGAGCGCCAGCTGCGCGGTCGTTACGAGATCGCCCGTTCGCTGGCGCTGCCCCAGTACCGCTCCGAGGGTGATGTCAGCGAGCTGGCGAAGCAGGCGATCCAAATGGAGCGCAGCGAGTTGCAGGAGCTCATGTACGTCGTCTCGTCGTTGACGACCCGGACCGACAACTGGCTGGAGATGACCGGCGGCGAAGCCCCCGAGGTCAACGAATCGCAGCTCCACGAGGTCAAAGAGTTCGATTTCAGCCTGGTGTGAGTGTCCCTGACACACGCTTCAGCGAGTTTGTCGACCCCCGAACAACGCTCAGCGGTCGACCTGATCGACCGCCCATCGAGCCTCCCTCTCCCATCCGTGAGGGTGCCGCGATGCCGATGCGGGTGCCTCCGCGTCACTACGATTCGGGCAGGGAGACTGAGGAGGGCATGGGATGACACGACGTGAGCCCCATTTCGAGGACCACGGGATGGACGGCGACGACTTGGCGGCAGCCGAGAAGCATGTGGCGGATGCGATCGAGGCGGCCGTCGATGTGCCCGCGTCTATCGAAGAAGCGCAGTTGCTGGAGGCCGCCCATATCGAGGAGCTCGAGGCCGGCTGATCGGGTGTTCATCGTCCTTCCTGACGGGAGGTCGGTTGCAGGCGCGCCGACACAGTCTCGACATCAATGAGGTCGGGGGCGGCAAGATCGGGCTCGGTTCGCAACGCCGAACGCGCCGCAGCACCGTCGGCTCCATCGTCGCCGAGTGCATTGGCTACAACCGAGGCATCAGCCACGATCATCGGCTAGGCCCGATCCTCGTTCAGGTCGGCCACTGCCTGGTCGAATCCGGCCCCGCCACCGCGGCGTCGCTCGATTCGGTCGAGCACCTCGTCGATGGTTGGCCGCTCCGCCAGTCGCTTGAGTTCGGCGACGAGGCACTGCTGTAACGACTCCGCTGCGAACCGAGCGCATCGGCGCCGTTCGGTGGCACTCGGCTCGAGCTTGTTCGTGCGTCGTATTGGTGGTCTGGGCGGACCCGTCGACTGTGGAACGATGGATCAGCCTCGGCTAGGCGGGGATGTCGAGGATCAGACCGATGGTGGCCCGGATCTGCGTGCGTGCAGTCAGGCCCACGTTGCCGCGGACCTGCTCGACCCGCCCGGTCGATACCCCTCGTACGTGGCGGCACTGGGCAGCTGACCGTTGTTGGAGGCCGTTGCTGTCGTCGGGTTCGATCGTGACCTCTGCGGTGAAGCCGTGAATGCTGGTCGTGAGTGGTACCACCTGGATCACGGAGGGTCGCGCATCGAGGATGCGCTGCGTAGCAACGACCACGGCAGGATGGCGGAAACCGGCCTCGCGGCCCTCGGGGACGCCGAGGACGAGGTCGATGACGTCACCCGAGGTCAGCATCGAGCCAGTCGCTTTCGTCCTTGGTCAGAACGGCGGTGAGTTCCTCGCCGATCCGGTCTTGACGGAGGCGGCGCACCGCAAGGGAGTCCGCGCACCTTGGAGACCACTTTCGGAGGCTCCCCGTCAGGCTCGAAGGGGCCCGGGGGGTCGGTACCCTCGCAGGAAATGGCGGCGAGGGCTCAGCCGCGTCGAGCCGACTCGACGCGGTCGAGGATATAGCGGTCGAGGTTGTGGAACACGCCGGTGAGCGCCCCTGCGCGCAACCGCTCAGTTGCTTGTTCCGCCTTGCGCATGCGTTCGGTGGCCTCGTCGAGCACACGATCGATGTAGCCGCCCGCTGCTACCAGCGAGATCACCCGGTCGATGGCCCCCTGCTCGTGCGGCCGCCCGCCGGCGAGTAGTGACCGGATCTCAGTGCCCTCTGGTCCGGCCAGGGCATAGAGCACCGGCAAGGTGAAGGTTCCCTCGCCGATGTCGGAACCGGCGGGCTTGCCCAGCCACTCCTCGTCGGCGACGAGATCGAGCACGTCGTCGGTGATCTGAAACACGAGGCCCATTTCCCACGCCCAATCGGATACCGCTTCGATTGCATCGCGCGTCGCCCCGGACACCAGCGCTCCGAGCCGTGCGGCAGTTCGGATCAACGATGCCGTCTTCCCGCCGATGACCCGGTAGTAATCGTCCGGACCGTGCTCGAGATCGTCCTCCAGCTGCAGTTCGAGGACTTGACCCTCGCAGAGCGTTGCGTAGGTGCTTGCGATGAGCGCAACGGCCTCGATGCCGAGGGGCGCCGCAACTTCAGAAGCTCGGGCCAGCAGGAAGTCGCCGCCGAGGATGGCCGCCGTCTGGTTCCATTTCGTATTGACCGATGCGACGCCGTGACGGGTGTCGGCGTTGTCGATGACGTCGTCGTGGTACAGCGACCCCGAGTGGACCAATTCGACGGCGACCCCCGCCTCGACCGGCTCCGGCCCGTCGTTCGGACCGAGCTCCGCGGCGACTTGCGCAAGGAGCGGTCGATACCGCTTGCCGCCGGCCAGGATGAGGTGCTGTGCGATCTCCGTCAGGAAGGTGCTGTGCGACGTCGTGACCTCTTCGAGCCGATGCTCGACGCGCTCCATTCGATCCCACACGCGGGGAACGTCGACGAGGGTGCGGAGAGGGGGGAGATCCATTGCGTATGAAAGGTTAGTTGCGGCCAGCACCCAATCCCGCTTCCGGCCGTGGCGTGCGCCGAACGCTGTGCCAATTGAGCCGTTCGACGGAATGCGGAACCATGACACTCGTGTTGTAATCACTGCAACACTCGGAAGCGGGCTAGGGGCACCTCGTCGCTATACTCGGCGCGGCGCCCGGATGATCCCGTGCGCCGTACTTTTAGAAGGTGAGAGAGCGTGTTTGAGAGGTTCACCGACAGGGCCCGTCGGGTGGTGGTGCTGGCGCAAGAGGAAGCCCGGCTCCTGAACCACAACTACATCGGGACCGAGCACATCCTCCTCGGCCTCATCCACGAGGGCGAGGGAGTCGCCGCCAAGGCCCTCGAGAGCCTTGGCATCAGCCTGGAAGCAGTGCGCAGCCAGGTTGTCGAGATCATCGGCCAGGGTTCGCAGGCGCCGAGCGGCCACATTCCATTCACGCCGCGCGCCAAGAAAGTCTTGGAGCTGTCACTGCGCGAGGCGCTGCAGCTCGGACACAACTACATCGGGACCGAGCACATCCTCCTCGGTCTCATCCGCGAGGGCGAGGGCGTTGCCGCCCAAGTGCTCCAGAAGCTCGGCGCCGATCTTCACAAGGTCCGGCAGACCGTCATCCAGCTGCTGTCGGGTGTGCAGGGGGAAGAGCAGGCCGGCGCTTCCCATCCAAGCGGTTCCCGCAGCTCGTCGTCGGGCGAAGGCTCACCGAGCGGGTCCACCGTGCTGGATCAGTTCGGCCGTAACTACACCCAGCTGGCGCGCGAGCAGAAGCTCGACCCGGTGATCGGCCGGAGCAACGAGATCGAGCGCGTCATGCAAGTGCTCTCTCGTCGCACGAAGAACAACCCCGTGCTCATCGGTGAGCCGGGCGTCGGCAAGACGGCGATCGTCGAGGGGCTGGCCCAGCGAATCGTGGCCGGCGACGTGCCGGACACGCTCTCCAACCGGCATCTCTACACGCTCGACCTCGGTGCGCTCGTGGCGGGATCCCGCTACCGCGGCGATTTCGAAGAGCGGTTGAAGAAGGTGCTGAAGGAGATTCGCACACGGGGCGACATCATCCTGTTCATCGACGAGATCCACACCCTGGTTGGTGCAGGTGCCGCCGAAGGCGCCATCGACGCTGCCAGCATCCTCAAGCCGATGCTCGCCCGTGGCGAACTGCAGACCGTCGGCGCCACGACGCTCGAGGAGTACCGCAAGTACCTGGAGAAGGACTCGGCGCTGGAGCGGCGTTTCCAGCCGATTCAGGTCGACGAGCCGTCGGTCGCCGACACCATCAAGATCCTCGAGGGGCTGCGGTCCAGCTACGAAGACCATCACCGGGTTCGGTTCACGGACCAGGCGCTCGTCAACGCCGCCAACTTGGCGGATCGCTATATCGCCGATCGGTACCTCCCGGACAAGGCGATCGACCTGATCGACGAGGCCGGGTCGCGCATGCGCCTCAAGCGCAAGGACCTGCCGAGCGACATCAAGGACATCGACGAGCGGATCGCCACGTTCCGCGGCGACAAGCGCGAGGCCGTTCAGGCGCAGCAATATGAACGTGCGGCGCAACTGCGCGACCAGGAGCGCACCCTGATGGCCGAGCGTGCCGAGAAG
>DATHZQ010000122.1:0-2023 GCA_035458525.1 Acidimicrobiia bacterium
GGCAGGATCCGCGGGCCTGCCGGGTGCCGTCGGTGACGGCTCAGTCTTCTCTCAGGAAGCGCCGCCAGTCCCGGTCAGGATGCCCTTCAACTCGTCCCGGGTCGCCTTGAAGGCGTCGGTGACCTCGTAGGCGGAGTGACCGTCCTTGATGCGCTCGGCCAACGCCGGGGACGCCACGCCGTGGATTGCGATGTCGCCGCCGATGGGGTCGGACTGTCGCCATAGGTTCCGCCAGCGGGGACGCGGCGCGTTCGTGTCGATCTCGCCTCCGCAACTCCCGGCAGCACCGCCCAGACGCTCCGAGACTGTGCTTATGGCCTCGGCGGTGAAGTGGCCTCCGAACAGTCTGCTGTACAGATGGCACACCGGGTTGCCGTAAGTGAGATACGCGATCCGATCCCACACCGGATCTCCCTCGGGGATGGTGAGGAGCGCCGACATCGAGATCACCGAACCTTGGCTGTGCGCCGCCAAGATCACTTTGTCGTCACCCTTTGCCTTCTCCCGGACGAGGGCCGCCAGGTCGGGCACCGCGACCGGGCCGTAGGTGGGGGCTCCGAACGGGTGATACCACCTCGGCCAGAAGCTCCCCAGATCCCACAGGATGGCAATGCCACGCCGCTGCTCGCGGTTGCGGACCATCGAGATCAGCCGGCTGGTGATGAATCCCACCGGGACGAGGAGCGCGATCGACAAGGTCAATTCACGCAGAGAGTTGAACCGCACCGCTGCGCCGAGGATGTTGATCTCGCTCAACCATCCGGCGCTCACCGACGCATACACCACCGCAATGGCGGCGGCGGTCAGCGCGGCGACCTTGAGCGACATGTATCGATAGACGACGAACACGACCGCGAGGAGCACTACCAGCGACAGCGCGACGACGACGATTCGCGATACGTTCGGCAGCGCGATGAACGGCGACTCGAGCTTCACCCCTTCGTTCACGAAGGTCCAGACGACGAACACCGCAGCGCCTGCGAGGGTGATCCCCGCCGGCCAACCGAGAATGGCCCGCACCTTGACGGTGACGGTCCGCAAGCCTTCGCTCGCCAGCTTGTCTTCGAGCTGCAACGGGTCCCGGGCCATGGTCCACGCCGCAGCGCCGCCCAAGAGCAGCAGATACACGAGGAACAGAAGGGCGGGCCAGTCCATGCCCTCCAGAGCCTCGATGCCATGGGCACCTCTGGCCAGGGCACGCTGGACCAAGGTGTAGAAACCGGCCCCGAACGCGGTCCCGACGAGACCGCCGAGGACGATCATCGCCGCCGTGCCCGACGTGGACAGCGATCTCGACAGGCCACCGATCGCCCACACGACCAAGCCGATCACAGTGACGATCAACGTGAGCCACACCGACACCTGCGACAAGCCGGCCTCGACTTCGATACGGTCCCAACCCCGATCGGACAGTCCGAAGGCATCGACCACCGCGATGATCCACGCCGCGACCCCGATGCCCAATGCCGACCACGCCAAACGCGGCATCAGATTGGAGAAGCGCTGGCTCGAGGCGAGGATGAGCACGCCGAAGACCAGCACCGTGGCGACGATCGTCACCCAGAACGACACCGAGATCCCGGTCGTGTGCCGGCGGATCGACGCCAGGACCCAACCGGCGATCAGCGCCGCAATACCTATGTGCGTGAGGACGAGGTAGGTCGTGAGCGGCCGGTGCTGCCAGAAACCGGGGTCGGTGATCGTCAGCCGGGCCGCCGGGTCACTCTCCCCCTTCGGATCGGGCAGCGCGACGCCGCCAGCGGCTTCGAGATTGGCCATGGCGGCCTTCGATTGGGCCTTCCTGCCCGGCTCGAGCCCGATCCCGACACCGATCAACGCCATAGCGGCAATGGCGACGAAGGTGGAGACAAGGAACCACCACCCGGGGCTGAACTCGGGAAGCCACCTGACCGCGTCACAGGTGTCCGAACCGATCTGGCACTTCGCACCCAACAGATCAATCAAGATCGCCAGCGCAAACACCAGGAACAGTCCCGTGACCACGCCACCGGCAACCCGGATC
>DATHZQ010000123.1:0-36233 GCA_035458525.1 Acidimicrobiia bacterium
CCACGACGCCGCCGAGTCGTGAGTCGGCGGCGTCCCACTCCCACCGGAAGAATCGAAGCCCCAGCGCCGCGCTCCCGGCGGCGATGACACCGAAGACCAGCCAGGAGGCCCCTGCATCCAGACCGAGCCACGCCTGTTGCATCATCTGCACCCCGTGCCACAGCGGGGTGAGATCGGCGACCCGCTGCATCGCCCCGGTCAACACCTCCGGCGGGGGCCCGGCACCGCCGAGAAACAGCATCACGAACCACACGAGCATGCCGACCGCTTGCGCAGCCCGCGCCGTGGGCAGCACCGCCCCGAGGAAGATCCCAAAGGCGGCGAAGCCGACCACCAGTACCAAGAAGACGAACGCGGCCAGACCAACCGACTCGGGCGTCGCGAAGTCGTACGCAAGTCGGGCAGCAATCATGAGAATCAGTGCGCTCACGGTCGATAGCACCGTCGCCACCGCAACCTCCGCCCCGGCGATCGACCACGCGCTCACGGAGGAAGCATGGAACCGCTTCAGCACGCCCCGCTCCCTGCTCCCGGCGAGGTGCGTCGGAATGCTGATGACCGCAACCGAGGCGACGACGAGGGCAAGGTAGGCAGGCACGTAGTAGCTCATCGGTCCGACCCCGCGATACTCGACCTGCTCCCCCGGTCCACTCGGCTCGTTCCCGAACACGCCGCCCAACACGAACAAGACGATCAACGGCAACGCGAGAGAGAACACGACCGTCAGCGGCTCGCGAATGAACAGTTTCAGCTCAACCCACGAGAGCTTGGCCAGGGTGCGCACGTCAGGGCTTCCCGCTCGTCATCGCAATGAAGACGTCCTCGAGGGTCGGGCGTTGCACTTGGAGGTCCAAAGGGCGATACCTCGAGCAACGAGAGCTGCGGCGACGTTGGCGAGTAGCGGACCGTCTCCGCTGGCTTCGATACGTCGGCCTTCCCGTACGACCTCAACAACCCCCGCCACGTCGTGGAGAAAGCCGAGGCCCCGCCCGTCAGCCGAGAAGGTGACCGTCACGCCGCCGCCGCCGGCGGCACTGAGACCGGCCGGTGTATCGAGCGCCACCACTCGCTTCTTGTCGATCACCGCGATTCGGTCGCCTCCCAGACCTTGAGGCGGTCGGGCAGCGCCGACTCCTGAAGCTGCGAGCCAATGCGCCGCCGGAGCCGCCTGGCGTCGGTCCGGGGATCGTGCCCCAGTACCTGGATCTCGCCACCGTCCGCTTGCCTGAGACCTTGGAGGCACTCGACGGTTGTGGTCTTGCCCGCTCCGTTCGGGCCGAGGATTCCGAAGATCTCGCCCGCAGCGACCGAGAAGGTGACGTCGGTGACGGCCTCGTAGTCGGCGTAGCGCTTCCGAAGGTGATCGACCGCGATCACCGCAGCGCGTGATCCATCTCTGGATGCGGCCGCTGCGGGCGGCTCATTCACGTCACACGCCGGCCTCGGAAGATCGACCGCAACACCAACAATGCGACGATCAAGGCGATTTCAGCCAGGATCAGCACTCGGGTCGTGTCGGCGGCGGGGACCCATGTGACCTCGTCGCCCTTGATCTGATAGGCCCCGACGGGACGCGCCATCATGCCGAAGCCGCCGCCGAACCCGGATCCCTGAGCTTCCGGTCCCTCCCCTTCTCCTCCGCCGGCACCGCCACGTACGGCTGCTGCAGGCACGAGCGTGATTCCGTTCTTGTCGAAGGGCTCTCCGTAGACCCGAGATACCGTGATGGCATCCCGCGCACCACCCAACACCTCGTCGAGCTTGGACATGCGGCGGCTCCTCTCCATGACGTGCGAACTCAACCCCCATCTTGACGCACGCTCCGCCCGGCCAACAGGGGCGAAGGGCTCGCCCAGGTCATGACGCTCCGATCGTACGCAGCCGCCGCCGCAGCCCCGCGGATTCGTTGTGCCGTTGACGGCGTAGCCTCTAGCGGCCATGTCGACCGACTCACCACCCTCGACGCCAGCCGACGTCGCGCTCCTCGGAGGCGGCCGGCAGCTGATTGCTCGCCAGCTACGCCGCGCGCCGCGCGAATTCACGGTGGGCGGGGTGGGAACCATCCTCTATGCGGCCGCCACCGTGCTCCTGTCGTTCGTGATCGGGTGGATCACCGATTCGGTGCTGCTGCCCGCGGTCGAGGCCGGCGAGGTCGCCACTACGTCGCTCGTCGGCGCTGCGACCGCGGTGCTCGGCGTCGCTGCCGTGCGGGGCGTCGGCATCACGTTGCGACGCGCTGGCGCCTACTTCGCCCAGTACCGCCTCCAGTATCGGGATCGCATCGAGGTGACGAACCGGTACCTCGAGCTCCCGATCGAGTGGCATCGGAGCCATCCGACCGGGCAATTGCTGGCCAACGTCAACGAAGACGTCGAGGCGGCATCCTTCATCGCCGCACCCTTGCCGATGGCCTTCGGGGTCGTTGTGATGCTGGCAATCACCGGGGCGCTGCTGGTGCTCACCGACCCCTTTCTGGCGTTGATCGGATTCGCGGTAGGGCCGGCACTCATGGCGGCCAATTACACCTTCCAGCGGCGCATGCGCGCGGTAGCCGCCACAGCACAACGACTCCGCGCCGAGGTGGCCGAGATTGCGCACGAGTCCTTCGATGCGGCGCTCGTCGTGAAAACGCTGGGGCGAGAGGACGCCGAGGTGGGGCGGTTCGGCCAAACTTCGGATGAGCTTCGCGACCGCATGGTCGAGGTCGGCCGCTTGCGTGCGGCGTTCGACCCTGTGATCGAGGCGCTCCCGAATATCGGGATCCTTGCGATCCTCGCGGTCGGAGCGTGGCGCGTGGACCAGGGCGCCGTCAGTGCGGGCACGCTGATCACGTTTGCCTATCTCTTCAGGCTGGTTGCGCTTCCGATGCGCGTGTTCGGCTGGCTTCTCGGCGAGTTGCCCCGGTCGGTAGTGGGCATGGACCGCGTCGAGAACGTGCTCCAGGAAGACGAGACCGTGGTCTACGGAGGCCAGGTACCCACACCGGCCGGCGGGGCGGCGGCCGACGCCGAGTCGGTCGGCTACCTGCACCCTGAGTCGGATTTCGCCGATCTGACGTCCGCCGCCAGCGAGGCGCAGCCGGAAGCCGACGGCGACGAGCGTCGCGGCGTCGAATCGATCACGCTGAGCGTGGCTCCGGGCGCCACCGTGGCGCTGGTGGGACCCACCGGCTCCGGCAAGTCGACGTTCGCTCACCTGTTGGTGCGGCTCTTCGACCCCGATCGGGGCGAGATCACTCTCGACGGTCACGGCCTGCTGGAGCTCGATCGCGACACCCTCGCGGCGAGCGTCAGCATCGTTTTCCAGGAGACCTTTCTCTTCAACGACACGATCTACAACAACATCGCGCTCGGCGACGCGTTCGACGAAAGCGAGGTGCTCGCCGCTTCGCGGCTGGCTCAGGCTCACGACTTCATCACCGAGTTCCCCGCGGGCTACGGCACCGTCGTGGGCGAACGAGGAGCGTCGCTCTCGGGCGGCCAGCGGCAACGCATCGCCCTCGCCAGAGCGCTCGTTCGGCGCCCTCGCCTGCTCGTGTTGGATGACGCCACATCGGCCGTCGACCCGGCCGTAGAGAGCGCGATCTTGGAGGGCCTGCGTTCCCTCGACACCACCGTGGTCGTGGTCGCGTACCGCAGATCGTCGATCGTTCTCGCCGACGAGGTCATCTACATCGACTACGGCCGGGTCATCGATCGCGGCACCCATGCGGAGCTCTACGCATCGCTGCCTGCGTATCGAGACCTCATCGATGCCTACGACCAGCAGGACGCGCCGTCATGACCGCTTCCACCGTGGAAGCCGGCACGGCGGGGACGCCGCCCGGAGCGCTGGCCACGATCCGCCGCGGCCTTGGCTTGTCGCCGGAGCTCCGGCGCGGGTTGTGGGGCACGATCGCCATCGCACTCGTGGCTACGGCCGGACGGGTGGTCGTGCCCGTCGCCGTACAACAGATCATCGACGGCGGGCTCACCCAGGACGGCGTGGACCTGGCGTTCGTCGCCCGCATGACCTCCCTGGCCCTCGTTGCGGTGCTCGTCACCGCCGGCGCTACCGGTTGGATGCATCTGCGTCTCGCCAAGGTCTCGGAGAACGCACTGTCCGGGCTGCGGATTCGGGCGTTCCGCCACATTCACGATCTCTCGATGCTGCACCAAGCCTCGGAACAGCGTGGCGTGCTCGTGGCGCGCGTGACCTCGGACGTTGATCAGATCAGCCGGTTCATGCAGTGGGCAGGCTTGATGCTCATCGTCAACGCCGGCCAGGCGCTGCTGGCTTTGGCCGTGATGTTGTTCATGTCGGTCCCGCTCGGTTTGGTGGTCGTCGCACTCGTTCCGTTCATCGTGCTGATGATTCGCTGGTTTCAGGGGCGGCTGGAAAAGGCCTACACGGTCGTTCGGGAACGGGTCGGCCACATGCTGGCGACCCTCGCCGAGACCGTCGTGGGCGCTCCGGTCATCCGGGCCTACGGCATCGAGAACCGCACCAAGGAGCGACTCGAGGAGGCCATCGAGAGTCACCGCTCGGCCGCCGTCCATGCAGGGAGCATTTCCGCCACCTTCTCCGGGGCGGGAGAGATGTCGTCGGCGATCGTCGTGGCCGCGGTGCTCGTGGTGGGCACCGTCCTCGCCGTCAACGGCTCGACCACGGTAGGCACCGTCGTGGCATTCCTCTTCCTCGTTCAGCTGTTCGTTCAGCCCGTGCAGATCATGGGCGAGGCGGTCAACGAGGCGCAGAACGCGGTTGCCGGTTGGCGCCGCGTGATCGACGTCCTGGACGTCGCTCCCGACGTCGCTGATCCGGGCGCCGCGGGAGTCGAACTGGCGCACGAACCGCTTGGTGCGGCGTTCGAACACGTCACCTTCCGCTACCCCTTACGCGGAGAGACCGGGGCCGAGGCAAGCGGTCCTGCTGCGCTACGGGACGTTTCCGTCGCAATCGCCCCGCGGGAGCGAGTTGCGGTCGTGGGTGAGACCGGCTCCGGCAAGACCACCTTCGCCAAGTTGCTCACCCGACTCATGGATCCGAGCGATGGATGTGTGCGAGTCGGTGGCGTCGACGTGCGCGAGATCCGGTTCGAATCGCTGCGTGATCGCGTGGTGATGGTCCCCCAGGAAGGCATTCTGTTCCGCGGTTCGATCGCCGACAACGTCCGAATGGGATCGCCCACTGCCAGCAAGGAGCAACTCGTCGCCGCCTTCGCACAGCTCGACCTCGACGACTGGCTCGACGAGATGCCCGCCGGCCTGGATACGCTGGTCGGTGAGCGGGGTGGTGCGCTGTCGGTTGGGGAGCGTCAGCTCGTTACGCTGGCACGCGCCGCTATCGCCGACCCCGACCTCTTGGTCCTCGACGAGGCAACCTCCGCCGTCGATCCCGTGACCGAAGCCCGACTCACCCGGGCCCTGCACGGTCTCACCAGCGGGCGTACCGTCGTCACGATCGCCCACCGGCTCTCGACGGCGGAGGCTGCCGATCGTGTGCTCGTCTTCGACGATGGAAGGATCGTGCAAGACGGGCCTCATGCCATGTTGGTTGCCGAAGGTGGCGTGTACGGACGGCTCTTCGACGCCTGGCAGCGCGGCACCTCTGAATGAGCGACGCCGGGTTTCACTGATTGTTCACGTCCCGATACGGGGCACCTCTGGCATAGTGGCGAAATGCAGAAACTGCTTGCGTCCGTTGCGCTCGTCGGCCTTGCCGGCGCGATCGTGGTGACCTTGACCCGCGCCGACAACGACGGCGCCGCCACGGCTGCAGCGCCGGAGCGCCGGCCAACCACAACCGCAGCAGTGGCAGCGTCGGCGCCCCCTGTGCTCGCCGCCGAAGCCAACCAACTGGTCGATCTGGACGGCTGGCTGCAGACGGACATCGAGAGCCTGGACGACTTGCGAGGCAACGTCGTGATCGTTCAGTTCTGGACGTTCGGCTGCATCAACTGCAAGCGGACGCTCCCCTATCTGCAGGAACTCTATGCAGAGCACGCAGGCGCAGGGCTCGAAATCGTCGGCGTTCACTCCCCCGAGTTCACGTTCGAGGCGGACCCAGCCGCGATCGCAGCCGCCGCCGAGGAGCTCGGCGTCACGTGGCCGATCGCACTCGACACCCGCCAACGCAACTTCTTCGGATGGCAAGGCAGTCGGGGCTACTGGCCTCGCACGTACGTGATCGACCAGCAGGGCCAGGTGCGGTTCGACCACGTCGGCGAGGGCAAGTACGAGGAGCTCGCCGCAACCGTCGAGTTCCTGCTGGAGGAGTCTGCCTGATCGACCTCGCGGCGCCGTTCCAGGAGGGCATCGGCGAGATCGTGCTGCCGTGCGCCGTCGGTCTGCTGTATCCCGGCCTCATCGTGCTCCTCCTCGGTGCCCGGCGGCGCGTCGGAGCGCTCACCGCGTTTGCCGTCGTGGCGGCCGTGGCCGCATGGATGCGGGCGTCCGACCTCGTGGGGCGACCCGCGACCTGGCTCCTCGTGTTGTTGGCACTCATCGGCGGAGGGCTTCTCACCCAGAGCCCGAAGGGGTGGCTGCCCGCGCTCGGCGGAGGCGGCCTGATCGGGGTCGTGGCGGGCGCCACGTGGATGCCATGTGTGGGGAACGAGCTGGCCTCGATCCTCAACAATGCGCCAACCCGGCCGCTCGAAGAGCTACTGCCCATGCTGGTGTATGTCTTCGGCGTGACTTCGATTCTGTTCGTGGTGGCGCTCATCCCGATCGTCTTCGAGCCGATCGGCCGTGGCCTCGACCACGAAGCGGTGACTTTGATCGGCGGAGGGCTGGCGGTGGCGCTCGTGATCGCCCTGGCCGGAGGGGTGTACAACGACCTGCTGTCGGAGTTTGCCCAGCTCAGCGTGCGGTGACAGCGACGAGCACCGGACCTACCCTCACCACATGGTATGCGGAGGTGCCCCATCGACCCTGACTTGATCGCTGCCGCCGCGAACCGAGCCGCGGCCTACCTCGCCCGCCGCGGCGCCGGCCCCGTCTTCCCCTCGGATGACGCGATCGCAGCGCTCGATGCGCTCCCAATCGACCTGCCCGAAACCGGCTTGCCGCCGTCGGAGGTACTGGAGCTGCTCGACGCGGTCGGCTCCCCGGCCACCGTCCACTCCACCGGGGGCCGCTACTTCGGCTTCGTCAACGGAGGAACCGATCCTGCAGCGCGCGCGGCCGCCATCCTCGGCGGAGCATGGGACCAGAACGTGGCGCTGCCGGTGATGTCCCCGGCGGCAGCCAGGATCGACGAGATCGCGGCCGGCTGGGTCCGCCAGCTGCTGCGGCTACCCGAGACGGCACTCGCCGCGTTCTGCTCCGGAGCCTCTGTCGCCAATCTCCTCGGAGTCGTTGCGGCCCGAGATGCGCTGCTGCATCGACTCGGCTGGGACGTCGACGAGAAGGGACTCGCGGGCAGCCCACCGTTGCGGATCATTGCCGGGGCAGAGATGCACGTTTCGCTCGTCAAGGCGCTCCGCGTGGCCGGTATCGGGACCTCTGCCCTCACGTTCGCCGACACGGACGCCTGGGGGCGGGTGCGGCCCGAGCGGATGCCCATCGCCGACGAGCGAACGATCGTCGTGCTCCAAGCCGGCAACGTGAACACCGGTCACAGCGATCCCTTTGCGGAGCTGATACCAGCGGTCCACGCCAATGGCGGCTGGGTTCACGTCGACGGCGCTTTCGGCCTGTGGGCGGCGGCGTCGGACCGCCGGCGCCATCTCGTCGAGGGTGTGGAGCTCGCCGATTCCTGGGCCACCGACGCACACAAATACCTCAACGCACCCTATGACGCGGGTGTCGCCATCTGCGCCCGACCCGAGGATCTGAAGCGCGCCATGGCCATCGATGCCGCCTACGTCGAAACCGACGCACCGCGTGCGCTCATGCACCTGGGTCTCCAGATGTCGCAGCGAGCACGTGCGCTCGAGACCTGGGCAGCTATCGCGGCCAACGGGGCACGGGGCGTCGGCCATCTGGTCGACGCCACCTCCGATCACGCCGCGCGGTTCGCTTTCGCCCTCGAACGAGGCGGCGCCGAGGTTCTGGCACCTGTCGTGTTGAACCAGGCCCTGGTGGCGTTCGGCGACGATGCCACGACGGCTGCCGTCATCGAGGCGGTCCAGCGCGATGGCACCTGCTGGGCGGGAGGCACGATGTGGCAAGGCCGTAAGGCGATGCGCATCAGCGTGTCCGATCGCGCCACCACCGGTGACGACGTCGATGTGTCCGCCGCCGCCATCCTGCGATGCTGGGAGACCGTTGCCGCCCGCTGAGCGGCGGCGACATGACCTCGCGTTTCCATGCACCGGCGGTAGCCTCCGTCGATGCATCGCCCCAGGCCCTGGATTGCGGCCTTTCTCGTTCTGGCCGCCGCCTGCGGCGGCTCCGCCGAGACCGACTCCGATCGCGCTGCCCCACCGGTTCTCGCCGCGCTACCTGCCGTGAGTGACGACACCGCCGCTGAGACGTCCGCTACCTCGGCGCCCCGGGCCACCACGGCTGCGCCCAGTCCCACGACCACGACGAGGCCACCGAAGAACCCGATCACGATCGGCTTCGCCGGCGATACGTCGTTCACCCATGGGCTCGATCAGCGTGATCCGCTCGGCGACGTTGCCGACCTCTTGACGAACCCCGACTTCACCGCGGTGAACCTGGAGACAACCATCGGCGAGCCCGGCGCCGGCAACCCACTCGACAAGACCTACATCTTCCGGTCGCCTCCGCAGACGGTCGATCTCTTGACGGCGGCGGGCGTCGACGCGGTCTCGCTCGCCAACAACCACACGCTCGACTTCCGGCGCGACGGCCTGCTCCGGACGATCGACTTGCTCGCTCGAGGTGATCTCGGCTTCTTCGGCGCCGGATCTGACGCCGGCGCCGCCTACGCAGCCCATGTCGCTCAGGTAGGCGACTGGAGCATCGCGTTCGCCGGGTTCACCCACATCGAATGCGGATGGGTGGCCGAAGACCTGACCCGATGGCCGGAGTCTGCATGGGCATGCCCGGGATTCGAGGACCGCACCGTCGAAGCGGTGTCAGCCGCGGAGCAGGCCGCCGATTACACGGTGGTCATGGTGCATTGGGGCATCGAAAAAGACCATTGCCCCCAGCCGTACCAGCACGAACTCGCCGCACGCTGGGTCGCCGCGGGCGCCGATCTCATCGTCGGGAGCCATCCCCACGTGCTCCAAGGCCTCGAACAGATCGAAGACGTTTGGATCATTCACTCGACGGGCAACTTCGCCTTCCCTTCTGCCCGCGGCGTATCTGCCCGCTCGGCATTCTTCACCGCAACGATCGACGAGCAGTCGACCACGCTCGACGTCACCCCGGTGCAAATCGTCGATGGCCGGCCCCGGGCAATGGGCTCCGATGCGGCGGCCGAGCTCCTGGTAGACCTCAGCTCGTGGTCGTTCGGTTGGCGAATCGACGAAGCCGGGGTCCACCCGCAGCCGGGCCGAAGTGCCTGTGGCTGAGCTTCCGGCGCTTCAGATCCAGCGGATCGGCCCCACCGACACACACCTCGTCGAGCGCGCCGTCATGCTCTTCGATCGCGCAGTGGATGCCGATGCAACCCAGCGATTCCTCGCCAGCGACACACATCATCTTCTCGTGGCGAGCATCGGCGGTGAACCTGTGGGGTTCGTGACCGGCGTAGAGACGATCCACCCCGACAAGGGTGCGGAGATGATGATCTACGAGCTCGGCGTCGCCCCGATGCACCGTCGCAGGCGCGTTGGGACGAACCTCGTCGATGCGCTGCGTCGGCTCGCCCGCAAGCGGGGGTGCTACGGGATGTGGGTGCCGATCGATGCCGGCGACACCATTGCGATTGCCACGTACCGCGCCGGCGGCGCCGGCGCCCCCGAGCATGCCGCCGTCATGACGTGGGAGTTGTGATTCCCATGGGGCGTCCGCACCAATCCGCCGTCCGACTGTCATAAACCCAGCGCACACGTGTCTCAGATATGACTGCCCGTTTCGGCATCCGGCAACGACCGCAGTGCCGAATAGGGAACGAGAGGAGATGACATGCAACCCGCACAGATCATTCAGCACATCGACGACTGGCTCGACGAACACGGTTGGCGTCTTGGCGACAGCGAAATCAACTTCGCCCTCGACGTGCGCCAACTCGTTGCGTCGCTCGAGAACGAGCAAGAAGCGGTTCTCGTCACGGCCTGATTCCGGACCTGAGTCCGGCACTGCCAAGAACGGCCTCGGGCCGGTACGCTCCGTGCCGTGACGAACGCAGCGCAGCGCATCCAGCGGACCTATTTGACGCTGACGCTGCTCTCAACCCTTGCAGCATCGTTCATCTGGGGCATCAACACGCTTTTCCTGCTCGACGCCGGCCTCACGAATACTCAGGCTTTCGCCGCCAACGCCTTCTATACGGCCGGGCAGGTGATCTTCGAAGTCCCCACTGGTGTCGTCGCCGACATGTGGGGCAGGCGCACCTCCTATCTGCTCGGAACCGCCACCCTCTTCAGCTCGACGCTGCTCTACCTGTTCATGTGGCAGATCGAGGGCCCGTTCTGGGGTTGGGCACTGAGTTCGGTGCTCATCGGCCTGGGATTCACGTTCTTCTCAGGTGCCGTCGAAGCCTGGTTGGTCGACGCCCTCGATGCCTCCGGATATGAAGGACGGCTGGAGCCGGTGTTCGGCAAGGGTCAAACCACAGCCGGCGTCGCCATGCTCGTCGGATCCACGGCTGGCGGGGTGGTTGCCCAGCTCACGAACCTCGGAGTCCCGTTCGTGCTGCGTGCCGCCATGCTGGTCCTGACATTCGGTGTCGCCTGGTTCCTGATGCGCGACATCGGGTTCTCACCACACCGTGACGTCGCCGCGACGGATGAGATGAAGAGGCTGTTGCGCGAGTCGATCGACGCCGGCTGGCGCAACCCGCCGATGCGGTGGATCATGCTCGCCTCCCCGTTCTCGATGGGCGTTGGGGTGTTTGCGTTCTACGCGATGCAGCCCTACCTCCTCGAGCTCTACGGGGACCAGGAGGCCTTTGCCGTTGCCGGAATCGCCGCAGCGATCGTCGCCGGCGCCCAGATCGTCGGCGGCTTGCTCGTGACCCGCATCAGTCGGCTGTTCGCTCGGCGGACGTCTGCCCTCCTCGCCGCCGTCTTTGCGTCGACGGGTGCGCTCGTGCTCATCGGATTCACGTCGAGCTTCTGGATTGCGATCGCACTCCTGGTGGTCTGGGCGTTGACGTTCTCTGCGTCTGCACCGCTGCGACAGGCCTACGTGAACGGAATCGTCTCCTCCGAACAGCGCGCCACCGTGTTGTCGTTCGACGCACTGATCGCGTCGACAGGAGGCGTCGTCGCACAACCGTTGCTCGGGCGGGTCGCCGACGTCTGGAGCTTCTCGGCGTCGTATCTCGTTGCCGGGAGCATTCAGCTCCTGGCGGCCCCGTTTGTGATCCTGTCACGGCGCCAGCAAGCCCCTGCGGATCTCCCGGAGGCGGCAGCTGCGTGAGCGGAATGCACCTGTCCCTCGACGAAGTGTGGTCGCTCGGGGCCACGGCATTGCTGGCGCACGGTTGCGACGAGGCCAACGCGGCGGCCGTGGCGACGACGATGACCTTCGCCGAACGTGATCTGGCGGCGTCGCACGGACTGTTCCGACTTCCCGGCTATGTCGCCGCGCTCGACAGCGGCAAGGTGGACGGCACGGCGCAACCGCGAATATCGCACCCGGCCCCCGCGGTCGTCAGGGTCGACGCTCAACGCGGCTTCGCTCCGCTCGGTCTGGAAAGGGGACGCCCCCACCTGGTCGACACGGCCAGGAGCCAGGGTGTAGCCGTCATGGCACTGGTGCACACCCATCACTTCGCTGCGCTGTGGCCCGAGGTGGAGGCACTGTGCGCCGAGGGTCTCGTCGCGCTGGCGTGCCCGGCCTACACGCCGATGGTGGCGCCGGCGGGAGCCCGCCAGGCATTCTTCGGGACGAACCCGCTGGCGTTCGGGTACCCGCGGGCAGACGAACCACCAATGGTCTTCGACCAGGCGTCGGCGGCGATGGCGCGTGGTGAGATCCAGATCGCCGCACGGGACGGTCACGAGGTTCCAGAAGGCACGGGTCTGGATGCGCACGGCAACCCCACGACGGATCCGGCTGCGGTATTGGAAGGCGTCCAACTCCCCTTCGGGGGCTACAAAGGCTCGGCGATCGCGCTGATGGTCGAATTGCTGGCCGCGGGCCTGATCGGCGACTGGTTCAGCTATGAAGCCGCCCAGCACGACAATCACGACGGTGGCCCGGCCCGGGGCGGCGAGTTCCTGCTTGCGATCGACCCGGCCAGGACCGGGGCCGACCCGAGCTTGGCTCATTCAGAAGCGTTCTTTGCCGCACTGCTCGACCTCGACGGGGTCCGCCTGCCGGGAGATCGCCGTCACCAAGCGCGGTTGCGCACTCCGATCGAAGGCATCTCCATCCCGGCGTCGTTGTATGACGAGATTGTTGCTCTCGGTGGGCGACGGCATTGACACTGCGGCTACGCTCGCCGCGATGACGCCCCCTCCCCTCTCGCTCCGACTGCGCGCCGAGCGGTACGACCTTTCCCTGCGACAGCGGCTCGACAATGTGGTTCCGAAGCTCATGGATCGTCACGGGATCGACGCCTGGGTGCTCGTCGCTCGTGAGTACAACGAGGATCCCGTCGTGCAGACGATGTTGCCGGCAACGTGGCTCTCCGCCCGGCGCCGGACCATCCTCGTGTTCACGGCGCACGGGCGGCAGCGGCATGCTGTCGCTCGTTACGGTGTCGACGAGCTCTTCCCACGAGCGTGGGACCCGGACCGCCAACCCGATCAATGGGCGTGTGTCGCCGAGCTTCTGGCGGCAGCGGATCCGGCGCACATCGCGGTATCGACATCGGAGACGTTTGCGCTCGGTGACGGCTTGTCGCACTCCGAACACGAGCAGCTCGTTGCCGCCCTGGATCCGAGGTTGCGCTCGAGGACCGTCTCCGGGGAGGCACTCGCAGTCGGCTGGCTCGAGACACGCATCGACACGGAGGTGGCCGATCTCCGCCATGCGTGTGCGCTCGCTCACGACATCATCGCCACTGGCCTTTCCAACGAAGCGATCACGCCTGGATCAACCACCACCACCGACCTCGAGTGGTGGTTCCGGGAGTCTGCAGCCGCCTCCAATCTGGCCGCTTGGTTCCAGCCCACCGTGTCGGTGCAGCGCTCCGGCGGAACGGGCCGCAGTGGCTTCGCGGAGCACCCCGGTGACACGATCATCGAACCGGGGGACCTGGTCCACGTCGACTTCGGAATCGAATACATCGGGATGCACACCGACCAGCAGCAGCACGCCTACGTGCTTCGCAGCGACGAAACGGAGCCACCTGCGGGCCTCGCGACGGGATTGCGGGAGGGCAACCTGGCGCAGGATCTGTTGACGGCCCAATTCGCCACCGGCCGCACCGGCAACGAGGTGTTGCGCGACGCCCTGGCGGAGACTCGGGCGGCCGGCATCGATGCAACGATCTACACCCACGCCGTCGGAAAGCACGGGCATGCCGCAGGCCCGACGATCGGGTTGTGGGATCAACAAGAGGGGGTTCCCGGCGCGGGCGACTACCCGGTCCACCCGGACACGGCCTACTCGATCGAGCTGTCAGTGGTCTGGAATGTGGCCGAATGGGAAGGTCAGCCCATCCGGGTCATGCTGGAAGAGGACGCGTTCTTCGACGGCCACACGATGCGATACCTCGATGGCCGCCAGACCGAGCTCCACGTCGTCGGATAGCCGCAAGACCCGGCGGGCTAGTCGCGACGCGACGCCAAGAACGCTCCTGCGATCACCATTGCGACGCCGACAAGAGCGAGGCGCCCGACCTCGTCGCCGAGGAACACCACTCCCAGCACCAGGGCCACGACCGGAATCACATACGTGATGAACGACGCCCGCGTCGATCCCACCCTGCCCACGAGGCTGCCCATGATCACGAAAGCAAGCCCGGTACCGAGCACCCCGGCGGCTGCGACGGCAAGGAAGGAACCCCACGCGAACGTGCTGCCTCGCATCGCAACGGCCCCGAGCGGCGCGGTCCAGATCGTGGCGAGCCCGAGCATGCGGGCCATCACCGGAATCGACCCGTATCGCTGCTGGATGGGGGCGGCGATGTTCACCGAGAACCCGTAGCACACCGTTGCCAAGACGATGAGCAGCACGCCGAAGGCTTCGGCGCTCCCTTCACCCATCGACGGTGCGCTGATGGCCACGACCCCCAGGAAGCCGAGTGCGAGTCCGAGGAGCGTTGCGGGGCCGGGAAGACGGCGAAGCATGAACGCGGCAACGACCGCCGCAAAGATCGGAACGGCGCCATTGAGCATGCCGGCCGTGGCCGAGTTGATGTATTGCTGTGCGAGCGGAAACAGGCTGAAGGGAATCGCCACCCACAGGAAGGAGAGCGCCACGAGCCGGGGCCAGTCCTCGGCGGCCACGCGAGTCGCGCGCGCTCGCGGCACCAGCCAGAGCGCCGCGGCACCGAGCCCGACACGCAGCAGGGTGATGACCCCCGGTTCGAACGCCTCGAGCCCGATCGCCATCAGCATGAAGGACGACCCCCAGAGCAGCGAGATCGCCATGAACAGCGCCCAATCGGCCGGCGAGAACGCCTCGCGATTGACGCCCTCGGACGTCGTCAGGATGCTTCGTGTGGGGGGTTGTTGGGTCATCGCTCAGAAGAACCCCGTCGACGGTCGATCGGTTGCACGGCCCTGCCGGCCGCAGCGATGGCCGACCTTACCCCGGCGCCGGCCGTCCCAGACGGGTCGGCGCCGGCTACGCCGGCGTGGACGGCAGCGTCACCCGCATCACTGTGCCCGCCCCGGTGCTGGAGATCAACTCGAGTGTGCCGCCATGGGCCGCAACCAGGTCGCGGCTGATCGTGAGACCCAAGCCCGTGCCCGTCGAATCTGTCCCCTTGTGGAATCTTGCGAAGACCCGCTCATGCTGCTCTGCCGGTATGCCGATGCCCGTGTCGGTCACCGTGATGGTGACGCCATGCCCGTCGGTGGCGAGACGTATCGTCAGGTCGCCGCCGTCGGGCATCGCTCGAATCCCGTTGACCACGAGGTTGGAGATGACTTCGCGCAGCCGGACCGGATCGACGAGCTGGTCCGGCAAACCGAACGGGGTGTCGACGAGCAACGCGACACCGCTTTGGGACGCTTCACGGCGAAGCGCCGCGGCAGCATCCTCGATGAAGTCCGCCAGATCGGTCGCCTCCCGGTGCAGCGTCAGCGTGCCGGCCTCTGCCTGGCTGAGCGTGCGGAGATCTTCGAGAAGCCGCTCCATGACCTGGACGTCGTCCAGCAGCGGTTCGAGGTGTTCGACTCCGGGCGCATGCACCCCGTCGACCATCGCTTCGATCTCCCCCCGAATCACGGTGAGCGGCGTGCGCAACTCGTGCCCGATGTCGGCAAGGAGCCGCTGGCGCTGCGCCTGGGCGGCCTCGAGCTGTTCCGCCATCGCGTTGAACGAGGTCGTGACCGAGCGGAGCGAACCCGAGCGAGCCACCGGAACCCTCACCGCGTAGTCGCCGTCGGCAAGCTGTCCGGCAGCGTCGATGAGGTGGCGCACGGGCCGCCAACGGCGGAAGAACCCGAACGAGACCACGGCGAGCAAAGCCAACATTCCGAATGCGATCGCCACGATCCGCGCCGCGACGGCGAGCCAGCTGCCGTCCGAGGAACCCAACCCGAACCCGATGGCGACGCCGACCAGCACCGGCAGCATCATCACGATTCCAAACATCAGGAACATCCAGCGCGCCATCGACCGCCCGAAGCCCCCCCAGGCTTGACGGCTGTTTCCTTGAGGAGGCGGCCAGGGCTCGCCCTCCGGCCACCACGAAGGACTGTGGCACCTGGAGAAGCCGCCCCTACGCATCGGCGAACCTGTAGCCCACACCGTGCACCGTGAGGACATAGACGGGGTGACGCGGGTCCGGCTCGAGCTTGCTTCGGATGTTCTTGACGTGGGCGTCGATCGCTCGCTCGTAGGAATCGAACGAGACGCCGTGGACGGCGTCGAGCAGCTGCGCCCTCGTGAAGATCTGTCCGGGCCGTCTGGCCATCGTGTGCACCAGCGAGAACTCAGTCGGGGTGAGCTCGATGACCTGATCGCCGACCGTCACCCGCATCTTCGGCGAATCGATCACAACGTCTCCGACCCTCAGCACGTCCACGTCCTCGTCGCTGAAGTCGACGCGACGCAGGAGCGCTCTCACTCTGGCCACGAGCTCGCGAGGGCTGAAGGGCTTCACGATGTAGTCGTCGGCGCCGAGCTCGAGCCCGACGATGCGGTCGCTCTCCTCGCTGCGGGCCGTCAGCATGATGATCGGAATCCCCGACTCTGCTCGGAGCGTGCGGGTGACGTCCAGGCCATCGATTGCGGGCAACCCGAGATCGAGGATGACCAAGTCGGGATCGTGCCGGCGCACAGCACTGAGCGCCGCAGGGCCGTCGGCGGCCTCGATCACGCCGAAGCCCGCCTGCTGCAGGTAGTCGCGCACCAGGCGGGTGATCTTCAGCTCATCGTCCACGACGAGGATCGTCTTCATGGGATTCATTGTTGTCGCTGCGTCACACTTCAGGCGTCCAGCTGTCTACCTCGTCTCGGGCGTGCGCCATGCGATGCCACTCGTCGAAACGATCTTCATCGGACTGGCTCGAGGCGGAAGCCGGCGTCTGCGACCAGCCGTGCGGCCGTCCCCACCCGCGATGCCGGCTCGAGCCGGTGGCCATCCGGCCGAAGAACCCGAACAGCATCACGAACAGGACCACCTTGAAGAAGAGGATTGGCAGGAACAACATGGCGCCTCCTATGGCCGCTCCTGCAGCGGCCGCGCCTCCGAAGAGCGATGTCGCCAGTGAGATCATCAAGGCGACGAGGAACACGAAGAATGCAAAACGGAAGATGCCCATGCGGGCTCCGACTCCTTTCGATAACGGATCGTGCGGGCATCGTCGCAAGTCGATGTGGAGAAGTTGTGAACAGCCCACGAAGGTTTGCGGTGCACAGGTCGTCGTAAGATCGCGCCATGGATGCCTCCGAGCTCATTGCGCAAGCCCGTTCGCTTCAAGACGGAGTCGTGACGCTCCGCCGGGAGCTGCACCGCAGTCCGGAGATCGGCAACTACCTGCCGGCGACGCGGGCCATCGTCGAGGCGGCACTCGAAGACTTGCCGCTCGATCTACACCGCCATGATCGAACCAGCGGTATCGTCGCCGTCCTCCGTGGCGACAAGGACGGTCCGGCCACGCTGCTACGGGGCGACATGGATGCCCTTCGCATGCCCGAGGACACGGGTCTCGAGTTCGCCAGCGAGAACACCGGGGTCATGCACGCCTGCGGACACGATCTCCACACCGCAATGTTGGTTGGTGCAGCCCGTCTTCTCACGGAGCGCCGGGCCGAGCTGCCCGGCCCGGTCGTCTTGATGTTCCAGCCCGGCGAGGAAGGCCACCACGGAGCGCGCATCATGCTGGAGGAAGGTCTCCTCGACGTCGTCTCTCCCCTGCCCGCTCGGGCCTTTGCGATCCATGTCAGCACGTCCTTCGCGTCGGGTGCCATCCACGTGAGGCCAGGGCCCCAGATGGCCTCATCCGACGAAGTCCGCATCACGATCGAGGGTTCGGGTGGCCATGCGTCTGCACCGCATCGTGCGATCGATCCCGTTCCCGTGGCGGCTGAACTGATCATGGCGGTCCAGACGGCGGTGACCCGGGAATTCAATGCGCTCGATCCAGGTGTGGTGACCTTCGGCCACGTCTCCGCAGGCACGACGCACAACGTGATACCGGAGACCGCGTACCTCGAAGGCACAGTGCGGGCGCTGTCGGCGGAAACCAGGAGCCGGCTCCACGAGATGCTGCGCAGGGTGGCCCGCCACGTACCAGCCGCACACGGTGCGAGCGCATCCGTGGAGTTCAAGGAGGGGTACCCGGTCACCGTGAACGATGCCGACGTCACAGAACTCGTGACCACGGTGGCTGAGGACGTTCTCGGTGCGGCGGCGGTCCACCACATGGTGCATCCGATCATGGGCTCGGAGGACTGGAGCTACGTGCTCGAACAGGTGCCGGGAGCCATGGCGTTCCTCGGTGCCTGTATGCCGGATCAGGATCCGGAGTCTGCGCCGTCGAACCACTCCAATCTCGTTGTCTTCGACGAGGAGGCCATGGTGCCCGGCGTGGCGATGTATGCCGCCATGGCACTGGCGCCTCTCGCCTGAGCGTTCGGCACAGCGGCGAAGACGCAAGCCCTGACCGCCGCCGATCACTGAGTTTCCGCGCCTCCAGGTCCCGCTCGCGGTCCCTTTCTCGGTCACTTGACAGGGCGTGTACGTTGGGAAGGTCCCACTCGGTCCCCGGCGGTAGGAGGGCGTCGATGGCGTGGTTGTGGTCTGACGATCTGGCTCGACTCTTGATCGAACGCGACGGTATCCCTCCGCATCGCGTCGCGGACTGGCTCAGCGGCCCGACTGCGCATCGCACCGAGCTCGGTGCGCTCGAGTTCGCTCGGGAGCTGCTGGGCGACTCACCCGCCGACACGGCGGACGGCGCTGCGATTTCGGCTGCTTAGCGCTACAGCGACTCGCCGTACTTGCGCTCGTGCTCGGCGGCCGCGCTCGCCATCCAGTTGTCATGGGCGATCCGGCCCGCGTAGGTACCGAGGGCTTCGGTGACGACGACCACGTCATCCGGCGTGAGGCACGCAACCTGGCGGTAGCTCGTGATCCCGAGCTGTTTCAGGCGCTCCTCGAGCTCCGGTCCCACGCCGGGAATCGTGCTGAGCTCATCGTCGACGGGATCAGCGCGGCCGCGGGTGCGCGCAGCGATTGCCGCCAGTGACGTGGTCTCCGGCGCAGCGGCGCCCACGACCCCACCGTGTGTGTCATCTTCCTCACCGGCTGCCGGATCCGCGGGTGTCGAGTCCTGGGTCGCTGAAGTCTGCGATTCGAGCTCCTCGACACGGCTACGCAGTGTGGTGAGATCCGACTCGAGTTCCTGGGACGACGATCGAAGCCCGCTGAGCTCGGCGTCGAGCGACTCGGCCCGTCCATGCTCGGCGTCGAATCGCGCCTGCCACTCGGCGCGCAACCTACGCCGAACCGACCAGCGGCCGAGCAGCCATCCGATCAGCAGGCCGATCACACCAGCCGCGATCAGCCACACGAAGATCTCGAGCGCGGCATACCCTGTTCCCCGGATCATCCGTCACTCCCGCCCGCCTCGGCAGCGACGGCGACATCCATCGCATCGACCGCCCGCACCCCCTCGAGGCCGGCAACCACACGCTCGACGGCCGCCACGCCATCCCGCGTCTCGACTGAACCGCTCAGCGACGCGTCGCGCCCGGCGAACTCGACCTCCACGCTCGTGAACCCCGCTGCGTCGATCGCTTGCTCGCTCCTCGCTCGGAGGTCATCCTCCTCGTGGGGGATGGCCCAGAAGACGGCGGCTACTCCGACGACGGCGAACACGAACGTCAGCCACCACACCAACACCGGAACGGGTTCACCGACCGGGACGGCGCCTACGGGTTCTTCATCCGACATCGTGTCTGCTCGCTTCACGTCGAGACGTGACCCTACCCCCAACCGGCGCAGTGCCACGGCAATCGTCGGCGGGCGATCGATCAGATCGCACCCTTCTCGCGAAACTGCGCAATCGCCGCCGGCTCGTAGCCCAGTTCGCCGAGGATTTGGTTCGTGTGCTCCCCGAGCTTCGGAGCACGCCAGGCCGTCGTGCGTTTCCCGTGCGGCATCGTCACCGGGAGCCCAACGACCGGTGGTGTGATGCCTGCATCACGATCGATCGGTGCCAGCCACTGACCGGCCAAGACTTGCGGATGGGTGAGTGCCTGTGCGGGTGAAAGGACGGGACCGGAGGGTATCCCGGCGGCGGCGAGTGCGTCGAGGGCCTCGTCCGAGGTCTGCGCTGCGCTCCACGGTTGCATGATCTCGGCGAGCTCGTCGCGGTGATCCCCCCGCAGCTGGTCGGTGCTGAACCGGGAGTCGTCGGCCAACTCCGGGTGACCCACGAGTCCGGCCCACCGGCGAAACATCGCATCACCCACGACCTGGACGATGATCCATCCGTCCAACGTGGCGTAGATGTCCGCGGGCCCGGCGACCTGTGCCCGGTTGCCGCTGCGCACCCTCCCCGTACCGAGCACAGCTTCTTCCATCAATGTGCTGTTGGCGGCGGCAAGCGCGGTGCCGAGCAACGAGCCACGCACGTGTTGACCACGGCCGCTCTGCTCGCGTTCGCGCAGCGCCGCCAGCGTCGCAAATGCGCAGAAGGCAGCGGTGGCGAGGTCCACCCACAAGACGTACGACTTTGTGGGCTCCTCGCCGCTACCGCTGAGGTAGGCGGCGCCCGACATCACCTGGCCAACGCCATCGAACCCGGGCCGATCCGACCACGGGCCTTCTTCGCCGAACGCGGTGACGGTGGTCAGCACGATGTCGGGCCTGATCTGCGCGAGGGATCCGTAGTCCAGGCCGAGTCGCCTCAACGCCGGGTCAGGGAGATTCGCAACGACGACGTCGGCGGACTGGACCAGGCGGCCGAGCACCTCGCGTCCGGCCGGTGTGCGCGCATTGAGCGTCATCCCCCGCTTGTTGCGGTTCATCTGGAGGAACAGCGCTCCGTCGTCGGCCCTGTCGCTCAAGGGGATCAGTGCTCGATCCTCGGCGCCGGCAGGGCGCTCGACTCGAATGACCTCTGCGCCGAGATCCCCCAGCATCGCCGCACACTGAGGGCCGGCGATGTATCGGCCAAAGTCGAGAACCCGCAGACCGGAGAGGACGCCATCAGTTGCCATGCGGGCACGCTAGAGCCTTGCCACCGGCCAAGCTGCCAGAATCGGCCAATGGGCTGGCAGCAGGAAGTGGCGGATCTCCACCAATTCTTCGAGGAGTGGTTCAACGCGGATTGCCCGCAAGCTGCGCTGTCGGTGCTCGAAGCGGCGCTCGACACCGACTTCTCGATGGTGACACCGGCGGGCGACACCTTGACGAGGAGTCAGGTCACGCGAGCGGTCGCAGATGGGTACGGCTTGCGGCCCGGGCTCACCATCACCGTGGACCACTATGTGACGTTGCTGGAAGGACCGGGCATCGTTGTTGGCCGCTACGTGGAGCGACACGACTTGGCAGAGGAAACGTCTGAGCGCGTGAGCCAGGCCGTCTTCCGCAGGGATGCTCCGGAGCAGCGACTTCGCTGGCTCGCGGTGCACGAGACGTGGCGTTCATCGCAGTGAGCGAGTCTTCGGCGGGCTCCGTACCGCGGCGGACCTACCCACGGCGCTCGACAACATGACAACTCAGCTCAGCGGATCGCGGTCCGTCGTCTGCTCGTAGACTCGCTGCACCTTGCCCGCCTCAGTGCGGGGAATGCTCCCTGGGTCGCCGACGTCGATGCGAATCCGCAGCCGCACCGCCTCGATCAGGCGTTCCTCAAGGCGGGCCGCGATCTCCTCACGCCGTCCCACGAGCTCGGAGCTCCGCAGCTCGACCCGCGCCTCGACCTCGGGCAGAGTGCCGCGCCGGTCGATGATGATGGCGAACTGGGCGCCGAGGTCGGGGTCGTCCATCAGCACCGACTCGATCTGCCGGGGATAGACGTTCACGCCCCTGATGATGAGCATGTCGTCGGCGCGGCCCTCGAGGCGACCAATCCGCCGTGTGGTCCGACCACAAGGGCACTCACCACGAAGCAAGCGGGTGATGTCGCGGGTGCGATACCGGATCACCGGCTGGGCCTGTTTCGTGAGCGAGGTGAGCACCAACTCCCCCGGATCGCCCTCCGCCACCGGATCGCCGGTGACCGGGTCGACGATCTCCGGGTAGAAGTGGTCCTCCATCACGTGGAGGCCGCCCTTGTTCTGGTAGCACTCCTGAGCCACGCCGGGGCCGATCACCTCCGACAGGCCGTAGATATCGCAGGCGTCGTACTCCCCACCCCACGCCGCCTCGAGCTTGGCTCGCAGGCCCTCGGACCAGGCCTCGGCGCCGTGCACGCCCCACCGCAGCTTGATCTGGTCGACCACCCCGGCTTCCGCCGCTCGCTCGGCGAGCAGGAGCGCAAAGGACGGTGTGCACGCCAGCCCCGTCGCCCCCAGATCGGCCAGCATGCCCAGCTGGAATCCGACGTTGCCGCCCGACGCCGGCACCGCTACGGCACCGAGGGCCTCGACGCCGTAGTGCAGCCCCAAGCCTCCGGTGAACAGCCCATATCCGTACGCCACATGCACCACGTCACCGGGTCCGCCGCCTGCGAGCGCCAGCGCTCGGGCGTTGACCTCGGCGAACACACCGACGTCGTCCCGCGTGTACGCCACGATCGTCGGCTTGCCCGACGTCCCGGACGAGGCGTGGACCCGCACAACGTCCTCGCGGGGGACGGCGAGCATGCCGTAGGGGTAGACGTCCCGGAACTCGGCCTTGTCGGTGAACGGCAGCTGCCGGATCTCGTCGACCGAGTCGACCATGCCGGCACCGCTCAGCTTCTGCTGCCAGAACGGCGCGTGCGCTCTGGTCACCCGCCGGAGGGTCTCCTGCAGGCGACCGGACTGGAGGCTGCGCAACGCATCGGCGCTGAGATACTCGACTTCGAATCGCGACATGCCACCTCCACTGCGCGCTCGCGCATTATGCGATCTACGCCGCGGCCAGCCAAAACCGCCGGACCCGCCTGCAGGTAGGCTCACGGGGAGCTGCCGATCGAGGAGCAACGCCTTGGCAATCTTCACCAGTCCCCTGCCGGCCGTCGAGATGCCGAACGAGGCCATCACCCCGTTCGTCTTTCACAAGGCTGCAGAACTGGGCGACAAGATCGCCCTCATCGACGGCCCGACGGGTCGCTCCTACACCTACGGACAGCTCCACCGTGCCATCCACGCCGCCGCCGGAGGACTCCAGGCGCGCGGCTTCGGCAAGGGCGACGTCTTCGCAATCATGGCCCCCAACCTCCCCGAGTATGCGATCGCCTTCCACGCGGTGGCGCTGCTCGGCGGCATCGTCACCACGATCAATCCCACCTACACGGCCGAAGAGGTCGAGTACCAGCTCAACGACGCGGGCGCCACGCTGTTGCTGACGATCCCGATGTTCCTCGAAACGGCCAAGACAGCGGCAGCCACCTCGCAGGTCGAGGAGATCTTCGTGTTCGGTGAAGCGGAGGGCGCCACGCCGTTTGCCGCGCTGCTCGCCGGTCCGCCGGTTGCCGGCCAGGCCGACGTGGATCCGATGAACGACCTCGCCGTGCTGCCGTACTCCTCGGGCACGACCGGCCTTGCCAAGGGCGTGATGCTCACCCATCACAATCTCGCCGCCAACCTCGCCCAGTGCGAGCACGTGATCGGTCTCGATGAGGACGAGGTGATCCTGGCCGTCCTCCCGTTCTTCCACATCTACGGCATGCAGGTGCTCATGAACGGCGTCATGCGCTGGGGTGCGACCGCCGTCACCATGCCGAGGTTCGACCTCGAGGAATTCCTCCGGCTGATCCAGGACCACAAAGTGACCCGGGTGTACCTCGTGCCGCCCATCGTGCTGGCGCTCGCCAAGCACCCGATCGTCGACCAGTTCGACTTGTCCTCGCTGCGCATTCTGTTCTCCGGCGCTGCTCCGCTGAGTGCCGAGCTGGCAGGAGAGGCCGCAGCCCGGCTCAACGTCGAAGTCGTGCAGGGTTACGGCCTCACCGAGACCAGCCCAGTGACGCACGCAACGCCGCCCGGAGGCTTCAAGCCGGGATCCTCCGGCGTCACCATCTCCAACACCGAGGTCCGCGTCGTGGACCCCGAGTCGGGCGCCGACCTCGGCGTCGACGAGGACGGTGAGATCTGGATCCGCGGGCCCCAGGTGATGAAGGGCTACCTCAACCGGCCACAGGCAACGTCGATCACCATCGACGACGACGGGTGGCTCCACACGGGCGACATCGGACACCTCGACGCCGATGACCACCTCTACATCGTCGACCGCTTGAAGGAGCTCATCAAGTACAAGGGGTTCCAAGTGCCGCCAGCCGAGTTGGAGGCGCTGCTCCTCACCCATCCGGACGTGGCGGACGCCGCGGTGATCGGGATTCCTGACCTCGAAGCAGGCGAGCTTCCGAAAGGTTTCGTCGTGCTCAAACCCGGACATCAGCGGAGCCCGGAGGAGCTGATGGCGTTCGTCGCGGAACATGTCGCCCACTACAAGCAACTGCGGATGGTCGAACTCGTCGCCGAGATACCGAAGTCGGCGTCCGGCAAGATCCTGCGCCGACTCCTGCGAGACCAGGAGTCAGGCGACTGAGACTTCCCGGGTCACGGGCCTGGGGCTTTCGGGGGCATCGCCGCCACGTGCCCCAACGCGGTCTGGACCCAGCGCACCGCGTCATCGGGGGATTGGCGCCACCCGCCCGGCATGGCGACGTACTCGCGCATGGGGCGGCCTTCGGGGCCGAACGCCGCTGCGCCTTCGATGGCGAAGAGCTTCTCGCGGTCGTTCTCGTCCAAGCGCACACCGACGTCGGCTCCGAACAAGCCCATGAACATGTTGCCGTTCACGAAGGCTCCGAGGTTGCCGAACATCGGCTTCACATCGACCCGCGGATCGTCGGGCACGAGGCTCAGGAACCAGTCACGGTCTGCTTCGGTGGGCTTTGGCATCTTCATCGTGGCCTCCTGCGTTGAGCCGTCCCCGGGCTCGCAGCCACCACGCTAACCGCCGGTGCCGCTATCGGAGTGCGGCACCCTTGCCGTGCATCCTCCCCAGGCCATACGCACCCACGATCCCGACAGCGGCCGAGGCGGCTGCCGATGACACGGCCATCACGCGTTTGCGCTTCCGCGAGAAGATGACGATGGGCCACGCACGGTCGTAAGCGATCGACTCGAGCGCACCGTCGGGATTGACCGCAACCGGATGGCCAACCGTCTCCAGCATCGGCAGGTCGCTGATGGAATCGCTGTAGGCGTAGCAGCCGGAAAGGTCGTATCCCCGCTCCGCCGCCAGTTTCGTGATCGCCTCCGCCTTGCCGGGCCCGTAGACGAAGGGCCCGTCGAGCTGGTCCGTGAAGAAGCCGTCGACCATGATCGCCTTCGTCCCGATCGCTCCTGTCATCCCGAGCGCATCCGCAAGCCCTTCGACGATCCCGATCGGAGATGCCGACACGATCCACGTGTCACGTCCGGCGTCGTGGTGCATCCGCAGGAGCTTCTTGGATTCGGGGCGCACCTCGTTCACCAAGCCCGGCAGCATCGATCGCCCAACCTCGTAGATCCTGTCGACCTCGACGCCTGCGATCTTCTCCAGAAAGTCCTGCCTGCCGCGCTCGACGGCATCTCCGCCGGTGTCGCCCATCAGCTTGAAACTGAGTGCGCTCATTCCCCAGCGGAAGATCTCCGAGTTCTTCACCAAGCCGGTCCGCCATGCCTCGACGGCGAAAGGGAACACGGATGCTCCTGAGATGAGCGTCCGATCGAGATCGAAGAATGCTGCCGATGCCATGGGCAGCACGCTATCTCAGAATCACCACCAATGCACGGGCAACAAGGCCCCGCAAGCCGGGGCCGACTTGCCTTGGCCGGGCTCATACATGACGTGCCTGACCCCGCATAGGGCCATCGACCCCGGCCGTGCGACGCTGCAGGGGACTTCCGGACTCTGGCACATGGTTCCGGCTCGGCGCAGGCTGACGGGTGAGCCAGATGTTCAGACTCATTGGTTGGATCTTGACAGCCCTCATCGTCGCGGCGATGGCGCTGTCGCCTGCGCCGTCGATGGCCGGGGATGAGCCGCCCGACACCCTCGTGCTGTTCTGGGGCAACGGCTGTCCTCATTGCGCTGCCGAACGCACGTTTCTCGTCGAGCTGCAGGCCGAGTACCCCGATCTGGTGATCACCCAATACGAGGTCTGGCATGACGAAGCGAACCAGGAACGGTTCATCGAGACGATGGCGGCGTTGGGCCGAGAGCCGCGCGCGGTGCCCACGACCATCTTCGGCGACTATGTCTGGGAGGGATTCGCCGATACGACTGCGGTACGGATCCGCAGTGCCGTCGCAGCTGCGCGGGCCGACCCCACCACCGCAACCGACGACGCCACCGCAGAAGCCGAGGAACCGGCCGACACAGTCGACGTCCCGCTGGTCGGCGAGGTCGACGTCGCCACCGACTCGTTGGTCGTGAGCACACTGGCGATCAGCTTCGTCGACGGCTTCAACCCATGTTCGCTCTGGGTCCTTTCGATGCTGCTGGCGCTGGTGCTCCACACACGATCGCGACGTCGGGTCCTGGCCGTCGGCGTCGTCTTCCTGGCCGTTACCACGCTCCTCTACGGTTTCTACATCGCCGGCGTCTACTCCGTGTTGAGCTACGTCTCGTACGTCGACTGGATTCGGGTTGCCGTCGCCCTCATCGCGCTCACGTTCGGTCTGCTGAACCTGAAGGAATTCGTCTGGCCGGGGGCCGGGCCGAGTCTCGCAATCGACGACCGTCACAAGCCGAAGCTGTACCAGCGCATGCGAAACATCGCCTCGCCCGACCGCCCGCTGCCGCAGGTCCTGGGCGGCACGGCGGCACTGGCCGTGGGTGTGTCCCTGATCGAGACACCGTGTACCGCCGGGTTTCCACTGATGTGGAGCAACCTCCTCTCCGACGCCGAGGTCGGCACCGCCGCGGCGCTGGCCCTCTTTGCGCTCTACATGACCGTGTTCCTCATCGACGAGCTCCTCGTTCTCGGCGCAGCGGTCCTCGCCATGCGAGTCACGAAGCTCCAGGAGCGCCACGGTCGGGTGCTGCGCCTGGTAGGCGGCATGGTCATGGTGGTGCTGGCAGGTGTGATGATCCTCCGGCCCGAACTGATGGAGTCGATGGCCGGTGCCGTCGTCGTGTTTGCGGGCGCGGCCGCCCTCGCAGGTGTCGCGCTCGCTATCGAGCACTTCGCCCGGCCGCGCACGGCGGGACCGACGCCCTCACGGCCCGCACGTCACGCCTGACGGGTTGCCCGCTTGTCGGATACTTCGACTCGCGTGATCCGGTGTCTGCGCAAGCCGCGCACGCGCAACCGGGCACGTTCCGTTTCTACGAAATCCCCCACCTCGGGCACGCGCCCTGCCAACCCCAAGACGAGGCCCGCCACGGTGTTCCACTCGCCCTCAGGGAGAGGGAGACCCGTTTGTTCGGTGAGGTCCACGACGGTCGTTGCGGCGTCAACACTCCACACGCCAGGTTCGACCGCCACGATCGGCTGCTCTCCTCCATCCTCGGTCATCGAGCCGAGCAACTCCTCTGCGATGTCCTCCACGGTGATGATGCCCGCGGTGCTTCCGTATTCGTCGACGACCACGGCGAGATGGGTCTTGTCATCCTGCATGTCCGAGAGAAGCTCGAATACGCGCTTCGATTCCGGTACGACCAAACACGGCTCGACGAGCGCCCCCACGTGCAATGTGCTTCGGGTCTCCTCGGGCACCTGCACCATGGTTCGCAGCCGAACCAAGCCCTTGGCGTCGTCGAGTGTCCCTTCAAAGACCAGCAGCCGCCGGTGGCCGGCATCGAGAGCACGCTCCAGCGCCCGATCGACGGTGAGGTCCGCGGCCACGGCAACGACGTCGGGACGCGGCACCATGATGTCATCGGCCCGCTGATCCCCAAAGCGAAACGCTCGCTGAATGAGTGCTTGGTCGACTTCCGTGATCTCGCCTTCGCCCGCAGCGACCGATGCCAGGGACAAGAGCTCCGACTCGGTGACGGTCGGCGCCGTCTCGATGCCCTCACCGGGCATCTGCAGATCGGCGATCCACACGAGCACGGCAACGATTGGTCGCAACAGCCAGCTGACGCCGCCGACGACGGGCGCCACGGTGAGCGCAACCCGGTCGGGATGCTGTACGGCGAAGGTCTTCGGGATCGCCTCGCCGTAGATGAAGAGCAGCACGGTCAGCCCGATTGACGCCACCGTCACGCCGAGCGAACCGAACCATCGATCGGCAAGGATCCCGGTCACGGTTGCTGCGGTGATCTGGGAGAGCAGGGCGACGAGCAGGATCGCCGAGAGGACGCGAGGCAACGCCTCGAGCAGGTCCTGCAGACGGTGGGCGCCTCGCCGTTCCTCGTCGACGAGGGTCGCCGCGCGCACGGGCGAGATCCGAAGGAGCGCGGTCTCGGCGGCCGCAAAGAAGATCGCAGACGCAAACGAGACGGCGAGCACTACCAGGAGGGGGAGGTCGCGATCCAGTTGCATTGCCCGCTAGTGAAGCAGCACGGTCAGGCTGCGGGAAGCACCGTACGGATCTGATCGGCGATCCATTCGCGCTCGGCATCGGACAGTGTCGAACCGCTCGGCAGGCAGAGGCCCAGATCGAACACCCGGGCCGAGATCGAACCCCCGGCCATCGCACACCCTGCGTAGTAGGGCTGAAGGTGCATCGGCTTCCACACCGGTCGGGATTCGATGTCGAGCGTCTCCAGGTGCAGCCGGACGTCTTCCCGGCTCGCACCGGCGAGCTCCGGATCGATGGTGAGAGCTGTCAGCCAACAGCTCGAGCGGGTCCCCTCCGGCTCCGGCATGAAGGTGACACCGGCGATTCCCTCGAGCGCCTCACGGTAGAAGCGGTTGTGATCGCGCCGCCGGTCGACCCGACGTTTCAGATCGGTGAGCTGCGCCCGTCCCACCGCCGCCAGCAGGTTGCTCATCCGGTAGTTGAAGCCGAGCTCGGAATGCTGGTAGTGCGGAGCCGGATCCCGCGCTTGCGTCGCAAGAAAGCGGCACCGCGTTGCGTAGTCGGCGTCGTCGGTGACCAACGCCCCGCCGCCGCTGGTTGTGATGATCTTGTTGCCGTTGAAGGACAACGCCGCCGACGCGCCGTAGCTCCCCGCCGCGCGTCCGTGGTATGTCGCCCCGAGCGCCTCGGCCGCGTCCTCGATGAGGACGACGCCGCGTTCGCGGCAAATCGGCTCGATGCGGTCGTAGTCGGCACATTGCCCGTACAGGTCAACGGCGATGACCGCCTTGATGGGGGCTGCGTCCCGGTCTGCATCATCGAGTACCTCGGCAAGGAGATCCGGGTCGATGTTCCACGATCGCTCCTCGCTGTCGACGAAGATCGGCTCCGCTCCCGTGTACTTCACCGCGTTGGCGGTGGCCGCAAACGTCAGGCTCTGTACGACTACCCGATCCCCGGGGCCGACGCCGGCCTGGATGAGCGCGAGGTGCAGTGCCGCAGTACCCGATGAGAGCGCCACACCGTGGCTGCGATCGGTGGCGGCGGCGAGTTCGGCCTCGAAGCCGTCGACTTCGGGGCCCAGCGGAGCGATCCAGCCACCGTCGAACGCGCGCTCGACGGCGGTGCGCTCGGCGCTGCCGACATCGGGTGGAGACAGGAAGATGCGACCCATGGGCGGCATGCTACGCCCCCATGCGCGGCGTGGAGATGGGTCGGCCGACTCAGCCGGTGAGTCTCGCCATCAGCTCCAACAACGGCGGCGGGCCCGAGAGCAACATCGTCGTGATGACTGTGCTCTCCCATCGCGGCAGCTCCTCGGCGATCTTGGCCGGCGGTCCAACAAGGGCTACGTCTTCGACCATCTGGAGCGGTACTGCAGCGATGGCTGCAGCTTTGTCCCCGGCCAGGTAGAGCTCCTGGATCTGGGCGCACTCATCCGCATACCCGAGCCGCGCCAGGACTTCGTAGTGGAAATTGGCGCCCTTGGCCCCCATGCCGCCCACGTAGAGGGCGAGCATGGGTCGAATCACGTTGGCAGCCGTATCCACCTCCGCATCGACGACCACCGGAACCGGACAGGCGACTTCGAAGGTCTCGATTGAGCGCCGCGCTCCGTTTCGGGCAAACCCTTCAGCGAGCGCATTGCGATAGAAGTCGTCCGATTTCGGCGAGAACCAAAAGGGCAGCCAGCCGTCGCAAACTTCCGCGCTCAAGGCGACGTTCCTGGGTCCCTCGGCGGCCAGGTAGATCGGGAGATCTGCCCGTAACGGATGTACCGTGGCTTTGAGCGCCTTGCCCAGCCCGGTACCGCCGGGGAGCGGCAGTTGGTAGTGCGTGCCGTCGTATACGACGGGCTCCTGCCGAGCGATGATCTTGCGCACGATCTCCACGTATTCGCGGGTTCGGCCCAGCGGCTTGGCGTACGGCTGCCCGTACCAACCCTCGACCACCTGTGGACCGGACACGCCGAGCCCGAGAATGAAACGGCCGCCGCTCAGATGATCCATGGAGATCGCCGCCATCGCAGTGGCCGCCGGCGTCCGGGCCGACATCTGCATGATCGCCGTTCCGAGCTTGACCTTCGACGTTGCGGCGCCCCACCACGCCAGCGGGCTGAGCGCATCGCTGCCGTACGCCTCAGCGGTCCATATCGACTCGAATCCGAGATCCTCGGCAACGGCGATGCTCTTGGCGACACCCGCCGGAGGTCCCGCACCCCAATACCCTGTCATCAGACCGAGCTTCATCGACGTCCTTTCCGCAATGGCTCACAGGGACGCTAGCTGCCCGTCGCGGCACCGCGAGTCCGATACGGCGCTTCGAGCTCGGACAGCGCCCCGGGTGCCGTCGCCGCCTCCACCAGGTCCAGCGCCGCTGTGACCACGCGGCGATGGGTTGCCGCGTCGCCCGGAGCCCCGAGCGGTCGGCCCATCGGGTGACGGGTGATGACCGTCCGCGGCAGCGCCATCTGCTGGGCGACATGACGGAACGCACGAACGAAGACCGAGACCGTTGGGATCCCCGCTGCTTCGACGCCTCGCGCAACGTGCCCGACCGACACGTGGCACACCGGTCAGACCGGCACCAACAGCAGCACGTCGATGGCGTTCTGCTGCAGCCGCTCGATCCAACCTGGCAGGGCATCGCGGCGCAACCGGCCCTGCGACGTGGCGCCGACGAACGAATACATCTCGTCTGCGACCCCTCCGATACGGCCTGCCTTCGCAAGTGCCGTCAACGCGTCGCGCGGCAACGCCACGTTGAAGTCGGCCTCGGCGCCGCGGATGTCGTAGCCACCATGCCGAACTCGCAGCTCGCGTGCTGCGGTGTCCGACGGGATCACACTCAGCTCCGGTGGCTCCCGCAGGAACTCCCCGATCCGCTCGATCGCTTCAGCTTGCGTCATCCCGACCACACCGAAGGGTGCGGGATCATCGGCGGCGTGGAAGTGACCGGAGCTGGTGAGCAGTCCGACCGTGCAATCGGCCAGCGGCTTGCCCAGATTCGTGAGCGGCCCATCTTCGTACGACCACTGGGTCGGTGCGTCGCGAGCCGGCATGTAGCCGCGCACCTGCCACTCGTAGACCAGGTCGTGGAGTCTTGTGATGTCGCCGTGATCGAGACTGGCTCCGACCTCTTCGAGCAGCTGACGGAGAAATTCGCCGGCATCTGCGGCGGAGAGCTTCTTGAGGAACTTGAAGCTCAGATCGGTGCGGGTTCCGTACGAGAACGAGTTCTTGAAGTCCTCGAGCGATTCGTCAGTCATCGCAATCGACGCTAGCGGCGTCTGCCCCCGCCGGGACCCCCGGTAACCTGACGCCATCGCCATACGAGGAGCAGGTCATGCAGGAAGCCGTCATCGCCGCAAGCAAGCGCACCGGCCTGGCGAAGGGGTACCGGGGCTCGTTCAACATGACCCGGCCCGACGACCTGGCCGCCCATGCGATCCGGGCCGCACTCGACGATGTTCCACAGGTAGCCGACGAGGATGTCGAGGGCGTCCTGCTGGGCTGCGGTCTTCCCGAGGGCCCATCCGGACAGAACGTCGGCCGGATCGCGGCATTGCGGGCCGGGCTCCCCTCCTCGGTGCCCGGAGCAACGGTGAACCGATTCTGCTCGTCAGGCCTGAACACGGTGGCGATGATGGCGCATCGAGTGATGCTCGACGAGATCGACATCGGGATCGGCGCCGGCGTCGAGTCCATCACCCTCGTGCAGAACGACAACTTCCGCAGCGTCGACCTGCACAACAAGCCACTCACCGAGACCTGGCCGGCGATCTACTACTCGATGGGCCAAACCGCTGAGGTCGTCGCCCAGCGCTACGACATCACACGGCAATCACAGGACGAGTACTCGCTGATGTCGCAGCAGCGGGTTGCTCATGCTCAGGACCAAGGCTGGTACGCCGAGTGCATTGCCCCGATGAAGGTCGACCGTGCGGTGAAGCAGGCCGACGGCTCGTTCGGCGTCGAACAGGGCTTCGTGATGGACCGCGACGAGTGCAACCGGCCCAACACGACGCTCGAGGGCTTGGCGTCGCTCAAGCCCGTGTTCGACGAGAACGGCTCGGTCACGGCAGGCAACGCGTCCCAATTCGCCGACGGGGCCTCGGCGAACGTCGTGATGTCGGCGAGCAAGGCCGAGGCGCTCGGAGTCGAGCCACTCGGGTACTTCCGCGGCTTCGCCACTGCCGGCGTCGACCCCGACGAGATGGGGATCGGCCCGGTGAAGGCGGTTCCCAAGCTCCTGGCCAAGGCCGGACTGACCCTCGACGACATCGACGTCGTGGAGTTGAACGAGGCGTTTGCCTCTCAGGTGCTGTATTGCCAGCGAGAGCTCGGCATCCCCGACGAGAAGTTCAACCCGATGGGCGGTTCCATCTCCATCGGCCATCCGTACGGAATGACCGGAGCCCGCATGGTCGGTCAATTGCTCCGCCACCTGAAGCGAACCGGCGGCCGCTACGGCATCGTCACGATGTGCGTCGGCGGTGGCATGGGCGCCGCAGGGCTGTTCGAGGTCACCTGAGGAAGCGGGCCGCCTGAAGAGGCCCGAGTCGAGTGACTCGGACTGAACCGCAGCGGCGGTACCGGTCGTCCGAAGAAGACAGCGCCCGCTGGAACGGATTCGCCTTCCGCAGCGGCGACATCGTCATCTCGACCCGCTCGAAGAGCGGGACCACCTGGGTGCAGATGATCTGTGCGCTCCTCGTGCACCACACTGCCGACTTCCCTGCGCCACTCCATGTCATGTCGCCGTGGCTGGACTGGCTCGTCGAACCCCGCGCCGATGTGATCGCTCGTCTCGAGGCGCAACAGCATCGCCGCATCATCAAGACCCACACCCCGCTCGATGGCATCCCGCTGGACGACCGGGTCACCTACATCGTCACCGGCCGCAACCCGCTCGACATGGCCGTTTCGCTCTACCACCAGGGCGGCAACATCGATCGAGCTCGCCTCGCCCAGCTGAGCGGATCGGAGCTTCCAGCTACGACCGGCGACCGTCCCCCATTGGGCGATTGGCTCCGCTCTTGGATCGCATGGGACGACCCGCCGCACGAGAATCTCGATTCCCTCCCAGGCGTGATGTGGCACCTGAGCGATGCGTGGGACCGGCGGACGGCGCCCAACATCGTGCTGGTGCACTACGCCGACCTCGCTTCAGACCTCAGCGGTGCAATGGCACGCCTGGCCGATGACTTGGGAGTTGCCGTCACGGCAGACGATATCGCCGCCCTGGCTCCGGCTGCGGGCATCGAAGCCATGCGGGCCCGAGCCGAGTCGACCGCCCCGGGCGGAAGGGTGCTCAAGAGCTCAGCTGCCTTCTTCCGACGCGGCGGATCAGGTGCCGGCTCGGAGGTGCTCACCGCCGCGGAGCTCGATGAGTACGACCGCCGAGTCAGGAAGCTGGCGCCCGCGCCACTCTTGATGTGGCTCCACCGGTAACGACGAAGCCGCCGGTGCCGGGGTGAGTCACGCGGTTTCGGCGGCCGGCGCCAAATCGAGCGCGGTCTCCGCCATCTCTCGCAACCGATACTTCTGAATCTTGCCCGTCACCGTCATCGGGTACTCGTCGACGAACAGCACATACGCCGGCACTTTGTAGTGAGCGATGCTCTCTCGACAGTATTCCCGAACGTCCTCAGCCGAGAGGTCAGCACCGTCCTGCAGCTTGATCCATGCCGCTACCTGCTCGCCGTACTTCTCATCGGGCACCCCAACCACCTGTGCATCGACGACGTCCGGATGCGTATACAGGTATTCCTCGATCTCGCGGGGATAGATGTTCTCACCACCCCGGATGATCATGTCCTTGATACGGCCGACGATGTTCACGTAGCCGTCCGCATCCATCGTGGCGAGATCGCCCGTGTGCATCCAGCCATCGGGATCCACCGCCTCAGCAGTCCGTTCGGCGTCATTCCAATAGCCGAGCATGACCGAATACCCCCGCGTGCACAGCTCGCCACGTTCACCGGCGGCTACGGTCGCCCCCGTCTCCGGATCGACGATCTTCACCTCGACGTGCGGATGCACCGATCCCACGGTCGACACCCGGCGCTCCAAATCGTCCGCCGGCGACGTTTGCGTCGACACCGGCGAGGTCTCCGTCATGCCGTAACAAATCGTGACTTCGGACATGTGCATGTCGGCAACGACGCGCTTCATGACTTCGACCGGACATGGCGAGCCCGCCATGATGCCCGTGCGCAACGAGCCCAAGTCGTAGCCGGCGAAGTCGTCCACCCCGAGCTCGGCGATGAACATCGTCGGGACGCCGTAGAGACTGGTGCAACGTTCTGCTTCGACGGTCTCCAGCACGGCCACGGGATCGAAGCCGGGCCCGGGTACGACGATTGCGGCCCCGTGCGTGGTGCACGCCAGGTTGCCGAGCACCATCCCGAAGCAGTGATAGAACGGCACGGGAATACACACCCGGTCGTCGGGGGTGTAGCCGCACAGCTCGCCGACGAAGAACCCGTTGTTGAGGATGTTGTGGTGGCTCAGGGTGGCGCCCTTGGGGAAGCCCGTCGTTCCGCTGGTGTACTGAATGTTGATGGGCTGGTCGGCGCTGAGGCCGGAGGAACGCGCCGCGAGCACAGCTTCGTCGGCACCTCCCGCACCACCCGCCATGTCAGCCCATCGGTCGTCGTCGAGATACACGACGTCGCGGAGGTCGGGCAGGTCGCCACGCACGGCGTCGATCATGGCCTCGTAGTCGGACGTCAGGTAGCTGCGGGCGGCCACGACCATCGAACACCCCGACTGGCGCAGGGCGTAGGACAACTCCGACGTGCGATAGGCCGGGTTGATGTTCACGAGAATCGCCCCGACCTTGGCCGTGGCGTATTGCAGCAACACCCACTCGGCGCAGTTGGGACTCCAGATCCCGATGCGATCACCCACCGCCACGCCCTGACCGAGGAGCCCGCGGCCCAAGGCGTCGACGGCTCGACCGAACTCGGCGTAGGTCAGGCGAACGTCTTGGTGACGCACGACCAGCGCCTCCCGCTCAGGGAACGCAGCAACGGTGCGATCCAGGTTCGACCCGATGGTCTCCTCCAGGAGCGGGGTGTCGGTGGGTCCGGAGCGTCTGGCCTCGATCACGGCGTTGTGCCTCCTCGTGTCTCCACCATTCCACTCAATCCGGGCGGTTCACGCAATCGCCGTCGTGGTGCCGTGGAGGAGGTGCCGGTGGACGGATGCCTTTGTTCTCGCAAACGCTAGTTCCGCGGCAGCGACGTCGAAGGCTTCGTCTTGTTCCTGGTCACAGAACCAATGACGGGTCCCGGGATATTCTTGGAGCTCGAGCGGGCATCGCTCCAACTCGAGTTTGCGTCCCAGCCGCTGCACTCTCGCCTCCGACACGAACTCATCCGACCCGGCCAGATGGAACGGGAACGCCGAACGGCATCCGCGATAGTCACCGCCCCGCACGGCGAGAAGACGACGGTTGCTGCCACGGGGATGTCACGCCGCTGCGCAAGGAACAATGCCCAGTGCCCGCCCATGGAGAAGCCGATGGTCCCGATCGCACGACTGCGGTCAGTTGCACGCCGCAGGTGGCTCGTCGCCTGCTCGATCGCGGACCATCGGTCGCCGGTTCGGCGACTGGCGCGGAGCCGTTGCGCCTCCTCTCAATTCGATGCCGTGGCTCCTTCGAACAGGTCCGGCGCCACGACGTGGAACCCGGATGCGGCCAGCCGGTCACACATCCCTCGGTAGCAGTCCGTCAGGCCCCAAGCGGAGTGCAGGAGAAGGATGCCGGGCCCTGCCCCTTCCGCCGGAAACGGCTTCGTACCAAGCTCCGGGTGTCATGCGCATCATGCTCTCCCCAACAGACGGACCGCCAACGTACCGAGCCGAGACCGAACGGCAAGAGCCTCGGGTCCCGGTTGCGAGGACCCTACGCAGAGGCCGTCCAGCCCTGGTAGTTGGGCGGGGATTCGCTAGTTTCCTCCATGGCGGTATG
>DATHZQ010000124.1:0-8661 GCA_035458525.1 Acidimicrobiia bacterium
GGAAGGCGATCTCGTAGAGGAACGAAGGGTGCATCGGCTGGCCGGTGAGGCACTGCGGGCAGTTGGGGATCGTGGCGGCCAACTCCGGCCCCACGGTGATCCCCCACGGCATAGAGGTTGTTGTTCCGATCTGTTCCGTCAGGAAGCAGCCGACGCGACCGATCGCCATTGCGGCTGCGACCGCTGGTGCGAACAGGTCCCCGGTGCTGGTGCGGTAGCCCACGATCCGTTTCGTGACCTCGGCTCCAACGTACGCTCCGGCGAGGCCGCCAAGTACCGATCGCCCGCCGTACAGGTAGAGGTCCGAGAGCGATGCTCCATCGCCCGCGAACTGCCAGACCGTCGAGATCTTGGCGAAGATCCCGCCTCCGATGAGGGCGCCGGCGGCGATCGCCGAGACCTTCTCGCGGTCGGCGCCGGTGCGGCGGGCCTCGGCGAAGAAGACAAGGACGCCGACCATTATGCCCACGCCGATGAAGAACTCGTGCGTCGGCACTCCCCAACCCGCAACGTGGAAGAGTTCCGGTAACAACGCTTCCCACCATACGCGTGTCGCTTTGCGGTCGTAGCCTCGAACAGGATTGCCGGGCGCGGGCGACGGTGGTGTGGCGGCTGCAGACGATCGCGGGTTCTACCGACACTGCGTCAAAGGACAACACACTGCGGCATCTCCGGCAGTACGTGTGCGCCGCCCAAGGCCGGACTCCGAAGAGACCGCAACGAGCACGCCCTGCCCTCGCCTCGGTCCCACACTCTCAACCGCTCCTGGTAACCCACATCGATTCAACGCATCGGCTGATCCCCCACCGGCGACGCCCGCGCACCCGGCCCCGCGAGGTCAGATCCTTGTCATCGAATACCGACCGCCCAGATCCCCAAATCGGGTACACGAACACGCATTCTGCCCAGTGTCCGAGATCGGCACCTCCAGCGCTACCTGGCGACGTCTCGCCGGTTGGCTTGTTGCCGCGGTTGGTGGTGTGCTGGTCGGGTTCGTGCAGGCCGGTTCCTCTCGACAGGTGAGAGGAACGACATGACAACCACACAAGTAGCTCTGGTGCCGTTCGTGGTGGCGCCGGACTTCGACTCGTTCGCTGTCCGTCAGGCGATCGCTGGGTTCCTGGCCGGGTACGGGGATGCGACCCGTGACGCCTACAGCCTCGACCTGCGGCAGTGGCTGAGGTGGTGTGACAGCCACGACCTGAAGGTCTTCGAGGTGAAGCGTGCTCATATCGAGTTGTTCGCCCGCAGCCTGGAACAAGACGGCAGGGCCCGAGCGACGGTGGGGCGACGGCTGTCAACGATCGCGGGCTTCTACCGGTACTGCGTCGAAGAACAGCTCATCCCAGCCTCACCGGCGGTGCATGTGCGCCGCCCCAGGTTGGACTACGAATCGAACGCCACCGGATTGGATCGCAACGAACTCGGCATGTTCCTGGTCCAAGCCGGCCTCGCCGGGGGCCGCGACCACGCATTGGCATGTCTGTTGGCGTTGAACGGGCTCCGGATCTCCGAAGCACTCAACACTGACATTGAGCATCTCGGGATGGAACGCGGGCACCGGACGCTGACGATCACCCGTAAGGGCGGCAAGATCGCCACCATCCCCCTCGCACCCCGCACCGCCCGAGCCGTCGACCTATGCATCGGGGAACGTGAAGAGGGACCAATCTTCCTCAACCGAGACGGCACCCGACGCCTCGACCGGCATGCGGCGACAAGGATTGTGAAGCGCCTGTCGAGACGGGCGGGGATCGACAAGACGATCTCGCCGCATTCGTTGCGGCACTCGTTCATCACCGCCGCTCTCGACGCCGGCGTTGCCCTCCGAGATGTGCAGGAAGCCGCTTCGCACGCCGACCCACGAACCACGATGCGATACGACCGAGCCAGACGCTCCTTGGATCGGCACGCCACCTACATCGTGGCCACCTTCGTAGCCGGCGCCAGCCGCTGAACCCGGAGTCGGGGAGCTGACACCACCCTGCGTCAGCTCCCCGCTCAAAACTGCCGGTTACGGGCGGGCATGGCTCCACCGCCCTACCGGCGATTGGCCGCGGCGAAAACCGTCGTTCAGTTGATGCGCAGCGTCAGAGTTCCCGTGAATGGGAACACGGCCGGGTCGACCAGACCGGACTGATGCACCCTGGCACCGATCAGATACCCGTAGGCGCCGGTGGCGTCTTCCACGGCGCCGTTCACTCTGAACTTGCCGTTGTCGAACGTCCAGGTGCCGTACGACTCGATGGTCATCGTGCCATCGGCACACGTGATCGTCATGATCTCGAACCAATGCATGGTGCCTTCGACGAATGGGATGTCACCAACGACGCGGGCCTCGGGCACCACGGCGAATGCGTTGCAGTCCAGATCGCCGTTGAAGTCGTAGGCCCAACCGGTTCCGACGAAGTTCGCCGTTCCGGTCGCATACAACGGCGCTCCGGGACTAGCCGACGCAGCCGGAACCAGCGCCATCGCCGACACGATCAGCGCCGCGGTCATGAGCACTGCTCGGAATCGCTTCATGTCTCTCCCTCCTCCGGAAAGTCCCCTTTGCCTGGCCGTCAACGTATCGGAGCGCTGCGTCGGGCAGCTAGTGCCAGAAGCCTCCATATCGGCGAAAGCCGATATACCTAGCCACAAAACAACACGACCCGAGAACTACCACACCGCCCATATCGGCACCTACGCGAGCGGCCAGGTATCCAATCCTTCAGCGACTTTGCTCGAACCTTCCCGCGATCAGGTTCGCGGTCTAGGTAGCGGCGTGAGTGGCGACAGCTGGTCGTGTGCAGCCGGGAATGAGACTTCCCCCTTGCCTGGACCCCGCGGGAAGCGCACTATGAAGTTGCAGTGCCCACGCGTCGAAAGAGGTGCGGCGTGCGTTGGCCTCTACTCCTCGTCTGTCTGACGCTGGTTACAGCTTGCGGTGCAGAGGAACAGAGCGACACTTCAGCCGGATCAACGTCTGCCAGTTCCACCAGCCCGATGGACGATATGACAGCTTCGGCTCCGTCGACGGAAACCTCAACTCGCCGAACTCCCACTGGTCAGGCGTCGACAACGTCGACGGACCCTGTGACAACAATCGCAACGACAACCACAACCTCCGTGGAGTCCCTGGTCGAGCTTCGGGCCGACGGTCTCGGTGACCTCGACTTCGGTGAACCGACTGACGCGGTGATGGGGGCACTCGTAGATCTGTTCGGCCCCCCGGATCCAGGGGAGGAGTACCCGTATGGCGGTCATCCCCTCCGGTTCGTCTACTGGGACAACCAAGGCCTAGCGGTCGTCTTCAGCGACTACGAGTTCTACCGCGACGATGGCGTGGAGCATCTTGCCGGATGGACACACAGTCGCTACATCGGACATCGTGTCGCTTGGGATGGCGGGGCAACGTCGTTGACGTTGGAAGCAGCCGATGAGATCGGCATCGGTTCCACCCTGGCAGACCTTCAATCGGTATACGGAGATCAGGTCGTTCTTGAAGCCGAGTGCGACCCTGGTGGTCCGCCTACTGCGGCGTACGTGCAATTCGCCGGCCCCAACGACGGCCGCATCTCAACCATCAGATTCGGCTTCGAAGATCTGCCTTTGAACCCTACGTCGCGGATTGCTGGCTTGACAGCCGGAGCAGGCCCGGGCTGTTGATACCAGAGCGATAGTCCTGGGCGCTAAAAAGGCTCGACAAGGCGAATCGTCACAAGCTGACCACATCGGCATATCCAAGGCAGCTGTCACGTCAGGACACCTTCAGCACCGCTGACCTTCCCGCCCTGGATCACCAAATCGGGCGCGATAACGAGCATTCCCGCGAGTGCGCTGGATCGGCACCTCGCGCTCGGTTCTCCTGCCACTGATCGGCGGACCGGAATGTCGAGCGGGACGTCTACGGCTCGGGGCGCTCGGCAGCAAACCATCCGCCCAGAACTGCCGGATCGGCTCGGAACAAGGTGCGCAATATCGCTCCCGGGGGGTGAGTGATCTGTGCGCACCTTGGCGTGCGGCCGCCTACGTTGTGGGTCTTGTGGCCTTGATGATGGCGTTGTGCAGGCCGTCTGCCGCGATGCCGGTGAGCTCGATGGTCACGTCTACGAGCCCCACGTCCGCGAGCCCTGCTTCGTACTCGGCGATGGACAATGCTCCGGCAATGCAACCCACATGGCTGCCCCGTTCCGCCCGGTCTGCGGCCGTGAGGTGGTTCTCGGCAACGATGTCGCTGATTCCGACTCTTCCGCCGGGTCGCAGCACGCGAGAGATCTCAGCCAGGACCTTCGGCTTGTCGATCGACAGGTTGATGACGCAGTTGGAGATGACGACATCGACGCTCGAATCTGGCAGTGGAAGATCCTCGATGTAGCCCTTTAGGAACTCGACATTGTCGATGCCAGCTTCGGCGGCGTGTCGCCGCGCAAGCTCGAGCATCTCGTCGGTCATGTCGACACCGATGACGGTGCCGCTGGGAGCCACACGACGGGCGCTCAGAAGTACGTCCACTCCGCCGCCCGAGCCGAGGTCGAGCACGGTCTCGCCGGGACGCAGATCGGCCACAGCGGCGGGATTGCCGCATCCGAGGCTGGCGGTGACGGCGCCGGCCGGGAGCGTGCTCGCCTCCGCGCCGTAAAGGTCTTCACCGAGTTGCGATCCCTCGCAGCCGCACGGATCACAGCAACCGTGTTGGGTATCGGCAACGGTGCGAGCTGCAGCGGCGTAGCGATCGCGAACGATGTCGCGCATATCGGTCATAGCTCACTCCTCGTAGACGTGGGGCGGCCACCGGGCGGTCCTGCTCTCGCTGGTGTCCGACGCTCGTTGGGATTCTGGGCGAACATATCGATGTTGATCTATAAACAGATTACCACGATGTATTGATAGATGTCAATATATTGGGAAGCGTGCGGATCAGCTCTTGACCCGGGTCATCTTCGGGTCGTACAGAGGCCGTACCGACGCAACGGCGGGGTAGCGGGTGCCTGCGATGTCGACTTCCCAGTCGCCGGAGTCCAACCACGCCTGCGTGATCGGCTCGCCTGCCTCGATCATCACCATGCCGACGGCGCCACCGAGTGTGAAGCCGTAAGAAGCAGAGCGCACGTAGCCGTGGGCAATCCCGTTGCGGTGCACGATCTCTGCGTGGAACATCAACGGCTCGGGGTCGGTCACCAGGACCTGCACGAGGCGCTGCGTGTGCGGGCCGGCCTTGCGGGCGAGGGTCGCCTCCCGTCCGATGAAGCCGTCCGGTTTGGTGAGGTCGACGGCGAATCCGAGCCCGGCCTCGTAGACGTCATCGGTGTTGTCGATGTCGTGCCCGTAGTCGCGGTAACCCTTCTCCATGCGCAGGCTGGACACCGCCTTGAGACCGGCATGACGCAGGCCGGATGGCTCTCCAGCAGCAATGAGACGGTCGTAGACATGCACGGCCTGCTCGGTCGGGACAAACAACTCGTAGCCGAGCTCGCCGACGTAGGTGATGCGGTTGCAGAGCACTCGGGCAAACCCGATGTCGATCTCGCGCGCGGTGCGAAACGGAAACGAATCGTTCGACATGTCGGCCGACGTGATGGCCTGGACGACTTTGCGAGAGCCGGGACCCTGGACGCTGATCATGGCAAAGCCGCCGGTCACGTCGGTGACCGTCACCCTCTCGCTCGCGCCGGCGTGGCGGCGCATCCACGTTTCGACATGGCGGTGGGCGGTATCGGTTGCGACCACCAAGAACCGATCGTCGTCGAGCTTCGTGACGGTGAGGTCGGCCTCGATGGTGCCTCCCTCGTTCAGCCACTGCGTGTAAGTGGTCCGTTCCCTCTCTGCGTCGACGTTGTTGGCCGAGAGTCGGTTCAACAGCCTCCCGGCGCCTCCGCCTTGGACCAGGAACTTCGACATGAACGACATGTCGATCACAACGGTTTGGTGGCGGGCAGCATCGTGCTCGGCTCGCCAATACGGAAACCAGTTCTGCCGTCCCCACGACAACCGCTCCACCACAGGCGCAACCCTCGACGGTGCATACCAGTCGGGGCTCTCCCAGCCACTGACCTCGCGAAAGTGCGCGCCCTGGCTTCGCAGACGTCCGTGGAGCGGCGACAGCTTGGCATTCCGTGCGGTCTCCATCTCCCGCGTCGGGTAGTGCGCCTGGTACACCAGGCCGAGCGACTCGACGACGCGGGCGGCCCGATACTCGCGATTCTTCTGATACGGGTGGAGCCGGTCGATGTTGAAGCCGGTGACATCCACGCTGGGTCGACCCCCGACGATCCACTCGGCGACGATCTTGCCGAGCCCCCCGCCGGTGAGGATGCCGATCGAGTTCAGGCCTGCGGCCACGAAGTAGTTGCGCAGCTCGGGGGCCTCGCCGACGATCGGTTGAAGGTCCGGCGTGAAACTCTCAGGGCCGCAGAAGAACGTGCGGATGCCGGTGGCTTGCGATACCGGCACCCGACGCATCGCCGTCTCAACGTAGGGACCCATTCGGTCCCAATCCGGCGGCAGCGTGCCGAAGGAGAAGGTCTCGGGCACGCCGTCGAGTTGCCACGGTGCCGCCACCGGTTCGAAGAGTCCGATCATGAGGCCGCCGACCTCTTCGCGGTAGTAGCCGTGCGACGCCGGGTCCTCGAGGATCGGCCAGTGGGGTGAGATGTCAGGAATCTGCTCCGTGATGAGGTAGTAATGCTCTGCGGCCTGGAGCGGGACGGTGATGCCGGACGTCTCGCCGAGCTGGCGAGCCCACATGCCGGCACAGTTGACCACGTACTCCGCTTCGATGTCGCCGTTCGTGGTGCGAACCCCGGTCACCGCGCCGTTGCTGCTCAATGTCCCGGTGACGGCGGTATCTTCGACGATGGTCACGCCGCGCATTCGGGCACCCTTGGCGAGCGACATAGTGACGTCGACGGGGTTCGCTCGCCCATCTCCGGGGACGTAGAACCCGGCCAAGACGTCGTCGGTGCGGGCGAGCGGGAACAGCTGGTCCACCTCACGTGGCGAGATCTCCTCCACCTGCACCCCGCAATGACGGTTGAACGCGGCGATGCGGCGATACTCCTCGAGACGATCGACGTCCGTCGCGAGCTCGACGAATCCGACGGGGGAGAAGCCGGTAGCGAGCCCTGTCTCCTCTTCGAGACCTGTGTAGAGGTCGCGGGTATAGCGGCGCATCTCCGTGGATGTCTCCGACAGGGAGCCGAAGGTGACGACGAGGCCGGCGGCATGCCACGTCGTGCCGGACGTCAGCCGGTCACGCTCGATGACCACGACGTCGGACCAGCCGAGATGAGCGAGGTGGTAGGCGACACTGCACCCGATGATGCCGCCGCCGATGATCACGACCCTGGCGCGGACGGGTAGCGGTGTGGACATCGAAGGCGCCGCTGTGCTCATCGACGCAAATGCTCGCAGTTCGGCTGTCGCTGGGCGAGCCGCCGGGGCGGCGGGCTGGTTGGTTGACCGGACGGCTCACCTGAGGACCTGGCAGCGGCTGGTCTCAGTTCACTGATCCCGGGCGGCTTGGTTGGCGCATTACGCCCGCTGCCGGTCAAATCGGCCATTTCGCGCTTGCCGGTGGTGAGGTCGTCGATAGTGATCGTTCGAGCATGGTGGCGTTTGGTGCGGGACGATTGATGCAACGGATAGGCGCGCCCACGGCCGCCACTCGGCCCTACCCGCAGTCGTCCCGGGGGCCGGCAATGGGCGGTGACGGCAACGAGGAGGTCCAACATGAGCTCCTCGATCTCGTGGAGCGGTCGCCTCATCCTCGTCCTTGCCGGTGCTCTGATGGTGTTGGTGGGCGTCGGCGTGCGCAGCCACGAATTGGACTACGAGGACAAGGTCGACCGGTGGAAGGAAACAGCGGACGGAACGGAGGCGATCTACCAGTTCCCCGACGACGAGATGGGACGCGTTACGAGATCACCGAACTCGACCAATCGACGGCAGCGGCGGCGGGACCGGCGGGTGTGCCGGCTGGGGAGGACACCGATGACGAAACCCAAAGACCCGCCGCACCCGCAGTGGCCGTATCTTCTCGCGTGCGCTATCGCCAGTATTTGCTTTCACGGATCCAAGAGGCGTCGGCGGGTGTGATGGCGGGATGCCAGCCGCCCAGAACGCTCACTATGCGCCGTAACGAACGGAGGCTCCAGGCGCGCGATAACGGCATGCCTGAAGAGCGGTGGTGGTGTCAAGTGGCGTTTTCGGTCGACTTGGGGTCTTCGAGACGCGTGTGATCGGTGGCGGCTGCGCCGTCGTGGAGATCGGTTGGATTGTGGACGGTTGTGGTCTGCCGGCTCCTGGTCCCGGCTGGTGCGGGATGCAACACGCTGGGTGAACCGCCCTGGGATGGTTGGAGACTCTCGACCTTGGAAACGAGGATGGAGAGATGCCACGAGAGAAGTCACCGGGGAAGCCGACGACGCGTCGCTACACGGAGTCGGAGAAGGATCAGGCGGTGCGGTTGGTGCGTCAGCTGCGTGAGGAGTTGGGCACCGAGCATGGCACCGTGCAGCGAGTCGCCAAACAGCTCGGATACGGAGTCGAGTCGGTGCGTACGTGGGTGCGTGAACGCGATGTCACCGACGGGCTGGCCGGACCGGATGCGCAGCGGGTCCGTGAGCTCGAAGCCGAGAACAAGGACCTGAACCAAGAGGTCCGTGAGTTGCGACGTGC
>DATHZQ010000125.1:0-13869 GCA_035458525.1 Acidimicrobiia bacterium
CTCCGACTCCGTGTAGCGACGCGTCGTCGGCTTCCCCGGTGACTTCTCTCGTGGCATCTCTCCATCCTCGTTTCCAAGGTCGAGAGTCTCCAACCATCCCAGGGCGGTTCATCGCTCCCCGGGTCGATCCGTCAGCAACTCGAGCTGGTCCGGTACCGGCGCAAGCCGTCGCAGCTACGAGCCGGCCTGAGGCGTCACGATCGGTATCGATGAGTTCTGCCAGTCCCCGGTGGAGTCGTGGATCACATCGAGGGAACTCGGCTCCGCAAGGTCGAGGCGTCCAGACGGCGCACCGTGGGTAGCTCGTTGCATGATCGGCCCGAAGCTCCGGAAGGTGTCGCTGCGCGGCCGAGATGCGATGCGATTGGGACACGCGGCCCTGGTCGGTCGAGCCGGTGCGGCGGACGATGGCGGGAACGCGAGCTGAGTAGGAGGTCCGTGATGGCGGATGGAGTTGACGAGCGGCACGGGTTCTTCGGCGTGATCGCCCGCCCGAGGAGCTATCTGAACATCTTGTACCTCTTGTTGGGCCTGCCGCTGGGCGTGCTCTACTTCACAGTTCTGGTGACGGGGTTCTCCCTCGGGGTTGGGCTGATGGTCCTGGCGCTCGTTGGAATCCCGATCCTGATCGGGTTGTGGTACGTGAGCCACATGTTCATGCAAATGGAGCGGGGGATGGCGGTCGGCATGGTCGGCGTCGACGTTCCACCCGTGACACCTCTGCCGGTGTGGCCCGGCGGGTTGTGGCGGCAGTTCAAAGCCTTCATGGGCCATGCACCGACGTGGAAGGGGATCGCCTACCTGTTCTTGCGGTTCCCGGCCGGAATCGCCACTTTCACCATCGCCGTGACGCTCATCAGCACGTCGCTGGCCATGACGTTCGGACCGACCTTCATGTGGACCAGCGACGACCTCACCTGGGGCAGCTGGACCTTCGACCCGTTCTGGTGGTCATTCCTGCTCATCCCGTTCGGGATCGTGCTGGCATTCGTGTCGCTCCATCTCATCAACGCGCTCGCCACCGCCTGTGCACGGTGGGCCCGCTGGTCGGTCGGCGGCGATGAGGTCACCAGCCAGCCGGCACCGACGATCGGAGAACCGGCGGAGCCGGCTGAACCAAAGACGCTGACCCCCGCCTGACCCGTCCTGGGCCCTCGGCGCCGGCACGGTTCCGCGTCGGCCATCACATCTCGGCCGCCTCCCCTTCTCTGCGGCGGCGAATGTGGTCGGCGGCTCGCATCGTGTTCCGGCGGGCTCGCACGAGAATCGCCGTCGACTCCCACACGAAGTCAGGCCACCGCATCCTGTGGTGACCGTGACTTCGTGGTAGCGATCGGTGTTGACTCCGGCTCCGGCGTCCAACTGATCGCATCCGACGGGTCGGAGATGGTTGCGGTACCCCGCCCACGACGGTGGCTGGGCCGCAGCCGCCTCCGGAGAACACCCTGCTCGCATCGTCGTGGGGGCACAATGGACTCTGGCTCTACCAAGATCCCGCCGGTGAATGAGAGAGATCGGCCCAGGCCGCACAGATCACGCCGCCAGAGACGCGATCTTGCGCACCCTTGACCGCGCAAGAACCGGCACTCGGCGCTACCGCGTGGATATGTTGAGGCTGACCGTCCGCTCCGCCCACTGTCCGGGGAATTCGGGACCTTCGCCACGTCCGGTCGATGAGCCCTCCCCATACGGTGTGCGCAGTCGGCAGAGAGGACTGGTGCATGGGCGAAGTCTCCGTTGAGAGCGCCGTCGACCTCGGCCCGGCGCTCCGCGTCCTCGATGAGATGGCCCCCGTCGAACACGGCCACGTGGTGCCGCTGCTCCAGGCCATTCAGGAGGCCTACGGGTACCTGCCGCGCCAGGTGCTTCTCGAGACGGCAACGAGAACCGGGATCCCCGCCAGCCACCTGTACGGCGTCGCAACGTTCTACGCCCAGTTCTACCTGGCGGAGCACGGCCGGCACACCGTGAGGGTGTGCCGCGGCACCGCATGCCACGTCAGAGGGCGGCAGGCGATTCAAGATGCCGTCGACGAAGGACTCGGCATCCACGACGGCGAGACCACCCCCGACCGTCGCTTCAGCCTGGAGACCGTTGCCTGCCTCGGCACGTGCTTCCTGGCGCCCGTGGTCATGATCGACCACGACTACTTCGGCAGTGTCAACGCGGCCGACGTTCCCGAGATGTTGGAGGACTACGCGTGAGCAGGATCGCCTCCCCCGACGAGCTGGCTTCGCTCCGCGACCGACTTGCCTCGGCGGCGGAAGGCAAGAAGCGGGTGCTGGTGTGCTCCACCGGCTGCCTCGCCGTCGGGGCCCGCGACATCGACACTGCCTTCCGCGACGGCGTCGCCGCCGCCGGGCTCGAAGCCGAGGTCGAGGTGGTCCAGACCGGGTGCCACGGCTTGTGCGCCATGGCACCGGTCGCCGTCATCGAGCCTCACGACATCGTCTACGGCCGCAATCGGGTCAAATACGTGCCCGACGTGATCTCCGAGACGGTGCAGCGGGGCGAGGTCATACGCCGCTTCTGCTACCAGCGCGATCCGGGGATGGCGCACGTCGACGACATTCCCTTCTACGAGCACCAGACCAAGCGGGTCCTGCGCAACGTGGGACGGATCGACCCGCGGCGCATCGAGGATGCCATCCAGCGCGGCGGGTACCAGGCCGCGGCCAAGGCCATCACGACGATGCAGCCCGACGAGGTCGTCGCCGAAGTCAAGACCAGCGCCATCCGCGGCCGCGGCGGCGGTGGCTTCCCCACCGGCCTGAAGTGGGAGATCTGCAAGAGCTTCCCCGGCGACGACCGCTACCTGATCTGCAACGCCGACGAGGGCGATCCCGGCGCGTTCATGGACCGCGCCCTACTCGAGGGCGATCCACACAGTGTGATCGAAGGCATGATCATCGCCGCGTACGCGATCGAGGCCACCAAGGGCTTCATCTACGTGCGCGCCGAGTACCCCATCGCCGTCCGGCACATCCGGATCGCCATCGACCAGGCCATCGAAGCCGGACTGCTCGGCAGCGACATCCTCGGCAGCGGCTTCTCGCTCGACATCGAGGTGCGCGAGGGCGCCGGCGCCTTTGTTTGCGGCGAGGAGACCGCGATGATCGCCTCCCTGGAAGGCGAACGCGGCATTGCCCGGTCCAAGCCTCCATACCCGGCGGAGAAGGGCTACCTGGACCAGCCGACGATCATCAACAACGTCGAGACGTTCGCCAACGTCCCACTGATCGTGGGTGAGGGTGGCGCCGCCTTCGGCGAGAGCGGGACCGAGGGATCGAAGGGCACGAAGATCTTCGCCTTGGCCGGGCAGGTGAACAACACCGGCCTGGTCGAGGTTCCGATGGGTGCCACGATCCGCGACATCGTGTTCGGAGTCGGCGGCGGCATGCCCCGGAATCGCGAGTTCAAGGCGGTGCAGATGGGCGGACCCTCAGGGGGTTGTGTACCCGCCGCACACCTCGACCTGCCCATCGACTACGACTCACTGCGTGAGGTTGGGGCGATCATGGGCTCGGGCGGCATGATCGTGATGGACAACACCACGTGCATCGTGGACATCGCCCGCTTCTTCATCACGTTCTGTGCGGAGGAGAGCTGCGGATTGTGCGCCCCGTGCCGGCTCGGAACGGTGCGCCTCCAAGAGATCCTCGACCGCATCTGCGAAGGCGACGGGACGATGGCCGATCTCGATGCGCTGGAACGGCTCGGGGATGTGGTGAGCCGCACCTCGCTGTGCGGGCTCGGTCAAACCGCCCCCAACCCGGTCCTGTCGACACTGCGCCACTTCCGCGACGAGTACGAGGCGCACGTGATCGACAAGACATGCCCGGCGGGCGTCTGCAAGGCACTCGTGCCCGAGAAGGAGCCGGCAGCGGCGGGAAAGGAAGCGTAGATGGCTGTTGCAACCGAGCGCGAGACGGTGACGCTCACGATCGACGGCCTCGAGGTCGCCGCATCCGAGGGCGCGACCATCCTCGACGTCGCGCTCGCCGCCGGCATCGACGTCCCCCGCCTCTGCTTCGACCCGCGCCTGAAGCCGGTTGGGGCCTGCCGGCTGTGCATCGTCGACATCGAAGGTGTCCCCGGACTCCCGACCGCCTGCAATACCGCGGCGACCGACGGCATGGTGGTCCACACGGAGACCGACGAGCTCGCCGGCATGCGCAAGGACCTGCTCGAGATCATCCTCGGCGACCACAAAGTGATCTGTCCCTCCTGCGACAAGAACGGCGACTGCGCCTTGATGGACTACTCCTACCGCTATCAAGCCGACCAGTTCGCCTACGGGGTGTACCAGCCCGGTCCGATCGTTCCCAACTTCGCCACCGGCAACGAGGCAATCGCGTTCGACCCGCAGCTCTGCATCACCTGTGGCCGCTGTGTGCGCATCTGCGATGAGGTGATCATGGCGAGTGCGCTCACCATCACTCAGCGCGCCTCCAAATCCGAGGTGACGACGCCCTTCGACATGCCGCTGAACGAGACCTCGTGCGTCCTGTGCGGGATGTGCATCTCGACGTGCCCGACCGGCGCCATGTACGAGCGGGCCGCCCTGGGACAGGGTCAGTGCAAGGACTTGGAGAAGGTCCGGAGCGTCTGTCCGTACTGCGGGGTGGGGTGTGTCATCGAGCTGAACGTGAACCGCGACACCAACCGGATCGTCCGGGTCACCTCGCCAATCGGGTGTGTTCCCAACGACGGCAACCTGTGCGTCAAGGGCAAGTTCGGGTTCGAGTTCGTGCACTCCCCCGAGCGCCTCACCACGCCGCTCATCAAAGAGAACGGTGCGTTCCGGGAGGCCTCTTGGGATGAGGCGCTGGAGTTGGCGGGACGAAAGCTGCGGGAGATTCGCGACGAGCACGGACCCGACTCGATCGCGTTCCTCAGCTCGTGCCGGTGCACCAACGAGGAGAACTACCTCATGCAGAAGGTGGCGCGCACGGCGGGCGCCACCAACAACATCGACCAGTGCGCCACCACCTGCCACGCTCCCACCGTGGCCGGGCTGGCGTCGTCGTTCGGCTCGGGGGCGATGACCAACTCGATCGGCGAGATCAAGGATGTCGACACCCTGTTCATCATCGGGTCGAACCCCACCGAGGCGCATCCAATCATCGGCCTCGAGATGAAGAAGGCGTTGCAGGACGGGGCCAAGCTGGTGGTGTGCGATCCTCGCCGCACCTGGGTGGCCGAGCACGCCGACATCCACATCCAGCACAGGCCCGGCACGGACAACATGCTCATCAACGCGATGATGCGCCACATCGTCGACTCGGGACTCCACGACGCCGAGTTCGTGGAGGCGCGGACCGAGCACTTCGCCGCATTCGCAGAGAACCTCCGCGGCTTCTCCGTCGAGACGGCCGCCGAGGTGTGCGATGTGGAGGCCGATCTGATCCGCCGGGCCGCCGAGATGTATGCCCTCGGCGACCCGTCGGCCATCTTCTACACGCTCGGGATCACGGAACATACGACGGGGACGGAGAACGTCCAGAACCTGGCCAACCTGGCGATGTTGTGCGGCCAGATCGGCAAGGCGTCCAGCGGGGTCAACCCGTTGCGCGGGCAGAACAACGTGCAGGGCGGCTGCGACATGGGCGCCATGCACGGGGACTTCCCCGGCTATCAGAAGGTGACCAACGAGGCGGTCCGGCTCAAATTCGGCGAGGCCTGGGACGTCGAGATCCCGACCAACGAGGGGGGCCGCATCCCGGACTTCATCGAGCAAGCTGGGGAAGGGACCCTGCGCGGCTTCTACGTCTTCGGCGAGGACCCGGTGCTATCGGAGCCCAACCAGGCGAAGGTGATCGAGAGCCTGGAGAGACTGGAGTTCCTCGTGTGCCAGGAGATCTTCATGTCGGAGACGGCCAAGCTCGCCGACGTGGTGCTCCCGGCGACCAGTTTCGCCGAGAAGGACGGCACCTTCACCAACACCGAACGCCGGGTGCAGCGCGTCCGCAAAGCCGTCGACCCGCCGGGCGAGGCGAAGCCTGACTGGGAGATCCTTTGCCTGATGTCGACGGCGATGGGACACCCGCTGTCATATCGCGATGCAGGCGAGATCTTCGACGAGATGGCCGGCCTCACCCCCAGCTACGGCGGCATGAGCTTCGAGCGTATCGACGAGGTCGGGCTGCAATGGCCGTGCCCTACGCCGGACCACGCCGGGACCAAGTTCCTGCACGAAGGTTCCTTCACCCGGGGCCTCGGGGCGTTTCAGGTGATCGACTACCGGGAGGCCGCCGAACTGCCCGATGCGGAATACCCCTACGTCCTCTCCACGGGTCGCACCCTGTACAACTACAACATCGGCAACATGACGCAGAAAGCGAGCGCCATCCGCCAGAAGCAGCGCCGCAGCTTTGTGGAGATGCACGAGCGGGACGCCGCCGAGTTGGGGGTTGCGGATGGAGACTACGTCGTGGTCGCCACCCGCCGCGGCGAGGTGACCGTCCGAGCCAAAGTGGGGCAACGGACCCGGCCCGGAGCCCTGTGGATGCCGTTCCACTTCGTCGACCAACCCGCGAACCGGATCACCAACGATGCCTTCGACCCCGTCACCCGCACCGCCGAGTACAAGGTGTGTGCGGCGCGGCTGGCCCCTGCCACTGCGACAGCATCGGTCGACGCGTGATCGCTTGCTCAGGCACGTGCCGAGTTCGAGCTTTGCCCGAACTCGGCGATCAGGGGTGCTTGTCGCAGCGGTTGTCGCATCGCTGCTCCATCTAGGCTGCGGTGCGTGAAGGACTCAGTCGAACGACAAGTGACCAGATACGCCGACGGGGACTTCCGCGTCCTCGGCGACACTCTGGTTGCTGAGGCGCCAGTCGAGTTCCGACTCGGCGGCGTCCCGATTGCGGTCCTGATGCGCACACCCGGCCACGACGACGAGCTGGCGTCCGGATTCCTGATCACAGAGGGGATCGTGCTCGATCCCGGAGAAATCGCAGGTGTTTCCCGCCGTACCAGCGGCGAGGACGGTGACCGCTACGACCTCCTTCTCGCGAACGGTGTTGAGGTCGACCCGGAGCAGTTCCGACGCAACCTCTACACCACCTCGTCATGTGGAGTGTGTGGGAAGGCTTCGATCGACGCGGTCCGGGTCACTGCACCCTCGATGCCCGACGGGCCGCGCCTCGGTCCGGATCTCCTCGAGGGTCTGCTCGCAAAGATGGAGGCAGCGCAAGACGCCTTTCACCGCACTGGCGGGCTCCACGCAGCCGCGATCTTCGATGGCCGGGGCGAGCTCTTGGTGCTTCGTGAGGACATCGGAAGGCACAACGCCGTAGACAAGGCCATCGGCTACCTGCTCGAGCGTCGGTGGCCGTTCGGTGAGGTGATTCTGGTGGTGAGCGGACGCATCTCCTTCGAGATGGTGCAGAAGGCGGCTGTTGCAGGAATACCCGTCATCTGTGGAGTGTCCGCCGCGTCGTCACTGGCCGCCGAGCTCGGTGACGAGTTGGGCACCACCGTCGTTGGCTTCCTGCGGCCGGGCGGTTTCAACGTCTACTCGGGCGCCGACCGCCTCACGACCAACAGCGCCTGACCCCCTACCCCCGGCTGCGCCGGCGGTACCTTCCCCCACTTCGTGGGGGACTATTCGCAAGGGCATGCTCAGAACAATCCGACCACGTTGCCGTCCTGGTCGATGTCGACGTTCATGTATGCCGGCTTGGTGCCGAGGCCGGGCATGGTGCGCATCTCGCCGAGCAGCGGGTAGATGAATCCCGCTCCAACCGATGCCCGCACCTCACGCACAGGGACGGTGAAGCCGGTGGGGGCTCCCTTCAGCGCCGGGTCGTGGGAGATCGACAGGTGCGTCTTCGCCATGCAGATGGGGAGATAGCCGAAGCCCGCCTTCTCGAAGTCGGCGATCTGCCGATCCGCCGCCGGGCTGTATTCGACCTCGGCAGCTCCGTAGATCTCGGTGGCGATCGTCTCGATCTTCTCCTTGATCGAGCGATCGAGCGGGTACAGGAACGAGAAGTTCGAGGGCTCTTCGCACGCAGCCTCGACGGCCGCAGCAAGCTCCATGGCGCCTTGCCCACCTTCCGCCCAATGATTCGACTGCACGGCAGCGGAGGCACCTGCTTGCATCGCCGACTCCTGAATGAGCTCCATCTCGAGCCCGGTGTCGGTCGGGAACTGGTTCACCGCCACGACGACCGGAATCCCGTATCGGCGGGCGTTGGCAATGTGCGCCTTGAGATTGGACAGCCCGGCACGCAGCAGCGCCAGGTTCTCCTCGGTGTACGCCTTGTCGAGGGGTCGGCCTGGAACGACCTTCGGGCCGCCGCCGTGGGTCTTCAGCGCACGGACCGTGGCGACGAGGACCACGCAATCTGGCTTCAGGCCGGAGACGCGGCACTTGATGTCGAAGAACTTCTCCATGCCCATGTCTGCCCCGAAGCCGGACTCGGTGACGACGTAGTCGCCGAGGTGGAGGGCGACCCGGTCGGCCAGGATCGAAGAGTTGCCGTGAGCGATGTTGGCGAAGGGGCCGGCGTGCACGAATGCCAGCTGGCCCTCCAGAGTCTGCATGATCGTGGGGTGCAGCGTCTCCTTCATGAGTACCGCAACGGCGCCGGCGACACCGATGTCCTCGAGCGTGATGGGCGTGCCACGCTTCGACGAGCCGATCACGACTCGGCCGCACCGCTCCCTGAGGTTGCGCAGGGAGGATGCATAGTCGGAGCCGTCGACGAGAGCGAGGATGGCCATCAACTCCGAGGCCACCGTGATGTCGTACCCCGTCTCGCGGGGCCGACCGTCTGGCGAACCGCCGAGCCCGATGATGGTGTTGCGCAGCGCCCGGTCGTTGACATCCACGACTCGTCGCCACGAGATGTTGTTGGGATCGATCTCGAGCCGCGTCAGCCCCAGCTCGTCGAGGCGCGCATCGGTGAGCCGGCCCTCGTGATACCAACGAGCGTCGATGGCAGCCGCCACCAGATTGTGTGCGACCGTGATGGCATGGATGTCACCGGTCAGGTGGAGGTTGAACTCGTCCATCGGCACGACTTGGGAGTAGCCGCCGCCCGCGGCGCCGCCCTTGATGCCGAAGGTGGGGCCCATCGATGGCTGGCGAATGGCGGCGATGGCTTTGTGGCCCCTGGCACCGAGTCCCTGCACGAGCCCGATGGTTGTCGTCGTCTTGCCCTCGCCGAGGGGTGTCGGAGTGATCGCAGTGATATCGACGTACTTGCCCACCGGATTGGCCCCGATGCGCTTCAGTGCATCGAGGTGCACCTTGGCCTTCGTGCTGCCGTAGGGGATCAGCTCGTCGGACTGCAAGCCGTAGCGCCGAGCAACATCGACGATCGGTTCGACGGTCGCTTGCTGCGCAATCTCGAGATCGCTCGGAACCCCACTCATGGTCACTCCACACTCGGCATCGGGAACGGATGCACCCTAGCGGCCAGAGTGCTGCGATACGGAACAGTCCCACATCGTGGTACGGATCCACCCTTCGATTCGGATTCTCGAATGGTGGACATGCCGAACCGAGCGGAATAGGCTCCCGCCGCCGCCCAAGCTGCGGCCACATCGCACCTGCTCACCCGCTGCTGGGAGGCACCTCTTGGGGATCGAGCAACTACCCGACTCGGGGCACCACAACGACACGGCGAACGTCGCATTGGGTGCGTGGGGGCTCCTGGTTGCGGTGCTCTTCTTGATGCTGGGTAGTGGCCTGCTCGGCACGGTCATCGGCCTGAGAGCCGAACTCGCCGGTTTCGGCGACGGCACCATCGGTATCGTGCTGGCCGGCTATTACGCCGGCTTCCTGGCCGGGGCTTGGGTGGTGCCGCGGTTCGTCGGCACAGTGGGCCACATCCGCGTCTACGCCGCGCTGGCCTCGCTGGCCTCCGTGGCCGCACTGGTGCATGCGCTGACGGAGCTGCCCGCCGTGTGGTTGCTGATGCGGGTCGTCACCGGGTTCGCCATGTCGGGCCTGTATCTCGTCGCTGAGGGGTGGCTCAACGAGAAGGCCACGAACGCAACGCGGGGCCGCCTGCTCTCGGTGTACATGATCGTCGTGATGGGCGGTATTGCGCTGAGCCAGCTCCTGCTCACCGTGGCGGACCCCTCCGGCTCCACCCTGTTCATCCTCGCCTCGATCCTCGTCTCGTTTGCCGTGGTGCCGGTGACCCTCTCGGCGGGTTCCGCACCTGACACCGGCTGGGCGCGGCAGCTCCCGGTGCGACGAATCTGGGATGCGGCACCCGCTGGTGTGGTCGGCGGGTTCGGAGCAGGGTTCACCAACGGCGGCATCATGGCCCTTGGTGCGGTGTACGCCTCCCGGGTCGGCATGTCGGTCGACCGCATCGCCATCTACATGGGCCTGCTGGTGCTCGGCTCGGTGATTCTCCAGTGGCCGATCGGGGCGCTGTCGGACCGAATGCCGCGGCGGAGGGCGATCATGGTGGTTTCGGTTGCGGCCGCTCTCGCCGCGGCCGGCAATGCCCTCGTCGATCCGGCCGCACCTGCAGCGCTGCTCGCCGTCTTCATCTTCGGCGGGCTGACGTTCCCGCTCTACAGCCTGTGCTTGAGCCACATCAACGATCATGTCCCAGCCGGGACCACCATCGCCGTGAGCGCGGTCTACGTGTTCGTCGCAGGCGTTGGCGCAGTCCTGGGACCACTCGCCGGTTCAGTGGCGATGTCGACTCTCGGAGCGCCCGGGCTCTTCTGGATGATGCTGGGTGTGCACCTGGCCGTCGCAGGCTTCGCCCTGGGACGGGTCCGGGTGCGCCGCGGGCTCCCCGTCGAGCAGCAGCGACGCTTCACGCTCGTGCCTTCCCGTGGCGGAGCGGTCATGGTGCACTTGGCGCGCCGGCATGGGCGGAATGGCGCTCGCTCCCCCAGCAAGAAGCAGTAGCGACGAGGCGGCCGCACCCGCTACAGCTGCGTGCGGTGCGCGTCCGACAGGCTGGCCGCCACTTCGGCCACCCGGCGTGCGATCTGCTCACTGTCGCGGTCGCCGGGAAAACGATAGGCCGGACCGTGAACGCCGATGGCGCCGATGACACCCGATTGACCAAACACCGGTGCAGCCACTGAATTCAGCTCCAGCTCCAGCTCACCGCGCACCCAGGCGTAGCCCTCCTGGCGGATCCGGGCAAGGCGGGCGACGACTTCCTGCGGCTCGGTGACCGAACGAGCGGTTGCTGCGTGCAGATCACCCTCGAGCACACGGCGCAAAACCGTCTCCGGAAGCCAGGCGAGGATCACGAGCCCGGCCGGGACGAGGTGGTATGGCGCCACCGTGCCCGTCCAGTCCTTCACGAGTATCGAGTTGTCGGCCGCTTCCTGGGCCACGTAGTGGACTCCAGATCGGACGGGGACGCTGACGCCCGCATCCTCGCCGAACTCGTGGGCCAGCGTGCTCAGATACGGGCGGGCGTGTTGCACGAAGTCGGCAGTCGTCGTCCCCCCGGCGACCAAGCCGCGAACGGTGTCGCCGATGCGGTACGTGCCATCCTCGGCTACCCGGTCGACCGCCCCGATCGACGAGAGTGTGTTGAGCAGGCGCGCCACCGTGGACTTCGGCAGGTCGACCTCCTCAGCGATCTCGGTGAGACCCTTCTCAGACGTCGCCACGCGCTCGAGAATCAAGAACGCCCGGTCGATGGATTGGACCCGGTTCATCGCTGCACCGCCATGCGGCACCGTACCACATCGTGGAACACGCGTTCGTGCGTTTCGTGAAAATCTTCACGAGGTCGGGACGTATGGCCCTAGCTGCATATGCAGGAGATGCAGAAGATGCAGGATATGCAGCTCATGCAGACCATGCAGCAGGGCCTCGCCCCATGACCACGCTTCTCACCACCAAAGATGTGCAAGCGATGATCCATGTCGACAAGTCGACCATCTATCGCATGGCCGAGGACGGACGGCTTCCCGCCATCAAGGTCGGCCGCCAGTGGCGCTTCCCCGCGGACGCCGTTGCGGCCGCACTCGGCAGCGTGTTGACGGAAGAGCCGGGCGCTCATCGGGTCACAACAACCGACGCCGGACTTGCGTCGCTGCTCGTGCCCGAAGCCGCCCAGGCGGTCGCCGACCTGGCCGCCGACCTCTTCGGCGTGATGGCCGTCGTCACCGACATCTCGGGAAACCCACTCACCGATATCGCCAACCCGTGTGGCTATTTCGCGGCAATCCACGACGAACCCAACGCAGTAGCCGGTTGCATCGCCGGGTGGCGTCAGCTCGCCGACGAGGTCGACCTCAAGCCCCGCTTCATGGCCAGCCACCTCGGGTTTCTCTGTGCGAGAACGTTCATCAGGGTGGGGCCGGAACTCGTCGGGATGCTCATCGTCGGAGGTGTCACGCCGAGGGCGTGGCCGCCCAACGACGGCGAACTCGCCCACATCGCCTCCGAGCTCAACCTGCCCGTCGGCGTGCTCGCCGAACACGTCGAGGAGACGTACTACCTCGACCAAGCCCACCAGCAATGGGTCTTGCGCTTGCTGCCCAGGTTCAGCGACCTCATCTCTCAGCTGGCGACCGCCCGCAGCCAACTCTTGTCAAAGCTGGATGCCATCGCAGTGCTTGCGGGCGCTGCGACATCAACACAAAGGAGCACAACGTGAAACGACTCCTCGTTCTGGGGGCCGGCACTGCCGGCACGATGGTCGTCAACAAGCTACGACCACGCCTCGACGCCGGCGAGTGGGCCATCACCATCGTCGACGAGGACGAGGTCCACTACTACCAGCCAGGATTCCTCTTCGTCCCGTTCGGCATGTATCGCCGGCGTGACGTCGTCAAGCCCAAGCGTCGCTTCATCCCCGCCGGCGTCGACCTCGTGATCGGCAAGATCGAAGAAGTCGAGGCTGATGCCAATCGGGTGAAGATGGCCGACGGCACGATCCTCGACTACGACTACCTCGTCATCGCAACGGGCACCCATCCCCGTCCCGACCAGACGCCTGGCCTCGAAGGTCCGGAGTACGGCAAGACCGTGCACGACTTCTACACCCTCGAAGGTGCCGAGGCCCTCGCCGAGACACTGCGCTCATGGGAGGGCGGCAGGCTCGCGGTCAACATCATCGAGATGCCCATCAAGTGCCCGGTCGCACCGCTCGAATTCACGTTCTTGGCCGACTGGTTCTTCACCGACAACGGCATCCGAGACAACGTCGAGATCGTGTACGTCACCCCGCTCGGCGGGGCCTTCACGAAGCCGGTTGCATCCAAGGCGCTCGGGCACCTGCTCGAGGAGCGCAAGGTCAACCTGGAGAGCGACTTCTACCTGATGGAGGTCGACGCGGAGAACCGCAAGCTCATCTCATACGACGAACGTGAAGTGGACTACGACCTGCTCGTGACCGTGCCGATCAACATGGGCGCCGACTTCGTCGCCCGCTCCGGACTCGGCGACGAGCTCAACCATGTCCCGGTGGACAAGCACACGTTCCTTTCGAAGGATCACGACAACATCTTCGCCCTCGGTGACGCAGCAGATCTTCCGACGTCCAAGGCCGGTTCGGTTGCCCACTTCGCCGTCGACATGTTCACCGGCAACTTCCTCGACTACATCGAGGGCCGCCCGATGCTGGAGCAGTTCGACGGCCATGCCAACTGCTTCATCGAATCGGGCTATGGCAAGGGCCTCCTCATCGACTTCAACTACACCACCGAGCCGCTGCCCGGCAAGTACCCGTTGCCGGGAGTGGGCCCCTTCTCGTTGCTCGAAGAAACCGAGTTGAACCACTGGGGCAAAATGATGTTCAAATGGATCTACTGGAACGTCCTGCTCAAAGGCGGCGAGATGCCCTTCGAGTCACAGATGTCCATGGCTGGTAAATGGAAATAGGAGTCGCGATGGATAACGATCTCGCTCAAATCAAC
>DATHZQ010000126.1:0-7334 GCA_035458525.1 Acidimicrobiia bacterium
CGAACACGCAGAGCTCCTCGTCGCCGTCCGCCGCCAGGGCCGCCCACGTGGTGCCCACGACCTACTGATCGCTGCGACGGCTCGGGCCACGGATCGGACGATCGTCACCGCCGACCAGGAGGCATTCACCGACCTTCCCGGCGTCGCTACGGTCATCCACCACTAGCCCACGATGTGCCGATCGGCGCTACTTCGGGATCGGAGCGTTCTCGACCGGGATCTGTTGATCGGCTCGCCTTGAGGAGTTGGCGTTCCTTCGGGCGGAGGGTGGCCTCGTTATGTGTGGTTCAGGTCGGGGCGAATGAGGGAGTACTGCAGGGCGTCATGCGGCTCGTCGTCGATCCACAGCCAAGACCGGAGTGTGCCTTCGCGGGTGTAGCCACAGCCTTCCAGCAGCCGAATGGAAGCAGTGTTGTCAGGGTGTACTTCGGCGACGAGCCTGTACACGTCGGTCTCGGTGAGCACCCAGCGGCTGATCAGGTCTAAGGCGGATGTTCCGAGTCGCTGCCCCCGTGCATCGGGAATGAGCCAGTAGCCGAGGCGGCACTGGCGCTTCACCTTGGTCAGGCCCAGGTAGATGTGTCCAACGGCTTGGTTCGAATCCGCTCGGGCAATGGCGAGCGCCAGAGCCTGTCCGTCCTCGTTTCTCGACCAGGCCCGCTCGATGAAGGCACGGCCCTCCTCCTCGGTATACGCGGCGGGGACGGTCGTTCCCTTCGGGATGTTGGGATCGGTGCCTGCTGCCCGGATGCAGCCGACGTCCTCGTAGGCCCATTTGCGGATGCGGACGGTATCGGATCGCAACTCGGGATCGGGGTAGTCGAGCAGCATGCGGCATTGTGCCACTCAACCCGCAGCAGGACCCGCTCATCTCCAGAAATCACGCGGGCTTGTGCTCACGCAAGGCACAGTCGCCGGCCGCCCAGACCGACCGACCGCTCGTCGTAGTCGGTCCGGCGGTGAAGCGGCGCTCAGCAAGTGCCGGTCTGCTCGGTCCGCTGAGCCGAGTGTTCTCTTGCCCGATCTGGTGCGATGCGTGCGGGTCGCCTGTAATAGCCTGAACCGGCAGACCAGGCGCAGCCGGCCATTCAGTCGTCAAGATGCGACGAGTTCTAGGGGTTGTATCGGTAGGGGGCCTGCTCGTTGTTGGGCGGCGGCCACGTAGGGTGGCCTCGGGGGGGGATCCCGGCTGTGACGCTTTTCGGGTGAGCTTCGGGCTCGTGAAAGAGATAGTCGCCGGGGTCCGTGTTCCGAGCGAACCCGGTTGAGGGAATTGATGGCGTGCCCGTTGCGGCGGGTCGGGCATCGGATGACTCACAAGCTTGGGCGGCCCTGGGTGTCGCTGATCAGCGTGTGCGGGTCGTTGGGAGACAGCCTGTTGGGGGACGCGCCCCGAGGGCTCTCTCACGTAAGTGATGACGCGGCCGGCGAAGAGCGCTGTGGTGAGTCCTCTGATCAGCGACCGCTCGACGATGGGAGGAGCCCTCGTGCACTCTGACAGTAACGCAGTGATGATGGTGGGGATCGACGCCGCGGTGACGGCGAAGCATCGGGTGGTGGTGCGCCGTCCCGAGGCTGGGGGGCCGGGGGTGGTTGTCGATGACTTCGAGGCGTCTCCGACGTTGGCGGGGCCTGATCGGTTGTCGCAGCGGTTGGCGGTGTTCCCCGAAGCGGTGGCGGTGGCGGAGCCAACCTCGATGACGTGGTTGCCGTTGTCGGTGGCGTTGGGTCGATCGGGGGTGTCGCTGTCACTGGTGGGGAACCGTCATTCTGCTCGACTACGGGCGGCGCTGTCGGGGAAGGACAAGTCGGATGTGATCGATGCCCAGGTCCTGTCGCGGGCCCCTGAGTTGTTCACGCTGGAGGCGGCACGGATCCCTCATGCCGGGGGAGTTGGCGTTGCGGCGAGCGGTGCAGCGTCGGCATAAGACCCTGATCGAAGCAAACCGCTGGTACCGGCGATTGTTGTCCCTGGCGCGGTGGGCGTTCCCCGATGTATGGATTGCCTGTAGCGGGTCACGAGCCACCGCAACCGCCGTGCTGGGCCGTTGGCCGCACCTGGAACGGCTGGGCCGAGCTCGGGTGTCGTCGATCGCCGACGTGGTCGCCGCTAACACCCGCCGGGTAACCGATACCGTTCGCCGCGCCGATCAGATCCGCGTCTTGTCCTCCACCGACCACGACGGTGGTCTCGCCATGTCCAACCCTCCAAGCCAGACGCCAACCATGGCCTGTCTCAGAAATCATGACACGCGGCACTACACCACCAGACGGGACGCAACCTATGCGCCTGCAACGGTACGGAAGGCATATCAGTTGCTGGCCGCGGCACTAGATGCTGGCGTGGAGTCCGGACTCATAGGCCGCTCGCCGTGTCGGGGCGTGAAGCTCCCCAGAATCGAAACCAGTGCCGAGATCCGATTCCTCGACGCCGCTGAGATCAGCCTTCTGGCCGGTTCGATCGACTCGCGGTATTCGGCGATGGTTCTCGCAGCTGCCTATACCGGGCTCCGATTCAGCGAGCTCCGTGCCCTCCGGGTGGATCGTTTCGATGCCCTTCGCCGCACTATCCGGGTGGTTGCCTCGGTCGTGGAGAGCAGCGGTCAGTTCTATTTCGAGGAGCCCAAGTCGGAAGCCTCACGCCGGACTGTCCGTGTGCCACCGTTCCTCGTCGAGGTGTTGGCCGCCCATCTGGCGACGTGTGCGGACGGCTCCGGCCTCATCTTCTCGGCTCCGAACGGGGGTCCATTCCGGCGAAGCAACTTCCGCCGCCGCATCTGGTTGCCGGCGGTCGAGGCGTCCGTTGGTCCACCCTGCACGTTCCACGACTTGAGGCACTCCCATGCTGCCCTCTTGATCGCCCAGGGAGAGCACCCCAAGGTCATCCAGGAACGACTCGGTCATGCGTCCATCAAGACGACCTTGGACACCTACGGGCATCTCTTTGAGGGTCTCGACGAGGCTGCTGCGGACCGTCTAGAAGCGACGTTTGCTTCCGCTGATGTGCACGCGGTGTGCACGCGAGAAGATTCTGAAGTGATCGCCATGCCTGCCCAATAAGCGAGACCCCTTGCGGCACAGGGGGTCTCGTCGGTGGGCCCACCTGGATTTGAACCAGGGACCTCATCCTTATCAGGGATGCGCTCTAACCAAGCTGAGCTATGGGCCCGAACGGGTCCGTGATTGTAGGACCGTCGCAAACGCCGTGCGTCGCCGGGCGAGGGTCGTTTGAATGGTGGAGACGATGGGATTTGAACCCACGACCCCCTGGTTGCAAACCAGGTGCTCTGCCGGGCTGAGCTACGTCCCCGAAGGAGTGCATTGTATGCGATGTTCGGCCCGGCCAGCTCACCTGCGGTGCGAATCGAGAACGGCGACCAGATTCGTCACCGGGGCTGGTGTGATGGGTGCTGAACAGCTCGCTGGCCGCTGGCACGACCCCGGTCGACCAGAAGCGGCTCCACGCAGCGGCGGAGCGTCCGCAGCAGTCCACGGCGCCAACGACGACCTCGACCCCGAACGACGTTGGCGACGGGGTATTGAGCGACAGGACGGTCATCTGCACGTCCTTGTCAGGGATGTCCCCGTTGAAGGTGCCGGCCGCTGCGCTGCCGAGTTGCGCCAGGACGTCGGCGTGGAAGCTCGCTGCAACGGAGTCGGCGACCACGGCACCGAGCGCATTGGCGAGCAAGCCGACCAAGGGAAGTCCGGCGGCGTCTTTGGGCGTGACCGAGATCGTGAGCACCGTGAGGTCGACGAGCTGGTCGCTGTCGACGGGTGAGGCTGCCGGCTCCATCGTGAATGCGATCTGATAGCTGACGATGCCCGCCTGAGGGTCGACTGCCGTGCCGAGCACCCACAGCGTCACCGGTGGCGCGCTGGGCACGACCGTGATCTCCTTGGGCGGATTGATCATCCGGCCCGAGGCAACGATGGGCCGTGAGAAGCCAAGGGTGGAGGCGTCGACGGCGATGCGTTGCTCGGAGAGCGTCTCGATGTAGTGCATCACCGATCCGCCGCTGAGTTCCTGAGCGGTCGAAGGGAGCTTGCCGCTCCGGAACAGGCGGGTCTATGCCGTGCCCAGCACGAAGGCCATGCGAGCCGTGGGGGCCATGTCCAGAGTCATCATCTGATGTCCGACTGGGAACTGCGCCGAACCGATGACGACGGGCGGCTCGTGCACGGCGTCGTTCACATCCACGGTGAGGCCGTACCGAAACTCTGCGGGCCAGATGTACGCCTCGGTGACGAGCGACGACGGTGGGCGATCGTTCACACGGAGGTACACGGGCATGGTGGTCCTTCCTTCGATCCCAGCATTCAAGAGCATCGGGCAATCGAGACGAGGTTGAACCAGGGTGGCGCCAGATCGCGGCAGCTGGGTGACGCCGCCGGGTCGTCCGGCTCGCAAACGAGTCGATCGGCTTACGATTGGTGTTGCGAGATGCGACAAGGAGTCTGAGCATGACCGAGGCAGTGATCGTTGATGCCATCCGGACACCCGGTGGGCGGCGGGGCGGACAGCTGAAGGATTGGCACCCGGTCGACCTGGCGGCGGAGGTGCTCAAGGAGCTGGTCAAGCGCAACAACCTCGACACCGAGTCCGTCGACGACGTCATCTTCGGGTGTGTGTCGCAGACCGGTGAGCAGAGCGTCAACGTGGCCCGCAACGCCGTGCTCGCCGCCGGCTTCCCCGAGAGCGTGCCGGGTACCACGATCGACCGGCAGTGCGGCTCCAGCCAGCAGGCGGTCCACTTCGCCGCGCAAGGTGTCATGGCGGGCGTCTACGACGTTGTCATCGCCGGCGGTGTCGAATCGATGACCCGCGTCCCCATGGGTGTGACGATGCAACAAGGCCCCGGCATGGCGTTCGGCCCCAAGATGCTCGAGCGCTACGACAACGGCATCGTGCCCCAGGGCATCTCGGCCGAGCTGATCGCCGAGCAGTGGGGGATCACCCGGGAAGAGATCGACCAGTACGCCACCGACTCCCACGCCCGCGCCATGCGTGCCACCGAAGAAGGCCGCTTCGACAACGAGATCATGCCGATCGAAGTGAAGAACGAAGACGGCACGGTCGAGATCATGCGCCGTGATGAGGGGATCCGGCCTGGCACGTCGGTCGAGGTGCTCGCCGGACTCAAGCCTGCCTTCAAAGAAGATGGTGTCGTCACCGCAGGCAACTCGTCACAGATCACCGACGGTGCGGCGGCGGTGCTCATCATGAGCCGCGAGAAGACGGAGGAGCTCGGTCTCAACCCGCGGGCCCGGTTCAAGGCCTTCGCCCTGGCCGGGGTCGATCCGGTGACGATGCTGACCGGTCCGATTCCGGCGACACAGAAGGTGCTCGGCAAGGCCGGCTTGACGATCGACGACATCGATCTCTTCGAGGTCAACGAAGCGTTCGCCACGGTGATTGGTGCGTGGCTGCGCGAGACCGGGGCCGATTGGGACAAGACGAATGTCAACGGCGGCGCGATGGCGCTGGGGCATCCGTTGGGAGCTTCCGGCGCCAAGCTCATGACCACCCTGCTCAACGAGCTGGAGCGCACCGGTGGCCGCTACGGCTTGCAGACGATGTGCGAAGGCGGCGGCATGGCCAACGGCACGATCATCGAACGCCTCGACTGACGAGCGGCCATGTGGACCATCCTCATAGCCGTGGCGATGGGTGTCGCCATCTACGCCGTGGCGAAATGGATGATCAACTTGCTGGCGACCCCGGCCCCGCCTGAGCCCAACCCCGACGACCTCGTCGAGGTCGAGCGAAGGTACCACTGCACGGTCTGCGGTCTTCGTCTCACGGTCACTCACACCCAAGACGAAGACGGCAAGGCGCCACGCCACTGCATGGAAGAGATGGACGAAGTGCCCGCCTGACCGGCTAGGTCGATCGAACTACACGGATGCAATTCTCCACACCCTGGGGATGAATCCGTGGACAACCACATCGATGTAGTTCGAGCGACCTACGTCGAAGCGCTACCCAGCGCCAACAGGAGGGGAGCACGGTGGGTGCGCAGAGTCTGAGGCGGCCGGAGGTCGACGATCAAACTCGCTCGATGCCCGACTCGAGCGAAGTCACCTGAAGTTCAGGGTCATCGCAAAGCCGGCAGCGATGCCGGCGAGGCCGATCAGGAGATACCTGTTGGATGTCCCACCCGGAAGCACGTTGATGTAGTTGGCGAGGATGATCAACATCCCGAGCGCCATCAGCCCGAACATGAGGGCGATGTACCACGTCGGGGACGGCCCCTTCGCCTTGATCGGATCGGCCTTGGGTGGCGGCGGCGGGCGCCGCTTCGCCTTCTTGCGTCCTTTGGAAACCGGCATGGCCAAGAATCGTAGCGGCCTTTCGCCCTTCAGCCGACAGTGTGCAACGACTGTCTTCTCAGACGCGGTACGCTGCTTCGTCCTGGGCCGGGGACGACGAGGAGACCATGCAGGAAGCCACCGCAGAACCGAGGCCTGACGCCGCGGCCATGGACATGAGCCTGGGACGGCGCATCCTTCGCGCCGCCGGATGGACGTTCATCTGGCTGGGAGCGTTGACCCTCGGTTTCGTCGCCCACCAACTGTGGGTGACGAGCTATTTCGCAGAGCTTGCCCAGACCGGTCTGGCCGAGGAGCGCCTGGCGTACTACGCGGATGTCGAGATCAGCGAGACCGAGTACGTGCCGCTCGTCGAGGACGATCAAGGCAACCTCGTTGCAGGCGTCGGCGGCGAGCGCCCGACGATTCTGGTCGAGGCGAAGCCGGAGGAAGGTGCAGCATTTGCCTCGATCCGGATTCCGAGGCTCGAAGAGCTGCAGGAGGGCTGGACCATCGTTTCCGGCGTCACGATCCCCCTGCTCAGGAGCGGTGCCGGGCACATGCCGACCACGCCGCTGCCGGGACAGCCGGGGAATTCGGTGATCAGCGGGCATCGCACCACGTACGGTGCGCCGTTCCACAACCTCGATGTGCTCGAACCAGGCGACCTCATCGAGGTCGAGACCGCGCTCGGCGTTCACGTCTACGAGGTGAAGGAGCCGCCGTTCGTCGTCAAGCCGACCGAACTGTGGGTCACCGAGCCGAAGCCGGGGGCGTGGCTCACGCTGACGACGTGCCACCCCAAATTCTCAGCAGCCGAGCGTCTCATCGTGCAAGCTGAGCTCGTGTCGGGGCCCAACGCAGCTGCCATCCTGGGGACACAATGATGGTTCGCCGAATGTTCAACGCACTGCCCGGTCCACTCCCGTTGCAGGTTTTGGAAGCGGTGATCATCGTGATCGCATTCCTCGTCGGACTGCACTTCTTCTACACGTGGCTCGGCATCTTCTTGGACCCTGGGG
>DATHZQ010000127.1:0-2636 GCA_035458525.1 Acidimicrobiia bacterium
TCCCGAACTGAGAATCGCTTGGCTCCGATCGGGCTCGACTAGAGACGATTGTCACTGGTCTCAATCGCCTTGCGGCGCTGACGATGACGGGTGACGCTCACAGAAGGAGACCCCCGATGATGCGTCAACTCGCAGCGTGGACCCGTCCGAGTTGGTCGGAGGCTCCATTCCTTGAGAGGATGGAGCGATGTCAAGACCTACCAAGTATTCGCCGGAGGTCCGTGAGCGTGCGGTGCGGATGGTGAGAGAGCATCGGGACGATCACGATTCGGAGTGGGCAGCGATCGTGTCGATCGCAGGGAAGATCGGCTGCTCGTCGGAGACGCTGCGCATTTGGGTGCGGCAGGCGGAACGTGACGCCGGGGAGCGTCGAGGGCCGACGTCGGATCAGCTGGCCGAGCTGAAGGAACTGCGCCGGGAGGTGGCCGAGCTGCGGCGGGCGAACGAGATCCTGCGCAAGGCGTCGGCGTATTTCGCCCAGGCGGAGCTCGACCGCCAACCGAGACGATGATCGCCTTCATCGATGAGCACAGGGAGGAGTTCGGGGTCGAGCCGATCTGCGGTGTCATCGAGATCGCCCCGTCCACCTACTACGAGGCCAAGCGTTGTGAGCGGGAACCGGCTCGCCGGTCGGTCCGCCGCCAACGCGACGAGTTCCTGAAGGTCGAGGTCCAGCGGATCTACGACGAGAACCAGAAGGTATATGGGGTGCGCAAGGTGTGGGTCCAGGCCAACCGGGAAGGCATCAAGGTCGCCAAATGCACCGTCCGGCGGCTGATGCGGGAGCTCGGGCTGCAAGGCGCCACGCGTGGCCGAGCCTTCACCGTGACCACCAGGTCCGATTCTGGGGCGGCCCGACCCGCAGACCTGGTCAATCGCCAGTTCACTGCTGCGGCCCCCAACCAGCTGTGGGTCTCGGATCTGACCTACGTGGCCACCTGGTCGGGATTCGTCTATGTGGCGTTCGTCATCGACGTGTTCTCAAGAATGATCGTCGGGTGGCGGGTCTCGACGTCGTTGCGGACCGATCTGGCCCTCGACGCCCTCGAACAGGCCATCTGGGCTCGTTTGGGAGAATCTGGAGGCTCTCAGCGGACCGGAGACGGCCCCGTCGGTCACGGGGTCGACTCGAACACCGGGCTCATCGCCCACTCCGACGCCGGATCGCAAGGCGAAATCAAGTGGTCGTCGCAACACCTCAGCACCGGAGGTGGTGCGACACCATGTACAAGCACGAACGCCAGGCAGCGGTCCGAGAGATGCGAGGCAAGATCTGGTCGCCGGGCAGGCCGTCGACTGCGCGACGAGAGCACCGGATCGGATTCTGGCAAGCGATCGCTCGAGGATTGTCGAGCGACGACGCAGCGGCCGAGGTTGGCATGTCATCCGCGTTCGGGGCCCGGTCGTTCCGGGAAGCTGGCGGTATGCCACCGCTCAAGCTTGCGCCCGTCTCGGGCCGCTACCTGTCTTTCGAAGAGCGCGAGGAGATCGCGATCCTGCACGCCAAGAAGCATGGTGTTCGTGAGATCGCTCGACGTATCGGCCGGTCCCCATCGACGATCTCGAGGGAACTTCGGCGCAACTCGTCGACGCGCACCGCCGAACTGGAGTACCGAGCATCGACTGCGCAGTGGCACGCCGAGCGGCGGGCAGGTCGACCGAAGATTCCAAAGCTCGTCGCCAACGCCCGCCTGCGCGACTACGTCCAGGACCGGCTCGTCGGCAAGATCGAGCGGCCCGACGGCACCCCGGTGCCGGGTCCCGAGGTCAAGTTCATCGGCCGCCGGCACGGTCGACGCGCTGATCGTCGTTGGGGCAAGGCATGGAGCCCGGAGCAGATTTCGAACCGATTACGCATCGACTTCCCCGATGATGAATCCATGCGGATCTCACATGAGGCCATCTACCAGGCGCTCTACATCCAAGGCCGAGGGGCCTTGAAACGAGAGCTGGTCCAGTGCCTGCGCACCGGCCGGGCGCTGCGCGTGCCCAGAGCGCGTACCCGTGAGCGAGGCAAGAAGTTCGTCCCGCCCGAGCTCCTGATCAGCGAGCGGCCTGCCGAGGTTGAGGACCGCGCAGTGCCCGGTCACTGGGAAGGCGATCTCATCCTTGGCCTGGAGAGCTCGGCGATCGGCACGCTCGTCGAGCGCACCACCCGCTTCACCATGCTGCTGCACCTGCCACGGATGGAAGGCCACGGCGAAGCGCCTCGTGTGAAGAACGGCCCCGCGCTGGCCGGTCACGGCGCCGAAGCAGTCCGCGACGAAATCGCTCGCGTGATCGCGACACTCCCCGAACAGCTTCGGCGCTCGCTCACTTGGGACCAGGGAGCGGAGATGGCCGAACACGCCCAGTTGCGGATCGACACGGGACTCGAGATCTACTTCTGCGATCCACACAGCCCCTGGCAGCGCGGATCGAACGAGAACACGAACGGCCTGTTGCGGCAGTACTTCCCCAAGGGCACCGACCTGTCTCGGCATCCCCGCGACGATCTCGACGCGGTGGCGCTCGCACTCAACACGCGACCGCGCAAGACCCTCCGATGGCGCACCCCCGCCGAGGCACTGAACGATCTCCTACTCTCTGCCTGACACGACAGTGTTGCGACGACTCCTTGAGCCTGAGCAATATCT
>DATHZQ010000128.1:0-23404 GCA_035458525.1 Acidimicrobiia bacterium
CCAGAAGGAAGGGAAGGAGTCAGTCCACGGGCGAACTCCTCCGATTCGACCCGCGGCTGGTCGCTCGTGAACACGCGGCAGGGTGGAACGCTGACCCCAGTCCAGGAAAAGATCTCCTCGTGGGCTCCGTGGCTCACCGAAGGGGTGATCGACGGCAACCCAGATGTCGCGTATGTCGAGGGGCTCCTCGACGAGCTCGAGGATGTCTTCTGCGTCGACAGGAGCCGGGTCTACGCGACCGGCCATTCAATGGGAGGCGGCTTCACGTTCACCCTTGGCTGTACCCTCAGCGACCAGATCGCTGCGATCGGACCGGTGTCGACGTTCGCGGTGAAGGATTTCGGTGACTGCACCCCGTCCCGATCCGTCCCGGTGATGAGTTTCTTCTCCATCGACGACCCGGGGTACGAAGGAGGTCCGTGGGGTCCGTACGTCGAGCAGATCTCCTTTGCCGAGTTCGGCGAGTTCTGGGCGGAGGTCAACGAGTGCGCTTCGGGGCCCGAAGCGGGCGAAGCGTCCGGCAGTTCCTCGTCTCAGGTGTGGGCCGGGTGTTCGGCTCCAGTCATCATGTGGAGCCTGTCCGATGGTGGCCACACGTGGCCCGGAAGCACATCTGAGGAGTTCGCCAGTACCGACATCGATGCCTCCGTGACGCTTTGGGAGTTCTTCGCACGCCACGAGCTCTAGCCGAGAGCACAAGCCGATCTGCTGCAATTCGTCCGAGCGATGTCGACGGGATGGATCGAGATGGCCTGCGGCAGCGTTGGACCGACCGTTCTCAGTCAGATCCGCGCGACCGTCGGTCCGATCCTCGACATCCCCGGCTGAGCACCGAACAATCAATCGGGCGCCATAACACGCACCTCGCGAAGCGTCCGTTATCGGCAACATCTGGGCTAGCCGAGCCGTGACACGGTTGGCCATTCGACGGCGGACGGCGGGCGCAAGTCAAGTCGGCGTCCCGCCGGCCACCCCACCCGATACGGCGAAGTCTCAGAGTTAGTTCGTGGCGGCACGACTGGGGTCTTGATCAACGCCCTGCGACGTGTGGACGGCGTCGAGCGAGCGCCGTTCCCTCCTTGCCCAGCCGCCGAAGTCGGAAGTCTCAAAGTTGGAAACGGTTCCTTACTCCCAAGATGAACCCAGAAACGGCGGCAAACGCCCCGGTCAGCGGGTCGACTGCTTACACGGATTCAGGAGGTCGCGCGGAGGCATCGTCTGGCGTGAGGTGGCCGTCTCCTCAACAGAGGAATCGGACATTGCGGCAGCGAGCGCTGATGCCATCACGAACGACACCGCACTGCTGGTGGTTGCGACGCCGCCAACTCCGCCACAGCTCGCCGAGATCGCCCGGCTCGAGCCCGAAACGGTGCGCGTGTTTGGCGTCGAGCCGGCATCAGCGAGTGGCCCATGGGAGGTCGTCGACCTCACCGTTCCCGTTCCCACCGATGGCGTCGTCAACCTCACGTCGGGCTGGCGCTCGATCCCGAGTGGCGGCTCGGACCCGACCAGGTACACCTGCGCCAGGTCGGGACCGTGACCGCCGCGGAAATCAACTCTGTCTCGGAATGGCTCGCCGGCTTCGTCCGCGAGGAGGCACTTCCGCAGAAGCTGTTCCTCCTGCACCAGTTCCGTTTCTCGATGATCACCGAGCGGGAGACCATCCAGGCCCCGCCCGAGCTGGCGGTCGTGATTCAGATGGACTGCCAAGGACCGCTGCCGAGCAAATACGAGACCTACGCCGTGCTCACGGCCGGGACCGAAGTGCGGTGTGGCGCTGGGGCTGGAAGAACTTCTACGACGAGGACACTCCAACCGCCACTCCGGAGGAGACGCTCGCCGTCGAGACCGAGCCGGTCTTCATCAGCTACCAATGAGGGCCGACTCGCGCTGGGCGAGTCCGCCCTCTCGTGCCTTGTACCAAGCTGGGCTGCGATTGGGTTGCGGTGGCCCAATGCGACGATGCCACCCGACCCGGACTCTCGGGGCCGTCTGTCGCTAACGCCTACTCCGTAGCGGCGCGATCGTGGGGTGTTGCCATGCTTGTCTTGAGCGATGTCACCAAACGTTTCGGTGCGGTCACCGCGCTCGATGCTGCGTGCTTCGAGGCACGCCGTGGGCGGATTCTGGGCTTTCTCGGGCCCAACGGTGCAGGGAAGACGACCGCGATGCGCTGCATCCTCGGGCTCGCTCGACCCGACAGGGGTGTGATCTCGTGGTGCGGCAAGCCGATCACCGCACGAGACCGGGTGCGCTTCGGCTACATGCCCGAAGAGCGGGGTCTCTACCCAAAGATGCGAGTTCGCGAACAGTTGATCCACTTTGCCCGCCTCAGCGGTGTCGGCCGCGAGTCGGCCGCGGTCACCGACCGCTGGCTTGCCCGGTTGGAGCTCTCCGGGAGAGGCAACGCCAAGGTCGAAGAACTGTCCCACGGAAACCAGCAGCGGGTGCAGCTGGCGGTAGCCCTGCTTCATGATCCCGAGCTGATCGTGCTCGACGAGCCATTCGCCGGTCTTGATCCGTTGGGCGTCGAGGCGCTTGCGCTGGTCCTGCGCGAGCTCGCCAACAAGAACGTTGCCATCGTGTTCTCCAGCCACCAGCTCGACCTCGTCGAGGACGTGTGCGAGGACCTTGCCATCATCGACAGGGGCCAGGTCGTCCTCACCGGAGATCTCCATGGGCTGCGCACCGCGGCGCGCACCAGACGTTTGGACATCACGGTCAACGGTCTTCCGTGGGCACCGCCGCTGCAGGGGGTTCATCTCGTCACGTCGGACGGGCGGCCGCACTACGTCGTGGACAAAGGTGCGGATCTCGATGCGTTGCTGACGGCTGCGGAGCAGGCAGGCGAGGTCGATCGATTCTCGTTTGAGCCACCGCGACTGTCTGACCTGTTCCGTGAGGCGGTGCAGAGGTGAGCCAATGGCGCCAGACGTGGGATCTCATTCGCCGAGAGTTCGTCCAGCGCGCAAAGAGTCGCGGCTTCCAGATCATGATGCTGGTGACGGTCGGACTCGTCATGAGCATCATTCCGCTCATGGCGATCGCGCTGGGTGACCCGCCGCCGACGCGAATCGGTGTCACCTCTGCGGTCCCCGACGGGACGGAAGGCGCACTTCAGCAACGAGCTGCCGAGCTGGACGTCGCGGTGATCGTGCGATCGTATTCGAGCGAGAGCACCGCTGAGACGGCGCTACGCGACGGTGACGTTCAGGTCGTCTACACCGGATCGGCCATTGTCTTCCTGGAGGAGGAGTCCACGACCGCCAAGGCGGTCGTGACCGGAGCAGCGGCTTTGCTTGCCTTCCGGGCCGCCGCCAACGCCTTGGGGATACCGGAGGCCGAACTCGCCCAGGTGCTGGCCCCGCCTGAGCTGGAGGCCACGATTCTCTCGCCCCCCGATCCCGAGGAGGAGCCGCGTCGTATCGGCTCCCTCGTCGGACTGATCCTGCTCTACATGTCGATTCTGATCTTCGGGCAGTTCGTCGCCCTGGGAGTCATGGAGGAGAAGCAGAGCCGGGTGGTCGAAGTCGTGCTGTCCCGGGTCGCCCCCGACCAGGTTCTGATCGCCAAGGTCGTCGGCATCGGCGCCCTCGGGCTCGTTCAGATCGCTGCGCTGGGCGGTGCGATCTGGCTTGCCCTGTCGTTCGTTGACATCGCCGATGTCTCACTACCGGTCCTCGGAGCCGAGATCCTGGCATCCGTGGTGTTCTGGTTCCTGGTCGGCTACACGATGTACGCCGTGCTCTACGCGGCGCTCGGGGCAACGGTGTCACGCCAAGAGGATCTCCAGAGCGTTCTGATGCTCCCGGTGGTCCTCTTGTTGCCAGGCTTCTTCCTCGGCCAGACGGCGCAGGTGTTCCCGGACATGCCACTCGTGGTGATCGCTTCACTGGTGCCGCTGTGGTCACCCATGGTGATGCCGGTCCGCGCCGCCGTGTCGAACGTTCCCTTGTGGGAGCTGGCGCTGGCAGTCCTGCTGGTAGCCGCAACCTCGTACGCAGCCGTTCGCATTGGGAGCCGGCTCTACCGCGGCGCAGTGCTGCGCCTCGGGGCAAAGGTGCGGCTGCGGGACGCCTGGCGTGCCACCTGGTGATTGAGTCTTCGTGAGGACGCTCGGCGATCGGGATGGCACCCGGCGGGAGGAACGCTCCAATGAGCAAGTACCCCCTTTCCCCCTCGGGCGGCGTCAACCCAGTCGAGCAGCAACCGGGGACCAGAACCACGCAACGCCGCTCGGACTGACATCGACCCGGGCCATTTGGCATCCAGCATCCTGACCAACGACGAGTGCGGGCCGGACGTCGCTCTACGTAGCGTCGCGGCGTGTGCTCGACGAGCCGAGGAGGAGGAGTCGACAGTGGGCGTGGGTTTCGCGGAGTTGAAAGCGCAGGCCGAGGCCGGCTTGACGATATCTCGTGAGGAGGAGGGATACTCACTGGGGCTGCAGGCCTTCGAGTACGGGTACCCGGCGATCGAGATGTACCGAAGCCGCTGGGAGTGACACTACGACGAGTCAATCCCAGCTACAACGGCCCGGTCAACCGGCTTGGTCACACCACGCGGGCCACCCACGAGGACCGTTTCGTGGTGACCCCGATCAACGATGCCGTCTACTCGAGGGCGTTCGTGGACCTGTCCGTCGAACCAGTCGTGATCGAGGTGCCGAGGATCGAGGGTCCGTATTGGACGGTGCAGATCGCCGACTTCCACACCAACAGCTTCGCCTACATCGGGAAGCGCCAAGGAGACGGCGAGGGTGCGTATGCGCTGGTTGGGCCTCATTGGCGAGGTGTGCTCCCCGACGGACTCAACCGGTCCGTTGCTGCCCCGACGCCGGTGATCGCGTTGCTGGCGCGGGTGGCGGTCCTCGACGACGATGAGGCCGCCGCGGTAGACCTGCAGCACCAGTTCAAGCTCACGCCGCTGAGCGTCTGGACCGGCACCGCCAACGAAGTATCCGACCCGGCAGCATCACGCCCCTACCTCGATTTCAAGACCGGCGATCCCCTCGACTTCTACCGCATGCTCAACTGGGTGCTCACTGAGAACCCGCCACCCCCCGCCGATGCCGGGATTCTGGGGTTGTTCGAACGTATCGGCATCGCCTCCGGCATCGAGTTCGACCCGGATGAGCTGCATCCGGCCACAGTCGACGGGCTGCGGCGCGGGTCAAGCAAGGCCTGAGGTCACTCCTGGGGGAAATGCCGTTCTGTGTGCCCAACGTCAACGGCTGGCTGATCCCGGACCCCTCCCGGTCGGGCAACTTCGGCACGGACTACCACTTGCGGCTGGTGACGGCCGAGATCGGGTTGCTCGCCAATGACGCCCGCGAAGCGCTCTACGTCGGCTGCTTCATGGATGACACCGGCGAGCCGCTGATCGGCGGCCGGCGGTACACCGTCCACTTCGACGCCGACCAGCTTCCCCCCGTCGCCGAGTTCTGGTCCTTCACCATGTGTACGCACCCCCCGGGATTCCTCACAGAGAGCAGCACCAACCGCTATGCCCTCGGGACGCTGACACCCGGATTCAGCTTCGACGACGACGGTTCCGTGGACATCTACATCCAACGCACTTCGCCGGGAGCCGACAGGGAATCCAATTGGCTCCCCACCACCCGAAGGTCAGCTGTTCCGGATCATCTCCCGCATGTACAACCCCGGCCCTCACATCCTCAACCGCACCTGGAAGCCCCCCTCGATACAACGCGTCGACTGACGCCGCCGCCGGGGAACAGCAGCCGAGCGCTTGCGCAAGCCCGGGTTCTGTGGCGTCCGACGCCGCGAGAAGCCGCGCAGCGCGCACCGACGGGTCACAAGGGCTTGAAACGGTGTTGGCGGACAAAGGGCGCTAGAACTAGGACTACGAAGAGCTGGAGAGCCTTCCCGCGGAACGGGCTTTCGGCCACACCGAGTGAGTGGAGGAGCATGTGGCGGAAGGGCAACACGACGAGCGCGAACGCGCCAACGATCACTCAGAGATCGGCGCGCTTCGCGATGCGATCCGCTCCGTAACGCACATTGACCCGACCGACCGGTGGGCCGAACTCGTGGCCGCTGCAGTGCTTGCTCTGGCAACCATCGCCTCAGCCTGGAGCGCCTACCAGGCGACGCGTTGGGGCGGCGTCCAGGCCGCGGCGTTCGCCGAAGCTGCAGCGGCTCGCGCGGAGTCGGTTCGAGCATCGGACCTCGCCGACGCAGAATTCACCATCGACGTCGAGTACTTCGCCGTCTGGCTGGACGGGGCCATTCAGGGAAACGAGCCGCTCACTGAGGCCCTGGAAAGCAGCTTTCGACCAGAATTCGCAGAAGCGTTCGAGGCGTGGCAGGCCACAGACCCCCTGTCCAACCCCGATGCCCCGAGCACTCCCTTCGAGATGGACGAGTACCAAGTTGCCGCTGCCCAGGAGGCCGAGGAGTTGCGCTCGGAGGCGGAAGCTGCGTCCGCCGTTGCGATGGAGGCCAACCAAACCGGCGACAACTATGTGTTGACCACAGTTCTGTTTGCATCGGTGCTCTTCTTTGCGGGTATCAGCACCAAGTTCCGCGGTCGTTGGATCAAGTTGAGCCTCGTCGGCCTCGGCTTTGCCGCATTTGTCGCAGGGACCTCGATCCTCTTGAGCTACCCCATCCACTGACCGTCACAGGGGATCCTTCCGCCGCGGCGAAGGGCCCGATGAAGGCCACGTGCCCGCCATCGGCCAGGTGCCAGCATTTCCATCTCTGGCCGCCGAGACCACGACCAACCTGTTGTTGCCGACTCGTCGCCGCAGTCTTGGGTCGATAACGTTGAGACCTGGTCGCGAGCGCGAGGAGCGGTCCATGGGCGATGACCTACGCGATTCGGGAGAGGTTCAGCTGGCCGGTGGCGAGTCGGCGTCTGTGCTCCTTCACCGGGCCCTGCTGAAAGCGGTTGAGGCGCACCCAACCGCGTTTGGTCGGATCGGCTTCCCGTCGACGGTCGATGACTTCAAGCGACAGTACTCGCTGCTGCTTCCTCGCTTCGAAGCCGCGAGAGCTGACTCTGACGAGCGGTACGAGATCGCGGCGACGCTCGCGGACGAGGCGCAGCAGGCGTTCGCGTGGCGGGCCGAGTCGAGGGAGGAACCGCTGGCCGAACGTCTCGCCGGCCGCGCATCGCCACTTCGCCTCACCCACGAGGTGTTTGCCGGCGATGGAACTCTGCGACCGGCGGTGCCAAACGGAGAGAAGGTCGAAACCGGTGCCGAACTGGTGGCGCACGCCCGTGCGCTCGTCGACCGTGGATCGGCGTCCGAGTCCGTGGCTGAAGGGATCAGTTGGATCGTCGACCACGCCGGCGAAGACGGGATCGATCTACGTGGTCGTCGAATCGTCGTGCTGGGAGCGGCCGCAGAGCTGGCGCCGACGCGACTCTGGCTCGAAGGGGGCGCCGATGTGCTGTGGATCGATGTGGCCTCGCCACCCGACGCACTCCTCGGAAATGCCACGCTCTCCGGATCACTGCAGTGGGCAGAGGACGGCGCCGATCTCTTGCGGGACCCCGTCCGGATACGGGCCACTGTGGAGCAGTTCGCTGGCTCCGAGGGCGTCGACATCGGTCTGTACGCCTATGCGCCCGGCCGGGCTCGGGAGTGGCGGCTCACGGGAGCGATGAATGCAATCGTGAATGCCCTCCCCTCCGCAGCGATACGAAGCGTCACGATGCTGGTGTCGCCGACCACGCCAGGCGTGCGCACACCAGCAGAGATTGCGGGTGCCGAACGGCGTCGCGCGCAGCGTGCTGGATGGCAAGCCGGTCTGGATCGAGTCGGGCTGCTGGGCCGGTCCCCCGGCCACGTACAGGAGGGGAACACGTGCGCCAACTGTGGCGTCGTGCCGATCCAGGGCACGAGCTACCAAGCAGCGCAGTACCTCGGGAAGCTCATGACGGCCGAGACATGGCGCACTGCTGATCCACCGCTCCACGTTTCGGCGAGCATGGCAGGCATCTCACGTACTCGCTCATTGCGGCATCCTGTGTTCGACACGGCTTTCGGTGGTGCCGAAGCCTTCGGCGTGGAGACGTTCGAACCGGCAACGACAGCGGCCCTCAACGGGCTTCTCACGCTACGGGATTGGCTCGACCCAGCGTCATCAACCCACCCGGTGGCGCAATCCGACGCAAAGCCGAAGAGGGGCAACGGCCAAGCCCCGACTCGGGTGCATGGTGGTATCTACGAGCACCCCTACGTCCTGGAGAAGACCCTGCGAGTGGCAACCGCCATTGGAGTCATCAAGGAACCGCGTCAGATAGGAGCGCTTCTCCGCCGCAGTTGATTCCGAGGCCGACGCCTCCCGAGTCCGACGGCTGATCGCACCAACGCTGGCGTCACGGCGAACGGTCCGAGGGCCACGAGCCCGATCGCGAGGGCACGTGTCAGCGTGACCGCCGGGGCGATCCGGCGACGTCGACCAGCCTGCGCCGATCGGGGATCCGGTGCGGTCTCCGCCACGTCAACCGACCGTCGCACCTCATATCGAGGTCGAGGGTCAGCGTATCGAAGGCATCTATCGCATCGCTGAGGCTTCGTCGCTCCGCCGCCGCTACGAATACCCCGGCGAGGTGCACGGGAGACCAACGCCAGGCGATGAGGCGAGCGAGCGCCGCCGCGTCCTCGTCGCGATCGGCAACCCGGCGCTCCCGGTCCTCCCCTTCGACCTCGCTGAGTGCGTCTGCGAACCCCCACGCGACATCCCGTGCGGTGCGGAGCGCGAGCCGCATGATGGACTCGTCCCAGCCGAGCCCGAGCCGGTCGAGCCAAGCCATGCGAGGCGAGACCTCGCTGAGCCCGCTTTGGAGGCGATCGACCATTTGGAAGAGAATCTCGTTCACCTTCAGGTAGTCGCCATAGACCACCGGCAGGCGTCCCGGCGGTGCTGCCTCCACTGTCGCAATGCCGAGGTCGAGGTTGATGTGGGCGTTCATTCCCACCCACAGATGCTGGATGATCATCCGGCGGCGCCGGGACGCTCCGTAGTCGAACGCAAGCTGCCAACTTCGAGTGCACGTGCCCCCGCGGCGATAGGTGCGATAGGCATCCAGATAACGATCGGCGAACCGAACCGCAAACGCCTCCAACGAAGCATCGTCTGCGAAGAGCCCGCCCTCTCGCACCGCCTGCCGCACCTGGGACGAGACTGCCCGGTACATCGCGGCGAACAACCCGGCGCAATCCTGATTGCGGCGGCACGCCACAACAATGTCGCCGAGCTGATCCACTACGTCATCGAGACTCCGTGTCCCCGCCAGAAAGGCCCCAAGTCCGGACTTCGATGAGGATACGGCAACCGCTCCGCCGGATCATCATCAGCACGCCCCGGGCCGGCGGCACCGACGAGCTGTCCGTCGATTGCCAAGAGCGCTTCAGGGGTCAGACGTCGCCGACCATCACGGCTTCGGCCGCCGGTGGTTCCTCGACTTCCGATGGCAGAGTCGGACGATCCGGGAACGGGTCGCGGTCGATCAACTTGGCGTACAGGTAGGCGAGGATGTCTCTCAGTGTTGCGATGACCGGCACAGCGAGCAGCGAGCCGAGCAGGCCACCGACGGCGAAGCCTGCGATCAAGCCGAGCATGATCACCGCTGGGGGCAGCCGCACCGCCGTGCCCATCACCCGGGGGGCGACCAAGTTTGCTTGGAGCTGGACGACGACCAGGTAGATGACGACGACCAGCACGGCGAACGCCACGTTCGACATCTCGAATCGTGTGGTGCCGTTGACCAACGCGGCGAGCACCCCCGGGATCGCAGCCAGGATCGGACCGAACGTGGGAATCATGTTCAGGATTGCCATCACGACACCCATGACGAAGGCTCCGGGCATGCCGACGATCCACAGGACAACCCAGACCATGACTCCCGTGATTGCCGAGTTGACGAGCTGACCGTACAGGTAACCCTTCCAGACCCGAGTGAGCTTCTTCGACATCAGCAGGGAATCGCCCTCATACCCCGGCGGGACGGACCGGAAGACAGCAGCGTGATACTTGGCGGAGTCGGCGTTGAGGTACATGGCCACGATCAGCGTGACGAGTCCGGACATGACAATCGCAACGACGACCCCGGCCGCAGCCTGCAAGGTCGCAAAGGCGCCACCGAGAACAGCGACGACCTGATCGGTCGTCACGGTGATTCCCGACGATTCCTGGAGCTCTTCGGCATCGAGGTTCTCGTTGAGCGAGTCAACCAGTTCGCTGAGATCGAAATCCATGCCGAGGAAAGTCACGCGGCGGAACTCCTCAGCGCTGTCTTTCGCCCAATCTGCGACGGCAATGACGGTGCCCACCGGATCGAGCTGTCGGATGGACTCGATGATCGCCCCCGCCATCAGCACGCCAAAGACGAGTGTGCCGGTGAGCACCAAGAGATATGCGACGAGGAGCGCCACACCTCTCGGCACCTTCAAGCGAACGTGGATCGAGCGGATCAGGGGAGCGATCAAGAAGGCCACGAAGCCGGCGAGAGCTGCCGTGGCGAACACCGACCGGACCATGTAGCCGATGAGCACCATCGCCAGTCCAATTCCGGCAATCACTGTCAGCTTGGCGGCGTTGCTCCACGGCGGCGATGCTTCGGCCTCGGCCTCCAACACCTCTCGGGCGGTCGGCGATGACTCAGGTTCTCGAGTGGCAGCCACGTTCGACGAGTGTAAGAGCCAACCCCTCATCTTCCCCGGATTGTCGAGGTCCGTGCACCCAACCGGGTCCCGGTTCGGCGCAGTCGGAGAAGACGACGGGGCTGCCGCGGTCTGGATCGCCACCGAAGACTGACCACCTGCAACAACGCACAACGCTATCGATCGAGGAACTGGTCCAGCATCGATCTTGGCGGATGGCCTCCTCCACCGTGATTCGCAGCGTCACTCGGATCGGCCGTTGCGACGGGTGCGGGCAGGGGCTGCATCTGGGTTTGATCTTGGTCGAGAGACTCGCCGGGCTCCTGAGCGACATCGTTGTCGCTGTTGCCCCCGCAGCCCGACACTCGGAAACAGGTTGATACGCAACACATTCAGCCCATGGCGACCGTTGTGGCTCAGGGAGCCCGAGGTCGTTGAATCGAACTACGGATCAGAAGGATGGGGACTGCCGCTGAGCGGCAGGGTCGAATCCCTCCGGGCGTGCCACGAGACCCGTTGCAGTGCAACGGGTCTTGGCTCGTTTGCGGTAGCCGAGTCTTCCCCGTGGTGGGCCTACTGCAACCCGATCGCATCCAAATCGTCAATCTTCGGCGAACAGGAGTTCGGCCATCCGCCGCGCTGCTTCCTCCTGGAGGCCACGGGAGGGCGTGGCTGTAGGTGTCGAGAGTGATCGACACCGTGCTGTGCCGAGGCGTTCTGACACGACCTTGGGGTGCACGCAGCCTGGAGAGCGAGTGTTGCGCGTGTGTGGCGCAGGTCGTGGAATCGGATCACAGGCACGCCGGCTGCCTGCTGCAGGTGACCTGACCTCCTGATTTCGGTCTGTCCGGTCCGAAGAACGGGGTCCGGTCACAGGCGCTTGAACGTCTTTCCGAATCCGTCCAGATGCATATAGGTCACGTCCGGTTCAGCGAACCCCAGCTGACCTCGTAGAGCTGAACCGGGTCGGGGAAGCCTTTGAGGGCGATCATGCCTCGCTCTGCGAAGTCGATATTCTTACCGACCGTGAGGTCCTTTACGGTGCCCGACGTGAGGATCTGGCCACCGGCGGCATGTGCGCAGATGCGAGCAGCGAGGTTGACCGATGCGCCATAGATGTCGTCACTTTCCTCGACCGGCTCGCCCACGGTGAGCCCGATCTTGATCTGTAAACCCTCGACGTCGACAGTGTGTCTCTGGATCTCGACGGCGGCATCGACGGCCCGGCTCACGGACGTGAAGCAGGCCAGGATCCCGTCACCGGTGTGCTTCACCTCGCGGCCGGCCGACTCGTCGAGGCGGCCCCGAACGATCACGTTGTGCTCACGTACCAGCTCCATGGCTGCAGCGTCGCCGAGCCGAGTGCTGATGTCGGTCGAGCCCTCGATGTCGGTGAAGACGATCGCCCGCAACCCGGAATCGGGTTCGGAGGTGGCCGTCGTGATTGCCCGGTCATCGTCATTGAGATAGAAATCGCCTATGAACTGGTTCAACCTGGGAATAGCGACCTCGATGATGTCGTGCGGCATGAGGCCGTGGGCGATCTTGTGACACGCCTTCACCGATTCGGCATCGGGTGCCTCGACCAGACAAAAAGCCTTCTCGTCCGAATCGTTGAACCAGTAGGTGAGGAAGCGAACCCCGAACTCGTCCTGCACTTCTAGATCGCGGCGATGCGCTGCGGCAATGTCCTCGGGTGTTGCCTCCCCGAGACCAGGATGAACATCCATGAAGATCGACATCATCTCTATGGTAGGCGAAGCAACAGGGAGCCACCGGCGGCAGAATCTTCGCAGCAACCCCATGACGAAACGCGTTTGGGGACCTTTCTCCTCGGTGACGGCTCCCTCGCCGCAGGCCTGTTTCTAGGCCGCTCGGTCCGGTCCTTCGAGATAGACGTGGTGGCGAAGGCCATTGATACGGTTGGGGTCACCTGGTGGGGCGCCGCGTGCTGCCATGAGCCGATTGACATAGTCGGTCAATGGCAACACCCGAGCTCCGATTTGCCGAGGCATCGGATGGTGTCCGATTCGGTTACCAGCGGTTGGGGATTCCACGAGTAGTACAGAACAGGCATCATGTGCTGCGGGAAGATCGATGCATTAGAGCGTGACCGGCATCAACGCACCCCTACCACCGATCGGTATAGGACGGCAGGAGTGTTGGCGCTTCTCTGCTGCGCTTCATTCCGGATCCGTGCGGATGGCGCAAGCGGGGGAGACTGTCCCTGCTCGAAGGGTCTTGTTCGGGGTGAGCTCTGCTTTGTTTCCCCCGCCAAGCGAACAGCCCCCAGGAAGGCGATAGGGCCACATGGCGAGGCATCGCTGCCCGGTGGGGCGGTCGCCGATGGGCGAACAACGGCGCAATCACTCAACCCTGAACGACGAGCGACAGCTCGTTGCGACCCTGGATGCCGAGCTTGGCGTAGACGGAACCGAGATGATTGTCGACGGTACGAGTCGAGATGGAGAGTGCTTCTGCGATCGCTCGGCTGCTCATTCCTTGCGCCGCCAGTCGGGCGATTCCCTGCTCTCGGGGCGTGAGGAAGCTCTGCAATTGCCGCAAAGCCGGCGTGTCTGCACCAGGGGCGAACCCGGCGAGGTGCACTGCACGGGCCGTCGCCCGCGCCGATGCATGCTGCTCATGCTTCTTGGCGTGGATGCTCGCAGCCTGCGCCGCCGCCTCAGCGGCAAGGAGCGCTGCACCCAAGTCTTGGAAAGACTTGCTCACTTCCAGGAGCCTCACCGCGTCGCGCTCGGCCAGGGCGCAGGCGTGCGCGGCCATCGAATCGATGAGGGCACTGTCGACCGCGGGAGCAATCTCGGCGAGCTGATCGGTGACGCGATCTCCGTGACCGAAGCGAACTGCATCGTGGAGGAGGAAGCAGCCCCACACGATGTGGGTGTGGTCGACGAGCCGGAAACCCGCTTCACGCGCCAGTGTCGCCGCGCCCTCGGAATCCCCACCTTGCGCCCTGAGCCAAGCTTCGATACTTCGAGTGAGTGCGCTCGTGCGAAACTCGCCGGGAAGGTACTCAGGACCGATGTGCCGGATGGTGGACTCTGCCGATCGCAGTTTGCCGGCCTGGACTTCGGCGCGTGCCCGCCATGCCTGGCCCATGGGCATGATGCGCAGCGGATCGAAGGACGTCAGTTGTCCCAATCCTGCGCAATAGGTCTGTGCGGCTTCAAGTGCGCGACCCTGGAATAGCTTGACCGAGGCAGAGCACAGCGTCCACAAGCCGACCCATCCGGGAACGCGACGTTCCAGCGCATCGGCCAGCCGAGTCTCGCTGAAAGCTTGTGCGGTCTTCAAGCTCCCGGCCCAGAGACTCGTCTGGAACTCAGTGAAGTCGAGGAGCTCCCGCGCCATGGGGAGCTCAGCCGCAAGTTCCGGGACGATAGACTGCCCTAGTTGGACTATCTCTAACGCGTCGTCGAGCTTCCCAAGCATTACGTGGGCTTGGCTTGACACGATCGCTGCATCCAACAGTGCGCGCCGGCCAGCATCCGGTCGACTCAGTACGCCGGTACCAAACTCGGCTGCCTTCGTGTAGTCGCCCTCCAGGCCTGCATTGAGCGCCAGCTCGGCAGCGATAGCGTCCTTCCAATCGAGGGATTTGAGCTTCTCGAGCGCCTGCTCACCGATCTGTCTGGCATCCTCGGGCCGGCCGGCCAAGAGGCGTGCGTGACGCATCTGGATAAGCGCACCTTGTGCGATGTGGGCATCTTCGGTGGCGGTCGCGGTCACAGACGCCAGGATGGAGTGGCCCTCCGCCACTCTTCCTAGACCGATGAGCGCTTCGGCGCGAAGGATCTTCGCCTCCTCACCGCCGCCCAAAGTGACTGCCGTAGTGGAGAACCGCTCTGCCAGAGTGAAGTCACCTTTGGCGAGCGCAACCCGAGCGCCTTGGACGCATTGCCTGGGATCGTCGAGCCCGCCGGCTTCGAGCAACCAAGACGGCGGAGCATCCTTGATTCCTGTGGGCTCGTTGTCATCCTTATCTAGAGCCGCAAAGAGCCTTCGGCTCAGACGGATACGGCGAGTTTCGGGCATCCTGCCGATGAGGAGCTCGCGAACCGCTTCTGAGGCCAGACTCGCTGTCGATGCGACGCAGATCGGGTCAATGAAGACGAATCCGGCCTTCTCCATCTCCTCGATCGGGTCGAGACCCACGAGGTTCTCCAGCGTGGCCAAGTCCAGCTTGTGAGCGATCGCCAGCAGCTCGAGAACCTCGACTTCGTCGCCGGTGAGCGCAGAGAGGAATTCGGCGGCCATGACCGACGCCGTTGCGTGGTCGATGAGGCTCCCGGTCTGCTGCCAGACACCGTCGACCGATTCCAACGTCCCGTGCTGCCGGGCGTCATCGATGATATGGCGCGCCCAAGCGGGGTTGCCGCCGGAGAGCCTGATGAGCTCGGTCAGCGTGTACGGGTCGACCGGTCCATCCAGGAGGATCCGAATGTACTCGGCCATCTCCGTCTCGGTGATGGCGGACACGTCGAGCAAATAGATGCCGGGAGCGTCGATCAGTGCCGATATCGCTTCCGGCCTCGGCTTGCCGCGAGGTACTGAGAGGACGACGAAGACCTCCCCGGCCAGGGCCGATTGGCGCAGAAGCGCTGCGGACCACTCATCGAGCATGTGGGCGTCCTCAACGATCGCAACTGCTCGCTCCGCACGGTTGCCGGTACCCAGCACTCGGTGGCTCGACCGAAGCACGTTCCGCGGTTCCTGCGTCAGATCGACGTCGGGCAAGAGATGAGCCAGGGCACCAAAAGGCTCGCGTTGGGTAGCCCGCGCCCCAGCGAGCTCGTGAACCGTTTGGCCGCGTTCTCGCTCGGCTCGCGCCAGCTCATCAACCAGATTCAGCCTGCCGACCGCGAGAGTGCTGCGGATGATGACGCCCCTTTGCTGTGGATCCCGAACCCGCTGCTCGAGGTCCTTTAACGCAAGCGCGAATGGCATTGCCCGATCACCCCCGGCTGCCTGTACCAACTCCGTGCGGCCCAAGAACTGAGAATAGTCCGACGGGGGCCGCTGTGCGCAGCTCGGATGAGCTGGCTGAGTAGGTGGGTTCACAGGAAATGAGTAGATCGTTGCTCAAGACAATCGCTGCGACTTCAGCTATTCCTGAATGCAACTTCTCGGAAGCCAACAGAGAGAGGCCGAGGAATCGGCTGGAGGTTGTGAGATGCTTGGTATCCCCCCGAACCGTATGCGCGCGACGCGGCGCGTGATCCGTCCAGCCGTGGTGGCTACGGGAGGTTGGCGACGGCCGCTGCTTGCCGCATTCGTTGTGGCGCTCAGCGTCGGCGTCATGGCCCATGTATTGCATGTGGGGCACCACGCGGGCCACGAGATGACCGCCCTCAATGGGGCACTCCATTGGTTGCGCGATTCCGTTCTCGCCGTTCCGCTCGCGGCCCTGGTCGTCGTTGTCGCCGACCTGATGACCCGCCCATGGAAGCGGATGCGGCCGACCGCTCGGCGTCTGCTGTGGGCCATCCTTGCCGGCCTCGGCTATTCGCTCGCCCTGATCCCCGGCGGCATCGCCCATGGCATGCTGTTCCCCGCCGAGCGCCACGATGCAGGCGCTGTCCTCCACGCAGTCTCTGACGCAGCCGCGCTGCTACCAATGGCGCTGTACACCGCTCTGGCGGTGGCGGTCCTGATGGGGACACCCAGTGAGCGGACCTGGCCCATCTCGGTGGCCCTGCGTGCCGCACGCAGCTACAGACCGACCCGCACGGAGGTGGCACACGCCTCGGTGGCCGTCATGGCCTTTGCGACGATCCTGCCGGCGTTTGCCCTGGCCGGATCGATCGCGACACCGGCCGCTGCGACCGCCGCGGCGTCGGCGAACGTTTCAGCTACATGTGCTCGGACGATCACCGCCGACGTCGTTGCGCTCGACCAGCCGTTCTACTACAACCGCCTCGGTGCCATCAACGCCAACGGCATGATCTACGCGCTGGCGCGCGACGTGGTGGTGGCAAACAACCCGAACGTCACCCCGGATGTCAGTCCGTTCGACGGTCTGACCCTTCCTGAGTTCGACGCCGCAGGCGGCGATCGAGCGAATCTCGACGGGCAGGTTTCGCTGCGCCCCGACAAGCGCGCCCGACCCCTGACGCTGCGCGCCAACGAGGGCGACTGTCTCGAGATCGGCTTCACCAACCTGCTCGACCCTGACGAATTCATCTTCAAGCTTCCCGGCGATTTCCCGACCGGTCAAATACCCCTGCCCACCCGCGATATCGGTGTGGCGATCAACCCCCAGATCGACGACCAGCCGCTGACGCGGATGGCGTCGATCCACATCGACGGGCTCGAACTGCGCGGCACCAACATGCTCTCCGACGGCTCGAACGTCGGCCAGAACGACGACAACGAGAACGGTCTCGTCGCCCCCGGCGACTCCACGACGTACACCTACTACGCCCCGAACACGGGAACCCATCTCCTCTACAGCATGGGTACCACCCTCGGCGGCGAGGGCAACGGCGGCACCCGGTCGTATGGGCTGTTCGGCGCCGTGAACGTCCAGCCCAGCGGTTCTGACTGGTACCGCAGCCAGCTCACCCGCCAAGAGATGGACTGGGCAGCCTCGGCCTGGACCGTCGACGCGACGACGGGAGCGATCACCGGCCGCTCGCCGGGCGATACCCCTCAGTTCGAGGCCGACGGGACCACCCCCCTGGTGGTCTTGAGCCCCGACGGGCAGCCCCTGATCAACTACAACGCCGTCTACCCGGACGGCACTCCTCACGGCAAAGCCGGGCTCCCCATCGTCGAGCTCCTCGACGGCAACGAGATCGTGCATTCCGACCTCAACGCGATCATCGACGACCGCGGCTTCGACTATCCGGAGAACGACGCGTACCCGACCCGGGACACCGAACCGTTCCGGGAGTTCACCGTGATCTTCCACGACGAGGCCTTCGGGGTGCAGGCATTCCCAGGCTTCTACAACGATCCGGTGCTGGATCACACCCTGCACGGCGTTCGGGACGCCTTCCCGATCAACTACGGCTCGGGCGGCATCGGCTCGGAGATCATCGCCAACCGGCTCGGGGTGGGCCCCATGTGGGACTGCGCCGAGTGCAAGTACGAGGAGTTCTTCCTCACCTCCTTCACCGTCGGCGACCCGGCGATGATCGTCGACATCCCGGCCAACACGACCGACGCAGGGGGCACCATCATCCCGGGCGCCAAGGCCACTATGGCGCTCTATCCGGACGACCCGTCGAACGTCCACCATGCCTACCTGGGCGACCGCGTCGTGTTCCGCAACCTGCACGCCGGTCCCAAGGAACACCACATCTTCCATCTCCACGCCCATCAGTGGCAGTTCGATCCCGACGATCCGCAGTCGAGCTACCTCGACGGTCAGGCGGTCGGGCCGGGGTCCGGATACTCCTATGAGATCGCCTACGGCGGTTCCGGCAACCGCAACCTGACTCCGGGCGATTCGATCTTCCACTGCCACTTCTACCCCCACTTCGCCCAGGGCATGTGGGAGCTGTGGCGGGTCCACGACACGTTCGAACGCGGCACGCTGCTCGGCGCCGACGGGCGCCCGCTGCCGGGCGCTCGGGCCCTCCCCGACGGTGAGATCGTCGCCGGCACCCCGATTCCCGGTGTGGTCCCGATGCCCGGCATCGCCATGGCGCCGATGCCGGACGCGGCGGCGAGCATCGTCGCCTCCGACCTGAACGGCGACACAGTGGACGATTCCAGCCAGTTCGACGCCGACGGCGACGGAGTGGCCGACATCTTCCAGGACGATGCGAGTCTCAAAGTCGTTGACGATGGCGAACCCGGCCAGCGGGATCTGACCAACCCCGGCTACCCGTGGTTCACCCCGGGGCTGGTGGGGCACCGTCCCCCGACTCCGGCGCTCGACCTGCTCGATGACGGCGGCCTCCCCCGCCACGTCATCACCAGCGGACCCGATGAGGACAGCCCGCACCCGGGCGCGCCCATCGAGATGTACGTCTCGCGTCTCGACTTCAACAAGGTGCTGCACGAGGCCGCGGCGATCCAGATCCCCGAAGACGGGACCGCGGTCGAGCAGGTGGCGATGGAGTTCCACGCCACGCGGTTCCATTCGAGCTCAATGCCGATCGAGCCGGGCAGCCTCACTGCGCCTTCGGGCGACTTCGAGACCAACGGCCTCCCCGCAGCGGCCGGCGCCCCCTTCGCCGACCCGTGTCGCGCCGATGGCGGTGGACCGGTCCCGGGGTTGGAATTGTTGGCGAACGGTTCGCCGATACCGAACCGGGTCATCAAGGGCGCCAACATCGAGATGCCGGTGGTGCTCAACAAGGTCGGCTGGCACTTCCAGCAGCAGCGGTTCGAGGCGTTGTGGGAGGACGTCGTTCCGACGCTGACCAACGCCCGGGCGCCGCAGCCGATGGTGATGCGTTTGAACAGCACCGACTGTGCCGAGTACAACCACGCCAACCTGGTGCCCAACGTCTACCAGCTCGACGACTACCAGGTGCGGACGCCTACCGACATCATCGGCCAGCACATCCACCTGGTGAAATTCGATGTGATGAGCGCCGACGGCGCTGCCAACGGCTGGAACTACGAGGACGGCACGCTCAGCCCCGACGAGGTGCGGGAGCGCATCGAGGCCTTCAACCACGGCGGCGTCCTGGTTGACGAGTCCGGCGAGCCGATACTCGATGCTGAGGGCAATCCCCAGGAGGCACCTGCCTTCATCAATCTCGCCGGCGAGGCTGTGGAGTTGACTCCCGCGGCTCATCCGTCCTTCGGAGCCACCGGCCCGCAGGGCCAGAACTGGCTGGGGGCCCGTACCACCATTCAGCGGTGGTACGCCGACCCGCTGCTGGAGCGCTCATGGGACGGCGGCGTCGGCACCGTGTTCACCCACGACCATTACGGCCCGTCCACCCACCAGCAGGTCGGCCTGTATTCGACGTTGCTCATCGAGCCGGAGGATTCGGTGTGGCTGGACAACGAGACCGGCGACCAGATCGGCTTTCAACGCACCGACGGCGGTCCCTCCAACTGGCAGGCGATCATCGTCGACTGCGCAACGGGTGGTGAGCTCGGCTATAAGCCCGATGAAGGCGGCTGTCGCCCGGGCTCTCCCGAGTTCGACGCCCACCGCGAGTTCTACTTCGAGTTCGCCGACTTCCAGCACGCTTACGAGCGAGACGGCGGTGCGCTGGGCACCCTGCCGAATGAGAACCTGCTGGGACCATCGGTGGACATCCCGTCCTACGCCGACTTCGACGACGCGATCAACCCATCGTTCCGGCAGCCACCGGCGAACCCGGAGGACATCTTCTTCCATCCCGACGGGTGCAAGGGCCCGGGCGTCGGCCAGGTCAATCTCCCGCGGCCATGTCCGGAGGCGATCTCCGCAGACGACCCGGGGACCTATGCCCTCAACTTCCGCAACGAGCCGATCGGCCTACGCGTGTTCAACGGGCAACAGGGCGCCGGCGCGGGACAGACCCCGGGCGATGCCGGCGATCTGGCCTTCGCCTACCAGTCGCGCACCGACCGCGCCATACCCGAGTTGAACGTCCAGCCGGAGACCAACGGGATCTCGCCGTATCCGCCGCTGACGTCCGACGTCAGACCGGGCGATCCGTGGACGCCGCTGCTGCGCGTCTACATGGGCGACCAGGTGCGGATCCGCGTCCAGGTGGGCGCCCACGAGGAAGAGCACAACTTCACGATCCCGGGCTTGAAGTGGAAACAGGAGACCAACAGCCCCAACACGGGCTGGCGGAACTCCCAGTTCTTCGGGATCGACGAGTACTTCAACCTCGACATCCCGATCGTGCCCGACACCGAGGCCGGCGTGCCGAGCGAAGTCGACTACATCTACACGGTCGGCGCCGAGCTGGAAGGCATGTGGAACGGCGTCTGGGGCATCATGCGCTCCTACGCCCGCGAACGAGCCGACCTATACGAGCTACCGGACAAGGACGTCGGCCGTAACGGCTACACGATCACCAACGAGGCCGACTTCAACGGCATCTGTCCGTTGACCGCGCCGGTGACGGCGTTCGATCTCACCGCGGTGCGAGCCGTCGACGTGCTCGACGAGGTTCAGGGACTCGTCTACAACTCACGGCTGACGGCCTTGACGGCCCCGCCCGGTGGGGTAGACGGCGCAGGTCCGCTGATCGATCCGACCGCGCTCATATACGTGCGCGACGACGACCTCACCTACGACCCCGTGACGGGAGCGCCCAACGGGCTCAAACCCGGGGTACCGATCGAGCCGCTGATGCTGCGAGTCAACGCCGGCGACTGCGTCGAGGTGAACCTCACCAACGCGCTCCCGGATGACCTGGCTGCGACCGAAATGCCGGGTTACAACGCCCTGCCGCCGATCATCCACAAGGACGAGAACGCCACCGGCCTCGGCGGGCTCAAGGGGATCACGACCTTCAACGCCAACGACATCACGCCGTCGAGCTACGTCGGGCTGACGCCGCAACTGCTCGCGTTCGACCCACGAACCGACGGCGGGTTCAGCACCGGCCTCACCACGGGCAAGCTGGTGGCACCGGGGGACAGCGGCAAATACACGTGGTATGCCGGCGACGTCACGGTGACGAGAGGCGGAGTGCAGGGACAGCGCACCCAGTTCACATTGAGTGCCGAGCCCGTCGAGTTCGGCGCGGTCGGGCTGATGCCCGCCGACCGGATCAAGGGCACCGAGAACGGTTTCGTCGGCGCCATGGTGGTCGAGCCGCAGGTCTCCTGCTGGATCGTCGATCCGGACACCCGCGCCCAGGCCACGGTGTGGAAGGGAGCGACGGGTGCAGACGGCAACGACCTGATCGGCGATTGCGCCGAAACGCCCACGAACTCTGCCGACAGCTTCCGCGACTTCATCGTGGTGATGCAGAACGACGTGAACTTGCGCTACGGCGGAGATGCCACGGCGACCGGTGGGCCCGACTGCACCGACCCGGCGACGCTCGCCACGATGGCTTGTGCGGTGCACAGCATCGCCGCCGAGGGCCCGTTGGGGGCACCGGAAGACCCGCAGGACACGGGCCAGAAGGCGATCAACTACGGTGCCGATCCGTTGTGGTTCCGGCTCGGGATCACGCCCGACACCCCGTTCGGCACGATCCATCGCAATAGCGGGTTGAAGGACCTGATACCGGACGTGTTCTCCAACTTCCTCGACATCGGAGACGGCCTGGGGCAGGTGGGCGACCCGCAAGTGCCGATCTTCAGAGCGAGTCCCGGCGGGCCCGACTACGGCCGCTTCCGGGTGCTGATGCCGGGAGGCCATGCCCGCGGCACGACGTGGACGATGCACGGCCACGAGTGGCAGCGGTATCCGTACATCAATGACTCACGCGAGTTGGGAGACAACCCGATATCCGACTACTACGGCACCCAGGAAGGGATCAACCCGACCGGGCACTGGGACTTCGTGGTCAACCTCGGCGGACACGACAACGTGCCCGGCGACTACCTGCTGCGCGATCAAGCGTCGTTCGGCAGCTACCAGGGCCTGTGGGGCCTGCTGAGGTTCGATCAGACGGCGCCGTTCGCCCCTGATGCGGCGATCTCCACACCGAAGTACCTGTGCGACGCGACGGGGGAGAACTGTTCGGACGGGACCGCAGAAATCGATCTCCTGGCGCTGGCTTTCGACCTGGATGGGGATGCGGCCTCGGTCGCCTTCACCCAGCCGGAGTTCGGCACCGTCGCCGATCCGGAGAACGACGGCACGGTGACGTTCACCTATCCGCTGGGAACCCCATGGCCGTGTGCCGACCCGTTCGCCTGCTCGACGACGTTCACCTACACGGTGACCGACGCCGGAGGACTGGTGTCCAATGAGGGAACCGTCACGGTGACGGTGACCAACACGGCGCCGGTGGCCAATGATGACTCGATCATCATCAAGGACCCGGCAACAGAGGGCTCGGTCAACGTGCTGCTCAACGACTTCGACGCCGAAGGCGACGTCGCCGAGGGCCGCAGCTCGGTGGATCTGGGCGATCCGATCGATCCCAATGGAGTCGGCGGAACCGTGACCGAGGCGAACGGCACCGTGACGTACACGGCCCCGGGCGGCGCCGCCGGAGTTGTGTCGGTGCCGTACTCGGTGACCGACGAATCGGGTGCGGTCTCGAACACCGCACATGTGCGGATTGCCGTCAATGTGGACGACGTGAAGATCACCGAAGCTCGCTACCAGCCGGTCAACGGCGAGTGGACGATCAGCGGAACCTGCACGGACCCGGTCCACCTCGATGGCTTAACGCCGACGATCATCACGATCTACTCGGGCATGTCGCTGGATCCGCCCGTGATCGGAACGGCGCCTTGTGTGGCCGGTGACCCGATCGGGACTTGGAGCTTCATCGGGACGTCCACTGCACCTGCACCGGATCCCGACGATTTCAACTTCGTCAGTGCTCAGTCGGACTTCGCGGTCGGCGGCGGCGGGTTCGACCTGGCGTTCCCGGTCGCCTTCGCCGGCCAGAACAACCCGCCGGTGGCGGTTGACGACGAGGCCACGACGCCCGAGGACACCCCGGTGACCATCGACGTGGTGGCCAACGACCTGGACGCCGACTTCGATCCGCTAACGGCCGTGCTCGTCACCGGGCCGGCCAGCGGGACGCTGGTGCTCAACGCCGACGGCTCATTCACCTACACGCCCGACCCGGAGTTCAGCGGGACCGACGAGTTCACCTATCAGGCCGACGACGGCAAGGACCTGTCGACGAATGTCGCCAC
>DATHZQ010000129.1:0-5352 GCA_035458525.1 Acidimicrobiia bacterium
ACCCGGGACCGTGGAGTGTGCCGAAAACGAGGATCGGTTCCTTGCCGACGTACTCCATGATGTCGATCTCGCCGACGAACGGCCAGTTGCTCTCCGTGGGGGCGTCTTCACTGCGGTCGAAATCGGCGCCGAGCATCCAAAAGGCCGGCCACATGCCTTGGCCGGCCGGCACCTTGATACGGGCTTCGAGATAGCCGTACTGGAACTCCTGGAGGCCCTCCGTCTTCAATCGCGCCGACGTGTAATACGACTCCTCGAAACGCTCCTGGCGGCCCTCGATCACCAGCAGGCCGTTCTGGAGGCGGGCGTTCTCGGGTCGATCCGTGTAGTACTGCGACTCGCCGTTGCCCCACCCCCAGCCGCCGATGTCGTAGGTCCAGTTCGCAGGGTCGATCGTGTCGCCGTCGAACTCGTCGTTCCAAACGAGCTCGTACGCCTGGGGCGGCTCGATGGGAATCGGTTGCGGTGTTGCGATCGTGGTCGTCGTGGTCGACGGTACTGCCGTTGTTGTGCTCTCGATCGCCGATGTCGAGGTCGGCGCCGCTGCGACCCCGTCATCGCCGGACGAATCGGACCCACAGCCGGAAGATGCAAGCAGCACTGCCACGGCGATCACTGCGCGGTGCCGTCTCATGGGCGCACCGGGCTGCCGTCGGGCAGGCGAGTTTGGGTCCATTCGACGACGTGGTCGCCGCATGGATGCTGCGCCGCCAATGCCTCGTCGATGTCGATCCCGAGACCGGGACGATCGTTCGGATACAGGTAGCCGGCCTCGACTCGCGGCAAGCCTGGGAACATCTCGTACTCCAGCTCCGACGGTCGGTACCACTCTTGGATACCGAAGTTGGGAGCCCACAGGTCGAGGTGGAGGTTGGCGGCGTGGCCCACCGGCGACGTGTCGCTCGGGCCGTGCCACGCGGTGCGGATGCCGTACATGGCGGCGAACGCGGCCACGTTGCGTGCGGGAGTGAGCCCGCCCATCTGGCTGACGTGCATCCGAATGAAATCGATCAAGCGGCCGGTGATCAGCCCTTGCCACTCGAGAGGGTTGTTGAAGAGTTCGCCCATGGCCAGCGGCGTCGCCGCCTGCCGGCGGATGGTTGCGAACCACCCGACATCCTCCGGCGCAACCGGATCTTCGAGGAAGAAGAGCCGGTACGGCTCCACGTCCTTGGCGAACCGAACGGCGTCGATGGGAGCCAATCGCTCGTGGACGTCGTGCAGCAGCTCGACGCCGTCTTCCAGCTCCTGCCTGACGTGCTCGAGCATCGCCAGCGTGGTGCGCTGGTAGGCGTGCGGGTCGAAGTAGTTCCCTTCGGCGGCACCCACCGGGCGGTGCACATCTGCGGCCGCCCCGCCGTAGCCGCCCATCTGGACCCGCACGTGGCGGTAGCCCTGGTCGACGAACCGCTGTGCGTTCTCGGCCACCTCCATCTGATCGCGGCCGTCGGCATGCACGTATACCGCAGCCGCCTCGCGCGTCTTGCCGCCGAGCAGCTGGTAGACCGGCATCCCCGCCCGTTTTCCCTTGATGTCCCACAGCGCCTGGTCGACGCCGGATATCGCGTTGTTGGCCACAGGACCGTTGCGCCAGTATCCGTTGACCATCGACAGCTGCCAGATCTCTTCGATGCGATCCACGTCGCGCCCAACGAGAAACGGCTTGAGGTGGCGCTCGATGAACGCCTGCACGGCAAAGACGCGCTGGGTGTACGTGGCGCAGCCGAGGCCGTAGAGGCCGTCCTCTGATGTCACCACTTTGACGATGACGAGCCCGGAGTATCCCGGCTGCGTCACGATGGCCTGCACGTCCGCAATCGTCACCGCCGCCCCGCCGCCGCCCACCTCCGGCGCAAAGCCGTCGAGTGAGCGACGACCAGCCACCGTCGCAGGAACCAAGTCAGCGGACTCCATCGCGTCTCGCCTCGCCTATCCCTTGACGGCGCCGGACGTCAGACCACCGATGATGTAGCGCTGCAAGAACATGAACAGGATCAGCATCGGCAACATGAGCATCAACACCGCGGCGGCCAGAGCCGGCCAGTCGCTGCCGTATTGACCCTCGAACGCGATCAGACCTCGAGTGATGGGGTACAGGTTGGAGTCTGTCAGATAGATCGTGGGCATGACGATGTCGTTCCAGATCCCGATGGCGTGCAGCACCGTCACGGTGGCGATGGCCGGGCGGATGAGCGGCAGGATGATCGACCACACGAAGCGGAAATATCCGCAGCCGTCCACTGCGGCCGACTCGTCTAACTCCTTCGGAATGGACTTGATGTAGTTGACCACGATGATCATCCCGATGGCGTTGACCAGGAAGAGCATGATGAAGCCCGGACGTGTGTTGTACAGGTCCAGGAACAAGATCAACTGGAACTGCGGGATCAGCGCCGGTGGGAGGAAGAGCGCAACGACGTAGAGCGTCAGGATGGCAGGGCCACCTCTGATGAGCCCGCGGGAGATGGGGAACGCCACGAACAGCGTCGTGGCCACGAAGATGGCCGTTGCGACTGCCGTGTAGAACAGCGAGTTGAGCATGTAGCGGGGGAAGTTGGCGAGTTCCCAGGCCTTCGTGTAGTTGTCGAAGTTGAGGCTCGACGCCAGGGCGACCGGATCCCGGAAGAAGTCCGAGAGCGGCTTGAAGGACGAGTTGACGAGCATGAACAACGGCGCGAGGTACAGGACGGAAAACGCGACCAAGACGACGTACGAGGCGATCTTGCCCCATGGAAAGCGCTTCCCCGACGGCTCGCTGCGGCGAGTTTTGCGATCCAGTTCAGGCAGGATCGTCTTGGCAAGACCTTCTTCTGGTAGCTGGACCGTCATCCGAGATACCTCCTCTCTCTCCATTGGACGAATCGGTTGGCCGACATACCGAGCACGAGCACCAGGAGAAACAGCACGATCGACGCTGCGGCTGCGAATCCCTGCCGGAACGGGGCTGACACACCACCGGTTTGCCCGAATCCTTGGGCGAAGATCTCGTAGGCGAGCACCTGGGTGCCTTCCTTGTAGCCGACGGTTACGAGAAACAGCTGCCAGGCCTGCAGCGAGCCGATCACGTTCAACAAGAAATTGGTGTTGATGGCAGGCGTCAGCTGGGGCCACGTGATGCTCTTGAAGAGGCTCCAGCCACCGGCACCGTCGATTCGGGCTGCCTCGTACAGGGTCTCGTCGATCGTCTGCATTCCGGCGAGGAAGATCATCATGGTGATGCCCACGTTGGCCCAGATCTGGACCACCATCACCCAGGTGAAAGCTTCGGCGGGTGCGCCGCCGAAGAACTCCGACTGGAGGCCGATCCACCCGAAAGCCTCGGCGACGGGACCGCCGCCGGGGAAGAGGAACAGCTTCCACATGAGTCCCTGGATAACGACGCCCAGGATCACCGGGATGAAGAACAGGGTCCGGAAGAACGTGCGGCCCCTGAGCTTCTGATTCAGTATCACAGCGAGTATCAACCCCAGAGTGAACTGCACCGTGGTGACCACGACCATGAAGATCAGCGTGCGTTGGATCGCAGCGAGGTTGTCGCGTGAGGAGAGCCCGCGGAACAGGAACTCCTCGTAGTTCTCCAAGCCGATCCAGTTGATGGGCGAACCTCGCACGCCTGAAGCGTCGGTGAACGAGTAGACGGCCGTCGCCAGGGACGGCCCAAACGCAATCAGGAGATATAGCCCGAAACCTGGGAGTAGCAACAGGAGCGGCGCCCAGCGGCTCCGGCCCTGACCGAAGAGGTAGTTCTTGCTAACAACTTTGAAGGCCATAGATCCCCCGGGAGGTTGAGGGCTAGCGGGGTGGGGCCTCCTCGAGAGGAAAGCCCCACCCCGTTCTAGCTATCGGCTATAGCTCGTCGAGTGCGGCCTGCAGGTCTATCTGCGCCTGCGTGGCGAGCGCCGCCGGATCCTCCCACTCGTTGAAGGGCTGGAACCACGCGGCGCCGTTCGACCCGTTGGCCCACTGCCCTGCGCCCGACGGCTGCACCCAGTACTGCTCGAAGCCCACCTGGTAGTTCTCCAGGTAGGGAGCGAGGGCTTGACCGATGGTGGTCTCGAGCGTTGCCGTCGGCTGCGTCGGGATGAACCCGACCGTGGTCACGAAGTCCTGATACGTAGCAGGCTCGGAGAACGCAGCCACGTATGCCTTCGCCACCTCGACGTTGGGCGAGTCGGCTGCGATCGCCCAGCCCTGGTCGTACTTGCCGAACAGGTACTCGTTGTCCGCAGCGTTGTCACTCCCAGGGAAGGGAACGTACGACCATCCGAACGCGGCTTCGTTCTCCAGGTTGGCGGCCTGCCAGTTGCCCGTTGGCAGGAAGGCAACGTCGCCGGCGGCAAACCGGAACGTGGCTGCATCGTGCGCCAGACCGGTTGTGCCGGCCTCGAGCATCTCTTGGGCGTAGATCTTGTAGCGCTCCCACAGGGTCGCCATCTCCGGCGAATCCCAGGTGATCGCACCCGTGTAGAGACCCTCGACGAGTGCCTCCTGGTCCGGGAAGAGCGACCCGAGCAGGCCGTAGGTGCCCACGAAGATGGGCCAACCGTCGGCCCCGCCATTGGTCATGCACTCGTTGCCCGCAGCCTTGACGGCCTCACACACGCTGACGAGCTCACTCCACGTAGTCGGTATATCGACACCGACCTCGGCCAGCAAGTCGCTGTTGACGAACATGCCGCCGTAGACGACGCGGCCGAGATTGACCGAGTACACCCGACCGTCGAAGGTTCCGGCTTGCTCGATCGAGGGCTGGTCGTAGTTCTGGACCCACGGCTCGTCCGTGATGTCGAGCAACAGACCGGCCTCGATCATCGTTTGCCACCCCGGCGGCTCGGCTGCGCCCATGTAGTCCTGGACCGGATTGGCGAAGCCGAACATGTCGATGACGTCGATGTCGTTGGCGGACAAACGGGAGTTGGTGACGGTGGCGAGCTCGTCCGCGGCCACAATCGACACGTCGACCGTGACGCCCGGGTTGTCGGCTTCGAACTGACGGCTGAAGTCCTGCACCCAGCTGTTCATGGGCTCCTGCGAGTGGATGAGCACCCGCAGCGTGACATCCTCGCCCGAGGCCGCACCTTCATCGCCGCCGGCATCCGCAGCGGCAGTTGTAGCCGTGTCACCGCCGTCATCGTCCGCATCGTCGTCATCGCCGCCGCATGCGGCGACAACGAGCATCAGGGCCAGCACCAAGGCCAGCCATCTCCATCGATTCATACTGTCTCTCCTCTCATGCTTCCCCGTAACGGGGAAGTCCTTTTCCATTGCTGGTCGGTGGAGTCTGCCGAGCTTCGCCGCAGCGACTGGAGCGTATGAGGGCGCTCCCATACTCTCGCGGACGTCGTGCACGGC
>DATHZQ010000130.1:0-45653 GCA_035458525.1 Acidimicrobiia bacterium
CTCACATACACCGACCGGGCAAGCATGGCCGCCTCCACCGAGGTGCGGGTGCCCTACGTCGACGTCGACGTCGCCAAAGCCGCATTTGCCATTCCGGGCGATCGAAAGATCGTCGGGAGGAGGGGCAAGGTGCCCCTGAAGGAAGCGGCCGGAGGTTGGGTGCCGGACGAGATCATCAACCGGCCGAAGGGTCTGTTCAGCGCTCCGTTGCGTGCCTGGATCCGGCGCGACCTCACCGAGATGGTCGACGACCTGGTGCTCGGCGGTGAGTTGGTCGCAGACGGCGTGCTCGACGACGCCGTGATCCGGCGCATGATCGCCGCCGACCGCGATGGCATCGAGGACCGTTCGAAGGAGATCTGGCAGCTGCTGACGCTCGAGACTTGGTATCGCGGAGCCAAACCGGCCAGAGTGACGCCTCACTGAGGGCCGGCACCCGAACGCGAGCACGAAAGACGGGGGTAGTCGTGAAGCAGGTGGTCCAAAACTACAAGTCTGGCGAGCTGACGGTGCTCGAGGTGCCGGCGCCGCTGTGCCGGCCCGGGGGCGTTCTCGTGCGCACGGAGCACTCGCTGGTCTCGGCGGGCACCGAGAAGATGAAGGTTGCCGAGAGCCGCATGTCATTGGCCGGTATGGCGCGCGCCCGACCAGACCAAGTTCGCAAGGTCATGGACACCGTGGCTCAGCAGGGCATCGCCTCAACGTACCGCAAGGTGATGAACCGGCTCGACTCGTACACACCGCTCGGCTACTCGCTGGCGGGCATCGTCGAGGAGGTTGGCGAGGGCGTCACCGAGTTCGAAATCGGCCAACGAGTTGCCTGCGGCGGCAATCAGTTCGCGCACCATGCCGAGCTCAACTGGGTGCCGGTGAATCTGTGTGTGCCGGTGCCGGACCGAGTGACGTCCGAGGACGCATCGTTCGCCACCGTCGGTTCGATCGCCATGCAGGCCTTCCGCCAATCCGATGCCCGGCTCGGCGAGGTGGCCGTGGTGATCGGACTCGGGCTCGTGGGGCAGCTGCTGGTACAGATCTTGCGGAGCGCAGGCGTCCAGGTGGTGGGCATCGACCCGAGCGCACAACGTCGCGACATCGCCGCCAAGTCGGGGGCTGCCGCCGTCGGCGGGCCCGACACGGACGGGATCATCGAGATCTCCTCGACCCTGGCGGCGCTGACGGAAGGAGCCGGGGCGGATCATGTCTTCCTTGCCGCATCGACGGACGATCGCAGCCCGCTGTTCACGGCGGCCGATCTCGCCCGCGACCGGGCGCGCATCGTCGATGTCGGCAAATGCAACCTCGACCTGCCCTGGGACAAGTACTACGAGAAGGAACTCGATGTTCGCTTCTCTCGCTCGTATGGACCGGGTCGCTACGACCCGACCTACGAGGAGGACGGAATCGACTACCCCATCGGCTACGTGCGCTGGACGCAGCGGCGCAACATGAAGGCTTTCGTGGACCTGATCGCAGAAGGCCGCATCGACCTCTCGACCCTCGGCACAGCCAGCCACGACTTCGAGAACGCCGCGGCGGTCTACGACGATCTGCACGAAGGGAGCATCCAGGACGTGGCGGTCGTGTTCCGTTACGAGACGCCGCCTTCGGCTGCGACCGCCGTGCGAGTTGCCCCGACGGGCACACCGGCGGCGCCCACGGTCGGGGCATTGCGTCTCGGGGTCATCGGCGCCGGCAACTACGCCTCGACGATGCTGCTGCCCCATCTCGCCCCGCGTGAGGACGTCGTGCTGGCCACCGTGGCGACGACGACGGCGCTTTCCAGCGCCACGGCACAGTCGCGGTTCACGTTCGAGACTGCCACCACCGACTACCGCCAGATCCTCGACGACGTCTCCATCGACGCCGTGCTCATCGCCACCCGCCATGACACCCACGCCAGGATTGCCGCTGAAGCGCTGCGCGCCGGCAAGGCCGTGTTCGTGGAGAAGCCGCTCGCCGTCACCGAGGGCCAGCTGGCCCTGCTGCTCGATGCCGTCGAAGATTCAGGCAACGATCGCATTCAGGTCGGTTTCAACCGGCGCTTTGCGCCGCTGCTCGTGAAGATGCGTGCGGTCTACGGCGAGCCACCCGGGCCCACGACCCTGCACTACGACGTGCGAGCCGGAAGCCTCGGCGGCGACAGTTGGTACCAGCAAACGGACAAGCACGGCACACGCTTCGTGGGCGAGGGGTGCCACTTCGTCGACACCGTCTCGTGGTGGCTCGGTGCGGACCCGATCGAGGTCGTGGCAACGGCCGGTCCCGACGACGTCGACAACCTCGTCGCCACCTACCGATACGAAGACGGTTCGGTGGCCACCATCAGCTACGTCACCAGCGATGCGCCACGCCGATTCCCCAAGGAGACGCTCACGGTCCACGGCTCGGCACGGTCGGCCCGATTGAGCAACTTCGCCCAGTACGACGTCTGGGGCGGGGCGCGCCGCCGCTGGAAGCGGTCCGTAGGTGGCGTCGACAAAGGACAGGCGAGCCAGATCGCGGCCTTTGTGGACGCCGTCCGCAACGGCGAGCCCCTTGCCCTCTCGCTCGCATCGCAGGTCGCCACGACCATGGCGACGTTTGCCGCCCACGAGAGTGCCCTCGCCAACCGCCGCATCGAGATTCGCCCCGGGCCGCAGCGGGACGAGTGATGGATCTCAAGTGGTACGTCAACCGCCTCAAGGCCATGTCACCCGCCGAGGTTGCCCAGCGAGCACGTGACGAGGCGCTGCATCAAACCTGGCGCTTCACCGCAGACGGCGTGAAGCCCGCCGCGATCAACCCGGCGATGCCCGCACCGCTCCCTGAAGACGCGGCTCGGGCGATCGACCCCGAACACGTCGAGGCGCTCGTCGCCGCCGCCGAACGAATCGCGGGAGGGACGTGGACGGCGCTCGGCGTCACTCGCGACGATCTCGCCCCCCGCCCCGACTGGTTCTGGGATCCGGCGACGGGCGTGCGCAGCGATCCCAAGCGCTATGCATTCGATCTCAACCCGCGGGATCCGAAGACGGTCGGCAACGTGAAGAACGTGTGGGAACTGTCCCGCCATCACCACGTGTCCGTACTGGCGGCGGCGTACCACGTCACCCGGGACGACCGCTATGCCGAAGCGGCCGCAACGCAACTCCGCTCGTGGTGGCACGACAATCCGTTCCTGCGCGGGATCCATTGGACCAGCGGTATCGAACTCGGTATCCGGCTCATCGCGTGGATCTGGGTTCGCCGCCTCCTCGACCCGTGGGAGGGTGCAGCGGGGCTGTTCGAAGCGTCCGAGACCTTCACCTCCCAGCTCTACTGGCATCAGGCGTACCTGGCCAGATTCCCGAGCCACGGCTCCTCGGCGAACAATCACCTCATCGCCGAGGAGGCCGGCCAGTTTGCGGCGTCGTGTGCGTTTCCCATGTTCCCCGAGTCGGCCGAGTGGCGCGAGCGCTCCGCGGCCGTGCTCGAGCGTGAGATCGAGCTACAGACCTTCCCGTCGGGGCTGAATCGAGAACTGGCCTCGGACTACCACGGCTTCGTGACGGAGCTCTTCCTGGCTGCAGCGATCGAAGGCATTCGCGGCGGACACCCGCTGTCCAGCGGCTACATCAAGACCTTGGCGCGAATGGCCGACGCCGGGGCGGCGTTCGTCGACGGCCGGATGCAAGAGCCCCGGCAGGGCGACGGGGACCAGGGTCTTGCGCTCGACCTCGACGGCAACCCCCGCCAACGCTGGCGCACGCTGCTCCCCACGCTCGACCGATTGGTCGGCCGGTGTTCATGGTGGCCGGCGACTGAGGAGACCGACGTGCGCACGGCGTTGTGGACGGCAGGCATCCAGCGTCGCGTCCACGGGAGACTGCCGGTGCGGCCGAACGTGTTCAACGATGCCGGAATGGTGATCCTGCGTGACCTCGAGCCCGGACCGGACGAGATCTGGTGCCGGTGCGATGGCGGGCCTTTCGGCTATCTCTCGATCGCCGGCCACGCCCATGCCGATGCGCTCTCGGTGGAGCTGCGCCACGGCGGCATCGAGGTCCTCGCCGATCCTGGGACCTTTTGCTACCACGTCGACCCGGAGTGGCGCAGCTACTTCCGGTCGACCCGTGCCCACAACACGCTGGAGGTTGCCGGCCGCGACCAAGCGGAGCCGGCCGGTCCGTTCAACTGGACGACGCATGCCGATGCTGAGACGTTGTCGGTCGCCGGTCTCGATGGTGGCCGGCATGCGGCATGGTCCGGGCGCCACGAGGGGTACCGGCGTCTCGACTCGCCCGCAGTGCACCACCGCAGCGTCGTACTCGACCGGCATGCGCGAAGGCTCGTGATCCGGGACTCGCTGGACGCGAAACTGAAGCAGGAGGTGCGGCTGTCGTTTCATCTCGGCCCCACGATCGACTGCCGGCTCGAAGACCACGGCGCTCAGCTGTCCTGGAAGACGGACACCGGTCTGCGCACGGCCCGACTGGTCCTTCCCGACCGCTTGGAGTGGCAGGCCGCTCGGGGCGAAACCTCACCACCGCAGGGATGGTACTCACCCCAACTCGGGGCTAGGATCCCTGCATTCACGTTGTTTGGGGTGGGGATCATGGACAACGCAGCCGTACTCGAGTCGGTGGTCGAGTTCGACAACGAGTAGTCCATTTGAGGGGGGCGAATCATGCGGGTGGCCATCTTCGGCCTGGGATATGTGGGAAGCGTGACGGCGGGGTGCCTCACGCGTGACGGACATCACGTGGTGGGCGTCGACCCCAACCTCACGAAGCTCGAACTGCTGCGAACAGGCCGCTCCCCCGTGATCGAGCCCGGCCTCGACCAGCTCATCCAATCTGCGGCGGAAGCCGGGCGCCTCGAAGGCACGACGTCGGCTGCCGATGCGGTCGAACGCACCGATCTCGCCTTCGTGTGCGTCGGCACACCGAGCCAGAAGAACGGCCAGATCAACCTCGATCACGTTCAAACCGTGATGGATCAGATCGGGTCGGCGCTGCGGGAACGCACGGGTCGCTACATCGTCGTGCTGCGGAGCACCGTACTACCCGGCACGACTCGAAACACGGTGGTCGCCGCACTCGAGGCCAGCTCGGGCAAGACGGCGGGCGTCGACTTCGATGTGTGCTTCGTCCCCGAATTCCTCCGCGAAGGCTCCGCCGTGGCGGACTACTTCGATCCGCCCAAGACGGTGATCGGATCGCTCGACGGGAAGGCGCCGGAGGCCATCCACAGCCTCTTCGAACGCTTCGAGGCCCCGCTCATCATCACCGACCTCGAAACCGCCGAGATGATCAAATACGTCGACAATGCCTGGCACGCAGTGAAGGTCGGCTTCGCCAACGAGGTCGGCCGCCTCGCCAGAGCGGCCAACATCGACGGCCGGCGCGTCATGGACATCTTCACCGAGGACACCAAGCTCAACATCTCGACGAAGTACCTCCGCCCGGGCCAAGCGTTCGGAGGCTCGTGCCTGCCCAAGGACCTGCGGGCCATCGAGCATCACGCCAAAACCATCGATCTGGATCTGCCGATCATGAGTTCGGTCTTGCCGTCGAACGACGTCCACCTCGATCACGCCTTCGACCTCATCGAGGAGTCGGGCAGCAAACAGATCGGCATTCTCGGACTCAGCTTCAAGGGCGGAACCGACGACGTGCGAGAGAGCCCGATGATGGAACTGGCGGAACGCCTCATCGGCAAGGGGTACGACTTGCGGATCCACGACCCCGTGGTCAGCCTGTCCGCCCTCGTCGGCGCCAACCGTGAGTTCTTGATGGCCCAGATTCCTCACATCTCGCAACTGCTCGTCGAGAGCATCGACGACGTGGTGCGTCACGCCGAGACGATTGTCATCGGCACCGATCATGCCTCGTTCAAGGACGTGATCTCGATGCGACGCGACGACCAGACGATCGTCGATCTGATCGGTCTCGTTCCCTACGACGAACAACCGGAGCGATACCGTGGCATCTGCTGGTAACAAACGACGCGTCCTCGTTCTGGTCCAGAACCTCCCCGTTCCCTTCGATCGGCGAGTCTGGTTGGAGTCGACGACGTTGCAACGCAACGGGTACGACGTGTCTGTGATCTGCCCGAAGATGAAGGGCTACAACACCTCTCGTGAGACGCTCGAGGGCATCGACATCTACCGCTACGCCATGCCGTTCGACCCGACGTCGCGCTGGGGCTTCGTCGGCGAGAACCTCTGGGCGTGGCTCCGCACCCTGCTCCTGACCGTCCGCGTTGCGGTGCGAGGCAAAGGCTTCGATGTGATCCACGCCTGCAATCCGCCAGAGACCTTTTGGACGCTCGGGGGCTTCTGGAAGCTCTTCGGCAAACGCTTCCTCTTCGACCACCACGACCTCTCCCCCGAGCTCTACGAAGTCAAGTTCGGCGGCGGACAGGGCAGCCTCCTGGGTCGGCTGTTGCGCTTCCTCGAGCGTGCCACCTTCGCCACGGCGGACGTGGCCATCGCCACCAACGCCAGCCACAAGCGCGTTGCCGTCGAACGCGGTCGTATGTCGCCGGACGACGTCTTCATCGTGCGCTCCGGGCCCGACGTGGCACGGTTCACCGAATACCAGGCGGATCCGTCGTGGAAGCACGGCCAATCCCACCTCATCGCCTTTCTGGGGGAAATGGGCGAGCAGGACGGGGTCGATCTCATGATCGATGCGCTGGCGCAGCTCGTCGCAGAGGGCCGCGACGACTTCCACTGCGTCTTCATCGGCGGCGGCACCAACCGCAACACCTTGATCGAGCATGCGGCCGCCCGGGGCATCGCCGACCGCTGCACCTTCACCGGCGTCGTGAGCGACGACGATCTCTGCCGCATCCTGTCGTCCGCCGACATCGGCATCGATCCGGTGCCGCAGAACGCCTGGTCGAACAAGAGCACCATGAACAAGATCATGGAGTACATGTTCTTCGGCCTGCCGATCGTTGCCTTCGACCTCGACGAGGCGAGGGTCTCGGCCCAGGACGCCGCGGTGTACGCCAATCCCAACGAAGTGGCCGACATGGCAAAGCGCATCGAAGAGCTGCTCGACGATCCCGAGCGCCGGGCGACCATGTCGGCCTACGGGAAGCGGCGCCTGCGCCAAGAGCTCGCCTGGGAACACTCAGCGCCCCACCTGCTCGCCGCCTACGACAGGGTGTTCTCCTGAGGGACCGCGGCCACGGCTGCGGCGGCCGCCGCCCGTTCGGAGGGTGAGCGGGCGGCGTACATCTTGTTCAGCACCTTCTGGTAGTGCACGCCCCTCCAGGCATTCGACGCACCCAGGCTCAGCGGCCGGGCGAAGGCTCCGGTGAACGCAGCAGTCGTCGACCACAGCACGCCGAACACGTTGGCCGCAACATCAACCATCGCCAGCCTCTTCTCGTAGCCGCCGCCATACAACTCACGCTGATTCGGAAGCACGACTCCGGCCATGGCGCTGGCAACGATCGTTGTCGCGGCCAGACCGGTCACTTCGTACGCCTGTGGCACGAGTGCCGTCAACGGATTCCACGACCATGCGACGCCGCCGATGAGCAGGTACCCGAACATGGCGGCGCCTATCAGCATGATGAACGCCTTGGCGACGCGGCGGGCCTTGCGGCGGTTGCCCTCGTATCCGGCTTCCATCGACCGGGGCCCCAAGGAGGCGTTGAGCCCCACGCCGAGCACCATCAGCGGTTGCGCCACCAGTCGCGCCCCTTCGGCATAGCCCAGAGCGGCGGTACCGGCCAGCGTTCCGATGATGGCTGCGATCGCAAACCCGGCGAGATTGGGAGCCATGCCGGTGACGAGCAGCCAGCGCCCTGAGGCCACCAGCTCTCGCCAGACGACCGAGGCGCCGTTGCCCTCGTGGAGTGAGGCAGCCAGCACGAGTCCGGTGACGAGGGAGGCACCTGCGGCGATGCCAAACGCGCCGAACGGAACGGCGGTGTCCGGCACGTCGAGCCGCACCATGATCACCAGGCCGATCAGCGCAAACACCAGCTGCGCGGCGGAGATCGATGCCGCTCGCCATGACTGACCGTCGATGTGCAGCATCCGCCGTATGTGCGCCTGGGCCGGCATCAACAACGTTGGAACCACGGCAGTGACGGCCAGGATCAGAACCGTCTCCTGCGACGCCTTGCCCCATACCACCAAGATGGCGAGCCCTACCGACGCCAGCGAGAGCAGCGAGGCGATGAAACCCACAGGGAGCGAGGAGCGCAGGATCGGCAACCGGTGGCCCATCTCGCGGGCGACCGCCTTGACCTCGGCCGGCAGGTAGATGAGGAACATCGGCAGCACCAACCCGAGCTGGTACGAAGTGAAGAAGACGGCGTACACACCGAGCGTCGAAGCAGTGAACAGCTGAGCCGCGGCAACACCAACGGCGAAAGTGGCGAGCGAACTCAGGCCGGCATCGACCAGCCCGGCGGGCACCCTCCGCCTCAGACCACCGCCGCTCGCGCTCACCGGCCCCCCAGTCGTGCCAGATCAACGGCGGGCATCGCGGCGAACGAGATCGAACCGCGACGCGGGATCTGTAACATCCTGACCGCCCCCCTCCTCTGTGGCCAGCACAATAACGCGACCGGAGTCGACGCAAATGCGCATTCTTCAGATACACAACGCGTACCGCCAGCGGGGTGGAGAGGACGCCGTTGCCGACGCCGAGGCGGCACTGCTGGAGGATGCCGGCCACGACGTTCACCGTCTCATCGTGGCAAACCCGGAGAGCCCGGTGGCCGCCGCCGCAAAGCTCGCGGTGGCGGCATGGAACCCGGGGGCCGGCCGGCTGGTGCGCGATGCCGTCGAGCGTTTCCAGCCCGAAGTGGCGCACATCCACAACACGTGGTTCTCGCTCTCGAGCTCCGCGGTGGCCGCCGTCCACAAGGCCGGCGTACCCAGCGTCATGACGTTGCACAACTACCGGTACACGTGCCTCAATGGACAACTGCTCCGGGACGGCGCCATCTGCGAGCTGTGTGTGGGGCGGGTCCCGACACCCGGAGTCGCCCATCGCTGCTATCGCGACTCGTACCCATCCTCGGCGATGGCGACCGTGGGGGCCATCGCCGCACAACGCGTCTGGCCGCGCCATGTCGATCGCTTCATCGTCATGACCGAGTTCGCCCGCAAGACGTTCGTGGCCGCCGGTCTGCCTGCGGAGCGCTTCATCGTCAAGCCGCACCATGTTGCGGACCCGGGACCGCGCCGCGACGTTCCTTCTTCGTCCAGAAGGGTCGTCTTCGTGGGCCGTCTTGCCCCGGAGAAGGGAGTCGACGTCCTCGTAGACGCCTGGGGCAAGGCTTCGCTCGAGGGATTCGAGCTCCTCGTGATCGGGGAAGGGCCGCTCGAAACCCAACTTCGGGACAGAGCCCCTTCGTCGGTCCGCTTCACCGGATGGGTCCCGCCCAGCGAGGTGCAGGAGATCATGCAGTCGGCACGGCTCCTTGCGTTCCCTTCCATCTGGTACGAAACCTTCGGCTTGGTCATGGTCGAAGCCATGGCGGCGGGCACGCCGGTGCTGGCGTCCAAATTGGGCGGCACCCCGGAGCTCATCGGCGCCGAGGCGGCCGGCGAGCTCGTTGCCGCCGGCGATGTGACGGCGTGGGCCGGCCGGTTGCGCGACCTCGTGCTGAGTGACGATTGGATCGATCGAGCGGGTGCGGCGGCGCGAACTCGCTATTCCGCCACATTCACGCCGGATCGAGCGGTCCGGGCTCTCGAGAGGGCCTACAAGACCGCGAAATCCAAGGGTGAATGAATCCGGGACTTCGAAGGACCATTGCTGGTTTGACTGCGAGGCCCTTTCGGCTAGCGTGCCTGGTGGATCTGACCTTGCGTGGTGGACAAGGGGGGACCAGGGGATACGTCGGACCAACAGGGGAAGAAGGGGATGGGGGCGCAGAGCGATTCCGCTGCGGCGGATGCACGCCGGCTTGCCAGTGCACTTGATGGTGGCATCATCACCACGAGTGACGCGGGGCTTGCCGAAGATCTTGATCGATTCACCAAAGCTCCAGTCATTGCGCTGGATGACGCACACCGAGGCCGCTCGCGACTGAGCGACCACTCACCACTCACCAACGCCCCGCTCTGGAAGCTCGGCGTCAAGCGGCTGACCGACATCGTTGGCGCGCTTGCGCTGTTGATCGTGCTGTCGCCGGTGATGCTGGCCGCAGCCGCGGCAGTGAGACTCACGTCGCGCGGCCCCGTCTTGTTCCGCCAGGATCGCGTTGGCAAAGACGGGGAGCATTTCTCCATGCTCAAATTCCGTTCCATGCGCATCGACGCCGAAGACCGCCTGGCCGACGTATTTGCGCTCAATGAGCAGACCGGTCCGGTGTTCAAAGCCAAGGACGACCCTCGCATCACGCGGGTCGGCAGGATCCTGCGACGCTGCTCCATCGACGAGATGCCGCAGCTGTTCCACGTGCTCTCCGGCTCGATGAGCCTGGTGGGCCCTCGACCCGCGCTGCCCTCGGAGGTCGAGCATTACACGCCGTACGCCCAGCAGCGGCTCTTGGCGAAGCCGGGACTCACCTGTATCTGGCAGGTCAACGGCCGGTCGACGATCGACTTCGAGACGTGGGTCGAGATGGACCTCGACTACATCGAGCAGTGGAGCATCCGCTCGGACATCAAGCTGCTCGCCGAGACGCTGCCCGCCGTGCTCTCGGGCGACGGAGCCTACTGAGCCCGGCGGTGGAAGCCGTCGCCAACGCGTGTGTCGGAGAATTCTCGGCTCGGCGTGCTCGCGCCCGCAAGGCGCCCTTGGTCTTCACGGAGTCGCACGGCACTGTGGCGCCAATGCCCCGTCTCGGGTGAGCAGCCCTTCGCCGCCCAGCGCAACGCGCCCACCGAGGAGATCCTGCAACCAGCCAGCCGAGCAGCAGTTCGGTTTGCGAAACGGACGCGGCGCTGCCGCGTCCGTTGCTACCAGCGGCGCTGGCTCAAGATATGGCGTTCTGCAGGTTCGACCTTGGCATGAGGGCGCATCCGGCTCAAGGTGATGCGGCCGATCCCGCGCACCTCGATGAGCTCCTCGACGCTGACGAAGCGACCCTTTCTGGTCCGCAATGCCACGATACGGCTTGCGATCCGGCTGCCGACCCCCGGCAGCGTGGTCAGCTGGTCCGCAGAAGCCCGATTCAGGTCGACGCGATGGTCGCTGGTGCCGTCGCCGATGGCAACGGCGAGATCAGCCTCGAGCGCGGCGGGCGTGTCGATCGGAAGGTCGGTCAGAGCCTCCACACGCCGGCTTGCGGAAGCTTCGAGGGGGCGACGTCGCCAGTGACGCCCGAGGTCTGACATCAGCACGGCCAGGGACAGCACGCCGACTTCCCAGCCCACGGGGCCGCCGAAACCGTCCGAGATGACTCCCTGGACGAGGATCAACACGATGAGCGCCATCCCTTCGGAGGGGATTCCGGTGATACGCCCCATGGTGGACCGGAGTCCCATGGCGAGCCCCCAGATCACGACGAAAACGAGCAGCAGGAACACACCGAGGCCCACGAAGCCGAGGCCCATGACGATCTCGAGCGCAACGTTGTGGGCATGCCCGGCCCACTCGAAATGGGTACGGAGAAGCGTGCCCGGAATCATGTAGCCGTGGCCGAACACCGGTTTCTCGGCCACGTACTCCATGCCGATCTCGAACAGCGTCGTGCGCTGCGAAAGCGACAGCACCTGCTCTGTGGTCTGACCACGGTTCACGAAGCCCTGGAGCTGTGACGACCCGCCTTCGGTCGTGAACCACGCGATCGCCAAGCCCAGCACCACGAGGAGCGCCAGCAGGGCAAACCGCCGCATTCGGTTGCGCGGCGTCAACACGATCAAGGTCACCAAGGCAACGCCTGCAGCAGCGGTGGCTCCGCGCGAGTTGGTCAAGATGAGGAGACCGAAGAACACCGTGGCGAAACCGAACGTTGCCAAACGAATCCACCTCCGCAGCACGGCGCGATCCGGGAGACCGAGGTAGATCCCGAAGATCGCCAGGAGGGCCACCGCCAGCATGCCCGCCGTGGTGATGGGATGAATCTCCATCCACCCGTAGCGGCGGATGCCGCGGTCGTCGAAGGATCCGTCGAAGGACGGAACCACCGCCGTTACCGCCGTCGCAAAGACACCGAAGATGATGAAGCCGCGCCGCACCCACAGCCAAACGACCTCGAAGAATCTGGCATTGCCCCGGGATTCCCACCAGATCACGAGCACCGTCGCCGTCATGATCGTGTACTGGACTGCCCGGATCAGCGACCGGCTCGACACGGCGAGCGACCCCGTGGTGAGGATCAGCAGCGTGGCGCCGATGAAGACGAGGGTGGCTGGACCGATCGTCTGCAACCGGTACCGCTCCCCCGTCCAACCCCGCAGGATGTGCCACATCGCCCAGGTACCCACGAGTGCGTAGAACCCGAGCTCGACGGCCGTCTGGAGGTCGGCGCTGCCCGCTGCCGATGCAGACGGATCGCGCATGCGCCACTTCGCCTCGGGGGCGATCGCCAGGAGCAGGAAGAACACGGCCGCAACCTTCGGGAGGGGCCGGGGAGCCATCACCCGATCGAGCGTCCGCGAGATCATGCCGAATCAGCGATGCCCGGGGGGAGCAAACTCGGGGCGTCAGCTCCCGTGCGCCGCATCGTGCTGCTCCTTGACTTCGCGCCCGATCTCGACGACCTCGCTCCAGTCCTCGGCGGCCGGCGCACCCCGCAAGGCCGACCGGTGCGCCAGCAGCGAGCTGCCGGGCACTGCGCCTTCGGTCCGGCGCGGCGCCTTGTTGTAGACGTAACCGGCGATGGCGGTCGAGCTGAGGTCGAGGCGGCTCTTCTCCTCCTCGAGTTCGGCGGCTCTGCCACCGTGCGGCACCACGACGAGCGCGGTACCCGCCTGGCTGGCGATCGTGCCGGCGTAGGCGATCTGCAGCAATGGCGGCACGTCGATGAACACGAAATCGTAGTCCTGCGAAGTCGCCGTGCTGAGAGCGAGCGGCAGCACCTCGCCGACCAAGCGAGCCACGTCCGTAGCTTCACCCGAGTCGCGCAGGCTGATCATGTGAAGGACACCGGAGTGGGCTCCCGCGATCACCCGGCCGCTCATGGCACGCCCGGTGGGCGTTTGCAGCGTGATGGGGCCCTCCGAGTGCTCTCGCATGATGCGCGTCAGGTCCTGGTCGGCGATATCGGCATCGATGAGCAACACCCGGTGCCCGTCTCCGGCGGCAGCCAGGGCAGTGTTCGCTGTCACGACCGTCTTGCCGTCTCCAGCGGCAGCCGAGACGAACGCAATCCACGGTGTGTTGGCGCCAGGGCCGGCTGCCACCGTGCCGTCCGGGTAGCGGGCAGGCCCGGCAAACCGGTGGCGCAAGGAAGCGACCGTGAAGCGGAAACCCTCCGCCGCCTCGGATGCCGGCGCATCCAAGATCGGCAAGGGCGAGGTGATTCGCTCCTCCTTGAAGAGCGGTACGGACGCCAGCAGCGGCGATTCGAGGATCCGGCTCGGCTGGGCCGCATCGGAGAACGTGCGCCGGCGGAGTGCGAGGAAGTAGGCGGCGATCGCACCGAGCGCAAGGCCGACCACGAGGCCGAGGGCTGTGTTGCGCATCGGGTTCGCTTGCGCCGGAGCCGTAGCGGATGCGGCAGGCGAGAACAGCAACACGCCGCTGCCGAGCAGCTCCGAGTCGATCAGGATCTCATCGCGCTGCTGCGTGAGCTGGGCACGACGAGCGAGCAGGTTCTGCTGCTCCTGCACGAGGAGATCGATCTCGGACTGCGAGGCACCGAACGTGATGGCATTCTGCAGGGCAGCGATCTCAGCATTGAGCGCATCGATGTCGTCGGCGTTGGCGGTTGGCCGTGCTTGCAGCGCCAGCAGTTCGGCGATCGCTTCGTCGTACCGGTCTTGCAAGCTCCCGGAGACCGAAGTGTCGAGCGATGCGTCGATGGCACCCTGCAGTTCGGCGAGGCGAGTATCGGTCGTTGCAATGAAGGCATCGAGCTGATCGATGGACGACTGGTAGTTGCTCCTCGCCTCAGAGCGACGGACTTCCTGGTACGCCTCGGCGATCACGTTGGCGCCGCCGATGGCTGCGGCCTCGCCGTCGGCATAGAAGATGATCTCGATCACTTCGCTGTTGCCGGTCGCAGCGATGACCTCGTACGACTCCAGCACCTCCTCGGGCGAGAGCACGATTCCTTGCTCGGTGAGCATCTCGGAGCTCGATTCGGCCACGGGCGTGGAACGCAACACGGCAACCTGGTTGGCGACGTAACGGCCTCGCGTGCTCTGCGGAGCGGTATCGAACAGTGCAGAAGCCCTCGGGTCCTCGACGACGAGCACGGATGAGGCGCTCCAGTTGTTGTCGGAGGGTTGCAGCAAGCTCGACAGGTATCCGAGCGCCACGAAGCCGACCACGACGAGCAGAAAGAGCCAGCGGTACCGCCAGATCGATGGCAGCACGCCGGGTTCGAATTGCGATGCGTCAGCGTTGTTCATAGGTCCCCGGATCCCCTCAGCAACGCCGCGGTTGCTTTCGTTGCGTCCCCTGCAAGCGTTCGGAAGTATACCCAGCATGGCGCTGGAGGCGATAGGCCTCTGACCCTACAGGCAAGGGGGCTCTCTGCGGCATCTGATCGTTGGGTCATGTCATCGTCGCGACTGCATAGCCGTCGTGCGATCCATGTCGTCCTCGACAACGCTTCGAACCTCGCCGATCGCCCCGTGATCGTCGGGATAGCGCAGCTTCCGCACGGGAACGGCGCCGCACAGATCGGCGAGGGTTTGCAGCCGTTGCGGAGCCCATCCGAAGGCTTGCACGACGTCGGCGAGCATCAGATTCCCCAGGAGCATCAACACGGCCGAACGCACCGGCAGGTCGGAGATCACCGGCCGTACCGTCTCAATGCCGCGCATTCGCTCGAGGAAATAGAGTCCCGCCAACGGCACGCCGGCTCCATGGAATCCGCCGCCCATCGCATCGGCCGCAACCCGACGCTTGTCGAACCCCGGATGGGCCCGCTGCGACGTGTCGATCGCGCCGGCGAACCTCGTCGCGTCGGCGGGCCACATGCGGTACTGCGGGTAACCCGGGCTCGCCCGGATCAGATCGACACCGGTCCGCAGGACGAGGAGGTCGTCCGTGAGGAGTCGGTCGCCGGCGTCGACGAGGGTCGCGGCAATCGTGGTCTTGCCTCCGCCTCCCGGCGCCAGGAACGCGTAGGCCCGGCCCTCGCGAACCACGGCTGAGGCATGCAACGCCGGGATCTGCTGGCGTTCGAGCCAGAACGCCAGCACCAGTCCGAGCAGCTGGATCTCGACCAATAGCAGCGCCTCATCGTCGAACGCCACACACTCGATCACCCGCTGCGTCACCCGGAACTGCGAGATCCCTGCGATGTCGATCAGGTCAGCAGCGGCCCCACGGTGCCACGTGATGACTCCCCCGTGATCGAACTCCTCGCGCAACACCTGCTCGGCATCGATCCACCAGGTCGGATCCGGCTCGCCGACGCGGCATGCGAAATGCACATCCGGCGGCTCGACACCGGCAGGGACCGGATAGCTGAACCCGTGGTCGGTCTCGAACGTCAGTCCGTACACGGAGTAGCGCGGCAGCGTCACACGAACCGCATCCCCTGCGGGAGGAACGCTCCGTCGAATACGGCGTACTGCGCTGCGATGTCCGGTTCGTCGTTGATGACGATCCCCTCCTGCTCGAGCCATGCGTGGAACAGCAGCGCTTCAGCCTCCCGTTTTGCTCCGAGGCGCAGCTCCGTCGCGCTGCCGAGGCTGTGAAGCACCCACATGAGCACGAGCGACCGCTCGAGGCAGTTGGCCTTGCGCACACCGGTCCGGGCTGCCGTTTCCACGAGTCCGGCGATGCAACTCCGATCTAGGGACCGCGCCGGCCCGAGTAATCGGTGGAGCGGCCTGCGCAGCAGCGCCTGTTGGACACGGCTGAGCCCCCAGACTCTCAACGAGACCGCAACGAGCGGGAACGCGACGCCGGCCACGAGGATGATGCGGCGCTCCGCGGGCGAGAGGTTTCGGAACGCGGCACCACGCCCTCGCAGGGTGTGCCAGCTACTGGCTGCCCAGCGCAAGGAGGTTCTCGCTTCGAAGCTGCTCGATCAGTGCGTCGATGTCGTGCCGCAGCTTCACGGGGTCCACGTCGAACTCGGTCATGAGCACGCCGCAGGCTGCGTCGATCGTCGGGTGCGCCACGAGTTCCTGCACCATGCGGTGCCCGACGTGATCGAGGCTGAAGTACCGCTCGGTATCGAGGTCGAGCATCACGGCTTCGCCGTCCGGAAGCTGCTGGATCAGCACGTTCGATGGCACGGTGAAGGCGGCGCTCGGCTGGCCCGTGGTCATGGATGTCCCCTGCGTGGTCGAAAGCCCTACGCGCCCAGCATAGAAAGAGGATTCATTTCCGCGAACGTACCCAGCCGCGCCGCGTCATTCCGGAGTGAAATGCTCTGCTCTCGCCTCGTCCCGCATCTCATGTCGCTTCTTGGCCAGGTTCAACCGGCTGGTCAGCAACCACCTGGGGTACGAGCCCTCTCCTTCGGGATGGTGGTAGCGGAGGAGCTGTCGGGGTGGCAGCGCCCGGCGCCGCAGCGCACCCAGTCCGTCCCACAGCCGGCCCGGTGCAATGAGGGGCATGGCGAACTGGCGCCGTTGATGCTCGAGCCAGCCGAGCTGACCCTCCAGGCGGATGCCGGCCGGCCACAAGCGATCCCATGCGCGCCCACGCCAGGACCGGCTCGGACCGGGTGGCGCGGGCAGCTCGACCTCGAGCTCCGATGCGACAACGTCGAGCACGCGATAGGCGTGCGTCCGGAATCCCTCCGCCTCCAGAAACTGGTCGACGAAATCCCAGTCGATCGCCTCGCGCTCGAGTATCCGGCGAATGTCCACCAAGCCGAGCAGGTGCGAGAACCGGTCCTTGTTGAGGTGAAGCAGCAGGTGGATGAGCGAGATCTCCGCGTCAACGGCCATGATGGGGGTTCCCTGCGGTGTGTGTTCCGCAACGGCCCGTTCGAAGATCGTCGCCCGATTGCGGGTGGGCACGTCGAGCTTCAGCAGATCGAAGTGCAAATCGATGTAGACGTTCCATTCCGTTTGCACGTCGATGACCTGCAGCCAGCCCCGCCCCGCCAGGGAGCTGAGCTCGTCCACCATCGGATGCCCGGGATCGAACGCCCTGACAACTTCACCGATCCGCGGGAAGGCGTCGGGTGCGAGCACCACGTCGATGTCAGACGTCGGCCGCTCGCCGAGCCGGTCGTACCAGCGTCGCTCGGCGACGACACCCTTGGCGACGACGGCCGGAACGCCCAGCTCATCGAGTCGACGCACGACGTTGTCGAGGGTCGCCCAGATCTGCTGGTTACGCGCAACGCTGCGCAGATACCAGCGCGCCAGCTGGGCAGTGTCGGCCTCTGGAATCTCCACGTCGCCGCGCTCGACGGCGCTCCACAACAGGCCATACACGCGGTGCTCGACCGACGACCGCAGCAGCCGGCCGGAATCGCCGATCTCCCGCACCGGGCGGCCGGCAACGAGATCGATGAGTGCAGGGTGTGGACGTGCCATGGCGAAAATCGAGCCTAGTGAGAGCAGCAGCAGCGCCTACCCTGCTGGCCGATCGTGCGATCCCGGCCGACGGAGGGGACGAGTGAGCGGCATATGCGGTGTGATCGCTTGGGACGGAAATCCGTCTGCTGCGCACCGGCTCGACTCGATGATCGCAGCGACACCGCACCGCGGAACCTCCGGCCATCAATGGATTCGTGACGGGGTCGCCGTCAGCGCCCAGGACCGACCCGGGTCGAGCGCGGCGCAGCTCGCCACAGACGAGCCGAGCGGCTACGTGGTGTGCCTCGATGGCCGCCTCGACAACCGGCGCGAGCTCACGAGCCGCCTGCAGGGCGACCTCGCCGCCGCCCCGGCGACCGATGCGGAGCTGGTCCTTGCGGCCGTGCGCCGCTGGGGGACGGGAGCCGCCGCCCGGCTCATCGGCGACTTCGCCTTCATCGCGTGGAATCATCGCTCCCGCCGCGTGCTGGCGGCACGAGATCTCATGGGGATGCGTACGCTGCATCTCCGTCCCGAGCCCGGCGGGATCGTCTTCGCCACCGAAGTCGCAGCGCTGCTGGCGGACATGGGCACTGCACCTGAGATCGACGAGCGGACCATCGCCGGCTATCTGCTCGGGGAGCGGACCGTCGACCGCCACACCGCGTATGTGGGAATCGAGCAACTCCTCCCCGGCGGATGGATGTCAATGAGCGATGCCGGTGCGAGCGCGACCGGCTCCTGGTCCCTCCGCACCCCCCAACCCATCGGTCGCGGCACCGAATCCGACTACGCAGAGCGGTTCGCCCAGCTCTTCGAGGAGGCCGTCGCCAGTCGGATCGAGCCGTACTCCAAGGTGGGGATCATGCTCTCGGGAGGTCTGGACTCCGGAGCCGTGGCCGCGAGCGCCGGCAAGGCCCGCACCCACGGCCGCCTCGACAGCCAAACCGACATCACCACACTGAGCTGGGCATTCGACGAATTGACCGAGTGCGACGAACGCCGGACCAGCCGCCACATCGTCGAGCACTATTCGCTCTCCCCCATCGACGTGCCTGCCGATGACGCATGGCCCTTGCGGGACTATCCGGCGCACGGCCCCGATGACGCATGGCCCCGCGTCGAGGTGTTTCAGCCTTTGGTCGACCGCACGCTCGCGGCAGCTGCGGCGGCCGGCGCCCAAACGGTGTTGACGGGCGATCGCGGCGACGAGGTCGTCGGGAGCTGGGTCTTCGATCATCTCGGCATGCTCACCGGTCGGGCGTGGCGGGCACTGCAGGCCGACGTCGCTGCCGAGGAGGAAGCCAGCGGGAGCAGCGCCCTTCGAGCCGCCGGCCGGCTCCTGGTGCGCCCGTCGCTCCGGAGCAAGCCGCCGTCGGCGGCCGCACCGCCTTGGATTCCGCCCCGGCTCGCCACATACAACGAACCCGCAGCTCGCACCGGCCGGCTCGGTACCGCCGAGCTGCGTCGGGAACGCATCCTTGCGCCGTTCACGTCCGCCCGGGCTGCGCAGCTCAACCTGCGTGTCGCACGCCGGGGTGCGGACTACGCGGATCCATGGAGTGACCAGCGACTCGCTGAGTTCGTGCTCGCAGCGCCCGGGCATTTCGTCAACCGCATCGCCGAACCGAAGCGTCTCGCCCGCGAGGCCATGCGCGGGATCATTCCGGAACCGGCGCGGGTGCGGGCGAGGAAGGTCGAGCCCCACGCCCTCTACGACCGAGGGTTCCGCGAACGGGAGCGCAGCACGTTGCTCGACCTCACGACCAACATGCGAGCCGCGGCGCACGGCTGGATCGACGAAGCAGCCTTGCAGCGAGAGGTCGCGATGTACCTCGATGGTGGGGAGCCGGCCCACGACTGGTGGCGACCACTTTCGGTCGAGATGTGGCTTCGTGCCCACTTCCCTCAGATCGGCGGCACTTCGTGAGTGGCATTTGCGCCAGCATCGTATGGGCTGCACCGGGACCCGACGCTGCAGACGGCAACGCGATGGCGGCGGCCGCGTCGTTCCGAGGCACCACAGCCACGGAGATCTGGAGTTCGCCGGAAGCCGTACTCGTTGCGCAGTCGGCGAATTCGGCAATCCGTCCGCAGCTGAGCGTCGACGAAACCACCGGCGCCGCCGTCGTAGCGGACGTTCGGCTCGACAACCGCCACGACCTCCTCGCCTCGCTTCGCCGTCATCTGCCTCCGGCGGCGGCGGCCGCCGCACCCTCCGACGCTGCGCTCGTGCTGGCAGCCTGGCGCAAGTGGGGTGGAGACTGCCCGACGCATCTCCTCGGCGACTACGCCTTCGTCGTGTGGGATCCGCAGTCGCAGCAGGTGTTCGGTGCACGTGATCCAATGGCGATGCGACCGCTGTACTACCGGTTCGATGGGGGTCGGCGTCTCGTGGCCGCGAGCGAGATCGCACAGATCTTGGCGGCACCCGATGTCGTCCCCGCGATCGACGAGACAACCGTCGCCGGCTATCTACTGGGAACGGCACCCATCGAGGCAACTGCGTATCGCGGCATCCGGCAGTTGGCGCCGGGTCACGCTTTCCTCGCCGAACCCGGGGGCATGTCCACCAGGCGCTTCTGGGTCCTCCCGCCTGATCGCATCCGCTATCGCAGCGAGCGTGACTACCAGGAGCACTTCCGTGCGCTGTTCCAGGAAGCCGTGGCGTGCCGCATCGAGAAGCCCGGGAGCGTCGGGATCCTGCTCTCCGGTGGACTCGACTCTGGCTCGATCGCGTCGATGGCAGGCTGGCTCGGCAAGGGAACCGGCGAACGGGTACGGACGTACAGCTGGGCATTCGACGAGTTGGTCGAGTGCGACGAGCGCACCGTGAGCCGGGCGATCACGGAGCACTACGGGCTCCCGGCCGAAGATGTGGTCGTCGACGATGCGTGGCCGCTCGCCACGTATCCCGACCACGGCCCGCATCGCGACGAGCCCTACGTCGGTGCGTTCCAGACCGGGATCGAACGCCTGCTCTCGGCAGCGCGCGATGACGGCGTCACGACGGTGCTGTCGGGCGACCGTGGTGATCTGATGGTCGGCGACTGGGTCATGGACACGCCGGGGTTACTGGCCGCCGGCGAATGGCACCTTGCATGGCGCGATCTACGGGCCGCCCGGTTCTCGTTGCCGGAGGCGATGCTTCGCGACATCGTGCGACCCGCCTTCTCTTCCCTGTGGCCTCCGCATCGGGCGCCACGACTCCGCCGCAGCCTGCAGCGGCAGACCGGACGAATCACACCAGTGCCGGGCTGGATCACCCCGGACGCAGAGAAGCTCGCTATTGGGGGGCCGTCCGGAGCGCACGGTGTCGATTCCGTGACCAACGCAGCACGGCGAGAGCGTTACCAGCTGATCTTCGTTCGCGAGCACCAGCGCGGCATGATCTGGTCCAACCGCACCTATGCGCGCTACGGACAGGAGTTCGCCGATCCGTGGAGCGATGTGCGCATCGCCGAGTTCATCCTCAGCATTCCGCAGTGGGTGGTGCAACGCAGGGAGGATCCCAAGTATATTGCCAGGGAAGCCATTCGCGGAGTGATGCCGGAGTCGGCGCTGAAGGCATCGCGCAAGGTATCCCCCGAGCCCCTCTTCGACAGGGGTCTCCGAGACCGGGCGGGCAACACGGTGACGGAACTCCTCACCGACAGCCGGGCTGCCGCAGCCGGGTTTGTCGACGCTGGAGCGGCAAAGGACCACTACCGCAATTACCGCGACGGGGGCGACCTCCATGCCGAGTTTTGGTCGCTGCTTTGCCTGGAATGGTGGCTACGTGCGTACTGGTAGCGCGAGAATTCATCAGAAATTGTGCTGGCGCATTATGCGGCAATAGAACTAAAGTCCGTGCAGTAGGCACGCCACACGAGGAGGGGGGCGTTGTGAAGAAACCTTATCGAGCTCCGGAGTTCAAGGCCTGGGGGACGGTCGCAGACCTGACCAAGACAGGTGTCCGGCGCGCCGGAGGCGATCAGAAGGCAGGTAGCGTTTCGTCGCGAAGCCGGTAACGGCTCACGCCATCGCTTCCGAAACCAAGACGGTGAGGGTCCCGTACGCATGCGCGTTCGGGACCCTTCTCGTTGTGGAGGTGACGAGCCGTGGCTGACACGAACGCCCCACCGCCGGCATTCGTCGCATTCGACGTCGCGAGCGCGCTGGCCACCTACGCTGCGGACTTCGGACCAGCCGACCCCGCAGACCAGCTGCAACGTCTCGCATCCGCGCTGCAAGCGAGCGCTCCTTGGACCACGCTGGCGAAAGCCGGCGCAATGGTTGTCACAACCCGGCCAACACCAACGATCGCCGTGATGGGACGTTTCGACGCCGCCGGCGAGCATCGCCTCCTCGAATTGGAGCGCACTCTGCACAACGATGTCGAGTCACTTCGGTTCATCGACTGGCCCCAGGTGCACTACGACGTTGCGGCGCTTGGCGAAGCGCTGCGCAGGCACCTCGGAGGCGACGTTGCCAGAGCGCAATTCCTCGCGATCCCCCGCGGCGGCCTCATCGTGCTCGGTCTCCTCGCCTACGAACTCGGCCTGTCCCCCGCCCAGCTGAATCATGCTGGCGATGCTGGCGGCCCGACCGTCATCGTGGACGATTGTGCCCTCACGGGACTGCGGTTTCGTGAGGTGCTCGCCGACGTGGCGGCACCGCACGTCGTCTTCGCCCATCTCTATTCGGCGCCGGAACTGCGCCACGCATTGGAAGCCGACCTGCGGATCGCCACCGTGATCGCAGCGCGCAACCTGACGGACCGGGCCCCGGCGTTGCTCGGTGATGGCTACGCGGCGTGGCGGGATCGGTGGGCCACTCGGGCCGGCGACCAGACCTCGTGGGTGGGGATCACCGAGCGCCTCGCCTTCCCCTGGTCGGAACCGGACGCCACGTTCTGGAACGCAGCGACCGAACGCGACGAGGCGAGTTGGAAGCTCGTGCCTCCTGCCTTCTGCGCCGGCAACATTGCTCATCCCCAGCCGGCGGTTCACCTCGACGCACCTGCGGACTCGCCGATCCGTCCCACCGCCACCACGCTTTGGGCCCGAGTCGGAGATGAGACACTCGTCGCGAATCGAACCTCCGGTCGCATGTACTCGCTGCAGGACGTCGCTGCGCACATGTGGCATGCGCTGGTCGAGTACGGGGACCTGGATGTCGCCGCCACCCGACTCGCCGGAGTCTTCGATGCGCCGGCATCGCGAATTCGCAGCGACCTCGACACCTTTGCCGACGACCTCACCAATGCGGGTGTGCTCGAAACAGACGACCTCGACGAGCCCGACCCTTCCTGATCGCCGTTCCTCGCCTGCGGAGAGACAAACCGCTTCTGTGGACTCTGGACAGGTGTATGGGCCCGACAGTCACCCTCACCGCACCCCTCGACGGAGCCACGTTGGCAGGCGGCAGCGTAGCGGTCTCCGCCGACGCCACGGATGCCGTCGGCGTTGCCGGCGTCGAGTTCTTCGCCGGTGGCCTGCCCCTCGGCATCGACACCGACGGGACCGACGGTTGGTCGGTCGGTTGGGACACGACCCTGGCGCCGGACGGACCCGTCACGCTGCAGGCAACGGCCACCGACAATTCAGGGTTCAGCGACACCGACAGCAACACGGTGAAGGTCGACAACGCCCGTTCCGGTGTCGCCGTCATGGTGGTCGGCAACCCCGTGTTCCCTCCGCTCCGGCGACGCGGAGGTCAATGCGCAGCTGGAGGGCCTTGGCTTCACGGTCACGGTCGTGACGACAACGGCGTGACCGCGGGCGCAGGCGCAGGGACATCGTTCGTCCTCGTGTCATCGAACGTGAGCGGGGGTGGGGTCGGCGGCGCCTTCTACAGCGCCGGCTACCCGGTGCTCATGTCGAAACCATGGCTACTCGACAACATGGGCATGACCGGCACGCAATCAGGCACGGACTTCGGCACGACGTCTGGGTCGGCCGTCACGATTGCCGACCCGACGCATCCGACACGAGGGGCGCGTTGACTCCGCGGTCATGGAATGCTCCCCCCTCCAAGGGGCGTTCCAGCGGCATGTGGCTGGCGGACGGCGCCGAGTAGCTTCTTCGTCAGGGATCGGAGCGATGTGACGGCGCGGAGTTGGCGGACGTCACACAGGGGCTCGAAGGGATGCGCAGGAGGTCAGCGCACAGTGGGGTTGCGAGAGATGCGGAGGCATCACTTCGGAGAGGATGTCGCGTAGCGCTGCGCCTAGGAGCTCCTGGCGCAGATCCTCCCCCATCGGCTGCCGGTCGTATCGGAGATGACGACCACCAGGGGGCGATCCGCAAGGCAGGCGACTCCTTCAATCCGGTACCTGGTTGCGAATGCATGCGGCGACGTGCCCCTCGCCGCGCACCGTCAGCTGCACGTCGTCGACCGGGGTGAAACGCAGCCGGACCCTGTTCTCATCGACCTTCAGCTCTTCGAGGGCAGACCGCATGGCGGCCGGCAACGCACCGTCTTCGAGCGTTGCGCCCAAGCGAACAGCCGCTTCCTCGCCGTCGAACGTCAGCCATGCATCGAAGTCGCTCGATCGGGTGACACCCGTCAGCGCATCGAACATACCCGGGTGGTCCTCCAACCAAGACACGGCGTCGTCGACCTCCCAGCCACACATCGGGGTCGCAACGGGACACCGGGTGTGGAACCGACAGCCGCGCGGCGGTCGGGCGGGGTCGGGGATGGAGCCCTCCAGCGCTTGTAGCGCCTCATCACCATCGTCTTCGAGGTCGGGACTGGCTGCAAGGAGCGCCTCGGTATAGGGGTGCTCAGGGTGGTTGAAGATCGCCTCGGTTGGCCCAGCTTCTGCGACCTTTCCGACGTACATCACGACGATCCGATCAGCCATGTGGCGCACGACCGAGAGATCGTGGGTGATGAACAGGTAGGCCAGCCTGCGGTCCTGCTGGAGCTCGTGGAGGAGGTTGAGAATCTGGGCCTGCACCGAGACATCGAGCGCACTCGTCGGTTCGTCGAGGATGACGAGCTCGGGATCGAGCGCGAGGGCCCGAGCAATGGAGATGCGTTGCCGCTGCCCGCCAGAGAACTGGTGCGGATATCGATAGAGGTGTTGGCGGCCGAGGCCCACCTGCTCCAACAACTCGACGACACGCTCCGTCAAGGCTCCACCGGAGGCTTCGTTGTGCACCTGCAGGGGCCGACCAACGATGTCCCGCACCAGATGACGCGGGTTCAGTGACGCAAACGATTCCTGGAACACGACCTGGCAGTTGCGTCGGTAGTGGCGCCACTCGGCACCGCTCATGCGGTCGACGCGGTACGTGCGATCGAGCGCATCGAGCTGGGTGCGCTCGGAATCCGTGCGCTCGCCATCGGGCGTCGCCAGCAGTCCATCGAGCTCGTCCCGCACGCCGGGTCGCAGCCCGAAGTAGACACCTCCGCCGGATGGATCCGTCAACCCGCTGACACATCGTCCGAGTGTCGTCTTTCCGCAGCCGCTCTCGCCCACCAGACCCACTGTCTCGCCACGATTGAGGTCGAAGCTCACACCGTCGACGGCACGGACGTGACCCGCCACCCGCTGCATCGCGCCTTCTTTGATGGGGAAATGCTTCTGCAGACCTCGCACGGCGAGGAGGTTATCCCTGGCTTGGGACGTCGCCCGATCTGCCGCAGGAGCCGCCATCACCGGACCCGGCGCTCGTAGCTCGGACGCTCGCCGGCTCCAGACGGAGCGTGGTGGATGAAGCACGCCACCTCATGGTCTTCGGCGATCGGCGACATCGATGGGAGGCTGGAACGACAGACCGGCGCCTCGTGGGGGCATCGGCTGGCAAACCGGCACGCAGCAGGCGGATCGACGAGCTCGGGTACCGAACCTGAGATCGCGGTGAGCCGGCCTCGTTCGTGACTCGCTGCCGGAATGGCGGCGAGGAGGCCCCGAGTGTACGGATGTGACGGGTTCGCAAAGATCTCATCAGTGGTCGCCAGCTCCGCAATCCTCCCGGCGTACATGACCGCCACTCGATCGCAGACCCGGCGAACCAGAGACAGATCGTGGCTGATATAGAGAACCGACGTCCGATGTCGCTGTTGCAGCTCGCGGACGAGCTCCAAGATCCGCGCCTGCACCGTCACGTCCAGTGCCGTCGTCGGCTCGTCGGCGATCAGCAGGTCCGGATCGCAGGCGAGCGCTTGGGCGATCATGACCCGCTGCCGCATACCTCCCGAGAGCTCGTGCGGATACCGATCCATGACCTTCAGCGGATTCGGTATTTGCGTCTCGGCGAGGGCGTCGGCGACCCGTCCATCGACCGCCCTTCGTAGCTCATTGCGCCGGCTCCGCATGGGTGGCATGGCGAGCAGCACGTCCTCCAATCGCCTCGTGCGCAGCGACGCCTTCCGGCGCAGCATCGAGGAGAAGGCGCCGCCGCCCTGCTCATCGAGGCCCACGTCGGCCATGAGGTCTCGTGAGCGGTGCTGGTAGAACACCTCCGATAGCTGGTCCCGGATCGACAGCGCCGGATTGAGCGCCTTGCCGGGATCCTGGAAGATCATCGCAATTCGGTCGCCGCGGATGTCGCGTAGTTCGGCCTCCGGCAGCGTCATCAGGTCGACAGTGTCGTGCCCCGTGTTCTCACATCGCCCACAACCCGCGCCGTCGCAGTCACGACACGGCTGCGGCACCCGGCCGCCGTGGTGACAGCGAGCACACCCCGCACCGTCGCAGTCACGACATGTGTGGTGGGGGCGAAACAGAATCGCACCGCCCGCAGCGATCCCGGGGGGCATGGGCACCAGCCTGAGGAACGACCGGGCGGTCACGCTCTTCCCGCACCCCGTTTCGCCGACGAGACCCAACGTCTCCCCGTCGGCGATGTCGAACGACACGCCATCCACCGCGTGGACGATGCCTGCCTTGGCGCGAAAGTGCACTCGCAGGTCTTGCACCGAAGCCACCGGTGTGTGCGCCACGGACTGCGTACGTCCGCCATCCTCGACAACGGTCACCGGGTGGTCTCCGTCCGAGGATCGAGGATGTCGCGCAGTCCGTCTCCAAACAGATTGAAGGCCAGCGCCCACAGAAAGACCATCAGCCCGGGGAACGTCGAGGCCCACCAGCGACCGGCCGAGATGCCGGCCTGGCCCTCCGAGACCAAGACACCCCATTCGGCGATGCCGGCCTCGGAGAGGCCGATGAAGCTCAACGTGGCACCTACGAGGACGATGTTGCCCATGTCGAGCGTTGCCTGCACCACAACCGGCGTGATGGCGTTGGGGAGCACGTCTTTGCGGTAGATCCGCCACGGAGAGTCGCCGATGACTCGAGCCGCATCGACGTACTCGTTCTCCTTCACATGGATGACTTGCGCCCGCATGATCCGCGCGTACTTCACCCAGAAGACCACGGCCAAGGCGAGGATGATGTTCCGGAAGGACGGTCCCAGCACGGCGGCAATCGCCAGGGCGAAGATCAGCTCCGGGATCGACAAGAACACGTCGACGATGCGCATCAGCACTTCGTCGACCTTGCCACCCCGAAACCCGGCGAGGCTGCCCACCGCAACCCCCACGACGACCGTGATCGACACCACGAGGACGGACAGCCGCAGCGACGTGCGTGCCCCCCAGATGACGCCATAGAGCACGTCGCCCCCGACATTGGTCGTACCCAGCGGGTGCCCCGGAGTACCCGGCGGTTCGGCGATAGCGCCCCAGTCCCTCGGCATCTGGTAGGGATCGGGCGTGTTCGGCTCGGTCAGCAGCGGCGCAAACACCGCCATGGCGATCATGAGCACGATCAAGATCAGCCCGCCGACCGTCGTCGGGTTCTTGAGCAGGGATGCGGAGAGCTCCCCAGCACGCCGCATGCGCACCTTGAGCGCGCTGTCCCCGGCTGTCAGTGCGGGCGCTTGGGTCGATTCGCTCACCACGACGTCATTCTCCCAACGCCACTCGTCGATCGAGGTACGCGTAGATCACATCGACCGCGAGGTTCACCACGAGGAACAAGACCGAGGTGAACAGCACGTAGGCCATGATCGTGGCTTGGTCACCCCGCAGCACCGAGTCGGCCATCCATCTCCCCAACCCGGGCCACTGGAAGATGATCTCTGCCACGACGCTCCCCTGCAGCAGAAAACCGAAGCTCAGACCGATGACCGTGACGGTCGGGATGAGCGCGTTGCGCCTTGCATGTCGCCGCAGGACGAGGCGCTCAGGCAGCCCTTTCGCTCTGGCGGCGTCAACGTAGTCCTCCTGCATCTCCTCAACGAGCGAGGACCGCATCATGCGGGCGATGATCGCCGTTGCTCCGTAGCCCAGCGCGACCGCCGGAAGGACGAGATGCCAAATCGCGTCGCGGAAAGCCCCGAAGTCTCCTGCGATCAGCGAGTCGACGGTGTAGAGATTCGTGGGGTGGTTGATGCGGGCGTAGATCTCAGGCGTACTTCGCCCATTCGGGAACCACCCCAGGTATACCCAGAAGACGATCAACAGCAGGATGGCGAACCAGAACAAGGGCATCGCCGCTCCGCTGATGGAGAACACTCGAGTCACATGGTCGGGGAGCCGGTTCTTCCGTGCGCCCGCAAACGTTCCAAGAGCGATGCCGAGGATCACCGCCACGATGGCGGCCGAGATCGCCAACTCCATCGTTGCTGCCAGCTTGGGCAGGAACACGTCGGTCACCGGAGCCGCAGCGACCCCAGACCATCCCAGATCGCCGGTCAATACCCCGGAGGCCCAGTATGCGTATTGCACCGGCAACGGGTCGTTGAGGTGGAATCGCTCCTCGACCTGCGCCACCTCTTCCTGCGTCATCTCGTGCGACAGGTAGATCCCAATCGGCGATCCGCCGACCCGGGTGAGCGTGAACACGATGATCGACACCCCGACGATCAGCAGCGGCAGCACGAACAGCCGCCTGATGACGTAGTCCCGAATCTGCATGTCCCGTCCCCATTTCGAGGTTCTCCGACCATACCGTGCGGTCCCCGCCTACATCGCGGGGACCGCACAGTCGCATCGTTACTGCGGCATCACTTGTCCATGAGTGCGAACTTCAGGCTCGGCCGCGGCCACAACGGGTTCGACACGAACCCCTGCACCCAGTCACGCCGGGCCGCCACCACACCCTCCTGTGCAGCGATGATCCACATCGGATCATCGAAGAGCAGCGCCTGCAGCTCCGAATACAGCGCGGCGCGGACGGCGGGATCCAATTCGACCTTCGCCTGGTCGATCAGACTGGCGACGGCGTCCGGATCCACATACGCATCACGGAATCCGTGGATCACACCCCACTCCCCGTCGGGATGGGTGTAGGAATCCACGTACGCATGCGGATCGGCGAACGGATCGGCGTTCTTGACCCACATCGCGTACGGCACCGGATCGGAGGCGTGCGCTTCGTCGAAGACTGCTTCAGCCACCGAAGCGACCGTGATGCTGAGGTTCGGGTTGCCGAGCTGGTCGATCGAGTCCTTCAACACGAGCGCAGCGACCTCGAAGAGATTGGCCTCCTCCGTGACCACCGAGATCGAGAATCCGGTGTCCCACACACCGGCCTCCCGGAAGAGCTCCTCGGCCCTCGCCAAGTCCTGCGTGTTGTAGACCGGAGCATTCGGGTCGTACCCGAAGATGCCCTGCGGGATGTAGTGCGGATTGAAATCGCCGAACCCACCGAGGGCACCGTTCAGGAACGCTTCGTAGTCGAAGGCGTAGTTGAACGCCTGACGCACCCGCGGGTCCTGGAAGAAGTCTGCCGAGATGTTGTCGGCGTCGGGCAGATCGGCCGGGTCGAAGCGCATGTTGAACGCGATGTGGATCGGCTCGACGGTGAGACCTTCGGCGAAGATGGTCACGCCCTCGGCGCCCTCGATATCACCGATGAAGGACGGATCGGTCTCGATCGTGTCGAAATCGCCCGCACGCAGACCCAGGACGCGGATATCCGGACTGGCGCCGATCTCGATGCGCAAATCGAGATTGGCCGGGGTGCCCCAGTAGCCGTCGTAGACCTCGAACTGCAGGTTCTCGCCTCGATTCCACGCGACGAATGAATAGGGACCGGTCCCGACCGGATTGCCCGAAAGGAACTCATTGGGCTCGCCGGGCACCACGCCGCCGTTTGCCTCGACAGCTTCCTGGCTGACGATGGATGACACCATCGCCGGGACCACGGCGTTCAGGAATGCGGCGTTTGGCTCCTGGAGCGTCACCTCGAACGTCGACTCGTCGACCACCCGCATCGATGCGACGGTGTCGCTGAGCACGCTGGCGGCTCCGTCGGGCAGGTCCATGGTCATCACACGATCCCACGAGAACAACACGTCGTCTGCCGTGAGCGGTGAACCGTCGTGGAACGTCACGCCTTCCCGAATCTGGAACGTGTAGGTGAGGCCGTCCTCAGAGATCAACCCGTTGCTGATGGATGGAACCTCGGTCGCCAGTCCCGGAATCGGGTCCGGACCCTCCATGCCGATTTCCAGCAAACGATCGTAGACCTGGAGAATCACGGTCTCTCCGCCCTCGCCGGGCTCGACCTGCGCAGGATCGAGGGTGGTTGGCTCGTCGTCCGCTGCATGGACGAACACGCCGGGATTCGACACTTCGGCTCCGGAGGCGTCTCCGCTGTCGCTGCCGGTATCACCGTCGTCGCCCGCATCACCGCCATCGTCGCTTCCGGCGTCGGCTGCAGCAGTGGTGGTGGTCTCACCGCCTGCGTCCTCGCCGCCTGCGTCGTCGTCGTCGCCGCTGCACGCGGCAGCGACGAGCGCCAAGACCAGGATCAGCAGGAACAGGAATCGTCTCGGCGGCTTGGAGCTTCGTGTCGGTCGCATACCGGCATACCCTTCCTCACAGGCGGGGGACGCCGAGGCGCTTCCCCCGGACTCGCGTGTCGCTGCAATCGATTGCAGGATCACATTGAGAACTTACGGCCCCGGACGCGGCCATGTCAAACGATTGTCGAGCGCGAGGTGTGCCCGCGTCGCAATCGATTGCACGAGGTGGCTACTGTGCGCGCATGGACACGTACCGCGTGGCCGTCATCGGCGCCAGATGGCCGGACATCTCGATCGAGTGCGACGTGCTCGAAACCTCACCTCACGACGTTGCCTGCGATCCGGGAGCGACGAGGGAGGCCGTCCTTGCGGCCGCAGCAGACGCCGAGGTGATCCTCGCCGGCCCAAGGCCACGCTTCGATGCCGGCACGTTGGAGCAGCTCCGATGCCGCGGCATCGTTCGCTACGGCGTTGGCTATGACAACGTGGATCTCGAGGCCGCCAACCGCCTCGGCATCATGGTTGCAACGGTTCCCGACTACGGCACCGAGGCAGTTGCACTCCACGCCCTCACCCTCGCCCTGACGGGTCTGCGGCGGATCCTCGACGCCGACCGCATGGTCAAAGCAGGTACCTGGGATGTCCAGCCACTGCGGCCGCTGCACCTGCCGTCGGCACTTGCAGCCGGCGTCGTCGGCTTCGGCCGAATCGGCCGGCGACTCGCCGAGCACCTCCGCTCGATCGGATTTGGCCGGGTGCTGGCCTACGATCCTGGCGCACCGATCGAGACCCCGGGCGTCGAGACCGCCTCACTCGAAGAGCTCCTCGCCGCGTGCGATGTCGTGAGCCTGCATGCGCCCGCAAGACCAGACGGTGCGGCGTTGCTCGGTCCCGCCGAGTTCGATGTCATGCGGCCCGGCAGCATTCTCGTGAACACCGCACGAGGATCCCTGATCGATGTCGACGCCCTGGTTGTCGCACTTCGCCTCGGCCGTCCCGCCGTTGCCGCTCTCGATGTCTTCGATCCTGAACCAGCGGCCATCGACCGCTTCGCTCCGGTCATCGACCAGATCATCGCCACCCCCCACATGGCCTGGTACAGCGAGGAATCCGAACGGGACCTCCGCATGAAGGCCGCAGCCGAGGCGAAGCGAATGCTCGACGGCGCAGCCCCTTTGCATCCCGTCTCGACGGAATCGGAGACCTGATGTCAGACTCGCTGTATCACTTGGCCAGCCCCGACGTCGCCCACGCAATCGATCGATCAGGGATCGCAGTGATCCCCTTCGGAAGCGTGGAGCAACACGGACCACATCTGCCCGCCGGGACCGACACCATCGCCGCCCGCCTGATCGCCGCAGAGGTCGCCGAGCAGCTCGACGCATTGCTGGTGCCATTCGGACCGTACGGCATCACTCCGATTCACGAAGGCCATCCCGGCACCGTGAGCTTGCGTCGCAGCACGTTCGAAGTACTCCTCACCGACATCTGCGAGCAGCTCGTGTCCATGGGTCTCGAGCGGCTCGTCTTCGTGAACTGGCACGAGGGCAACATCGCCGCCCTGGATGCCGTGTCCACCGAACTGCAGTCGCGTCACACGAACCTCCAGATCGTCGCCGCGCAAGCGTGCTACGTGGCGCAGCGCATCTATGCCGACGATGGCGGCGAGCTGACCCACGGCGGCGGCATCGAAGCCCTGGCGGTCATGGCCTCCGACCCGGAGTTGGTGCGAGTAGAGCGAGCGGCGCAGCCAACCCGATCCGATCGTGCCGCCTCGATGGACGCCATGCGTCGCAGCAGAGAGGTCTACGGCTTCGTCACGGACGTGACAGAGATCGATGCCGAAGGCTGGTACGGCAACCCTCGCTGGGCGACCAGTGACCGTGCCGCCTCCTTTGCCAAGGACGTCGGCGACGCCATCGTCTCCCAGGTCCGGACCATCTTCGAATTGCGCTCATGACCGTCACGCCGGGCCATGAGCTGCACTTCGACGAGCTGCCGGGGCGGGACTCGGCTGATCCGTTGCTCGGGCTCGGCGCCGCATCGAGCATTCGCATCGTCCGGCTGCACCCCGGACGAACGAGGCAGGCCCACCGCCACCCGCACAGCGAGGAAATCGTCTACGTCCGCACCGGGCACGGCACCGCCTTCCTCGACGGCACCCCGTGTCGTGTAGCGCCCGGTGACGTCGTCCACGTCCCCCCCGGCGTTCCCCACGCCACGATTCCCGACACCGGAGAACTCATGGAGCTGATCTGCTTCTTTCCCCATCCCTCACTTGCCAACAACCTCGAGGAGACGGACATTCAAGTCTCGATCCAGGAGCAGCCATGACCGACAAGGTACGTCTTGCACCCATTGGGCTGGGACGGTGGGCCCGCGTCCTCGCACGCGGTGCGCAGCGCGGCGACGTCATCGAGTTGCACTCGTGCTTCAGCCGCTCGCCGGAGAAGCGTGCCGCATTCCAAGAGGAGTTCGGCGTGCCCAAAGCAGCCGCGACGTTGGACGAGCTCCTCGCGGACGAGGACATCGAAGGCGTCATCGTCACGACGCCGAACGACACCCACCGGGACCTCATCATTGCGAGCTTGGAGGCGGGCAAGGCGGTTTACACCGACAAACCGATCACCCATTCGCTCGAGCACGCCCTCGACGTCAAAGCTGCCGTCGCCAGGACGGGAGGTGTGTTCGCAGTCGGCCACAGCGCACGTCGGCTCAGCGGGAGCAGGGTGATGAAGGAGTGGATCGACTCCGGCGCACTCGGGGACGTGTCGCTCGCCGAGGCCAACTTCTCCAACGAGCGCGGGCTGGAGCTGACGCCTGAGACCTGGCGCTGGTACGCAGACAAGAGTCCGGGGGGCACCTTCATCCAGTTGGGCGTTCACCACGCCGACAACCTCCAGTACCTGCTCGGCCCCGTGGCACAGGTCTCGGCTCATGCTCGCAAGCTGTACACGCAGTCCGAAGTACCAGATGCCGTGATGGCGATTCTGGAGTTCGAAGCGGGACCACTCGGCTACATCGGATGCGGTTGGGCCTCTCCGGGCATCTACCAAATCCGACTGCAGGGCACGAAGGCCAACCTCTTGTACGACCTCGACTTCACCCACTGGGACGAGTCCCATCAGGCGGACGAGTGGAGCACCCTGGTCTCGCAGAGCTACCGCAACATGACGCGGCGCGCCGTTGCGATGCCGCCAACCGACATGTTTCGCGAACAGCTCGACGAGTTCGCACGAGCGATTCGGGGGGGCGCCGAGATCGAGGTCGGCGTCGACGAGGCCATCCGGGCGCTTGCGGTCGTCCGCGCTGCGCTCGAATCCTCCGCCCGCGACGGCGCCGCAGTCGCGATTGCGCCCCTGCTGGAGGAGTTGGGGGTCGCACCATGAGCCCGAAGTTCAGCTTCAAGGTGGCACCCGTCGACATCTCGTGGCAACAGATGTCGTCGATCTGGACCGACGCCGACGAAGCAGGCTTCTTCGACGCCGGCTGGCTCTTCGACCACTTCTATCCGCCGCGCGGTCCGATTCGCCCCATGTGGGAGGCGTGGACGCTGCTGGCGTCTCTGGCGGCCACGACCCGGCGGCTGCGATTGGGCGTCATGGTGAGCTCGAACACGTTCCGCCACCCTGCGTTGCTGGCGCACATGGCGGCTTCGGTCGACAACGTCGCCGCCGGCCGGCTCGAGATCGGGCTCGGTGCGGGCTGGCACCAAGCAGAACACGCGGCCTTCGGGATCGAGCTCGGAACGGCTTCGCAACGGTGGGGGCGGCTCGCCGAGGCTCTCGAGATCATCGACGGGCTGCTCACCCAAGACGGCTACACGTTCACCGGGGAGCACTTCCAGCTGACCGATGCACGCCTCATGATGAAGCCGGTGCAGCAACCTCGGCCGCCGCTGGTGATCGGAGGCATCGGACCCAAGCGCACCATGCCGCTGGTCGCCCGCTGGGCCGACCATTGGAACTATTTCAATCCAGGAGAGGCGCCTGAGGAGCTGCGCACCCACCATGACCGTCTGCGCCAGTTGTGCGCTGCGATCGGCCGCGACCCGGCCGAGATCGAGGTGTCGGTGCAGATTCGCCGGCCGGAGTCTGCTGAGGAGCTCACCGACCTCGCCGGCCGCTATCTCGCCGCCGGAGCCGATCACATCCTCGTGACGAGCTTCCCGCCTGTCGACGCAGACACGGTTCCCGGCATCGCCGAAGCGCTTCGCCCGTTGCGCTGACCCGGCTTGGGCGATCAAGCCAGCTTGCCGCGGATCCACGCAAACGACGCCGGCGCCCACTCCCGGTAGTACTTGAATGCACAATGGCCCGCATCGGGATAGACGCGTGCTTCGCGGCCGGTCACAGGACCATGTTCCAGCATGAAGTAGATGTTGCCGATCGGAGCCAGGTGATCCAGCTTGCCGTTGATCATCAGCACGGGCTGCGTGATGCTGTCGAGCACGCCCAGTTCGGAGAGCGCCCACTTGCCAAAGGCCTCGTGCTCTTGCTGCCGTGACCAGCTCGGGAACGAAGGCGGACCGCCCGGTTCACCGAAGACGAACTCCGAACGCCGGTTGCGCGCCTCGATGTAGGCGTCGAGCTCCTCGTCGGTCATGCGGTACCCGAACGGGTGCCCCGCAATCGCCACGACGGCTTTGACGCGATCCGGATGCGCCCCCGCGAGCTGCATCACGGAGTAGCCGCCGCGACTGATCCCGAAGGCTGCGATCCGATCGGCGTCGACCTCCGGCCTGGCTGCGAGGTAGTCGACCGCAGCCATCCAGGCCTTCACCGAGGCCGGATCCCATGGGAACGGGTTCTCTCCGGTACCGGGACCGTCCATCACGAGAGACGCCATGCCCTCCGCCAGCGCCATCTCGCCGGCCCAGCCCCGATCCTCCTTGAAGACGTCGGCTCCGCACATCACGAGGACCGCCGGAACCGGCCGCTCCGCGCTCGAATCAGCGGGTGCGCGGAAGTGGGTCGTGATGGTCTGTCCCTCGCACTCCACCTGCGCCACCTCGAGGGGCGGATCCAGATGGGCGCACGCCTTGCGATAGGCGCGGGCACAGTTTGCGCTGACCTCGGCTTTCAGAGGCGTGATCTCGCCGGGAAACCGCCCGATGGCGTAGTACGTCTTGGCCTGGAGATAGGCACGGCGTGCTCCGTCGAAATCTCCTGCGGCCTCCAGCTCGTCGCCGACCGCTTCGTGTCGCTGCGCAACGGCCGACCACACAGGAACCCATTTGTCCTGCGTCGTCCCGTCGAGCTGCGCCACGACGGCCTCCAGCTCGGCAATGTCGTCGATCATCGAGAACCAGCGCCGGTAGAAGCCGCCGTGCTCGACGACGAATGGGTCTTCGCTCGGGGCAAAACCAAGGTCGGTGGTCATGTGGATCCTCCTGGTTCGGATGCTCGGACAAGGTTGAGGCGGTGGTGTCAGATTCCGAGGAGCTGCGCAGCCGTACCCGCCACGATCAGGTTGCGCTCCTCGCCGGTGAGGTTCGGAACGGCATCGATCGCCGGAAGCGGATCGAGATCACCCGCCTCGAACGGATAGTCCGTGCCGACCATGATCCGCGCCGGCCCGACGAGGTCGATGAGATACCGCAACGCCAGCGGATTGTGCAGGATCGTGTCGTAGTAGAGCTGCTTGACGACGTCCAACGGCGGCGTGGCGAGGTCTGTATCGGCGACGCCGGGCATTCCCTCCCATCCCCGCTGCAGTCGACCGGCCTGATACGGCAGGAATCCGCCGCCGTGTACGACGCACACGCGCAGATCGGGGTAACGGTCGAACACACCGGCCATCACCAGGCGGGCGATGGCGATGGTCGTCTCGGCAGGTCGCCCCACTGCGTTGTGCAAGAAGTGACGCCGCAGATCGATGCCGGGGAGGGGTGCCATCGGGTGTAACAGCACCAGACTCTGGAGCTGGGCGGCGGCGGCCCAGAACGGGTCGAGCTGTGCCGAAACGAGATCGACACCATCGACGGTCGTGGCGATCTCGACACCCACCATGCCGAGCGACTGCGCTGCATACCGGAGTTCGCCGGCCGCCAGCTCCGGGGCCTGCAAAGGCACCGTGGCCAGCGCGCGGAACCGATCAGGATGTCGCGATGCCTCTTCGGCCAAGCTCTCGTTGACGCGCCGCGACCATCGCTCACCTCGAGCGGCGTCCAGGCCATAGGCCGTGAGGTTCACCCAGCTCGAGAGCACCTGGATCTCAATGCCCGTCCGGTCCATCGTGGCCAGCCGGGCATCCATGTCGACGAGGTCGTGCCGGATCGGCATCGTCGGTCGTGCGCCGGCGATCACGGCACGCCGGTCATCCGTCAGCTCGATGTCGAAGTCGGCGCCCTCGGCCGCCAGCAACTCAAGCAGCTCACGTGGAACACAGTGGGCGTGAATATCGATGCTCATCCGGCTGCCTCCGTCATCCTGGCGTCGAGCTCCTGATCGGGTTCGAGGATGTAGATGCCCCCGTTGACGCGATCCGAGATGTAGATCAGATGATCCTCCCCAACCCACACGTCGTTGATCTGAATCGCTTCCTGCCCTTCGGGGCATTCCGGTTCGTAGAAAGCGATCTCGACCGGATCGGCGGGATCGGCCAGGTCAAAGATCCGCAATCCTGCGTTGAAGTACGTGACGAAAGCCAGCTGGTCGCTGCGGTAGCTGTTCGGTCGGTTCTCGTGGAGGCAGTGCGCTCCGAAGCGCAGGCCGCGCTCGCAATAGTCACCAGCGGGCTCGGGACATACCGCCATCACCTCGGGATGCGATTCGTCGTTCACGTCGACGATGCGGACCATGTGGGGTGGTCCGACACAACCGTCGCTGGTGGCTTCGTCGGTGACAACGACGAGGTTGCGCTGCGGCAGCGGAAGACACGTGTGGGTATCTCCGCCTTCGCCCCAATTGAGGTGGGCAACCAGCCTCGGGGAGGACAGATCGGCGATGTCGAGGACCACCATGCCACCGTCCCACAGACCGACATAGGCCCGATCGCCGTTGACCATGGCGTGGTGGGTGTTCCAGTCCTCACCGATCGGCCAGGTCGGGGACTCGCCGCCGGCTTCCCACTGCCCGGGCCACCACCAACGGCCGACCTCTTGCGGACGCTCCGGATCGCCGAGATCGATGATGACCCAGATGCGACCGGTGAAGCCGTCCGGCGTCGCCGACACGTAGGCGTAGCGGCCGCCTTCGTAGACGATACGGTGCACACCCCGACCGGTACTGTCCCAGAAGCCGATGCGCTGCGGCTCGAAGGGATCGGAAAGGTCGTAAACAGCCATGCCGGCGGACCAGGCCTCGTCGCTGCGAAACCGCTCGTGGTTGGTCAACAGCAAGCCGTCGGCCACCTGGACCTTGTGGGTGTGGCTGTTCGGCGGCGCCTCCCATCGTCGGACGACCATTGGGCGGTGAACGTCCGACACGTCGAGAATCGTCGTGCCCATTCCTGATGGGCCGAAATGCCCCACGTAGAGGGCGTCGCCCGCCCGCATGAGCTGCATGCCATCTCCGTGACCACCGAGGTCGGAATGCCCGATGAGACGGAGCCCGTTGGCCGCTTCAGGATGCATCGTGCGCGCCCCCTGTGCCACAACGCAGTCCGCCGCCACCACGCGCCCTGCTGCATGACCGTTGCCTCGCTCCGGTACCGCACACCGTCGTGTCGCCTCCTGCAAACGATTGCAGCGGAGCGTACTACCGTTGCGGCCAAGGCATCGAGGAGGCGAGGTCATGGCTCGAGTCGTGCAGGCAGCGAACCTGCCCCAGCTCACGTCGACCCGCGATACGAGGGCGCGGATCGACCTCGTGACGGAGGAGACCTTCGGGCTCGCAGAGTTGCGCGCCGACCGGATCACCTACCACCCGGGCGACACTGCAGCCGCGCATCTCCACCGCGACGCCAAGCACTTCTTCTTCGTGCTCCAGGGACGCGGAGTTCTCCACGCAGACGGCGAGGCGGTGGAACTTGCCGCAGGGGACGTTGCCCTCGTCACGGAGGAAGAAGTCCACTGGCTCGAGAACCCCCACGATGAGGATTTCTCGTTCATCGAACTGTGGGTTCCGGCCCCGACGGAAACCATCTGGGTATCCGACGACCAGTGCACATGGGCACCAGCCGAAGCCGCATCCGAGCCGGCGGGGCATTGAGGTGCCGGGGCTCAGCTGTTCCTCCTGTTGCGCTGGCATGGCAGTCACCACCGCCACCGTCCCGTGACATCCCGCATCAGCCTCGGGGACGTCGCCAGGGAAGCCGGCGTTCATACCTCCACTGCTTCGCGGGCGCTCAATCCCGACACCCGGTCCGTAGTGAGTGATGACACCGTTGCACGAGTGCTCGCAGCTGCGGAGCGCCTCGGTTATCGCCCCAATCACCTCGCCAGAGGGCTGCGAACCGATAGGACGTTCACTGTCGGCATCGTTGTCCCCGACCTCGAGAACCCGCTGTTTCCGCCACTGGTCCGAGGGGCTGAAGGAGCGCTCGGAGCCGTCGGATACTCCGTCCTCGTCGGCAACACCGACAATGACCTCGAGCACACCGAGGCGGTGATCGCCGCCCTCACCGACCGCCGCGTCGATGGCCTGATACTGGCTACTGCCGAGTTGAACGGTGCGATGGAGGCGGAGATTCGCATCGCAGGCACGCCCATCGTGCTGGTCAACCGGGAGTCGAACGACCATTCGATACCGGCGATCGTCGGCGATGACCATCTCGGGATCGGACTCGCCGTCGATCACCTCGTCGACCTCGGCCACCGGAACATTGGACATGTCGCCGGCCCGCCCGCACTCTCAACAGGTGCCGGTCGCGCCGCTGCGTTCGTCGAGCACATGTCCCGCCACGGCCTCGACTCGGACGGGCGCATCGAGGTCGCGGAATGGTTCCAAATCGGCCCCGGCGAGGCTGCCGCCAGCACCTTGCTCGAACGACGCCCGGAAGTGACTGCGATCATCGCCGGCAACGATTTGCTTGGCCTCGGAACGATTCGTGCCGCAAGTGCCTTTGGCAGAACCGTGCCCGAGCATTTGTCGGTCACCGGTTACAACGACATGCCCTTTGTCGACATGATCCATCCCCCGCTGACGACCGTTCGCGTGCCCTACCGCAGGATGGGCGAAATGGCGGCAGAACTCCTCCTGCAGATCCTCGGCAGCCGGGATCAGCCGGCAGCGAGCGTCCTCCTCGCCCCGACGCTCACCGTCCGGGCGTCTACGGCGCCGCCTCCGTGAACCCTCCTGCGGTCGGCGCCTCGGTGCCCGAGCTCCGCCGGGTTGGTGCGGGCGTCTTCCTCATCACCGTGGCCGCCCACGTGCGATCGCCGCTCCTTCCCGACATGGGCCGTGAGCTGGACATGGGTCCCGCCGCACTAGGGGCCTTCGTCGCCATGTTCGCATTGGGCCGGGTTGCCGCGGACATCCCGGCCGGTCGGCTCAGCGACAGCCGGGACAGCCGAGCAATGCTGGCCGTCGGCGCCGGAATCGTCGCCGGGTCGAGCCTGCTCGCCGGGATCTCTCCCACGAGCGCAGTGGCCTATGCCGCCGCATTCGTCTTGGGGATCGGCACGGCATGGACCAATACCACCGGAATCGCAGCCTTCGCAGAGGCTCCACGTGAGCGTCGCGGAATGGCGATGTCGGGTTTCGCCACAGCCCTCCTCGTTGGCCAATCCGCTGGACCAGCGCTCGGCGGGGCGGTTGCTTCGCTCTCCAACTGGCGGGTTGCGTTCGGCGTCGGTGCATTCATCGCTGCAGGCTCGGCCGTCGTGTTGGCGGCATCGCGTCGCAGCCGAACGGACCCTGACCGCACCATCGCGCAGACGACGTCTGGCCCCGTCATCGCGCCAACCGTCCGGGCTGCGCTGTTCTTGCTCCCAGCGGTGCAGTTCTCCATCGGTGGAGCCTTGCTTCATACCCTCGTGCCGATCGTCGGAGATGGAGAGTACGGACTCAGCGTTGGCACCGTGGGGGTCGCGATCGGCCTCGCCGGTGTCCTTCGTCTCGTTGCGGCGCTGGTCAGCGGCAGAGTCGCCGACGGTTACTCGCGGCGCTGGGCGCTCTTTCCCGGACTCGGTTTGCAGCTCGCCGGCCTTGTGGCATTTGCCGCGATCGACTCGGTGGCAGGATGGTGGGCGGCCATCGCGCTCACCTCGCTCGGATCGACCCCGGTGAACGTCGGAGCCACCGTGCTCGCCGATCTCAGCGAGGGAGGTCGTCTCGGTCCGAACCTCGCCTGGTTCCGGCTCACCGGCGACATCGCGCTGCTGATCGCGCCACTTGTGGCCGGCGTGCTCTACGAACTGTCAGGCAAGACCTTGGGGGTCATGCCGCTGATCGTCTTCGTGGCCGGCGTCACCGTCTTGGCTGCCCGCGCGATCCCGGAAACCCACGGACGAAGCCATCAACAATCCAACGTATGACACGACGGGAGGGACCGGGGATGACGACTGACGGCACGAACGCTGACGACCTGAGTAGGCCCCTCGTGCGGCGCAAGACGCTCACGGCCACGACACCGGCATCCATGATGACGGTGATCGACTTCGGTGAGTACGGACACTTCGCCACCGATGAGCCGGTCCAACACGGCGGTTCCGGAGAGGGCCCGTCCCCCCTGCAAGCCGTGCTCGGAGCATTGTGCGGGTGCGAAGCGGTGACGTTTCGCCGCACCGCCAGTGAGGTCGGATTCGCGTACGAGCGTATCGATTTCACGGCCTCGTTCACCATCGACATCCGGGGCCGTATGGGCAAACGGGACGTCAGGGCCCACTACCAGACGGTCCGCGTCCAGGCGACGGTGACGACCGACGAGTCGGAGGACCGGCTTGCCGCAGTCGTTGCGGAGACAGAGGCCCGATGCCCGGTCTTCAACCTGATCGCCGACGCCGGCGTCACGACCGAAATGCGCTGGATCCGAAAGCCGACGGGCACGATCTCCTGATCCCGGCAGCTACCAATCGGCTGCGATGTACTTGGTCTCGAGAAACTCGAAGACGCCGTACTCTCCGCCCTCTCGGCCCAGGCCCGATTCTTTGACGCCTCCGAAGGGAGCGGCCGGGTCTGAGATGAGCCCGCGATTGATACCGACCATGCCGGTCTCGATGGCTTCGGCCACACGAAGCCCGCGAGCGAGATCCGACGTATAGACGTACGCCGCCAGGCCGTGCTCGGTGTCGTTGGCGAGGGCCAGCGCCTCTTCCTCGTCCTCGAAGCGGATGATGGGTGCGAGGGGCCCGAACACCTCTCTGGCGAGCACCGGATTGTCGTGCGCCACGTTGGTGATCACGGTCGGCTCGAAGAAGAAGCCGCTGCGATCCGGAGCCATCCCGCCCGTTGCGACGGCGGCGCCCGCTCCGGTCGATACCGCAACCAACTCCGCCATCTCGCTCTGGGCCGCTTCGTTGATCATCGGCCCGAGGCCGGAGTCGAGTCCACCACCCGTGCGGACACGCGCCATCGCCGTTGAGAACTGTGCGGCGAACTCTGCTGCGACCGCTGCATGCACCAGGATGCGGTTGGCGGCGATGCACGACTGCCCACCATTGCGCATCTTGGCAACCATCGCACCATCGACGGCAGCCTCGATATCCGCATCGTCGAAGACCAAGAACGGTGCGTTGCCGCCGAGCTCCATCGAGGACCGCACGACGTGGCGGGCAGTGACCTCGAGCAGCTTGCGCCCAACCTCGGTCGACCCGGTGAACGACAGATTCCGCACGCGCGGGTCGGTCAGCACCGCCTCTCCCACCGCCGATGAGCGGCGGCTCGGAATCACGTTGACGGTGCCCGGCGGTGCGCCGGCTTCGGCCAGGATGTCAGCCAGCACGAGCGCCGTGAGCGGGGTATCCGAGGCCGGCTTGAGGATGACAGGGCAGCCTGCCGCAAACGCCGGGCCGATCTTGCGCGTCGCCATCGCCGCTGGGAAGTTCCAGGGTGTGATGAGCAGCGAGACGCCAATCGGTTGGTGGAGGGCGATGATGCGCTTGTCGCCGCCCGGAGCGGTTGCGATCGAGCCCTGGTTGCGCACCGCCTCCTCCGAGAACCAGCGGAAGAACTCCGCCGCATAGGTCGCCTCAGCTCTCGCTTCCGGGAGCGCTTTGCCCATTTCCATGACGATCAATTCGGCGATCTCGTCCGCTCGTCGCACCATGATCTCGAACGCGCGACGGAGGATCTCGGCGCGAACTCTCGGCGGTGTCGCCGCCCACTCGCCGGCGGCCGAGTAGGCGGCCGTCACGGCATCCAACGCGTCTGCGACCGAGGCGCTGGCAACCTCAGCGAGCGGTTCTCCACTTGCGGGATCGAGCACGACCATGGTCGCCCCGTCCGAAGCCGGAACCCTCTCGCCTCCGATCGACAGCGGGGCGGGCCCGTCCGCGATCAGTCGCTGAAGCTCTGGATTGGGCATCAGCGCCCTTTCATCCGAGACCGTCGGAGACTTCGCGGTCCTCCGACGTCAGCTCGCGCCCTGCGGCGCCGGCCTCGAGTTCGAGCAACGCTCCGAAGTCCATGTCGCCGTAGCCGCGCCCGATCCCGTCGAGCACCAGCTGGTGAACGAGGGCAGCCGTCTGCATGGGAACATTGAGCTCGCGTCCGGTCGCCAGGCCCAGCTCGAGGTCCTTCCGCAGCAGATGCCACGTGAACGTCGGCGTCCAGTCGAGGTTCACGAACGCAGGAGCCTTGTAGGTCGTGAACGTCGAGCCCATCACGCTGTCGTTGAGGAACGCCAGGAAATCGTGCCGCGACACGCCGGCGGCTTCGGCCAGCATCGTGATCTCTGCGAGCGACTGCGTGACCACGCCGAGGTGGAGGTTGTGGCACAGCTTGACCAGCCGGGCCTCGTCACGCTCGCCGACGTAGGTGACGCTTCGCCCGAATGCGTCGAGGTACGGCAACGCCGTGTCATACGCGTCTCGGGGACCCGATGCAACCACCGTGAGTTTCCCGGACTTCACCACCTTGGCATTACCGCTGACCGGAGCCGCCACGACGCTCGTACCGAGCTCAGCCGCTTCAGCGCGCAGTTGCTCGGATGAGGCAGGATCGATCGTCGTCGAATCGACCACGATCGCAGGTCGGTTCGAGCCGCTGAGGACGCCCGCAGGGCCGGTCGTGACCTCCATGACGTCCTTGGGGCCTGCCACCATCGTGAAGACGATGTCGCGACTTCCCAACACGGCAGGGCTGTCGACCACCTTGGCCCCGAGCTCCTCCAGAGGCTCGGCTTTGCTCCGGGTGCGGTTGTACACCCACAGATCGTGTCCGGCTGCGAGGAGCCGCTTGCAGAGCGCAAAGCCCATGCGTCCCGTGCCGATCCAACCGAGCCGGTGTTCCGTTGCCATGCGGGCATCTCCTCCCAAGCCGGATGCAATCGATTGTATACAAGGCTGCCGGGGCCCGTCGTGGCGGGAGGATCGCTGGCTACAATCGATTGCAGTCGGCTGTGTACCCGCATCCGAGGAGGGAGCTTCCTATGGCTACGACCCCCGAGTTTCCCGTCGCCACCACGCCTTCCCCCGGGATCCAAGCCGTCGACTGGGAGGAGCGGGTCAACTACGACCGCTTGCGCACCTACCGTCTGGGGCGCGTCCGCGAGCAGCTCGAGCACTCCGATCTCGGAGCGCTGCTGTTGTTCGAGACCTCCAACATCCGCTACGCCACGTCGACCAACATCGGCTATTGGGGCTTCAACAAGACCGAGCGCTACGCACTCGTGACCCGCACGGGTGGACCGTACGTGTGGGATTTCGGATCGGCGGCGAAAGCGCACCGCCTGCAACTTCCCTCCATCTACGACCGGGACAACTCGAGAGCCGGCAACCTGGGTCTGCAGGGCGCAATCGCCCCGAGCAGCGGGCTGCCACAGCGAGCGGTCCAGGAGCTTCTCGGCGTCCTGCGGGACGAAGGGGTCGAGGGCATGCCGATCGGCGTCGACGTCGCCGAGGCGATGTTCTTCATCCAGTTGCAGGCTGCCGGCCTCGACGTTCGCGACGGCCAGGCGCTGATGATGCTCGCCCGAGAGATCAAGAACCAAGACGAGATCATGCTGCTCACCCAGGCGTGCGCCATGGTCGACGGGGTCTATCAAGACATCTACGAGGCGTTGAAACCTGGGGTCCGGGAATCGGACATCGTGGCACTGGCACACAAGCGCCTCTTCGAGATGGGCTCCGAGTTCGTCGAGGCCATCAACTCGATCGCCGGCGAGCGCTGCAGCCCCCATCCCCACGTCTTCTCCGATCGGCTCATTCGCCCGGGCGACCAGGCCTACTTCGACATCATCCATGCGTTCAACGGCTACCGGACGTGCTACTACCGCACGTTCGTGGTGGGAAGGGCCAGCCAGGCGCAGCGTGATGCGTTCAAACAATCGCGCGAGTGGATGGATGCGGCGATCGCGTTGGTGAAGGTTGGCAACACGACCGACCAGATCGCCAGCGTGTGGCCGGAAGCGCATGAGTTCGGCTTCGAGGACGAGATGGATGCCTTCGGTCTGCAGTTCGGCCACGGCGTCGGTGTTGGTCTCCACGAACGGCCGATCATCAGCCGCCTCAACTCGCTCGATGATCCCGTGGAGATCAAGGAAGGGATGGTCTTCGCTCTGGAGACCTACGCTCCAGCTGCGGACGGACGGTCGGCGGCACGAATCGAGGAAGAGGTCGTCGTCACGGCGGACGGGCCCAAGATCATCACGCTCTTCCCGTGCGAGGAGTTGATGGTGGCCAATGAGTATTGAACCTCGCGAGGACGGCCTGTACGACTATTCGGTCAGACCGGTACGTCTCCCGCAACCGAACGGTGACCCGAACCTGGAGCTCGACGACGCCACCCGGCTCCGTCTCTATGCGAGGCTGCAAGAGCTGCGCCAGCTGGAGAAGCGGGCCTACGACCTGTTCATGCAGAACCTCGTGAAGGGGACCAGCCACCTGTCGCTGGGCATGGAGGCGGTCTCGGCGGGATTCGGCGAGGCGATGCGTGAGGACGACTACGTGTTCGCCACCTATCGCGGCCACGCCCACACCCTGTCCAAAGGGGCATCCATGGAAGGTGTGCTGGCCGAACTGCTCGGCCGAGCCAACGGCCTCATGGGCGGCAAGGGCGGGTCGATGCACCTCTCCGATGCGGAACGAGGGATGATGGGGTCGTATGCGATCATCGGATCGCACCTTCCCCTCGCCAACGGCACCGCGTGGTCGGCGCAGATGCGTCGCAGCGGCCAGGTGACGGTCTGCTTCTTCGGCGATGGCACGACCAACATCGGTGCGTTCCACGAGGCCCTCAACTTCGCGGCGATCTGGAAGCTCCCGGTGGTTTTCGTGTGCGAGAACAACCTGTACATGGAGTACACGCCAATCGACC
>DATHZQ010000131.1:0-51793 GCA_035458525.1 Acidimicrobiia bacterium
CCGTCAAAGGGGGAGCGCTCATCACGGCCAACTACGCGCTGGTGCACGGGAGGCCGGTGTTTGCCGTCCCGGGTGATGTGCGTCGGGCCTCATCCGAGGGCTGCAACCTCCTCATTCGGGACGGGGCGCATCCGGTGCTCGGTCCCGATGACCTCGTCGAGGAACTGTCGCTCGTGCTCGGACCGCCCGCGGGGCCGGCGTGATCTGCCGGTCGCAACCAAGGGTCGTTGACGTTCCGGTCGCACCGGGGGACCATCCACCCATGGGTGAGCCCGCGGCGACGCCGCTCGACGAGGCCGTTGACGCCTACCTCTCGAGGTTGCGGACCGAGCGCATGCTCTCGGATCACACGGTGGATGCCTACCGGCGTGATCTGACGCAACTCGTGGCGTTCTGCGAGCGCTTGGGTGTGGAAGCCGTTGGTGAGATCGATCGGATGGCGCTGCGCCGTTTCCTCGCTCAGCTGAGTGCCCGCCGCTACGCCCCCCGGACGATCGCCCGCAAGGCATCGGCGGTGCGCGGATTTCTCGACGATGCCGTGCGACACAGCCTCATCGACGCCAACCCTGCCGAGCAGCTGGCGCGACCGAAGCGCCCGCAAACGCTGCCCAAAGCGCTTCCCGCCCATGCCGTCGCAGAGGCGTTGGATGCGCTCTCCGAAGGGCAAGACCCGGTCGCGCTCCGAGATCGGGCGCTGCTCGAGATGCTGTACGGGACCGGGCTTCGTGTGGCCGAGATCGCCTCGCTCGTCGTCGCTGACGTTGCGAGCGGTGATTTCGTCCGGGTCACCGGCAAGGGCGACCGGCAGCGCGATGTGCCGTTCCTCGGGGCGGCACGCACGGCCGTCCGTCGCTACACAACGGAAGGCCGGCCGGCGCTCGCCGGGACGGATGCGGGCGATGCGCTCTGGGTGGGCGTGCGAGGTGGCAAGCTCGACGCCAGGGGCATCCGGCGCATCGTGCGAAGGCGTCTCGGCACGTTTCCTCACGCACTCCGTCACTCCTTCGCCACACACCTGCTGGAGAACGGCGCCGACCTGCGAAGCGTTCAGGAGCTGCTGGGTCACAAGGAGCTGGCCACAACCCAGATCTACACCGCCGTTTCCCGTCGCCACATGCGATCGACGTACGACCGCAGCCATCCCCGCGCCTAACGTCGCTCGCCACGTTTTGGCCACAAGTGGCGGCCCTGTACACTCCATCGCAATTCGCACGCTCACCTTGGTCCCAAGGGTCGAAGCCTCGGCTTCGCAGGGACGGGCCCCGGCTCCATGACGCACCGAACACGTTCGCGTGTGTGCGCCGGGTCACCGTGGGCGGAGGCACAACCCAAATCGCCATAGGAGGAAACCTTGGCCGTCGTGAGCATGCGACAGCTACTGGAGGCCGGAGTCCACTTCGGTCACCAGACACGTCGCTGGAACCCCAAGATGCGTCCGTTCATCTTCACTGAACGGAACGGCATCCACATCGTCGATCTGCGGCAGACACTCGAGCGCATCGAGGCGTCTGCAGCATTCCTCAAGGACACCACCGCTTCCGGCGGTACGGTGCTTTTCATCGGCACGAAGAAGCAGGCGCAGGCTGCCATCAAGGACGCCGCAGACAACGCCGGAATGCCGTACGTGAATCACCGGTGGCTCGGCGGGATGCTCACCAATTTCCAAACGATCCACAAGCGCGTGCTGTACATGCTCGAGCTGGAACGTATGGACTCGTCGGGTGAGATGAACGCATTGCCGAAGAAGGAACGGCTCCGCCTTCGCCGTGAGCTGGTCAAGCTGCAGACCGTGCTCGGCGGGGTTCGGACGTTGCACCGCCAGCCCGACGCTGTGTTCGTGATCGACGTGAAGACAGAGCACATCGCGGTGACGGAAGCCGCCCGTCTCAAGATCCCGATCGTCGCCGTTGTCGACACCAACTGCGATCCGGACGACATCGACATGGTCATTCCCGGCAACGACGACGCGATCCGCTCGTCGCAGCTGCTCAGTGAAATCATGTCGACGGCTGCCAGGGGCGGTCGCGAGCTGTTCGAGGCAGGGCGCAAAGAGACTTCGAACCAGGGGCCGTCATGACCCAGATCTCCGCCAAGGACGTTCAAGCCCTTCGCCAGGCCACTGGCGCCGGCATGATGGACGCCAAACGTGCGCTCACGGATGCGGAAGGCAACATGGACAAGGCCGCGGATCTCCTGAGGGAGCGCGGTCTCGCCGCCGCCGCCAAACGGGGTGAGCGGGAGCAAACCGAGGGCGCGATCGGCTCCTACCTGCATACGCAGGCGGGTCGCCCCGTCATCGGGGTCCTCGTCGAGCTTGCGGCGGAGACGGACTTCGTCGCCAAGAGTGACGACTTCCAAGCCACCGCCAACGACCTCGCCATGCACATCGCTGCGGCTCGCCCGCAGTGGGTGCGCCGTGAAGACGTGCCGGAGGATGTGCTCGAGAAGGAACGCGCCGTGCTCACCGCACAGGCACGCAACGAGGACAAGCCCGACCACATCATCGAGAAGATCGTCGAAGGCCGGATGAACTCGTTCTACAAGGACAACGTGCTCCTCGATCAGGAGTTCGTCCGTTCCGAGCGGTTCGAAGGCACGGTTGGCGAGATGGTGCAGCAACTCGCGGTCGCCATGGGCGAGAACATCTCGGTGGCGCGTTTCTCGCGGCTTCAGGTCGGCGAGAGCGGCGGAGCCGAGTGAGTCGCCGGGTCGTCCTCAAGCTCTCCGGCGAGGCATTCGCCGACCCCGCGACCAACTACGGCATTCATCCGCCGACCGTCGATCACGTTGCGGGTGAGATCGCCAAGGTCCACAGCGAAGGGCACGAGATCGCTGTGGTCGTCGGCGGCGGCAACATCTTCCGAGGCCTGAGCTCGGCGGCGAAGGGCATGGACCGCGCCAACGCCGACTACATGGGCATGCTGGCCACCGTGATCAACGCGTTGGCGCTGCGCGACGGTGTGGAGCGTGCGGGATCCGAGTGTCGCGTGCAGACCGCCATCTCCATCCAGCAGGTCGCCGAGCCCTACATCCGGCTCCGGGCGATACGACACCTGGAGAAGGGTCGTATCGTGATCCTCGCCGGCGGAACGGGCAACCCGTACTTCACCACCGACACGACCGCAGCGCTGCGAGCCGCCGAGATCAACGCCGATGCGGTGCTGAAGGCGACCAAAGTCGACGGCGTCTACAGCGCAGACCCGGTCGAAGATCCGGACGCCCGCCTCCACCAGGAGGTGAGCTACATGGACGTCATCTCCAAGAGACTCCAGGTGATGGACTCGACGGCCATTACGATGTGCATGGAAAACGCGCTGCCCATCCGGGTCTTCAACATGATGGAGCCCGGCAACATCGCTTCGGCGGTCCGTGGCGAGCCCGTTGGAACGCTAGTGCACTAGACGAGGTGGGCCGTGATCGGAGAGCTACTCGACGAAGCTTCAGGCAAGATGGACCAAGCCGTCGCCCACACAGCGGGTGAGTTTGGAACCATCCGGACTGGGCGCGCCAATCCGGGGCTGCTGTACCGGGTGACCGTCGACTATTACGGGGCGCCGACGCCGCTCCAACAACTGGCCGGGTTCTCGGTTCCCGAGGCCCGCATGCTGATCGTGTCGCCGTATGACAAGGGTGCGATTGGTGAAATCGAGAAGGCGATCCGGACTGCCGATCTGGGCCTCAACCCGTCCAACGATGGCAACATCATTCGCCTGGCGTTTCCGGCGCTCACCGAAGAGCGTCGCAAGGAACTGATCCGCCTCACGCGGCACATCGCCGAAGAGGGACGGATTGCGATTCGCAACGTGCGCCGGCACTGCAAAGACGATCTCGAGGCCCTGGAGGGCGACGTTTCGGAAGACGACATCCGTCGCGCCGAGAACGAACTCCAGGAACTCACCGACGAGCACATCAAACGGCTCGACGACCTCCTCCTTCACAAGGAGGAGGAGCTGATGGAGGTCTGACCGTGGAGGACGCGGCAGACGAGAGAAACAGGCCCATGTGACCGATGATCGGACAAGCGGCCCGCCGGATCGCAGCGACGACCCGGACGGCCTGACCGACGTCTTCACCGGAGAACCCGGTGACGTGCAGTTCGACGTCGGCACCGAAGGGGAAGCCGACTTCGCCGCGCCGCCTCCCGACGACGCCGCATCCCAGACGGGTCCTGACGAGTCGCGCTTCACCGCCGCTCCTCAGATGGGCGAGACGCTACCGCCGGAACTGGCCCCACCCGAAGGCGGAGAGCTTTTCGAGCCGTTCGAGCTGGCAGACCCCACCGACCCCGGCTTCACGCTGTCCGACCTCGCCGGTGACGCCGACGACGGCAATGGCGAGCCGCCGCCCGCACCCGTGGTCGAGCTGCCCCTGGCGCCGCCACCTCCCGAGGTGCCACCGGGCGAGGTGCTCGAATTCCCAACCGGCGCCCCCGCGGATGACGTTCCGCCGGTCGATCGCGCCGTCGACTGGGAGGATTTCACCGACAACGACTACGTCGGCTCCTCGACCCAGGAGTACGAGGGTCTCGCCGCCGAGTTGGAGCGCAGCCGTTACGAGGAGACCGAGCAGAGCGCCGTAGCCGCGGCGATGCCGGGCTTGGAGACAGGCGTCGTGGGACTCGACGACGTGACGGGCGAGGTTCCGGCGGAAGCCTCCGCAGAGCCCGCCAGCCTCACAGATCTCGGCTTGCGCATCGCAACGGGGTTGGGGCTGCTCCTGCTGTTCTCCCTCAGCTTGCTCACCCCGATCGCCCTCGGGGTACTGGCGGTCATCGTGTTCACGTTCGCAGCGTTTGAGTTCTACGCAGCGCTCCTGCGAACCGGACACCACCCGGTTTCTGCGTTCGGCTTGGCCGGCACCCTCGGCTGCCTTCTCGGCGCATTGATCTGGGGAGTCGTCGCGATTCCCGTCGCGATCGTGGCAACGCTGATCGCAGTGGCGCTGTTCTACGGCACCACGGCGCCACGAGAACACACCCTGCGCGATGCATCACTCACGATCCTCGGATTGGCCTGGGTCGGCGGGTTTGGAGCATTTGCCATGCCCATCATTGCTTCAGACGACTACGTCTGGCTCATCGGCGGGGCGGTGGTGTTGGTGGTCGCCATGGACGTTGGTCAGTATTTCTCCGGCCGGACCTTCGGCCGTCGCCCCCTCGCACCGGTGATCTCGCCCAAGAAGACGGTCGAGGGCTTGGTCGGTGGAGCGCTGATCACGCTGGTCATCGGGTTCGGCCTCAGCTTCCTCGGCCCGTTCTCGCGAATGAGCGCCTTGCTGCTCGCCGGGGCGGCAGTCGGGATGGGGCCCCTGGGCGACCTGGCGGTCTCGTCGATCAAGCGGCAGATCGGGGTCAAGGACATGGGCACCCTCCTGCCTGGCCACGGCGGGATCTTGGATCGCATCGATGCGCTGCTCTTCGTCGTGCCGGCCGCCTGGGTCGTCTACAGCGCTACGGGGCTGATCACCTGAAGCCGCTCGTCGTCCTCGGGGCCACCGGCTCGATCGGTCGCCAGACGCTCGAGGTTGCGGAGCGGCTGAGCCTCGACGTCATCGGCATTGCCGCCCAGCGTGCCTCTCCCGACCTCGTCGCCCTTGCCGCAGATTGGCCCGAGGCAATGCTCGTTGCCGCCGATCCCGCGGCCAAGGCAGAGGCGCTCGCCGGGCACGCGGGAGCCGTGGGTATCGGGACGGAGGCTCTGCTCGATCTGGCTGCGACGGCCAACGCCATCGTGGTCAACGGCATCGTGGGAGCCGCCGGCCTCGCTCCATCCCTGGCGGCCGTCGAGTCAGGCAACCGGCTTGCGCTCGCCAACAAGGAAAGCCTCGTCGCCGGTGGGCGCTTGCTGCTGGATGCCGCTCAGCGGAACCACGCCGAGATCGTGCCGGTGGATTCAGAGCACTCTGCGATCTGGCAATGCTTGGTTGGCGAACCGGCCACCGCTGTTCGCAGGATCATCCTGACGGCATCCGGTGGTCCCTTTCGCGGTCGCGGCCGCGACGAGCTGCGTAGCGTCACCCCCGCAGCAGCGCTGGCGCACCCCACCTGGGACATGGGTGAACGCATCACGATCGACTCGGCCACCATGCTCAACAAAGCGCTGGAGATCATCGAGGCGCACCACTTGTTCGGAGTGCCGTACGACATGATCGACGTGGTCGTCCATCCCCAAAGCATCGTGCACTCGCTGGTCGAGTTCGTCGACGGCAGCGTGAAGGCGCAGCTCGGCGAGCCGGACATGCGGGTACCCATTCAGTATGCGGTCACGGCCTCGGATCGTGTCACCGCACCTGTGGCCCCGCTCGATCTGGCGGGCCGTTCGCTCACATTCGAAGCACCGGACCACGCTGCCTTTCCGTGCCTCCAGCTCGGGTACGAAGCCGGCCGCCGTGGCGGCGTGGCACCTGCCGCTCTCAATGCCGCGGACGAAGTCGCCGTTGGCGCGTTTCTCGATGGGCGGATCGGCTTCCTCGACATCCCTCGAACGCTCGAGACCGTGCTCGAGTCGACCCCGCGGGGTGAGCCGGCAGACGTCGCCGCCGTGCTGGAGGCGGACCGCACGGCGCGGACGCAAGCCGCGGCGATCGTGGCAGATCTGGCGAAGGTCTGACGGCGCCAGGTCGACCGAGGTAGGCGTCCGAAACGAGTACCGTTGTCCCTCTCCAACCGACCGAGGTGACGTGGGGCCAGTCGTAATGATCGTCGGCGTCCTGCTCATGGTCATCATCCATGAGGCAGGTCACTTCGTCGCGGCCAAAGCCTTCGACATGAAGGCAACCGAAGCGTTCTTCGGCTTCGGCCCGAAGCTCTGGTCCATCCGTCGTGGCGAGACCGAGTACGGGATCAAGGCCATACCGCTCGGTGGGTATGTCCGCATCATCGGGATGAACCCGTTCGAGGAAGTCGATCCCGATGAGGAACACCGGACATACCGGCAGAAGCCGTTCTGGCAGAAGTCGATCGTCGTGCTTGCCGGGATCGGCAGCCACTTCGTCATCGCCTTTCTGATCTTCTACGGGCTCGCCGTCGGGTACGGCAGCCAAGAACCCTCGACCGAGATCGCAGTGGTGTCGACCGCACTGGTCATTCCCGACGAGGCGGCCGGCGCGCAGCCGATCGATCTGGCGTTCGACGACACCGTCGTCAGCGTCGATGGCGTGCCTTTCGCCGAGGTGGACGCGTCGTCGATCCCGGCAGGGGCCGCAGCGGAGGTCGTCGTCGTGCGTGCGGACGGGGAGCGCGACACCGTCACCACGACGGACACCGTGCTCCCGACGCCCTCGACGCTCATGGGGCTCATGGAAGGCGACGTGCTGGTAGCCGTGGACGGCGAGAGCTTCGCCTCCTGGGAGGGATTCGTCGAGCTCACGCATTCCCGCCCCGGCCAAGAGGCCGAAATCGCCGTGATTCGCAATGGTGAGGAGATGACGTTCACCGGCGTTCTCGCCAGCCGACCGAGCGAAGAAGGCACGATCGGCTTCCTCGGCGTCGCCCCTGCTTTCGAGAGCACGTCGATCGGTCCCGTCGCAGCCATCGGCGTCGCGGCTTCGGACATGTCGCTCGCCGTCCAGCAGAGCGTGCAAGGTCTCGTGTCGCTGGTCGTGAACTTCGGCGACCTGCTCGGTGCGACGGTCAACTCCGACAGCGAGGCCCTCGATGAGGTCCGCCCCATCAGCGCCATCGGCCTGACCAGGGTGGCGAGCAACGTCGAAATCGCCCTTGCGTTGCTGGCCCTCGTCAACGTGTTTGTCGGTGTGCTCAACGTCGTACCGCTGTATCCGCTCGACGGTGGGCACTTTGCGGTGGCGCTGTACGAGCGCATCCGGGGTCGGAGCGCCGACGTCCGCAAGCTGCTTCCGGTGGCCGCAGCCGTCTTTGCGTTCATCGTGGTTCTGGGCGTGCTCGGCTTCTACTTCGACATCGTCGACCCGATCGAGCTGCCGGGCTGATCCATCCGGGTCCTGCGAGGTCGGGGAAGCGTGCAGGTCGCCCTACGATTGCCCCATGGCAGGTCAACGCCGCATCACTCGGCAACTTCACGTCGGCGACGTACCCGTTGGGGGCGGCGCCCCCGTGACCGTGCAATCCATGACGACGACGAAGACGGCCGATGTCGATGGCACGCTGGCGCAGGTCTATGCGCTCGCCGGCGCCGGAGCCGACCTCGTGCGCATCACGTGCAACGACGTGGCCGCGGCTCAAGGTTTGGCTGAGATCGTGCCACGGGCTCCGGTACCCATCATCGCCGACATCCATTTCCAGTACCGCCTCGCGCTGGCCGCCCTCGAGGCCGGCGTTGCCGGGCTCCGCTTGAACCCGGGGAACATCCGCAAGGAATCGCACATCAAGACCGTGGCCCGGGCGGCTGGTGACGCAGGAGTTCCGATCAGGGTCGGGGTCAATGCCGGGTCGCTCGACAAGGATCTGCTCGACAAATACGGATCGCCGGTGCCGCAGGCCCTCGTCGATTCGGCGGTCAAAGAGATCCGTTATCTCGAAGACGTCGGCTTCACCAACATCAAGATCTCGGTGAAGCACAGCCACGTGCCGTCGATGGTCGAGTCGTACCGCCTCCTTGCCGACACCGTCGACTACCCCTTGCACCTGGGCGTCACTGAGGCCGGTCCGCCGCCCGGCGGCCTCATCAAGTCGGTTGCCGGCATCGCCACGCTGTTGCTCGAAGGTATCGGTGACACGATTCGGTTCTCGCTGACGGCTGATCCGGTCGAGGAGGCGAAAGCCGGGCGCGCCCTGCTGGAGTACCTCGGCCTGCGGGAGCGCAAGGGCCTCGATCTGATCGCGTGCCCATCCTGCGGCCGGGCGGAGGTCGATGTCATCAAGGTTGCGGCAGACGCTCAAGCGGCGCTCGAGGCCGAGCAGCTGCCGATCCAGGTCGCGGTCATGGGATGCGTCGTCAACGGGCCGGGGGAAGCACGCGAGGCCGACATCGGCATCGCCGCCGGTCGCGGCAAGGGCCACCTGTTCATCAAGGGCCAAGTCGTGCGAGTGGTTCCTGAGGCTGAGATGGTGGACGCGCTCGTCGACGAGGCGCGCCGGCTGGTCGACGAGGGCTTTGAGGCCCGCCTCGCTGCGGCTGATTCCAACGCCGCACTGCTGGCGTCGGAGACGGCGCTGGAGCTTCGTTCGGTACAGGGTGATGCCAATCGCGCCACCGAGCGCCGCGATGCCGTAGCCGAGGTGGCGAGAGGCGAGTGAATCCAAACCCCCGGAACCAGCTCGATCTCTTGACCGGGTTCTTGATCGCCGCCGGACTCGTGGTCGTGCTCGCCATCGTCTTCGGCGACGGAGCAGAACCGGCGGCGGCGCCGCCTGCCACCACCACCGTGACCACGACGACGATCGCCGTGGTCGACACCACCGACGGGGGCATGCCCCCAACCACCACGATGAGCACCGTGACGACCACGACTTTTGCGCAGACCGCGATCGCACCCCTCGAGTTGTTCACGGCAGCTGACATCCAAGCGGCGATCACGCCGAGAGTTGCGTTCGTCACGACGTTCAACGGCAGCGGAAGCGGTGTCCTGGTCGCTGAAGACATCCTCGTGACCAACGCCCACGTGATCTGGCCCTTCACCACTGTCGGCGTCTTGTTCCCCGGCGACAGCCGGCGCGCCGGGCGGGTCGTCGGCATCGATCCCAGGGCAGACCTGGCGTTCATTCAGGTCGAGAGCCCACGCTTGCCCCAGCCCGTCCCGCTGGGTTCCTCCACCGAGCTGGCGGACGGAGACGTCCTCTACGTCGTCGGCTACCCGGCAGCCGCCGACTTCGCACCGGATCCGACCATCGATGTTGGTCCGTTTCGAGCGGTGCGCGACTGGGAGTTCTCGGGAGCGGCATGGGTCCACAGCGGTTCACCCGCGATCGGCGGTCAGAGCGGGGGAGCGCTCGTCGACGAGTACGGGCGCCTGGTCGGCGTTACCACCTTCGGAAGTCCTTCGGACCTCTACTCGTTGAGCGTCGAAGACGTCGTCGCCCGGCTCTCGACGCTGGAGGCGGACGGTTTGACGAGCATCGACGAGAGGCGCCCGCCCCGCCTCGGCGGTCGGCGCTCGCTCGAGCTGGCGTTCGAAGGGCCATGGGAACAGGCCGCCTTCGTCACGTGGCTCAGCCCGGGTGCACGCTCCGAGCTGACCAGTGACCGTTCCGTCGATTGGCGTGCACTCGACCCGTTCGGGATCGAACTGGACGCCGGCAGCGGCGCGCTGGACGTCTTCTGGGGCCTTGCGACACCGGGCGTCGTCCTGGCGGAAGCTCGGGGCCCGGCGGCGACGAGCGTCGAGGTCAGCCGGCCGCTGGTGGCGTTGGACGATCCAGACGATGCACGGTTGCTCGCACCCGGGTTGGGCCTCACGGGTTTCGTCGACGTGCCCGGCGACCGAGATTGGTACTACCTCGAGGTCTCCGAGGCCGGCAGCGCCGCCGTGATCGAGGTCGAGGCCCAGACCAGGGTTCGGATCACGCTTTTCGACCGCAGCACCGGCAGCATCGTCGCCGAGGTGGAGCACGAGCGCGGCTTCTTCTTCGAGGATCCGGCGTTGGTCGTCGAGGGGCTTGCCCCCGGCAGCTATGTGGTGACGGTCGAAGACGTTGGGGCCCAGTTCGGCACCTACCGGATCAGCGTGGGGTAGGGGAACGCCGAGCGCCGCTTCCTCCGTGCGGACGTGGGTGCTCTAAACTCCGGCGACCGCATCCACTTCGGGGAGAATCTCTTGCGTTGGTCCCGAGCCTTCATTCCTACTCTGCGTGACGATCCGGCGGACGCCGAGGCGCCGAGCCACAAACTGCTGCTGCGCGGCGGCTTCATGCGACAGCTCATGGCCGGTTCCTACTCGCTCCTGCCGCTCGGAATGAAGGTCGCCACGAAGCTCGAGTCGATCATTCGTCAGGAGATGAACGTCATTGGCGGGCAGGAGTTTCTGCTTCCCGTCGTCCACCCTGCCGAGGTCTGGCGGAAGACGGGACGCTACGACGATGTCGAAGGAATCCTGGTCAAGTTCGAAGACCGGCGCGGGACCGAGCTGCTGCTGGCCATGACGCACGAGGAGATCTTTGCGCTGGTCGCCACGGAGCTGAGTTCCTATCGCGACCTTCCGCAGATGTGGTACCACATTCAGACCAAGTTCCGTGATGAGCCCCGGCCCAAAGCAGGACTGTTGCGAGTGCGTGAGTTCACGATGAAGGACTCCTACTCGTTCGACATCGACGAGGCGGGTCTGGCGGTCCAATATGACCGCCACTTCGACGCCTACCGCAGGATCTTCGACCGAATCGATCTCGCTGCGCTGCCGGTCCATGCCAGCTCCGGGTCGATGGGGGGCGAGGAGTCGGTTGAGTTCATGGTCGCCTCTCCGGCCGGCGAGGACGATGTCGCTCGATGCAGCGCCGGTGACTACGCCGCCAATGTGGAGCGGGCCATCTCCCGGCTGGCGCCGATCGAAGACACGCCCTGGGAGGGTGCGCCGGAGCGGTTTGCGACGCCCGGCATTCGCACCATCGCCGGGCTGGCCGAAGGTTTCGACTTCGCCGCGGCCAGCCGGCAGATCAAGAGTCTGGTCTACGTGGTGGACGGCGACGTGACGTTGGTGCTGCTGCGCGGAGACCACGAGTTGATGGAGCAGAAGCTCATCGACGGACTCGGCACGGAGCACGTACGCCCCGCAAACGCAGACGAGATCAGGGATGCGCTCGGCGCCGATCCCGGCAGCCTCGGCGCAGTTGGGGTGTCCGACGTCCGCATCGTGGCCGATCCAGCATTGCAGGGCCGCACGAACATGGTCACGGGCGCCAACGAGGACGACTGGCACCTGCGTGGTGTCGACGTTGCCCGAGACATCGCCGTCGCCGCCTGGCTCGACCTGCGACTCGTCCAACGCGGTGAGCGCTGCCCCAAATGCGACGGCACGCTCGACATCACCCGCATGATCGAGGTTGGCCACATTTTCAAGCTCGGAACGCGATACAGCGAGGCGCTCGGGGCGACCGTGCTCGATGAGGCCGGCGAGGAGCGCTTCATCCACATGGGTTCGTATGGCATCGGGGTTGGCCGCAACATCGCTGCCGTCGTCGAGAACCACCACGACGACAAGGGCATTGTCTGGCCGATGTCGCTGGCGCCGTACGAGGTTGTGGTCACCGTCGTCAAGGTCGACGATCCCGAGACGGTGGCCACGGCCGAGACGATGTACGACGCTCTGGTTGACGCAGGCGTCGACGTGATCCTGGACGATCGCAAGGAACGTCCGGGGGTGAAGTTCAACGACGCCGAACTCGTCGGGATCCCGCTGCGCATCACCGTGGGGCCGCGCGGCCTGGCTGCCGGCGAGGTCGAGTTGACGAATCGAGCAACGGGCGACACCGACAACGTGCCGGTGTCGGCCGTGGTCGCACAGGTGGTCGAACGGGTCCTCGCAGCCCGCTGAGCGGCCGCTCCGACGGCAGTCGAGCCTGTTCGCGCATGGGTCAGTCGACCTAGTCGCCTGGTATACTCTGCCCGCAACTGAGATGTTGTCGTCGAGGTGGGCGTGTGCCCGCCTCGTTTGTTAGTGGCTGAAAGGCGATGACGAGGAGGAACGGTGAGCGACTCGGCAGAGCGCCTCTGGGAGGTGATCGAGCCGTATGTCGCTCGCGAAGGTATCGAGTTGGATGACATCGAGGTCGTCGGCCAAGGAGGGGCATCGATCGTTCGAGTGACGATCGACGCAACCGAGCCCGTGGACGTCGACCGCATTGCCCGCATCTCGCGCGGTGTTTCGCGCATTCTGGACGAGGAGGATCCCATCCAGAGCGCCTATACCCTCGAGGTGAGTTCGCCCGGCCTCGAGCGCAAGCTGCGCCGGCCGCAGCACTACGGCAAGTCGGTGGGTCGTGAGGTGAAGGTGAAGAGCCGGATGCCGATCGAAGGGGAACGTGTGCATCGCGGCGTCTTGACGGGCGCCGGCGACGATGACTTCACGATCGAGACAGAGACGGGAACTCGGACCATTCCATACCGCGACGTGACGTCGGCTCGCACGATCTTCGTGTGGGGTGCGGCACAGCCCGGCAAAGCCGAGCACTGAGAGGAACACGATGGATTACAACCTGCTCGAAGCGTTGGAGCTGCTCGAGCGCGAGAAGGGTGTCCCTGCCGACACGATTCTCGATGCGCTCGCCAACGCCCTCGTGTCTGCGTACAAGCGCACTCCGGGCGCCGCCGAGGAGGCACGGGTGACCATCGACGCCGACACCGGCGAGATCATCGTGTACGGGCAGGAGCTCGACGAGGACGGGAACGTCATCAGCGAATGGGAGGACACTCCCGACGACTTCGGGCGTATCGCGGCGCAGACGGCCAAGCAGGTGATCTTGCAGCGGCTCCGCGACGCCAAGCGCGAGCAGGTGTTCGACTTGTACGAGGGCCGCGAAGGCGACTTGGTGACCGGCATCGTCCAGCAGTCCGACCACCGCTACGCCATACTCGACCTGGGCAACGCCGAAGCGATCATGCCTTCCTCGGAGCGCATCCCGTACGAGCGTCTGGAGCGGGGCAATCGGGTCAAGGCGTACATCCTCGAAGTGCGGTCCGAGGGCAAGGGTCCCCAGATCGTGGTCAGCCGCAGTCATCCCGAGTTCATCCGATCGCTCTTCGAGCTCGAGGTGCCCGAGCTGGTCGATGGCGACGTAGAGATCCGTGCCATCGCCCGGGAACCGGGCCACCGCACGAAGATCGCCGTGGCCTCGAACGATCAGAACGTCGACCCGGTTGGTGCATGTGTCGGCGCCCGCGGCTCCAGAGTCCGTCAGGTCGTCAACGAGCTGCGCGGCGAGAAGGTCGACATCGTCGAGTGGAGAGACAACCCGTCGTCGTTCCTGGCCGAGGCATTGAGCCCCGCCCGGGTGAAGGAAGTGCGCCTCGACGACGAGGAGCGGGTCGCCACGGTCATCGTTCCGGATCATCAGCTGTCGCTGGCGATCGGCAAGGAGGGCCAGAACGCACGATTGGCGGCTCGGCTGACCGGGTACAAGGTCGACATCCAATCCGAGAGCCAGGATCTCGGGCTGGATCAGGAACCCGAAGAAGCGCCCGCGGCGGCTCCTGCGGTGGACGTGCCGGCGGAAGCGCCGGTCGCCGAAGATGCGGCCGTCGCCGACGATTCGGAAGGCGACGACGCCGCCGTCACCGACGACAGCGCGTCTGCCGAGGAAGCGCCGGTTTCCGACGACGCTGAGGCGACCGCAGGTGCGGCCGATGCGGTTCCGGACGAAACAGCCGCCGCCGAAGCCACGGAATCGGAGCCCGAGGCCGCCGCCGCAGATGCAGCGCCAGAAGCCGAAGACGGCGGCGCAACGCCGGAGGCCGAGCCGGATGAGGTGGCCCCTGCCGCAGAAGCGGCATCAGCCGAGGTGGACGAATCAGAAGCACAAGACGATGCGGCTGCTCCCGACGACGAGGTCGAAGGCGAAGCACCCGCTCCATCCACGGTCTAGCGCCGTAGGAGATCAACCCCGCGGAGGTGAGGGTGGCGAAACAACGAGTGTATGAGCTGGCACGTGAGCTTGGACTCGAGTCCAAGGAGGTGCTGGCGCGCGCTCAGGAGCTCGACATCGACGTGAAGACGGCGTCGTCGGGCCTGGATCAGGACGCCATCGACCTCATCACGCTGTCGTACGACGATTCCAGTGCGACCACTGATCCAGTGGACGCCGAAGAGGCGGCGGACCCCGGAGCGACGGCCGTCGAACCGGCTGCGGCGGAGGCCGCAACACCGGTGACCGAACCACCGGCACCGGAGGAGCCCGCGGCAGCTTCGACTCCGGCGCCCCCGGTCGCGCCTGAACCGTCCGCAGCACCGCCTGAGCCGGAGCCAGAACCCGTTGCGGCGGATGCCGAGCCACCGGCCGCCGCCGGCGAAGGCGATGAGCCGATCCTCACCGTCGAGGAGGGCATCACGGCCGCCGAGTTCGGCAGGCTGATAGGCGAGCGCACGGGCGATGTGGTGCGGACGCTGATGGCCATGGGTGAGATGATCCCCGGTGGTGGCGCAATCCCGGTCGGCGCTCTCGAGCCCCTCGGCAAGCACTACGGCTACGACATGCTCGTCGAGGAGGCGGTCGAGGAGGTCGAAGACGATTCCCGGAAGCCTTTCCTGGTCGAGTACGAGGACGATCCGGCGAGTTTGGAGCTTCGCCCGCCGGTGGTGACCGTCATGGGTCACGTCGATCACGGCAAGACCCAGCTGCTCGACACGATTCGCCGTGCCAACGTGGTCGCAGGCGAGGCGGGCGGCATCACCCAGCACATCGGTGCCTACCAGGTCACCGCCAACGGTCAGAAGATCACGTTCATCGACACCCCCGGGCACGAAGCGTTCACGGCGTTGCGTGCTCGTGGCGCCAACATCACCGATATCGTCATCTTGGTCGTGGCCGCTGACGACGGGGTCATGCCGCAGACGGTCGAGGCCATCGATCACGCCAAAGCCGCCGGCGTGCCGATGATCGTTGCGATCAACAAGATGGATCTCGAAGCAGCCGATCCCTACGGCGTCCGCGCCGCACTCACGCAGCACGGCATCGTCGTTGCCGAGCTCGGCGGGGACGTCGAGTCCGTCGAGGTGTCTGCGCTGCAGAACTCCGGGATCGACGATCTGCTCGAAGTCGTCGCCCTCACCGCCGAGCTCGAAGAGTTGAAGGCCAACCCGAAGGCGCCGGCCGTCGGCGCCGTCATCGAGAGCCAGCTCGATGTTGGTCGCGGCCCGGTCGCTACGGTGATCGTGCAACGCGGCACCCTCAAGCGTGGCGACGCCCTCGTGGCCGCGGCCGCCAGCGGACGGGTGCGGGCGATGTTCGACGAGAACGGCAATCAGGTGAAGACGGCCCCGCCGAGCACCCCCGTTCTCGTCATGGGCTGGGACGAGGTCCCGCTTGCCGGCGACATGTTCCAGGTCGTGAAGAACGAGCGCACCGCGCGCAAGCTGGCTCAGCACCAGCTCGACCAACGGCGCTCCGAGGACTTGGTCGTCCCGACCGCAACCGAGCGGCTGGGTCAGCTCCTGGAGCAGCTGCGTACTCAGGATCACGCCGAGTTGCGCATCATCGTGAAGGCCGATGCCCATGGTTCGCTGGAGGCGCTGCGCGATGCGATTGTCAAGATCACGCGCGACGACGGCAGTGTGCACCTCGTGCGCGGTGGCGTCGGCGGCATCACCGCCAACGATGTCACGCTTGCCGAGGCCTCCGAAGCCATCATCTACGGCTTCAACGTCCGCCCGGATTCCGGCGCCCGCAAGGCCGCCAAGGAGCGTGGGATCGACATCCGCACCTTTGCCATCATCTACGAGCTGCTCGAAGACGTCGAGGGCCTGCTGGTGGGCGAGTTGGTGCCTGAGGAGGTCGAGTCCTTCCTCGGTGTTGCCGATGTCAGGGCGACGTTCAGGGCGCCGCGCTACGGCATGGTGGCGGGTTGCTACGTCACTGAGGGCGAGATCAATCGCAATGCCCGTGCCCGTCTCGTCCGCGACGGTGTCGTCGTCTACGACGGCCGGATCACGTCGTTGCGTCGCTTCAAAGACGACGTCCCGACCGTGGCGGCCGGCTTCGAGTGCGGTATAGGTCTCGAGAACTTCCGTGACATCAAGGAAGGCGACACGATCGAGTCCTATGAGGTCCGGGAAGTAGCTCGCACCTGAGCAGCCCATGCATGCTGCGGCGTTTCGCATCGAGCTTCGCATTCGCGACGCAAGGTCGCTGAAGGAGAAGCGGCACGTCGTGAAATCCGTGATTTCCCAACTCAGCAGCAACCACAACGTGGCCGTGGCCGAGGTCGACGACCAGGACAAGTGGAACAAGGCAACGTTGGGCGTCGTCGCCGTCGGACCGCAAGCCGGACATGTCACACGTACGTTGCATACTGCAAAGCGATACCTCGACGGCCGACCGGAGGTCGAGGTGTTGAGAGTCGACGAGGGTCATTGGGAGGGCATTGGATGAGCCGGCAGCGTTCCTCTCGCATGCGGAAGATCGACGAGGTCCTCCGCGAGATCCTCGCCGAGGAGATCGGCCTGCTCAAGGACCCGCGGATCGGGTTCGTGACCGTGACCGGTGTCGAGACGGCGCCGGATCTCCGGCACGCATCGGTCTTCTACTCCGTGCTCGGAGAACCGGAGGAAGTTGCAGCCACCGGCGAGGCATTGCAGCATGCGGCGCCCCGCCTCCAGGCGCGGGTTGCTGCCCAGGTGAGGATGAAATACACCCCGCGGCTCGAATTCCATGTAGACCCGTCGATTGCCCACGGAGCGAGGATGAGCCAACTGTTGCGCGAGCTCCACGTCGACGAGGACGAAACCCCGTGAGCGGTATCGAAGCCATTGCCGACGAGCTGCGGACCGCATCCCGAATCGCGGTCGCGGGGCACGTGGGACCCGACGGCGATGCGCTCGGATCCATGCTGGGTCTGGCCATGGCCGCCCGTGCCGCCGGCAAGGAAGCCTTCGCAACCTTTGGTGAACCGTTCGTGATGCCCCATCAGCTCGAGTTCCTGAACACCGAGACGCTGATGACGGTGTCCGACGTGCCCCGACCGCTCGATCTGTTGGTCGTCGTCGACTGTGGCGATCGGGAACGCCTCGGCACCGCAGCAGTGCTCGCAGATGATGCCGCCAGAGTCGCCGTCATCGACCACCACCGCACGAACGGGGGGTTCGGCGATGCGAGTTGGGTCGAACCCGACGCCGGTGCCACTGCGCAGATGGTCCACCGCCTCCTGGCGCATCTCGGCTGGCAAGTCGACAAGGCGATCGCCGAAGCGCTCTACACGGGAGTCGTCACCGACACGGGCCGCTTTCAGTATTCATCAACGAGTCCTGAGGTGCACGAGATCGCGGCACGACTGCTGCAATCCGGCGTGGAGCCCGACCGGATCGGTCAGGCCCTCTTTGCCTCCTCGCCCTTTGCGTACCTCGGCGTCGCCGGCGCAGTCATGTCACGAGCCTCGCTCGAACCCGAACTGAGCCTGGTGTGGTCGAGTCTGCCCGCTGAAGACCTCGAGTCGGCCGGCATCGGGTACGAGGCGGCCGACGGGCTCATCGACCTCATCCGCATCGCCGAGGAAGCTCAGGTCGCATGTCTGCTGCGCGAGGTGGGCGAGACCAGGACCAAAGCATCACTTCGGTCGCGCGGCGTCATCGATGTCGGCTCCGTGGCGCACGCGCTCGGCGGTGGTGGCCACCACAATGCCGCCGGCTTCACGGTGGATGCCACGGTCGACGAGGCCATCGAGATGGTGCGCGAGGCGCTGCGGTGAAAGACCCGCAGCACACCGGATTCGTGCTGGTCGACAAGCCCGGTGGCTGGACGTCGCACGACGTGGTGGCGAAGACCCGGCGTCTCGCCGGGCAACGCAAGATCGGTCACGCCGGAACGCTCGATCCGATGGCGACGGGGCTGCTGGTGCTCGGCCTGGGTCGTGCAACCCGCTTGCTGCGCTTCGTCCAGCACGGCGTCAAGGAATATGTCGCAACGGTGCGTCTCGGCGTTGCAACCGACAGCCTGGACGCCGACGGTGCCGTGTTGTCTCGAGAGCCGATGCCGGTTGGCCTCGCCGACGTGGAGTCCGTGCTCCCGCGATTCCTCGGGTCGATCCACCAGGTGCCGCCCATGGTCTCGGCCCGAAAGGTCGAAGGCCGGCGTCTCTACGAGCTGGCGCGTGAAGGCACCGAGGTAGAGCGGGAAGCCCGCCCCGTCGAGATTCAGGAGATCGAGATTCTCGACTTCGCCCCCTCCGACTACCCGGAGCTGAGTTTTCGAGTCCGTTGCTCGACGGGCACGTACGTTCGATCGCTGGCCGACGACATCGCTCGGGCACTGGGCGGCCGCGGACATTTGGTGGCTTTGCGCCGCACGAAGAACGGCCGCCTGGGCGTCGAGCAGGCCACGGCTCTCGAAGATCTCGCAGCGCTCGCTGACGAAGGCAGGTTCGCCGATGCGGTCATGGGCGCCGCACAAGGTCTTGCGGACATGGAGGCCATCCACGTCGATCGAGCGCGGTCCGCCGCCGTCCGCAACGGCGTTCCGTTTGCCGCCACATCACTCGGGGCGGCACCCGGGTCGAGCGGTCCCTTTCGCATGCTCGACGACGCCGGGGTGCTGCTTGCGGTGTACCGCATCGACGGCGGCAAGGCGAAGCCCGAGGTCGTAGTGGCATGAGAGTCCTCGAAGGACCTTTCTCGACATGGCCGCGCCCCGCTCGAGCGGCAGCGGCGACCATCGGGGTGTACGACGGCGTTCACGTTGGCCATCAGGCGCTCATCCGCGGGCTGAGAACACTCGCAGGCGACCACCTCGCGGTCACGGTGGTGACCTTCCGGCAGCATCCTGCGGCGGTGCTGGCGCCCGACCGGGTTCCGCCTCAGCTCACGACCCTGGATCAGCGACTCGAGTTGCTGGCGGAGCTCGGCGTCGATCAAGTGGCGTTGCTCGACTTCGACGATGAGTTGCGCCGCCAATCGCCGGAGGAGTTCGTCCGCAACGTGCTCGTGGACGGTCTCGACATGTCGGTGGTGTCGGTGGGGGAGGGCTTTCGCTTTGGCCACGGCCAGTCGGGCGATCTGGCGACGCTGGCTGCGCTGGGCGAAGCCTACGGCTTCGAGGTCGCACCTACGCCGCTCGTGGGAGCCGACGAGCCGTACTCTGCGACCCGTATTCGTGAGGCCCTCGCCGCCGGCCGGCTCGCAGTTGTCGAGGAGCAGCTCGGGCGACGATTCTCGGTGTGTGGTGTCGTCGTTGTGGGAGACGGCAGGGGCCGCACCATTGGGGTGCCGACGGCGAACCTCGCACTCGTTGCCCACCAGGCGCTTCCCCCGCATGGGGTCTACGCCGTGCAGGTCTCAGCGAACGACGACTCGCATCCGGCGGTCGCCAACATTGGGGTGCGGCCAACCTTCGGCGGTACCGAGGCGGTGCTCGAGGTCCATATCTTGGATGTCGAGGAAGACCTCTACGAACGCGAGCTCTGCGTCGAGTTCGTCTCGCACATTCGTGAGGAACGCGCGTTCGACGGCGTGGAGCAGCTCGTGACTCAGATCAAGAACGACATCGCAACGGCTCGTTCGCTGCTGTGAGCGTCAGTGCTCCAGCGGCAGGCCCGCTTCGCCCCACGCCATGATGCCCCCGGCGATGTTCGTGACGTTGGTGAACCCGGCCTGGTTCACCAGCGCATCCACCACGGTTGCTGACCGGTTCCCGCTGCGGCACAAGACCAGGAGCTCTTCGTTGACGTCGAGGTCCGTGTACCAGGACTGAATGGTTGACATGGGCAGCAGGTCCGCTCCCGGGACCCGCAGGCTGTTGTGTTCCACCGGCTCGCGCACGTCGATGATGCGAGCGCCCGTTTGGTGGCGTTCGGCAGCTTCGGTGACGGTGCAGGTGGGCACCTCTGGTGCTGGTGCTGGGATCATGCGCAGGACGTTAGTGAGGTCGGCCGGGCATGCCGTCGCTAGGGTGCGGCTCCATGTCTCGACGCCATGCCCGCTCCGGATCGCCGTACGAGGCTCGTTACGGATTCAGTCGCGCCGTTCGCATTGGCGACCGCATCCTCGTCGCCGGAACGGCACCCATTCCGCCGCCGGGCGAGGAAGTGGCCGCAACGGCATACGAGCAGATGTGGAGGTGCGGAGAGATCGCCCTCGCTGCGATCACCGATTTGGGCGGCACGGCCGCCGATGTGGTGCGCACTCGTATGTTTCTCGTCGATCCGGCGGACGCAGATGAGGTCGGCCGTGCCCACCATGAGCTCTTTGGTGCGGCGGCTCCGGCCGCCACGATGCTCGCGGCCGGGGCACTGCTCGACCCGGCGTGGCGCATCGAGATCGAAGTCGAAGCGATCACCGAGTTGGGCGGCGCAACCGCCTGAACCGGGGATTCCGATCTGCGCACCACAGCAAGTGTGTTACACTTCCATCCGGACGTTCGTCCGCTGGTTACCCCTGCGAAGGAATTCTTTGCTGTCGTGAAAGACACGAAAACACTCATCGAAGAGTACGGAACGCACGAGACCGACACCGGTTCGCCGGAGGTCCAGGTTGCGGTCCTGACCGAGCGCATCAATCATCTCACCGAGCATCTGCGGTCCCACAAGAAGGACCACCACAGTCGCCGCGGTCTGTTGATGATGGTGGGTAAGCGGCGCCGGTTGCTCAACTATCTGCGCAACCAGGACGTCGAGCGGTATCGCTCGCTCATCGCCAGGCTCGGCCTGCGCCGGTGACCAAATGAGGAGGCGGCCTCAGGCCGCCTTCCGTGTATACATACGGAGGAGCCAGACACCCAGTTGACAGTGGCCGACGCTCCCGGATGCGAGAGCCTCGACGACTGCCAATTGGGTACGTCTCCTCCCACAATCGAAGGAGACACGCGTGGCAGAGACCACCGTACGCGGCCAGATCGGTGACAAAGAGGTCACCATCTCGGCCGGCAAACTCGCCCAACTCGCCGACGGCGCCGTTGTCGTTGGCGTGGGCAACACCGAAGTCCTCGTAACCGCCACCTCCAGCCGGAGGCTGCGGGAGGGCATCGATTTCTTCCCGTTGACCGTTGACGTCGAAGAGCGCATGTATGCCGTGGGACGTATCCCCGGTTCGTTCTTCCGGCGCGAGGGTCGTGCGACCGAGAAGGCAACATTGACGGCTCGACTGATCGACCGGCCGCTGCGTCCGTCGTTCCAGGACGGCTTCCGCAGCGAGACCCACATCGTCGCCACGGTGATGTCGGCCGACCTGATGAACCCCTACGACGTGCCGGCGTTGAATGGCGCGTCTGCCGCGCTCACCATCAGCCCGATTCCCTTCATGGGACCGCTCGGTGCGGTGCGCCTGGCGCTGCGTGACGGCGAATGGGTCCCGTTCCCGACGTTCGAGGAACTCGAGGAGTCCGTGTTCGATCTGATCGTCGCCGGCAAGCGCAACGGCCAGGGCGAGGTCGACATCGCCATGGTCGAAGCCGGCGCCACGGAGAATGGTCACCGCCACGTCTCCAACGGACAGCCGGCCAGCGACGAGGAGACCGTCGCCCGCGGCCTCGAAGAGGCCAAGGGCTACATCGGCACGCTGATCGACCTTCAGGTCGAGTTGCGGGCGCAGATGGGCACGCCGGATCCAGTCGACTTCCCCGTCGTGGTCGATTACACCGACGAGGTGTACGCACAGGTCGAGTCGCTGGCCCGGCCCATGCTCGCCGCAACCACTGCGGGCAATGCCGTGAGCGAGAGCCACGACATCGGCGGCGAGACCATTGTCATCGAGCACTCCGGTGTCATCACCGACAAGCAGGAGCGCAACCGCGTCGAGGACGCCATCTCGGCGGTCGTGATGGCGAGGATGAACATCGCCGACGACGACGTCGATACCAAGTCGATGGCCAAGAAGGCGTTCCGGTCCGTCAAGAAGTCGGTCATGCGTGAACGTGTGGTCAGTGACGGCGTTCGCATGGATGGCCGTGGTCTGACCGACGTCCGTCCCCTCAGCATCGAAGTCGGCGTCGTGCCCGAGGCCCACGGGTCCGGGTTGTTCCAGCGGGGCGAAACCCAGGTGCTCAACGTTTCCACCCTCGGCATGACGCGTATGGAGCAGATGCTCGACACGATCTCGGTCGAAGAGTCGAAGCGCTACATGCACCACTACAACTTCCCGCCGTTCTCGACGGGCGAGACGGGCTTCATGCGTGGACCGAAGCGCCGCGAGATCGGTCACGGGGCGCTGGCCGAGCGGGCACTGCTGCCCGTGATTCCAGAGGTCGAGGAGTTCCCGTACGCCTTCCGCCTCGTATCCGAGGTGCTGATGTCGAACGGGTCGTCGTCGATGGCATCCGTGTGTGGATCCTCGTTGTCGCTGATGGACGCCGGAGTGCCGATTGCGGCACCGGTGGCGGGTGTGGCCATGGGCCTCATTCACCAGGATGACAAGTTCGTGACCCTGACCGACATCCTCGGTGCCGAGGATGCGCTGGGCGACATGGACTTCAAGGTAGCCGGTACCAAGGACATGATCACGGCGTTGCAGCTCGACACCAAGATCGAGGGTCTCCCGGCCGACGTGCTCATCGGTGCGATGGCGCAGGCACGTGATGCCCGGTTGTTCATCCTCGATGCGATGACGGAGGTGATGCCGGCACACCGTGCGGAGCTGGCCCCGAACGCCCCGAAGATCGAGGCGATCACGATCCCGAAGGATCGGATCGGCGAAGTCATCGGCCCCAAGGGGAAGGTCATCCGCGAGCTCGAAGAGGAGACGGGTGCCACCATCGAGATCGACGACGACGGAACGGTCCGCGTCGGTGCGGTGGACTCGGCTTCGATGGAGCTCGCCCGTGAGCGCATCCTCGCCATCGGCTTCCCGCCGGAGGCGCAGGTGGGCGAGAACTATGACGGCGAGGTCGTCAACATCACCAAGTTCGGTGCGTTCGTGAACATCCTGCCGGGTCGTGACGGCTTGCTGCACATCTCCAAGATGGGCGGCGGTCGCCGGATCAACCAGGTCGAGGATGTCCTCTCGCTCGGTGACACCGTTCAGGTGGTCGTGCGTGAGATCGACGACCGGGGCAAGGTCAGCCTCGACCTCGCTGAAGGTGTCGAGCTCGAGATGAAGCCGGGGGCCAAGCCCGCCGAGGGTGGCGGCAACGGTGATCGGCGTGGCGGCGATCGCCGTCGTGACGGCGACCGTGGTCGGAGCCGTGACCGTGGAGGACGTGGCGGAGGCGGCCGTGACCGTGACCGTGACCGTGACCGTGATCGCGACGGCCGCGACCGCAATCGCAGCAAGGACCGCGATCAGTCGGAGAGCAAGCCGGATAGCGGCGGCCGCACGGTCGTGAGCTTCGAAGACGATTTCGAGAGCGGCTTCTAGCCAAGACCCGTTTCAACGAGCAGCGAGGCCCCTCTGCGGAGGGGCCTCGCTGTGTTCTGGGGCGCTCTGCATCGGATGACCCCCTACCCCCGCCTGCGGCGGCGGTAGATAGTCCCCCACTTCGTGGGGGACTATCTCGTGCTCGGTGTCTCCCCACACGCATCGGGGCGGTGGCTGTGCCACCGCCCCGATCAACAAGCGCCGCAACAAGGCGACGACTTCAACTCGCTCGAAGCTCGCTTCGAGCGAAACCTCGTTCAGTCTTCGAGCAGGAACGTCAACTTCATGTCGACGCGGAAATGCTTGATGGTGCCGTCTTCGGCCAATTCGACCTTCTGCTCTGAGATCCATGCGCCCCGGATCCCGTCGATCGTCTTTTGGGCCTTGGTCAAGCCCTTGCGGATCGCATCCTCAAAGGATCCGGGGGAGGTGGAGGTGATCTCGATGACCTTCGCTACCGACACGAAGTGGCTCCTTTCGGTGGGCCTTCGCTCATGCCCCACAGTGAGGCACGGATCCAGGCTAACGGTTCGCACTGGGGCGTGATGCGGTCAGGGGGCTCTGGCGGGGAGGACATTCGCAGCGAACTTTCCCTTGACGTATCGAACATATGTTCGATACAGTGAAGCGCCCTCGAGGGAGACAACCGGAGGAGGAGAACGGGCATGGCGAGGGCGGAGGCAGCAGCAGAATTGTTGCTTTCGCCCTCGGTCGTGCCCACCGCTGAGGTGCTGGCGCTGGTGCCGGGGCGCGTTGTCGGGCTCGAGGGGCCGCCGGGATTGGGGCTCACTCGGCTGGGGCTGTCGATGCTGGCGACGGTCGCAGGCCGGGGACCGGTGGCGTATGTGGACGTGCGGGGCTGGCTGTGCCCACCTGCCGCTTGGGAGCTGGGGATCGACCCCGGCCGGCTGATCGTCGTGCGCTGCGACGACCCCGTGACCTGGGGAAGGGTGGTCACGGGACTGCTGGAGGGGATGCAGGCCGTCTATGCCGAAGTGCCGGCCCGCATGAAGGACGCTCAGCTTCGGAAGTTGGCGGCTATGACCCGTTCCCGGCGTACCCCGTTGGTGCTGCGGCCCGTGCAGGGAAGTCTTCCCTCCGGAGTCGCCCATCTCCGGCTGGCGGGCAAGGAGATCGAATGGGAGGGGGCAGGCGCCGGGTTCGGCAGGCTCGCAGCCAGGCGTCTCGTGATGGAGGCAACGGGGAAAGTCATGCGGGGCATGGCACGGACCATCGAGGTTGAGGATGATGGAACGCACGCTGTGCGTGTGGTATCCGGACTGGGCGCTGCGCCGGCCGGACGCACCGCAGGATGAGCCGGCCCAGGCCGTAGGGGAGGGCAACCGCATCGTTGCGGTGAACGCCGCGGCCGCTACCGCCGGGGTGGTGGTGGGGATGCGTCGCCGCGAAGCGGAGGCAATCTGCCCCACGGTCACGACGCTGCAGGCCGATCCGGGGGCCGAGGCGGTTGCGTTCGAGCCCGTAGTGCAGGGTGTCGAGGGGCTCATTCCCCGAGTGGAACTGAGCGCTCCCGGGCTGCTGCTGGTCCCGGTGACGGGGGCCATGCGGTTCTACGGCGACGAGGCGGCGCTGCTCGATCGGGTTGCCAAAGAGCTCGACAGCATCACTGGTGACGGGTATCGCATCGGGCTCGCCGCCGGGCCCTTTGCTGCGCAACGTGCGGCAGAGCTGGCGAATGCGGAGCAACCGGTGTTCCGGGTCGCCGACGACGCCGGGTTCCTGCAGACCCTCGACATCTCGGCGGTCGGGAAGGAAGAGCTGGCGGCAACGTTCCGCTGGCTGGGGATCACCACGCTTGGTGAACTGGCGGCGCTGCCCCGGGAAGCAATGGTGTCGCGCTTTGGGAACGAGGGCATTGCCGCGCACAGGATGGCACGTGGCGAGGATCGGGTTACCCACGCTCGCAACGTCCCTCCCGATCTCGATGTCGAGGAGCGCTTCTCCCCACCGCTCGACAATCTGGAGCAGGCCGCGTTTGTCGGCCGCTCGCTGGCACACCGGCTGCTCGGCGATCCGGCGCTGCGAGGAGCAATACCGCACCGGGTCACGGTCGAAGTGGAGGCGGCCGACGGCAAGGTGCGCACCAGGACGTGGCGCAATGCCGATCCCTTCGACGAGTTGACCCTGGCGGAGCGGGTGCGCTGGCAGCTGCGTGCTTGGCTGGACGAGTCGCAGTTGCGCAGCGGCCCCGGCATTCGGGGCGGCGTGGTGCGCATCCGGCTCGCTCCCGCCGACATCTCCGATCAGGGCCGTCAGCTGGCGCTCCACGAGGATGCGCAAACGGCTGCGGAGGCGCATCGCACGCTCATCCAGACGCAGGCACTCGTGGGGCCGGACCAGGTGCTACAGGCTCGCCCCCAGGGCGGACGCGATCCGGGGGAGCGGATGCAATGGCACCGCTGGGGCGAAGAACCGGCGGGTGAAGCACGGGACGTGGCCTCACCGTGGCCAGGGTCGGTGCCGGCCCCGATCCCGGCGCTCACCCCTTCGAAGCCGCCGGTGTTGGAAGTGGATTGGGACGAGGGCATCCCGGTGCGGATCCGGTTGGGAAGCCGCTGGGTCGAGGTCGTTTCCTGGGCGGGCCCTTGGCGCAAGGTCGGCCGCTGGTGGGAGGGCGAGCCCGCCGCCGACCGCTATCAACTCGTCACCTCGGCCGGTGCCTTCCTCTGTGAAGTCCGTGAAGGGCGTACGTACATGACGGGTGTGTACGACTAGATGAACGAGCCGACCGGATTCGGCAACTATCGCCTACGTGCTCGGAGTGATGGAGGCCTCCGTCCCATCACGTTGCCCGAAACGACGAGCTGCGTCCGTCGGTTCCATCGCTGCATCGCGGCCCGGCGAGGACCGCATCACTTCCCGGGAGAAGTGGGCGACGCCACGGGGTTACCGAAAACGTCGCCCACTTGCGCGCTTCGAGGTGGGTGTCAGCGGTCGAAGCCGGCGGCGTGGGTGGCGAACTCGCCACCGAGCTGCATCTGCTCGGTGGCCTGCTTCATCTCTGCGGGGACGTCTCCGAGGAAGAAGAACGGTCCCGGGGTAGCGATGGCGAGCAATTGCGGAAAGTGTGCAGCTGCGGTGGTGCTGAGATGAAAACCCATCGCAGCGGCATCCTCGAACTCGTCGCGAACGTACACCGCGTTGTCCTGTTCTGAGACGTAGATGTGCACGGCTTCGGCTCCCGGTTCGTTCGCCTCCATCGCATCGGTCACGTCGGCGTAGACGGATGCGAGCTCATCCAGCTTGCCGGGCTGTGCGGTCCACTTGTAGACCACGGTGACGTGGGTGGGTGATCTGGCCCCGAGACTCCCCGGCGAAGTGGCGACCGCGCAGCATCCAACTCGGCGAGGCGCTTGCGGTCGACCCGGCCCGCATCTGGGAATGGTGCCGTACGTTTGCCGCGATGCTGGCGGCGACGACAGCGGCTCGCGGTGGCGATGCGGCACGGGTCGACGCGTTCCTCGGGCTAGCTGTTCTGAGCTGATCGGACCGGTCCGGGGGATGGGTGCGAGGGAAGACCTGGGGCCGGCACCCGCCGACCGTCGGCTCGCGTCTGGCTCGTGGCCCGTGGCATGCAGGAGGGTGGGGCAGGCTTCCGCCATGCGGACGGGGTTCCCAGTTGGCTGACGCAGCTGCGGAAGGCATCCCGCGGCGAGGTGTGCAGATTGTCGAAGCTGGCGACGTATGCGGTGCTGCAAGGAAGACGAGTCGAGCTCCGGGGGAGTCGTTACGGTTCCCGGATCGCCTCTGCCGGCAGCACTGACGCAACGGCGGCGTGGCATCGATCCCGCAGCTCGGTTATCTGGGTCAGATCCATGCCCTCGGTCTCGATGACGTCGTGGACGATGGTGACGGCGTGGCCGGGGAAGAACATCTTCGCGTCCGGAGGCCACACCTCCCACGTGCCCTGCACGGTGATCGGGATCACGGGCAGCTGATTGGCGATGGCGATGCGGAAGGCCCCTTTCTTGAACCCTCCGAGCTTGCCGTCTTTGCTGCGGGTGCCTTCGGGGAAGATGATCAGCGAATGTCCGCGGGCCTTGGCAGCGGCAACGCCTTCGTTGATGAGTGCGTGGGCGGCGCCGCCGGCCTGCCGGTCCGTCTTCACGATGCCGATGCGGTTCATGGCTTGAGCGACGAGCGGGATCTTGTAGATCTCCTTCTTGGCCAGGTAGCGGATCGGTACCGGGATGGTGCGGAACATCACCGGGATGTCGAAGTTGGAGAGGTGGTTCGCCACGAACACGTACTGGCGGGAGGGGTCGATGTGCTCGCTGCCATGCACCTCGAGCGACAACGGCGCGGTCGTCAGGAAGAGCCGGCTCCAAAATCGAATGATCGAGTCGATCGCCGGGCTGTCCTTGTCGATGAACGACATGAAGATGATCGCCGCCGCCATGGCCCACGTGAAGAGAAAGAACGTGGGGACGGCGACGGCGGTTCGCAGGGCCGCACGCACGGTTTGTGACATGCGGGTAGCTTATCCAGCCCGACGGAGACGCTCTGTTGAAACGCATCACATCGGAACATGCGAGCAGGATCGCTCTGGCAGCCCAGGGCTTGCACCGCCCGCGTCCGGCGGGGGCGATCGATCGTCGTCACTTCCGCCGGCTCTTTCGAACGATTGGCCTGCTCCAGCTCGATTCCGTGAACGTGCTGGAGCGCTCGCATTACCTTCCGGTCTTCTCCCGACTCGGCGCCTATGACCGCCGCCGCCTCGACGAGTTCACCACCGACCCGGGGGAGATCTTCGAGTACTGGGGACACGCGGCGTCGCTCCTGCCGGTCTCGACCTATCCGCTGTGGCGGTTCCGCATGGATGGAATGAAGCCGTGGCGCAGCCTCGTCGAGCTGGAGCAGGAGCACCCCGGGTACGTCGAGGCGGTGTACGACGAGATCGCCGAACACGGTCCGATGACGGTGTCCGATCTCGCCAACCCGGGAATGCGCACCGGTCCGTGGTGGGGCTACGGACGAGGCAAGCTCGCCCTCGAGTGGCTCTTCGCATCGGGCCGCATCACCGCCTGGCGCAACGGCTCGTTCGGCAGGGTGTACGACATCACCACTCGAGTGATTCCGGCGGAATGGCGGGACCGCGCTCCAGCGACCTGCGAGGCGTCATATCGAGAGTTGCTCGTCCGATCTGGCGCCCATCACGGGATCGGCACCGCCGCCGACCTCGTTGACTACTACCGGCTCCACGGCCCGACAGCGCGTCCGGTCTTGGAGTCGCTGGCCGACGGTGGCGAGTTGCTGCGGTGCGAGGTGCCGGGGTGGCGGGGACCGGTCTATCTCCACCCAGAGGCGACGCTGCCTCGGGCATCGAGGGGCAGTGCGCTCCTGAGCCCGTTCGATCCGGTCGTTTGGCTGCGGGAGCGAGCGGAGCGGCTGTTCGGGTTCCACTACCGGATCGAGATCTACGTGCCGGAGCCGGATCGCGTCTACGGGTACTACGTACTGCCGTTCCTGCTCGACGGACGACTCGTGGGTCGCGTCGACCTGAAGTCCGACCGGAAGGCCAGGACGTTGCTCGTGAAAGGCGCCTACGCCGAGGCCGGCGTCGATCGAGTGCACGTTGCCGCCGCGCTGTCGGCCGAGCTGCGCACCATGGCGGGATGGCTTGGCCTCGACGAGATCTCGGTTGCTCGCAAGGGAGATCTCTCCGCTGCCGTGCGTGCGGCTATGGACTGAGGATCAGCCGTCGACTGCGAGCACCCGTCCGGCGTTGAAGGGAATGCGGAAGCTCGCCCCACGATTCCAATCGTGGAACACGATGTCCCCGCTGTCGCGATTGTGCAGGATCAAGAGCGCACCGTCACGAGAGAACCCGATCGTCGAGTTGACCCGGTCCACCGACGTGATGCGGCGGAATCCGCCGTCCAGGGCCTGGGTCGTCACCGAATAGCGGCCCTCCAACTCGCCGAGCGCCGAGACGTAGGCACCGTCTGGCGAGAACACGAACGTGGACACGGCGGACGGTGGCTCGAACGCAACCGAAGTCGGCGCCAGGTTGGGCCCCAGCACGACGACGGGCTCGCCTTCGGCGCCGATCGGGACCTGTGTGATCGCGGCTGCGATGCCGAGATCCACCGGATCGAGCCCGGCTTCTCTCGCTGCGGTGAACGCCTCGTTGGCAGGCCGAAGGGCAATCGCTCCTTTCGGCCCGGCCGCGAGTGGGGTTCCGGGCAGCGCCGCCAGCTGAGCACCGAGTGGGTCGAGCACGACCGTGAACTCGAGGAGCTGGAATGCGGGAGCGGCGCCACCGGCCGGATCGTCGACTTCCCATTGACGGAGCGATACCGGCACCCCAACGCGCAACACGTAGCCCCAGTCGCCCCAGCCGACGAGTTCGCTGCGAGCCGGCACGGGCCCCAGGTCGTCCAGTCCCTCGAGCCCGGTGGTCGAAAGGGAACTGGCCCGGTACAGATGTGGCTCGCCGGCACCCGGCGCTGTGCCGACCCAAGCCAGAGCCCGTGCGAGATTGGGATGCCAGTGGGCACCGGCAACGTTGACGAACACCGGCTCGGCGATCGGAGGCTGGCCAACCCACAGCGTCCGGTTCTGGCCCTCCGTGACGAGGAGGACCTGCTGGCGGGATGCGTCGTATGCCGCCAGCACGGCAGCGGCGCCGGTGGTCATCACGTCGGTCGGCTCGGTCGCATCCAGGTTCCAGGTAGCTCTGCTGGTTGTCGTTGCCGCGTGATTCCGGTAGATGATCTGCAATGGGCGGGCCAGCACGGACGCCATCGCACGGAGGGCCGGGGGCTCTGTGGTCGTCGTGGTCGATGGAGGGGGTTCACCGCCCAGGGCTGCGGCGGTCGTGGCGGTCGCCCCTGCAGCGCCGGCGCCGAGATCGTCGCCCTGCGTCCCCGAGCCGAAGAGCCCGGCGAGGAGTCCGAAGAAGACGAGCGCGGCTCCCGCAACCGCAATGGGGACCCAGCGGCGGTCCGGCGGCGGCGGCGGCGAGGATTCCGGACCGGCAGCGTCCGGGACCTCGGGCGGTAGCGGCCGGATCCGGCCCGGCTCTTCCCTTGCCTCCATCTCGCACGCAATGGTAGAGCACCAGGGCGACGAGACCGAGAGCGGTGGTGGCGACGCTATCGTCTCCGATTCGAGCGAGAGGGGAGAGCAGCGATGGTCGACTTTGCGGACCGTGTGGCACTCGTCACCGGAGCCGGTGGCGGATTGGGCCGGCACCACGCGCTCCTCTTGGCGAGCCGCGGCGCTGCGGTGGTCGTCAACGACCTCGGAGGAGACGTTCACGGCAGCGGTGCCAGTGCGAGCGCCGCCGATCAGGTCGTCGATCAGATTCGCGCCGACGGCGGAGCGGCCGTTGCCGACCACGGGTCGGTTTCGGATCCGGCAGATGCCGAGGCGATGGTTCAGCGAGCCGTCGATGAGTTCGGTCGCATCGACATCGTGATCAACAACGCAGGGATCCTCAGGGACAAGTCTTTCGTGAACCTCGAATGGGACGACATGAACGCCGTCATCGACGTGCATCTCAAAGGCGCATTCCACGTCACGCGTCCTGCGTTTGCCCGCATGAAGGAACAGGGCTACGGCCGTATCGTGATGACCTCGTCGGGGTCGGGGTTGATGGGCAACTTCGGTCAGGCCAACTACGGGGCGGCCAAGATGGGTCTCGTCGGGCTGATGAACGTGCTCAAACTCGAGGGCGCCAAGTACGACATCAAGGTGAACGCCATCGCGCCGATCGCCCGCACCCGAATGACGGAGGACATCTTCGGCGACGCCGTGCAGCACTTCGATCCCGAATTCGTGGCTCCGGTCGTGGCCTACCTGGCTTCGCAGGAATGCGCCGTGTCCGGTGACATCTGGTCGGTCGGCGGTGGCTCGGTGAGTCGTTTCTACGTTGGGCTCACCCCCGGTTACTTCAAGCACCCCGTGCACCACGGTCCGCTCACGATCGAAGACGTCGTCGCCAACCTCGAGGAGATCCGCGACGAGGACGGCTACATCGTCCCGTTCTCGTCGCAGGACGAGTTCGCCAAGCTGGGACCCCGGCTCATTGGCTGACGTCATCGCCCCGCCCGACAGCAGCGCGAGCAAGGGAGAATGGCGCAAGTGGGCGCGTCGGGTGCGCTCCGAGCTCGACTTCCCCGCACTCTCGGCAGGGGTCTGCAAAGGACTCCAGCGATTCCCGCCGCTGCGCCACCCGGCCACCGTATTGCTCTATCTGGCCATGGAAGACGAGATCGATCTCTCCTCGTTGGTGCAGAGCGACCTTCCGGTACGCTGGGTCACGACGCGTACGCCCGAGCGGGGACCGCTCACGATCCACGAGATCGACGGGCCCATGGAGGTGCACGACCTCGGGTTTCCGCAGCCGCACGCCTCCGCCGAGCGAGTGCCGTCTGCGGAGGTGGACGTTGCTTTGATCCCGGGCTTGGCGTTCGATCTCTATGGCAACCGACTCGGGCGCGGCATGGGCTACTTCGATCAGCTGCTCGCCCGGTTGCGTGCGGGCATCGTCAGGGTCGGCGTCGTGCCCACTGCGCTGGTCGCCGACCGGCTTCCCAAGGAGGAGCACGACGTGCCCGTGCAGTGGCTTGCCGCCGAAGAGGGCGTCGTCGGCGTCGCCTATTGACGAGCACCAGCGGGCGGCTCGGTATGCTGCCCGTCGTGGAGATCCCGGCAGCAACACAACGATTCTTGGCCGCGGCCGCCGCAGCGGGCCTCGAGGTCGACCCGATGGTCTACCCGGACGGCACGAAGACGTCACAAGACGCCGCCGCGGCTATCGGGTGCCCGCTCGGCGCCATCGCCAAGTCCATGGTGTTCATGATCGGTGACGAACCCGTCATTGTGTTGATGGCCGGTGATCGCCGTGTCGACACGGCCAAGCTGGCGACCCTCCACGGAGGCGAGGCACGACGGGCCTCCCTCGAAGAAGTCCGATCTCATACGGGCTTCGCTGCGGGTGGCACCCCACCAATCGGTCATCCAGAGCCGATCGCGACGTACGCCGATGTGAGTTTGCGCCGCTACGACCCCGTCTGGGCTGCCGGCGGAACTCCGACGACGGTGTTCGAGATCCCCCTCGACAAGCTCATCGAAGTGACGAGGGCGCTGTGGGCGGATGTCTCCGAAACGCCGGGCGCCTAGCGATCCTGCTCCTCCTGCGGCGTTGCGATCTGCGGGCCGCCGACGGTGAGTGGTATCGCGGCGCGGGGGTCGATCGCCACCGACACGGCATCGCCGATGGCGCCCGGGCACGGGTGGGCAGAAACGAGGCGAAGCCCGTCGAGCAACACCTCGCATCTGACGTCGCCGCCGCGGAGCGTCACCGCATCGATGATTCCTCGGCCCTCGCCACCGGGGGAGAGGGTGACGGCAGTCGCCGGCACGGCGACTCCACCAGGACCAGTCGGTATGCCAATCCGGCGCGCCGCGGCTGGTGAGAGGACGTTGTCGTGGCCGATCAGCCGCGCCACGGACGCAGAATGGGGCGCCGACCACAGGGCCATGGCGGACCCGTGCTGGACGATCTGGCCCCGCTCCATGACGGCGATCTCCTCGCCAATCGAGAATGCCTCGTCCTGGTCGTGCGTCACGTACAGGGCGGTCAGACCGAGCCGACGGAAGGTGTCGCGCATCTCGGCAACCAAGCGGTCGCGCAGCGCCCGATCCAGCGAACCCAAGGGCTCGTCGAGCATGACCATGCGGGGACGGGGCGCAAGCGTTCGTGCCAGCGCAACTCGTTGTTGCTCACCACCGCTGAGTTCGTCGACCGCTCGCATCCCGTATCCGGCGAGGCCGACGACATCGAGCATCTCGTCAACCCGTGCGGCAACGCTTCCACGCTCCCACCCCGCCATCCGGAGGCCGAACGCGATGTTCTGGGCAACGTTCCGATGAGGGAACAGGGCGTAGTCCTGGAACATGAGCCCGAACCCACGCCGGTGCGGCGGCACGGCGTTCAGCTCACTCCCATCCCAGGCCACGGTTCCGTGATCAGGGCGCTGCAGACCCGCAACGACGCGGAGCAACGTCGACTTCCCGCACCCTGACGGCCCCATCACGGCCACGACCCGCCCGGTGGGAACCGAGAGATCGAGGTCGTCGAGTGCATTGATCCGATCGAAGCGCACATGGAGGTTGGAGCACACGAGCGTCAGAAGCCGTCTCCTCCCTCAGGCCGCAGCCGCTCGATGGCGAGCACGGCGAGCGCAGTGAGCACCATCAGGATGACGCTGAGCGCCATTGCCCTGCCGAAGGTCAGCGTCCCGGGCTGGCCGAGGAGACGGAAGATCGCGATCGGCAAGGTGGGAGCATCCGGGCGCGCGATGAACGACGTCGCCCCGAATTCTCCGAGCGAGACCGCAAACGCAAACCCGGCGCCGACGAGCACCGCGCGTGCCACGAGTGGCAGGTCGACCTCGCGCCACGCTCGAGCCGGGGATGCTCCCAGCGTTGCTGCCGCCTCCCGCAGGCGGACCTGGACTCGCCGCATGACCGGCACGGTGGTGCGGACGACGAACGGTATAGCCACGAGAGCGTGTGCGATCGGGATCAGCCACGGCCAGGTTCGCAGGTCGATCGGAGCGTCGAGTGCGACGAGGAATCCGAAACCGAGGGTGACGGCCGACGTCCCGAGGGGCAGCATGAGCATGATGTCGAACGTCCGTCCAATGGGGCCAGGTCGATATGCGACGATGGCGGCCGCCGCGGCACCCACGATGACGGCGAGAACGGTTGCCGTAAGGGCGAACCGCAACGAGTTGCCGATCGCGTCGAGGGCCGGTACGAACAGCGCACTCGCCGGTTCACGCACTCCGAGGTCTGCATAGGCAACCAGGCTCAACCCGTCTGGCCCGGCGATGGATCGCCACAGCATCACCACAACCGGTGCACCGAGCAGTGCGGCCATGAAAAGCAGGTTGCTTGCGAGGAACACGCGCTCTGCACCGTGGGGCCGCCGCCGGTGCCCTGCGCTCGTGCGAAGCTGGCGGCTTCCCGCCTGCGTGCGGGTGTACCACCACAGCAGGAGCGCGATCCCGCCGAGTTGGAGCAAGGCCAAAACTGCCGCGACCCTGAGGTCGAGCAAGCCGATCGCCTGCCGCCAGATCTCGACTTCGATCGTGGCGTTCTCCACTCCTCCCAGGATCAAGACGATCCCGAACGAGGTGAACGTGAAGAGGAACACGATCGACGACGCCGCGGCAATGGAAGGGGCAAGCAGCGGGAGCGTGATCGAGCGAAACGTCTGCCATCGGCTCGCTCCGAGCGCTCGTGCGGCGTCTTCGATCCTGGGATCCAAACCCTCCCAGAAGCTCCCCACGGTTCGGACGATCACGGCATAGTTGAAGAAGACGTGGGCCAGCACGATCGCAAGCACCGATCGTGAGAGGTCGACGCCCAGGACTCCGCGGGGGCCGAGCAAGGCCAAGAACGCCGAGCCGACCACCACCGTCGGGAGAACAAAGGGCACGACCGTCAGCGCCCGGATCAGCTTGCGACCCCGGAACGCGAAGCGGGCGATGACATGTGCACCCGGGATCCCCACCAGCAGCGTGAGCACGGTGGAGACCACGGCTTGCCACGTCGTGAACCAGACCACGCCTCTCAACGAGCTGCTGGCGAGCACCTCGCCGATCTGGGCGCCGTCACCTCGTGAGGAGAGCGCGGTCGCCACGATGGTGACGAGCGGATAGACGAAGAAGTAGGCGAGAAAGACGAGCGGCACGCCGCCCAGCACCAACCACCCGAGACGGCGTCCCTTCACCGCATCACGTCCGTCCACGCCCTGATCCAACGGTCGCGGTTGGCGGCGATCTCACGAGGAGAGATCACGGCGGGACGGTCGGAAACGGTGGCGTGCGTGACGAACACGTCGGGTAGCGTCGCCTCGTTGCTCGCCGGGAATACGAACATCGACAGTGGAATGTCGTTCTGGAAGGCCGGCGACAGCATGAAGTCGATGAGCCGGCCTGCTGCTTCGGCGTGTTTCGTCCCGTGCAAGATGCCGGCGAACTCCACCTGCCGGAAGCAGCCGTCGAGCAAGCTCGCGGTCGGGGCTTCTGCTGGAGGCGGGTCGGCGAAGAACACCTCGGCCGGAGGGGACGAGGCATACGAGACGACGAGGGGTCGGTCGCCCTCGCCGGAACCGCCCGAGAACGACCCGTAGTAGGCCTCCTCCCAGCCGGACGCGACCAGCACGTCGTTGGCGGCGAGGTCTTCCCAGAATCGCTGCCACGGATAGTCGCCGTCCTCCCCGAACGTTGCGACCGTGGCGAGGAGAAACGCCAATCCGGGGGACGACGTAGCCGGGTCCTGCACGACGAGACGACCGGCAAACCGAACATCGGCCAGGTCACGCAAGCTGGCCGGCGGCTCGATTCCGGCCGCCTGCAACGCCGCCTTGTCGTAGTTGACACACACGTCTCCGAAGTCGATCGGCGTGACGCGATGGTCGGGGTCGAGTTGCAGATCGTCTGGCACGAGGCTGAGACCAGGGCTCTCGTGGGGGACGAACAGGTCCTCGTCCAGGGCTCGGGACAGGAAGGTGTTGTCGATGCCGAAGAGCACGTCGGCCAGTGGATTGTCCTTGGTGAGGATCGCTTGATTCACGACGGCGCCTGCGTCACCTCCGGCGAGCACTTCAACCGTGATCCCGGTGTCGGCCGTGAACGCTTCGAACACGCCCTCGGACACGGCGAAGGAGTCGTGCGTCAGGAGCACCAGCGTGACTTCATTCGAGGCAGTCGTGTCCGATGGTGCGGCGGGCGTTGCGGTGGTCGCCGTGGCGTCGTCGTCTCCTCCGCACGCTGCGGCGACGAGGGCGATACCAAGAGCAAGCGTGACGATTCGACGGCTGATCACGGGTGGGTCCTCTCGTGGACGGCGAGCACGACACCGCGGCGGAGCGCGACGGTGGCGCGGTCGTTGATGATGCGATTGCTGATACCTCGGGTCGAGCCCGGCGCCAGGTCCTCGTCATCGAGGCGCCAGCGGAGTCCGGATGTCGTCACTCCCTCGGCGGGACCGCCGGCGGCGAGCAGCGAGACCAGATCGCCCTCGCCGCCGCGCACCGTCAGCGGTGCGCCGTGCCGCACCACGTAGACCGTTGCGGCGTTGACGTGCCATTCGACGCTGATCTCCGAGAGCGCGTCCGCGGCCAGCGCCAAGGCGTTGCCGAGCATGTGGCTCAACCGGCCGCCGTAGCCACCGAGCAGCACTGCATGGTCGTGTCCGCGGGCCTGGGCGTGCTGGAATGCCAGCTCCAAGTCTGTGGCGTCCTTGTCCCGGGGGTGGCGCTCCACGGGCACTCCGGCGGCGACTGCCGCATCCAGGACTTCACGCCCGACCGAGTCCATGTCGCCGATCACGACGTCGGGTTGCAGGCCCAAGGCGAGCGCATGGTCCAGGCCGGAGTCGGCGGCGATGACGTACCGGGGGGAGGGAAGGCGGCCAAGGACGGCTGCGTCGATCGGCTCGCCTCCGACGATGATTACCGCGCTCACATTTCCAGGCGATGCATCCGGCATCTCCACACGCTTCCTCCGCTGGCATGACCCAGTTCAGGTTCCGCGGGTCGGTGGCGTGTGCGTTGCCGCTCCGGCCACCCTCTCAGCTCTACTCCTCGAGCTCCCCGGGGTGGGTGAAACCTCAGTATACCTGCGGTGGCCACGAGATCGGGGGAGATCGAATTTCCCCTTGACAGGATGACATCATTATGACATCATAACGATGTCACACAGACACCACCAAAGTGTCAGGAGAGCACGATGTTGTGGTACAACAACCCCGAAGCCATCACCGCACTGCACAACGAGACGATGCGAGAGCGGCATGAGGATCGCCACCGCAGGACCTTGCTGCGACTGGTGACGGCCGGCAACGCGGTCGAGCGCCACTGAGCGAACTCGCACCGGCGGCAACGAGGAACAGGAGATCATGGACACGACAGGCGTATTGAGCGAGATCGAATCGGCGTTGGCCGACCAGCTCTATCTGGCCGGCGACAACGCCGCGGTCGTCGCCGCCGGAGAGACGTTGCTCGGTGCATTGCGTCCAGCGCTCTCCCAGGCGGCGCTGCAGCTCGCTGAGCAGGCAGCGGCGGAAGTCGACGCCCAACTTCCCGACCACGAGGTGAACGTCATCCTCGAAGACGGCGAGCCCAACATCCGGCTCCGGCCGGTCGAGTCCGAGGTGCGGTTCTCCGCCGACGACCTCGAGGCACGCATCACGCTGCGACTTCCCAGCACGCTCAAGAGCGAGCTCGAAGAGGCGGCTGGCACGGCAGGAGACTCGATCAACACGTACGTTGTCAAGGCGCTCAGCGGGCGGAGCCGGGCAGCCGGGCGCGCCGGGCGCCGCATCACAGGGACATTTCAGACATGAGCGACGATCTCCATCGCACCTTCACGGTTGGCCCTCGCGTTCGCATCGAGGCGTCCACTGGCTCAGGGGACATCGTGGTGTCTCCCGGCACGCCGGGCACGGTTGCCGTACGGGTCGATGGTGGCGCCGGCAGCTACCTCGCCGAGCAGAGCGGCGACTCGATCATCGTGAAGCCGGCGAAGAGCGGCTTCTTCAGCAGGTTTGGTGGTGCCGATGTGTTTCTCGAGGTTCCCGAAGGAGCCGAGCTGTCGCTCAGCTGCTCATCGGGTGACACGATGGTGAACGTGTCGGCTCAGGAGATCGAGGCCTCATCTGCCTCCGGAGACATCCGAGTCCAACGCATCGAGCGCTCCGGGAGACTGCGGTGTGCATCTGGCGACATCTCCGTTGGCGATGTGGGCGAGGGGCTGGTGGTGACGTCGGCCTCCGGCTCGATCCGAGTCGGTGAGATCGGGCGCACCTTGTCGGTCACCTCGGGCAGCGGTGACATCACGATTGGCGCCGTCGGTGAGACGGCACAGCTGAAAGCGGCCAGCGGCGACATCACCGTGGGGCGATTCGATGGCACAGAACTGACCGCCAAGACGCTGTCGGGGGACTTGAAGCTCGGCCTCCCACCGCGACGTCTGTTGGATGTGGATCTGCAGACAATGAGCGGCGATGTCCGCAACCGGCTTCCCGCCGGAGACGGGTCCCCCCCTGAGCGGACGGTGGCGTTGCGGGTCACCACGGTCTCGGGCAACGTCACACTGCGCGGCGCATGACGCTTCACGTTGCCTTCTGCGCACCGATCCAGGCGTCGATGCGTTCCCATTGGCTGTAGAGCCAGTCGATTCTCGCCTTGCGGTTGCGGGGGATGTCCGCAGCGTCGATTCGCCAGAAGCACACTCGCACGGTCCGTCCCAAGAGGGCACCTGACCACACGTCGCCGATCCGAGCGAAACCACCGAGACCCTCGTGACCGCACAGCACGACGTCGTAGCCGCTGTCGAGCAGCGCCAGGGGGCCGCCGACCCTGGGGGGAAGCACATGGTGCATGGCGGCGGCTCGCTCGTGGAGTGCGGGCGAGCGGTTCTCGAGGTCCGCGAGCGCTCGCCGGCGGCGCCGTTCGGTGAAGCGAGTCCCTTCCGGATAGATGAGTACACCTTCGTCGGGTTCGAGGTCGTCGGCCAGACGGCGGATCGCACGGATCTCGCGGCGCGGATCGTCCGCATTTCGATCCACGAAGTAGTTGGGGAGCCGACGACCGGCAACGTCGAGCGATGGAAGTTCGAGCAGCTCCCGCTTGATGATCCACCGCATCCGGAACTGCTTGGCGTCGGTGAGGAGCAGCGCGGGGAGAAGATTGTCGACGATGCTGGCATGACGGAACATTGCGATGATGGGACCGGGTGTGGTCACGTCATGGTCGGAGACCTCGAGCTCGATGCGGAACAGTCGTCGCACCGCAGCAAACAGCGTTCGTGCCCACCACCGCTGGACCGGCCAAGTTCTCGCAACGAGGCGCACCCGGTCCTTTCCGAATCCGCTCATGAGCCACACGGCAAGAAGCCAGGCGAGGCCGATCACTTCGGTGACGAAGAAGGACCAGCCGAACAGCACGACCCGTACGGACATCCACGGCCGCTTCGCGACGATCCAGCGCACCACGTCGACCGTGGCTGCACCCACCAGCAGGATGGGAAGCAGCGCCGTGATGATCAGACACAGCGCGACTGATCGCGACACGGTGACCAGTCGACGCTTGATGACCGCGGACCGCGGTTCGTCGTGAAACGGCTGAGTTGTGGTCATTCGCCTTTCCGAGTTTCGGCCTAGGCCGGAAACGTAGCGTTCCTCGTTGTGCTGGGTGATGTGCGCAAAGAAATGAAGACGCCCAGAATGCTCGCGATGTCGACAATCGTGTGGTTTCGGAGGGATCTGCGGCTCGCCGACAATCCGGCGTGGTCTGCGGCGACGGATCAGCATGACGCCGTCACCGCCCTCTTTGTCCTCGAACCGAAGTTGTGGCGAAGTGCCGCCTCCATGCGGCGTGCGCTCCTTCGTGGCCACCTGCAGGCGCTCGACGAGCAGCTGCGTGGTTTCGGCGGAAGGCTCCGCATCGAGATCGGAGAACCGGCCAAGATCGTTCCCGCGGTGGCAGGCGAAACCGGCGCCTCCACGGTGTTCGTGAACGCGGATTACTCCCCGCATTCGATCGCTCGGGATGCCGCCGTGGCCGAGACGGTCCACCTCGAGTCGTTTGCCGGGCTCGCCGTCCATGCTCCCGGCGAGATCCTGACCGCAGCCGGCACACCGCCGCGAGTCTTCACTCCCTATTGGAAACGCTGGAAGGACCATCCGTGGGGTCTGTGGCCGGCGGCGGGAGACGTCAGCGTGGCTGCCGAACCCGGGGCCGACCTGCCGGATGAGGAGACTCCTCCGTTCGAATGCGGCGAGGCGGCCGCTCGAGACCGGCTCCACTCTTTCCTGGAGCGCGTCGATGACTACACCGCGACCCGCGACCGTCCCGACCTCGATGCCACCTCGCGGTTGTCGTCTGACCTCCATTTCGGCACCCTCGATCCACGTCGTGTCCGACATGAGACGGGGGAAACGACACAGAGCCGCATCGGCTTGGTGCGTCAACTGTGCTGGAGGGATTTCTATCTCCAGGTGCTGTGGCAGCACCCGCGATCGTTGGATCTCGAATTCCGCCCGGAGTACCGCGGCATGCCGTGGCGCAACGACGACGCGGGTTTTGCGGCTTGGGCCGCCGGCACGACGGGGTATCCGATCGTGGACGCCGGGATGCGGCAGCTGCGCGAAGAGGGCTACATCCACAATCGCGTCCGCATGATCGCTGCGTCGTTCCTCGTCAAAGATCTGCTCATCGACTGGCGATTGGGCGAGCGCTGGTTCCGTCGCCATCTCGTCGACGGAGACATAGCGCAGAACGCCGGCAACTGGCAATGGGTCGCAGGGACAGGTACCGATGCTGCCCCCTACTTCCGCGTCTTCAACCCGGTATCGCAGAGCCGGAAGTTCGATCCGGATGGCCGCTACATCCACCGCTACGTGCCCGAGCTGCGGGAGCTGGAAGCGCCCGGCGTCCACGCACCGTGGAAGGTCGGTCCGTTGGAGCTCGCCTCCGCCGGCATCACCCTCGGCGAGACCTATCCGGAGCCGATGGTCGACCATGCGATGGCGCGCAAGCGGGCGATCGCGGCCTATGAGGCCGCCCGTGGGGCCAGCAACGGCTGAGTTCAGGCGTCGACGGCACCGATCACCACGGTCGGGCCTTCCGAGACCACAACCCCGCCTGCCGGCTCCTCTGTGATGGCGAAGGCGGCGACGTCGCCTGCGGCGCTGAACTGGAGTACGCCGGGGCTGTTGCCGAGCACGCCGGCCGAGATCACTCGAGTGTCGTCGCCTTCACCGACCACTGCCCACAGCTGGTAGGTCCGCTCCGGGCCGGTGGTGGGCAGGGTGTTGGAGAGCAGGTAGCCGGTGCCGTCCTGTTGCAGCACGATCATGGCCGAGGCTGCTTCGAAACCCTCGGCGCCGTCGAGCGCGACAAGCCGGGAGCCCGGCGACGTCACGGCTTCGCTGGCGAGTTCTTCGATCGAGTGGTCGGCGACCTGGTCCTGCAGATCGAGCACTCTGGCACCCAACGCCAGTGAAACGACGACCGCGGCGGCCGAAACCAAGGCGGCGGTCCACGCCCAGCGCCGAGACTTCCGGATGTCGGCCACCGAGACCAGCCGGGGCTTGCGCTTCTCGACGCCGCCGCTGATCTCTTGCCGGATCCGATCCCATACCAGCGGTGACGGGGTAGAAGGGGCCTCCTCGACGGCTTCGGCCAGGAGGGCAGCAACCTCACGGTAGGCGTCGATCTCCATCCGTAGCGCGGAATGGTCATCGATCAGACGGTCGATCCGGCCGCGCTCGCCGGCTTCGAGCGCATCGAGTGCGTACAGGGGGGCGAGGTCGAGCAATTCTTCGGGCACCGTCATGCCGTTGCCAATCCGGTATCGGCGAGCTCTTGGCGAAGACGTCGCATCCCGGTGCGGATGCGGCTCTTGACCGTGCCTTCTGGCTCGCCCAGCTTCTCTGCTACCTGCCGGTAGCTGTAGCCCTCGAAGTACGCAAGCGCGATCGCCGCCCGTTCGTTGTCGTTGAGCACGCTCAGCGCGTTGCGAACGTAGGTGCTGGTGACGTTGTCCAGGGCCTGGCTCTCCGTGCTCTTCTCGGGCACCGGAGCCAGCCGGGCTTCACGCTCCTCGCGGGCCTTGCGGGCGAGCTCCGAGCGGAGGAGATCGACGCTGCGTCCGTGGGTGTCCGCCAGGAGGAAGGTTCTGAGCGACCCGCGATCTGGATCGAAGCGCTCGGGTCGCGTCCAGAGCCGCATGAAGATCTCCTGCGTGACGTCTTCAGCGAGGTCACGGCGCTTCAAGAGACGTCGCGACAATGCGAAGACGGCGCCACCATGGCGCTCGTACGCCTCGCTGAGCGCAGCCTCGTCGAAGCGCCCGATCGCGACGACCAGCGACGCATCGCCGCGGCCGTCCTTCATCGTGGCCTCCTCGTCTGGGTGTGTATTCGGGTCACGCTTGGATACGGAGCTCACCCCAGGAACGGATGACGGATCTCACGGCGCAGCGTAACCGCGGTCGCAGAGGGGTAACGTGCCGTCGATGCAGCAGCAACGGCCGTCCCCTCATTTCCAGTGGCCGACCCACGGCGAAGATCGCCCCGTCATCATCGGTATCGCGGGCGGTTCCGGGTCCGGGAAGACCACGATCGCCGCAGCGGTGATCGATTCGGTTGGCTCGGACCGCGTTGTGCTTCTGCAGCACGACGCCTACTACCGCGATCTCGTCCATCTCCCGTTCGAGCGGCGGATCGAGACGAACTTCGATCATCCTGATTCGCTGGAGACGGAGCTGCTCATCGACCATCTGCGCGTGCTGCGATCTGGGAGAGCGATCGACCGGCCGGTGTACGACTTCTCGAATCACGTGCGCACCAGCGAGACCATCCGCATCGACCCCGAACCCGTCGTGATCGTCGAGGGGATTCTGGTCTTCGCCGAACCCGAGCTGCGCGAGATGATGGACCTTCGCATCTACATCGACACGGACGGGGACCTCCGGGTGCTCCGCCGTCTGCAGCGGGACCTCGTCGAGCGAGGCAGGTCCGTGGAGACGGTGATCAACCAATACATGGAGACGGTCCGACCGATGCACCTCCAGTTTGTCGAGCCGTCGAAACGCTATGCAGACATCATCGTGCCCGAGGGATACAACGAGAGCGCGGTAGGCACCGTCACCTCGATGATCCGGGACGTGCTGGCCGGATGAAGTCGCTCAGGTGGCGGTGCTGCGCCTTACCTGCTCGTCGGGAAGAAGGCTGAGCATGACCTCCATCACCGGCATGAAGGCGTCGGCAAAGAGCTGCTGACCCGGGGCGGCGGCATGGAATTGATCGGCGGCGAAGATCTGGCTGGGGTCGCCTTCTTCGAACAGGCGCCATTGCGGTCCCCACGTGACGGTCTTCAACACGTTGGGGAAATCGGCGGCAGCTCGCGCGATGGCGCGATCGAACGAGCGACCGCGGATGCGGCCGATGCCTGCGGCCAGTGTGGGCAGGCGTGGGACGGTGCCAAGGTCGCCGATACCCGAGACCCCGACGCCGTGGGTGCTTGCAGCGAGCTTGCGCAGGATGTGTCGTAGGTCCGTCTCGAAGCTGCGCACCGGAGTCGCGCGCAGTGCGTCATTCGCACCAACCGACACGACCGCCAGGTCTGCCCGCTCCTCCAGCGCGCGGGGAAGTTGCGTCTCCAGGACCTGTCTCACCTTGGCGCCCCCGGAGGCCACGGATATCAACTCGAGCCGGTAGTGCGATCCCAGGCGGTTGGCGATCACGCGCGACCAGATCGCATCGAGAGGCTCGACGCCGGGGCCGGTGATGGAGCTGTCGCCGAGCATGACCATTCGCACTTGGCGAGCGCTGGGATCGCCGAATACTCCGGAGGGATCTTGGTCCGGCAAACCCGGCATGTCGGGTCGGTGGGCGGCGTGCAACACCTGTCCGGCGAGGATCGCGGCGCCGGTCACGGGTACTCGCATTGCCTGGTAGAGCCAACGCACGGGTCACCTCCGGGTGGTCAGCGACGGCGCAAATTGTATCGGCGTGCTCGGCGAAGCCGGACCGTGAAGGCGCGCTCAGACATTGAAGCGGAAGTGGATGACATCGCCTTCTTGGACGACGTAGTCCTTACCCTCCAGGCGCCACTTGCCGGCTTCTTTGGCTCCCACCTCGCCGTTGCAGGCGACGTAGTCGTCGTAGCCGACGACCTCGGCGCGGATGAATCCTTTCTCGAAGTCGGTGTGGATGATGCCGGCTGCCTGGGGCGCCGTCATCCCCGACCGAAACGTCCACGCCCGCGCCTCCTTTTCGCTCGCGGTGAAGAACGTCCCGAGTCCCAACAGCTCGTGACCGGCGCGAATCACGAGGTCGAGCCCTGATTCCTCCAGGCCCATGTCGGCAAGAAACTCGTGCTTGTCGGCGACATCCAGCTCGGCGATCTCGGCTTCGATCTCGGCCGAGATCACGACCAGGGCGGCGCCTTCTGCGGCGGCGATGTCCCGGACGGTCTCGACATGGGGGTTGTCGCCTTCCAGGGCGTCGACGTTGGCGACGTACATGGTCGGCTTGAGGGTGAGAAGGTGGAGCTCGCGCACGAAGGGAACGTTTGCGGGCGCCGGATCCAGGCTGCGTGCGGGTGAGCCCTTGCTGATGTGAGCATGGAGCCGTTCGAGTTCGTCGGCCGCGGCCCGAGAGTCCTTTTCGCCCGCCCGGGCTCGCCGAGCATGGCGTTCGAGCGCTCGTTCGATGGTGGCGAGATCAGCCAATGCCAGTTCGGTGTTGATCGTCGCGATGTCGGCCGCCGGATCGATGCCGCCCGATACGTGAGAGATGTCCGGATCGTCGAAGCAGCGAACGACGTGTGCAACGGCTTGGGTCTCGCGGATGTGGGCGAGGAACTTGTTGCCGAGCCCCTCGCCCTCGGAAGCTCCGGCGACGAGGCCGGCAATGTCGACGAACTCCATGGCGGTCGGGACGACTGAACGCGGCCGCACGATCGCAGCGATGTGGTCGAGCCGCGGGTCGGGAACGGCGGCAATACCGACGTTGGGGTCGATCGTGGCGAACGGGTAGTTGGCGGCAACGGCGCCTGCCGCAGTGAGTGCGTTGAACAGCGTGGATTTGCCGACGTTCGGCAAGCCAACGATGCCACATTTGAAACCCATGAGACGGCTCCGAGGGGAAGAGGGACCGGCGGGAGGTTAGACCGGGTGGAGGTGGTTCACGTCACCGTGGGTGTGGTCCGCGCCCTATCCCGGTGGCGCCCGGTTGTGACGATCTCCACGAGTGCCCCGATGGCGGCGTCGAGATCGGCGTATGTCGTGTAGAGCGGTGCGATGCCGAAGCGGAGATTGTCGGGCGGGCGGAAGTCAGGAAGGATCCCGTAGTCGGCGATGAGCGCCAGATCGATGCCGAGCCCGTCTGGATGTCCCAGGGAGACATGGGAACCGCGCTCGAATGACGCCGAGGGTGAGTTGAGGGAGAAACCGAGCGGTGCCAGCTCGTCACGCCAACGGTCGATGAAGTAATCGCTCTGTGCAGCTGACTTGCGAGCGAGTGCATCGATGCCGGCTTCGCCGGTGATCTCGACTCCTTGCTCGATCAGGCTGAGACTCACCATCGGTGCGGTGCCCGTGAGAAAACGCCGCATACCGTGTGCAGGAGAGAAGCCGGGGTCGAAGCGAAACGGAGCATCGTGGCCCCACCACCCGGAAACCGGATTGATGAGCTCGTCCTGTAGCTCCTGTCGCACATAGAGGAAGGCGGGCGCTCCTGGCCCACCGTTGAGGTACTTGTACGTGCAACCAACGGCGAGATCGGCGCCGGCTTCCCGCAGGTCGACCGGCACGGCCCCGACCGAGTGGCTCAGATCCCACAGCACCATCACCCCAACCTCCGCGGCAGCCGTCGAAATGGCGTCGAGGTCGTAGCGATAGCCGCTCTTGAAGGTGACGTGCGAGAGGGACACCAGCGCCACGTCGTCGTCCATCGCCGCCATCAGCGCATCGGCCGGACCATGGATGCCGTCGACGGAATCGATGATCTCGATCGTGTGCCCGGCTCCAACCAGCTCGGCCGCCCCACGCAGGACATACAGATCGGAGGGAAAGTTGAGCGAGTCGGTGAGGATGCGGTGGCGGCCTCGCTGACGGCGGAGTGCGGCCACGACGAGCTTGAACAGGTTCACCGAGGTGGAATCCGCGATCGCGACTTCGCCGGGGGCGGCGCCGATCAGCGGAGCGATCTGGTCGCCGATCCGCAGTGGGGCCTCCCACCAGGTCTCGTTCCAGGAACGAATCAGCCGCTCGCCCCATTCGTTCCGGACCACTTCGCACGCTCGCTGCGCGCTGCGCAGCGGGAGCCGCCCGAGGGAATTGCCGTCCAGGTAGACGAGCGCAGGATCCGGGAACGAGAAACGGTCCCGGTATGCGGCCAGCGGGTCGGCCGCATCGAGGGCGGCGGGGGATCGAGTCACCGACATCGTGGGAGGTTATCCGGCCCCGGCGAGGTCGTGTGCCGGGCCCCTTCAGTCGAAGAACGAGACGAGCTGCTGCCCGAGGAGTGATTCGCCGGCTCCATTGGGGTGGCAGTCGTCGCGAACGCCGATGTGGCTCGGCTCCAGGGGGCCGAGGTCGGGGCCGCGTGCGACGTTGGCGAACGTGGCGCCGGCCCAATCGGCGGCGGCTGCTGCGATGGCGGGTCCGTCGACGCCGGTCGACGTGCACACGTGACCGTCGGCGTAGAAGTTGAGCGGGGACACCCAGATCGTGATGCCGGGGTCGCGGACGTGGACCTGTTCGATGATGTGGGTGATCCATGACTTCTCTGCATCATCGAAAGCGCCGCCGTGCTCGCCGCTCCGCAGGCACAAGTTGAGCCAGGTTGCGCTGTAGCCGGCGGCGGGACGGCGTGCGTCGTACAGGCCCCAGTAGAGGGCATAGTCGTCGCCGTTGGGCAAACCCCAGCGGGGAACCGAGCCGCCACCGAGGTCTCCGCCGGTGAGGGCGTCGATCGTCGAGAGGCTCAGGTACCCGTTCACTGCCTGATGCGTGTTCGAGCAGCCGATGACGCCGATCGGCCCGCTCGATGGGGATGCGGCGGGGGCGGCGGTGGTCGTCGTCGTGCTGGTCGTCGTCGTCGGAGGGCTGGTCGTCGTGGTGGTCGTGGTCGTGGTGGTTGCGGCGGTGGTCGTCGTCGTGCTGGTGGTTGTGGTCGGGTCGTCGCTGACGCCGTCCGTCGTCGTCGGGTCGCTGCTCCGCAGACCGGCGGCGGAGACCTCTTCGCTCGATCCGTCCGCGGGAAGATCGCCTGTATCGCCCGTGCACGACACGAGCACGAGCGCCAGGGCCAGCACGGGCGCGGCTGAACGCAAGAAGCAAGCTCGGCGGATCATCGGACGTGAGCGTATCGGGGAAGCAGCACAACGCGCTCCGACACGACGGTCTGCGCACCGTATGCTCCGCAGCGATGAGTGGCGATGCAACGATCGAGCTGATAGAGGCCAGTGACCTCGATGGTCTCGTGCGCAGGATCGACGGCCTCTGCACCCACCGGGACTGGGAAGAGGTGGAGCGGCTGATCGCACGTTGTCAGGACGCGGTGGAGCGAGGCAAGCAAGTGTGGGGAGCGGTGCATTATGCCGAGTACCGTCTGGCGCTCGAAGCCCCTGCCGAGCTCGCGGCCTCCGTGGTCAAGCCGGGTGCGGGTCGTCACGCGGCGGGCCCGCTGTGGGAGGTGGCGGCGTCGACCCACACCTGGGATGAGCTGGCACCCTTCGTTGCCGATCCCCACGTGAGAGCGCTGGTCGCCGCCGAACGGGCGTTGCGAGGTGATGCCGTGCCGCTCGGCGAGGTAGGTCCGGTCGCCGAGATTCCGCTTCACCCCGTTGGGTGGGAGCCTGCGTACGGCTTGGCAACCTACCGCAGCGATGGTGTCGACATGCCTGGGCCCGACCTCCCGGAGCTGGCATGGAGCGAGTTGCCGGCGCCGGCTCCGAGTGCCGCCGATCCCGACGCTTGCGATGCGCTGCTGGATGTGGTGCGTCCGTGGCTCGACGAGTCGAGTGGTCGGGGCGAGGCCCTCGCCGTCGAAGGTAGTGCCGAGCAGGCGATCCGCGGCCTGGGGCCTCACCGGGTGCGGATGGCCGATGCCGACCTGGGCCTGGCAATGCAGGTGATGGCGTTTGCGGGTGCTTCGGGTGGCGCCTTCGGGCGGCGCCGTGGCACGCCCGCCGGGCGCACGGCCGCATGGTGGGCGGTGGCGACCTTGGTTGGCATGGAGGAGGATTGGCCGGTCGATCCTGAGGCGCTTGGACGGGAGGGCGCAGCGTTGCGATGGGTCGTGTGGGATCCCGGCGATCAGGTGGGCGGTTGGGTGTTCCACCTCGCCGTCGAGGATCCGGACGTGGGCTTGGCTTGGGTCGTCAGTGCGGTCGACGCACACTGAGGGCCCGGCTACAGGTGGGGGAGGACTCCAGTTGCGAGTCGGCCGAGCAGATCGAGCTGCGGTCCGTACTCCATGGTGGAGAAGTAGGACCGGGCGACGAATTCGAGGTCGACGCCGCTGCGTTCGCGCAGGCTGCTGAGCGTATCGACGATCTCTTCCGACGAACCCACGGTGACGCCCCGGCTGCGCACCTTTTCGGCGGCGTCCTCCGGGGCTGGTGGAGCCGCGGGCACCGGCGTGGAGCGGGTGGTCGACTCCTCCATGTCGGAGTATTTCCACGACATCGCCCACACGTGATCCGCAACGTCTTCCCAAGGTCCGGGATACATGATGGTGTAGTAGATCCAGCGGAACGTTGCCGGATCACGGCCAATCTTGCGCATCTCGTCTTGCGCCCAGGCCACCTGCTCGATGAGCTTGTGGGGAGGAGCGTTGGAGAAGAAGCCGTCGGCAAGCCGGGCAGCTCGACGCACGGCGGCTTCGGCGCCGCCGCCGATCACGATCGGGATGGGCGTTTGCGGGGTGGGCCGGACCGCCAGCTGCGGGACCGAGTAGACGTCACCGTCGTGTCGGAACACGTCGCCGCTCCACGCCTGCGGCAGGATCTCGAGCATCTCGGTCATCGCCCGACCTCGCTGCCGGATCGACACCCCGAGCGCTTCGAACTCCGGCGGGTTCCAGCCGAGCCCGAGGCCGAGAGTGAGGCGGCCACCGCTCAGCAGCTGGACCGTCGCCGCATCCTCGGCGAGACGGATCGGGTGATGGAGCGGCGCCAAGAGCACGCCGGTTCCGATCTCGATCGTGGAAGTGCGCGCGGCCATCGCTGCGCTCGTCACCATGAGGGAAGGCATGTAGCCGTCGTCGATGAAATGATGCTCCGTCGTCCAGATCGATCCGTAGCCGAGCTGCTCAGCCGCTTCGGTGAGTGAGATGGTCTCGGCATAGACCTGCTCCCAATCGCGATCGACTTCAGGGGAGAGCTGCGCGGACAACAACCCGAATCCGAGACTCATCGGTCAGACCGCCAGATGCTCGACGACGGTGTCTGGATCGTTGACCGCAAGAGCAAACTGCTGATGGTCGCCGTCCGTGTGGAGGAGGTACATCGCGTCGATGTTGATCCCCGTGTCTGCGAGCGACTCAGTCATCGCGGCGAGAGCGCCCGGCCGGTTCGGAACCATGGTTGCGATCACCCGATGCTCCACGTAGTCGAGACCGGCGTCGCGCAACACCTGGCGAGACGCGGTGTCGTCATCGGCGATGAGTCGCACCACGCCCGCTTCGCCGCTGGCGAAGGCGGCGAGGGCTTCGATGTTCACCCCGGCGTCTCCGAGCTTTCTGGCGAGGGCGGCGAGTTGCCCGGGTCGATTGGCCAGCTGGACGGTGAACTCGGTCATGCCGTCAGCTTACGCCTGGCTCCGGCGCCGCGCGTCGCCGAAACGGCACGCGCTGGTATTCATCACGGAGCAGCCGCAGCGAGGCCGGCGGTGACGACGACTGCCAGGCCGAGCACCACTTGTTGGGCGCCGAGGACGGGCGCCCGTGGCGGGGCCAGGCGAACCTGGACCAAGTGGATCGCGGCAAGTGCGGCGATCGCTCCCGCTGCGATCGCCGTCGTGGCGCCGCCGGCGGTCGTAGCGATGATGCCGGCCACGGCAAGGCCCTGTGCGCCATCGCTGTCGATGAGCCGGTAGCGCTGGGCTTTGGCGCGACGCAGCTGGACGCGCACGAACGGGATCGCTGCCACCGCACGGGCGGCAGCGATCGCCCACAGCCCCCAGGCAACCGATCCAGCGGTGCCACCGGCGAGCGCGATGGCGCTGGCGATGGCGCCGATGCCGATGGTGCCGGCGAGTTCAGGGAGGAGGTAGCGGCTCTTGCTGCGAACGTCGAACCAGAGCTCGATGGTGAAGAGCGGAGCGGCCAGCAGCAGCGGAGCCCAGAAGGCCGTGCTCGCCGACAGCGCAGCGCTGGCGAGCACGGCGGCGAGGACGGTGATTTCGACGGCGACGGCTTTGTCGGCGAGCACCGTGCGTTGGAGACGTCGGTTCCGGTGCCGGTCGCCGAGGCTGACCTTGAGTGGGGTGCGAACGAGGAACCCGAGGAGCGCAACGGCCCCGAGCAGCGCCCCAGCCCGACTCGGCGCCACGATGAGACCGAGGATCACCGGTTCCAGGGTCAAGCTCCATCCCCCGTGCTCGGTGGGCAGCATCACCTTGGAAAGTGCGGGTTTGGATCGGGTGCCTCCGACCGCGTCGGTCATGGCGCCAGGGTAGAGACGTGGCAAGAGGGGGAGCGTCGGCGCAGTCGTGATCGAACGTATGTTCGATTAAGATGCGAAGATGGCCAGATTCGCAGAGCTGCATTGCCACACCAACTTCAGCTTCCTCGACGGGGCTTCTCATCCGTCCGAGCTCGTGCAGCGGGCGGTCGAGCTGGGATACGTGGCGCTGGGTGCAACCGATCATGACGGGTTCCGCGGAGCGGTCAAGGTCCATCAAGCCGCTCGCGCTGTTGGCATGCCCATCGTCTACGGCACCGAAGTCGGCTTGCCCCGAGATGACTCCCCCTCAGGGCGGATCGGCGGGCCAAGCGAGCCGAGGGGGGTCAAGCGCGACAACGCCGAGCTGTCGCCCTCGCCCACGCCCAGGTCTGGCGAGCCGCGGCCGCGGCGGGGGCGGATCCGGCGCATGCACGGATCGAAGCCCATCGCCACGGATCCGACGGACCACCTAGTCCTGCTGGCGCCGAACCCGGATGGATACCGTGCGATCAGCCGCTTCGTCACCCGCGGCCAGTACCGGGGGGCCCGGCACTGACCCGAACACCCTGAACAACATCGGCACGAGCTACACGTTCTTCATTGAGACCGCTGCCACCACCCTGAATCTCGTCACCGACGGCACCGACAAGTTTGTTGGTTCGCTGCTGATGG
>DATHZQ010000132.1:0-42409 GCA_035458525.1 Acidimicrobiia bacterium
GGACCCACCGCCGGATATGCCAAGATCAAGGAGGCCTTCGCCGCTTCACTGGAGAACAGCCTCGACGCGCAACTCGACCTCGAGCGCGATCTGCAACGAGCGGCCGGCCGTTCCCGGGATTACCAAGAAGGTGTGGCCGCATTCATGGAGAAGCGCACCCCTCAATTCGAGGGCCGATGAGCGGCTTGAAGGGTCTGCCCGCCTCCTCGGTGGTTGGCGTCCTCGGAGCCGGCACCATGGGCGCCGGCATCGCCCAGGTTGCCGCTGCAGCCGGGCATCGGGTTCGGCTGTTCGATACCGATGGGGTCGTCGTGGAGCGCGCGCTGGACGACATGCGGGAGCGGCTCGAACGGTCGGTCGCGAAAGGCCGGCGCACGCACGCGGAGGTGAATGAGCTCATCGAGCGCATCGAGCCTGTCCCATCGCTCGAGGACCTTCGTGACACGGCGCTCGTCGTCGAGGCGATCGTGGAACGGCTCGACGTCAAACAACGGGTGTTCTCTCAGCTCGAAGAGATCGTCCCGGCCGGAACGATCCTGGCGACCAACACGTCATCGTTGTCCGTGACGGCGATCGCCGCCGGGGTGCAGCGACCGGAGCTCGTCGTCGGGCTGCACTTCTTCAATCCCGCCCCGGTCATGCCGCTCGTCGAGGTCGTGATCGGTGCCGCAACCTCGCCGGAGGTCGCCGGGGCTGCGTACGCCACGGCGGCCGCCTGGGGGAAGACTCCGGTCCGGTGCACCTCGACGCCTGGATTCATCGTCAATCGTGTGGCACGCCCGTTCTACGGCGAATCGCTTCGTCTCCTCGACGAAGGAGTCGCCGACATCGCAACGATCGATGCCGTCGTCACCGGGGCCGGCGGCTTTCGGATGGGACCCTTCACCCTCATGGATCTCGTCGGGCTCGACGTCAACCTCGCCGTCTCGAAGTCCGTGTACGAGCAGACGTTTCACGACCCCCGCTTCGCCCCACACGTCAGGCAACAAGCCAAAGTCGACGCCGGGCATCTCGGACGCAAATCGGGCCGCGGTTGGTACGACGCCGATCTGCCGGGTCCCGCCAGCCTCGAGACCGGGCCGGTGCCGGAGCGAGTCGCGATCAACGGAGACGCCGAATGGGACGCAATGGCGGCGCGCCTTGGCGCGTCGGGCGTCCCCATCGCGCGCACCGACGTGCCGTTTCTCGACGTCGATGGAACGTCCGTCCACCCGGCAATGGGCATCGGCGGTACTGATGCCGCCGACGTGGTCCTCGACCTCGTACTCGACTGGCAACACGCAAAGCGAGTGGCGGTGGCGGTAGGCGCTCGGGCCGCGGACGATGCGGTGGCGAAGGTGGCCGGACTCTTCCAGGCGGCGGAGATCGACGTGAGCCGGGTCGCCGGGGTGCCAGGCCTGGTTCTCGCGCGCATCGTCGCGCAGCTGATCTCCGTGGCCTCGGATGCCGCGGCGGCAGGTGTCGCAACGCCGGAGGACATCGATACCGCGATGCGCCTCGGCACCAACTACCCGGGTGGCCCGTTCGAATGGGCAGATGCCATCGGCGTCGCTCCTGTGATGATGGTCCTGGACGAGATGCGTGCGTTCACCGGCGAAGAGAGATACCGGACTTCGGGTTCCATCCGCCGCGCCGCCGCCAACGGAACGAAGCTGCGAGATCAGGCCCGACGCAAGATCTGACACGAACCACCACGTTCACGGAGGAACAGAGATGGCGACCGACTTCTACGCACAGCACGAGGAAACGCTGGACACGGCGCTGGAGACCATTCGGACCCGGCGCTACTGGAGCCCGTATCCAGAGAGCCCGCGTGCGTACGGTGAGGACGCTCCTGCTGCAGGGGAAGCGGCGTTCCAGAGCCGTCTCGGCAAGCCGTTCGAGCTCGATCAGCCTGGTGACGGCTTCATGAGTGCCGCAGAGACGTCCCCGTACGGCATCGAGCTCGGCGTGACCTATCCCCGAGCGACGGTCGACGGGCTGCTCGACGCTGGTGAGCTGGCGATGCCGGCCTGGGCGGCTGCGTCGCCGGACGTGCGCGCCGGTGTGTGTCTCGAGATCCTCGCCCGTCTCGGCAAGCAGAGTTTCGAGATGGCCCACGCCGTCATGCACACCACCGGTCAGGCATTCCTGATGGCGTTCCAGGCAGGTGGGCCTCATGCGCTCGACCGCGGTCTCGAAGGCCTGGCCTATGCGTACGCGGAGATGACCCGGCTGCCGACGACCATGCGCTGGGAGAAGCCCCAGGGCAAACGCGACCCACTCGTGATCGACAAGACTTGGCGGATCAAGCCGCGCGGAATCGCAGCCACGATCGGTGTCTCCACCTTCCCCACGTGGAACGGCTACCCCGGTATCGTCGCAAGCCTCGTCACGGGCAACCCCGTGGTCATCAAGCCCCACCCCGGCACGATCCTGCCGCTGGCGCTCTTCGTCGAGACCGCACGGGCCGTCGCCGCCGAGGCCGGCTTCGATCCGAATCTCGTGACCTTGCTCGTCGACACACCGGATGCGCCGGTCGCCAAGGACCTCGTCATGGATCCCCGGGTGAAGCTGGTCGACTACACGGGCGGCAGCGGGTTCGGGACGTGGCTCGAAGAGCACGTCAATCATGCGTTGGTGTTCACGGAGAAGGCGGGAGTGAACTCGGTCATCATCGACTCGGCAGCAGACCTCAAAGGCGTGTTTCGCAACCTGTCGGTCTCGATGACGATGTACTCGGGGCAGATGTGCACGACCCCGCAGAACGTCTACATCCCACGCGCCGGCATAACCGTTGGTGGTGAGCACGCTTCCTTCGACGAGGTCGCAATGGGTTTGGCTGCCGCCATCCAGGGCCTCTTGTCGGACGACCAGCGGGCCGGCGACATCCTGGGTGCGATCAAAGGTGAGGCAACGCTGCAGCGGTTGGACGCTGCGGCCGGGGACGGCGTGGCGTTGCTGGAATCACGTGAGGTGAAGAACGCCACGTTCCCGAATGCCGTCGTGCGCACACCGATCATCGTCCAGGTCGACGGCGCCGACCGCGCCACCTACATGCGAGAGATGTTCGGGCCCGTCGCCTACATCATCGCCACCGGCGGAACGGAGGAGAGCCTGGCGCTCGCAACGGAGTCGGCACAGCAGCACGGTGCGATCACGTGGCTGGTGTATTCGGTCGACGACGACGTCATCGAAGCCGCCGAGGCTGCCGCTGTCGACGCTGGCGTCTCGGTTGCGTTCAACCTCACCGGTGGACTGTACGTGAACCAGTCCGCGGCGTTCAGCGACTTCCACGTCACCGGCGCCAATCCCGCCGGAAATGCCAGTCTGACCGATCCCGCATTCGTGGCGGGAAGGTTCCGCATCGTCGGGGTTCGCAAGCCGGCGTGATCCGCATAGAGGGACGTCGTTCCGGACTCATGGCGAGCGCCGCGCGCAATCTCTATCGTGGCGGCGCCTGCACGAGCGGGCACGACGGAGACGGAAGGGAGATGCGATGACGGCGACCATCGATCGCCCCGGTGCGCCGGGCGTGGAGGCCGGGACCGCAACCGTGGCCAGCCGCGTCCGCAACTGGGCACGCAGCCGTCCGGACTCCGTCGCGATGCGGGAGAAGGACTTCGGCATCTGGCAAGAGATCACCTGGGGTTTGTTCTGGGATCAGGTCCTCACGGCGGCTCACGGATTGCTGGCGCTCGACGTCGGTGTCGGCGATGTCGTCTCCATCCATTCCGAGGACCGACCCGAATGGGTGATCCTGGACATCGCCACGGTGGCGATCCGCGGGATCAGCACGGGGATGTATCCGACCAACCCCACCGCCGAAGTCGAATACCTCGCCAACGACTCCCGCGCGGTGGTGCATCTGGCGGAGGATCAGGAGCAGGTCGACAAGGTGCTCGACCTGCCGAGGGATCGCTTCCCGAACGTGCGCAAGATCATCTACGTCGAGCCTCGCGGCTTGCGCGTCTACGACGACGACCGGCTCATGTTCTGGGACGAGTTCATGGCGCTCGGCGCCCGCCATCGCCAAGAGCACGATGGTGAGGTCGAGCGGCGCATGGCCGAAGCGACCGACGAAGACATCATGACCCTGGTGTACACGTCGGGCACGACTGGTCCACCCAAGGGCGCCATGCTCACGAACGCCAACGCCAACTTCGCCATGGACCTCGTGGTCAACGTGGACGGTCGGCTGCCGGGCAACGTCAAGCCGGGTCCCGACGACCAGATCCTGACGTACTTGCCGCTGTGTCACGTGGCCGAGCGCATCTTCTCGACGTGGACGATGGCGTCGTCCGGCACGGTCCTCAATTTCGCCGAGTCGATCGAGACCGTGCAGCTCAACCTGCGAGAGATTCAACCGACGCTGTTCTTTGCGGTGCCCCGCATCTGGGAGCGGATCCACGCCATGGTGCTGATTCGGCTGCAGGACGCCACGTGGTTCAAGCGCCAGATGACGAAGCTGGGGCTGGGCCTCGCCAACTACATCGGTGAGCAGCGCATCGCCAACGGCGGCGACCACACCTTCACCAGCCGCCTCGCATACGCCGTCGGCAACCCGCTCATGTTCCGTGCCCTCAAGGAGCGCATCGGCCTGCGTCGCTGCCGCTGGGCCGGGTCGGGCGCTGCGGCGATCGCACCGGAGGTCCTGGCCTTCTTCATGGGCCTCGGACTCCACGTCGCCGAGCTGTACGGCATGACGGAGAATGTCGCCGTCGCCACGGTCAATTTCGTGGGTCGCATCAAGCTCGGCACCGTCGGTGAGCCCTATCCCAACATCGGTTTCCGCATCGACGAGCAGACCGGCGAGATCCAGGTCAAGCACGACGGGGTGTTCGAGGGCTACTGGAACAAGCCGGAGCAAACCGCCGGAACGTTCACCGACGACGGTTGGCTGAAGACCGGCGACGTCGGCGAATGGGTCGACGGCACCCACGTGAAGATCGTCGATCGCATCAAGCACATCATCATCACCTCGGGCGGCAAGAACATCTCGCCGTCGGAGATCGAGAACAGCTTGAAGGCTTCGCCGTATATCAAGGAGGCGATGGTCATCGGCGACGGCCGCAAATACGTGACGGCGCTCATCGGCATCGAGCTGGAGACGGTGGGCAACTGGGCGCTGCGTCGCAGCATCCCGTACACGACGTACCGCGACCTTTCAGAGAAGCCAGAGGTCGTCGAGCTGATCCAAGGCGTGGTCAACGAGACGAACGAGAAGTTCTCGCGGGTCGAGCAGATCAAGAAGTTTCGCATGATTCCCAAGGAGCTCGACCACGAAGACGGCGAGCTCACGGCCACGCAGAAGCTCAAGCGCAGCGCAATGAAGGACATGTTCGGCGAGCTCGTGGAGTCGATGTACTAGTGCAGGTCGAGGCGCATCCGAGACACGTTGGAGGCGCCCGTCGGGCCCGAGCAGGGCTCGAAAGGGTGCTGACCGTAGGCCGCAGGCCGACGTCTCCGCCCGTGCAGCGCGCGAGCGAACTTCTGGGGAGCCCGCTGTGAGCGACGCACTCTTCATACTGGCGCAGGCGGGGCAGGACGCTGCCGAGAAGTTCGCCAATGCCACGTACAGCGGCCTTGCGCTCGGGGCGATCTACGCCCTCTTGGCCCTCGGTCTGGTGCTCATCTACAAGGCCACCCAGGTGCTCAACTTCGCCCACGGTGCGCTGGCGGCGTTGGGGGCCTACTTCGCCGCCTATCTGGTCGTGACCTTGAACTTCCCGGGGCGGTACATGGGTGACGTGCCGCTGACGCTGCAGTGGATTCTCTCCGGCCTCGTTGCGGTTCTGCTGATGTCGCTCATCGGGCTGATCATCGAGCGCATCGCGATCCGGCCGATGGTGGGGGAGCCGCTCTTCGCCGTCGTGATGGTCACCATCGGCCTCGACATCGTGCTGCGCTCCATCACCGACGACTACATCGGCAACGACCCCCGCCCTCTGGGGAGCCCGTGGGGATCGGAGGTCGTCGAACTGGGCCCCGGGATCATCGCCCAGGCTGAGATCGCCACCATCGTCGTCGCCGTGCTGTCTCTCATTGGCATCGCCTTGTTCTTCCGAACTCGGATCGGCGTCGCCATGCAGGCGACGGCATTCGACCAGGAGGCGGCTATGGCGCAGGGTATCAGCGCCGGGCGGATCTTCTCCTTGGCGTGGGTCATCGGTGCTGGTCTCGCCGCCATCGGTGGCATCTTCTCCTCCCTGTTCCCGCGGTCGGTCGGCGTCAGTAGCGCGACTGCGTTCTTCGCGTTTCGGGCGCTCCCGGCGATCGTCATCGGGGGGCTCGACTCGATCGCGGGCGCCGTCGCCGGCGGTTTCATCGTGGGTCTGGCCGAGGTGTATGCCGGGGCGTACCTCAGCGGCGACACGTTCTCATTCCTGGGTGTGGGGTTCAGCGGCATCTGGCCGTACATCGTCATGCTGGGCGTTCTCCTGGTGCGGCCGTACGGCCTGTTCGGAACCGAGGAGATCCGTCGAGTATGAGAGGCCGGCCCCTTCTCTATGTCTCCTACGAATCCGAGATGGCGCTCGTTCCCACCTGGTCGAAGCGCCTGATGGTCGCGCTGTTGATGATCGTGCTCGTCCTCATCCCGCTGCGAGCGGTTCCGGTCCTCGGTTTCCTCGGCGACGCCGACTGGATGCGGATATTGAGCGAAGTGATGATCTTCGCCATCGGCGCACTGGGTCTGCATATTCTGTCCGGCCTCACCGGGCAGGTCTCGCTCGGCCATGCCTTCTTCCTGGGCGTCGGTGCCTATACGGCTGCGGTGCTGGGCGGTTCCGGCGGTACCGCCACGATCGGCCTCGGCTTGCCCATCTGGATCTGGCTGCCGGCCGCCGGCTTGGTGCCGGCGCTGATCGGAGCGCTGGTGGCCCCGACGGCGGTTCGGGTGCGCGGCATCTACCTCGCCATCGTGACGCTGGGGCTGGTGTTCATAGGCGAGTGGCTGTTCATCAACCTCACCGACATCACGGGCGGCTCCCAGTCGGGTCGCCGCTTCCCCGGTCTGGAGTTCCGGTGGTGGAAGGAGGAGGAGCCGGTCATCGACTTCGCTGCCGACGGGGTGTGGTTCGGGATCGAACTCCTTGGGGAGGCCAAGACGTACCTTTTCCTCGTTGCGATGGTGGCCGTCATGTCGATCGTCACCAAGAACATCCAGCGGACGCGCTCAGGGCGCGCCTTCATGTCGATCCGCGACCGCGACATCGCCGCCGAGGTGATGGGCGTTCCGGAGGCGCGCTACAAACTCATCTCGTTTGCGATCTCGTCCTTCTATGCGGGGATCGCCGGAGCTCTGCTTGGGGCGTTCGTGTCCCGCCTGATTCCGGAGAGCTTCTCCTTGTTCTTGTCCGTCGAGTTCCTAGCCATTCTCCTCATCGGTGGGGTGGGAACCGTCACCGGCACCTTGCTGGGCTCCGTTTTCGTGGTCGTCCTGCCGCGGCTGGTGCAGGATTTCACCGACTTGCTGGCTGAGACGGCCGATACGGGAACCGGCGTGACGGCATCGATCGCCAACGTCTTCGTATCCACGTCGGCCGACGATTTTGGTCTCGTGTCGACGCTGGCAGGCAACTCGCCTGGGCTCAATGTTTCGCAGCTGAACCTTGTGCTGTACGGCCTGCTGCTGATCATCTTCCTGATCTTCGAGCCGTTGGGCTTGTACGGTATCTGGCTGCGGATACGGAACTACTGGAAGGGATGGCCCTTCACCTACTGATTCTTCCGCTCGCTCTGCCGAAGCGGGACACCAAACAACAGGAGGAAACGAACGACATGATGAAGCTGAGATTGCGCTGGTTGGCGCTCGTCGCAGTGTTGCTGCTCGTGGTCGCCGCTTGTGGTGGCGACGATGACGACGCTGGCACCGATGAGGCGACAGCCGCTACTGAAGCACCGACCGAGACGACGGAGGCCACCACCGACGACGGTGGTGAGGAGGCAACGACCACCACGGAGGCCATGACCGACGAGACGGAGGCGCCGGCCGGTGAGATCCTCACCGACGTCGGTGTCGACCTGGAGGCGGGCACGATCACGGTCGGCCTGCTGTCTGACTTGAGCGGACCCTTTGCCGGTTTGGTCAGCGCCATCGTGGCAGGACAGGAGGCCTACTGGGCGTACGTCAACGCCAACGGCGGTATCGAGGGCCTCGAGGTCGTGCTCGAGGTACGCGACACGAACTACGAGGTTCCTGCTCACGTCGAGCTGTATGCCGAGCTGAAGGACCAGGTCGTGGCCTTCGGGCACTCCACCGGCTCGCCGCACACTGTGGCCATCTACGAGGATCTGGTGGCAGACGGCGTCCTGGCGATTCCGCTCACCTGGTATTCGGGGTGGACGGCGCCGTTCCAAGACAACACGATGCATCACGGCTCCCCGTACTGCATCGAGGCGATGAACACCATCGACTACGTGGTCAATGAGACGGGCGCTCAGACGATCGCCATCGCCTCGTTGCCCGGCGACTACGGCCTCGACTCGGCCGCTGGTGCGGCGCTTGCCGCCGAAGCGCTCGGCCTCGAGGTGGTCTACGACGGCTCCGGCCAGATCATCCCCGGTGAGGATGCGAAGCCGATCGCCGATGCGATCGTCGCCGCCAACCCGGACATGGTGTTCGTCACGGCGACCTCCGGGACGTTCGCGCCGCTCTACGCCGCCGCCATCGCCCAGGGCTTCGAGAAGCCGTGGGCCGGTGCGTCGCCGACCTACACCCCGGCATACCTGGCGAGCGACTTCGCTGCGCAGTTCGAGCGGGATTGGTGGGGGAGCACCTACAGCCTGCCGTGGGGCGCCGACACGCCAGGCAACCAGCTCGTGCGCGACGTCATGGAAGCCGCTGGGGCCGCTCCGCTCGACTATTACGCCGAGGGATTCATCGAGGCGCAGATCTTGGAAGCGGCACTGCGGGCGGCCTACGCCAGCGGCGACATGACCCAGGCCGGGGTGCTGGCCGCGGCCAAGTCACTCGAGAGCGTGGACTTCGGAGGTCTAGCGCCGGCGGAGCGATATACCGGGACGCCGGATGAGCAGATCAACCGGCAAACGGTCATCTACCGGACCTCGATCGAGGACCTGCTCGGTGGCGGCACGGGGACGATTGTGCTCGATCCGGCCTACACGGCACAGATCGCAGCCGACTTCAACTTCGAGTCGGCCTGCTTCGAGCTGTAAAACGAAACGAACGTGGGTGGCCCGGAGTGATCCGGGCCACCCACACGGACGAGGGGAGCGCATGCTCGAGGTCGCCAACCTAGAGGTCGTCTACAACGACGTCGTGCTGGTGCTGCGCGGCATCTCGATCAACGTGCCTGACCGTGCGATCGTCGCCTTGCTCGGTGCCAACGGTGCCGGCAAGACCACCACACTGCGTGCGATCGGTGGGTTGCTCGACGTGCACGACGGCGACGTGACCAAGGGATTCATCCGCTGGCAAGGCGAGGAAATTCACGAGAAGCTCCCCTCGCAGATCGTTCGCTCCGGAATCGCCCAGGTGCTGGAGGGCCGTCGGATCTTCGCCGAGCTGTCGGTGGACGACAACCTGCGCGCAGGGGGCTACACGAACCGCAGCAAGGCGTCGGTCGGAAAGGCATATGACCGGGTCATGACGCTGTTCCCGCCCCTGGCGGAGCGGCGCAAGTCGACCGCCGGCTACCTGTCCGGCGGTGAGCAGCAAATGCTGGCCATCGGCCGCGCGTTGATGGCCGATCCCGCGCTGTTGATTCTCGACGAGCCGTCGCTCGGACTGGCTCCGAAACTCGTGCAGCAGATCAAGGAGATCATCGTCGAGATCAACGAGCAGGGCACCTCGGTGCTCTTGATCGAGCAGAACGCCAACATGGCGCTGTCCATAGCGCATCACGGTTACATCATGGAGACCGGCAAGATCGTGATGGACGGTGATCCGCAGAAGCTGCTCAAGGATGAAGACGTGCAGGAGTTCTATCTCGGCCTCCACGGAGAAGGCGAGCGGAAGAGCTTCCGCGACGTCAAGCACTACAAGCGGCGCAAGAGGTGGTTGTCATGAGGGTTTCGATCGAATCAGGATTCGATCGAGCGTGCCGGTCCATCATGGATGGACCGGCAAAGCGTGCGGGCTTCGCCCGCGCTGAGTCTCTGCAGGGGCACACCGCACGTGTCGCTGCGCCCCTGATCGAGGGGGACCAGCGGAGCTCGTCCCCCTCGAGCTCCCCCTCGCACCCCATGACCGGCTTGTCCCTTTGGGGCGTCGGCTCGGGCTCCTCCTGCTTCGATCCTTGCAGCCTCGGATCGTCATGAGTCTTCTCGTTGAGTTTCAGAATGTCTCCCTCGCTTTCAAGGGGGTGAAGGCACTCTCTGATGTGAGCTTCGGGGTCGACGATGGCGAGTTGTTTGCCATCATCGGGCCCAATGGGGCGGGCAAGACGTCCGCGTTCAACTGTCTGAACGGGGTCTACAAGCCTCAGGAGGGCGACATCCTGTGGGAGGGGAAGTCGATCCTCGGGATGCGCCCGGACCGGGTCGCCGAGCTCGGGATTGCCCGCACGTTCCAGAACATCGAGCTGTTCGCCCACATGACCGTGCTCGAGAACCTCTTGCTGGGCCGACACGTACGTACTCGTGTCGGCTGGCTTGCCGGAGCGTTCTGGCTCGGCAAGGCGCAGCGCGAAGAGATGGACAACCGGGCGAAGGTGGAGGACATCATCGATCTGCTCGAGATCGAGAGCTGGCGTCACTACCCGGTGGCACTTCTCCCGTACGGCGTCCAGAAGCGTGTCGAGCTCGGACGAGCCCTGGCCATGGAGCCGCGATTGCTGCTGCTCGACGAGCCGGTGGCCGGCATGAACCTCGAAGAGACCGAGGACATGGCACGATTCATACTCGACATCCGCGAGGAGCTCGGCATTGCCATGATCCTCGTCGAGCACGACATGGGCTTGGTCATGGACATCGCCGACCGCGTGATGGTCCTCGACTTCGGCACTCCGATCGCAACTGGCGTGCCCGCCGAGATTCAACGCCACCCGGAGGTCATTCGTGCGTACCTCGGAGAAGAATTCGAGAGTGCCGACCTCAAACACGCCGAAGCGGTCGTCGAGACGGTCACCGAGCCCTAAGAGGCTCAGCGGATAGGCGAGCCGTCTTGGCGAGCCAGGAGCTGATGCCGGGGCCCGAGCGGCCCGCCCGGAGGGCAGGAGCGGGAAGCATCTCTTCGTCCGGCGCGACAACCGCAACTGCCTATCCGCGCGGCCTCTGAGCCTCGCCGCTACTTGCGGGCACGCTTGGTGCCAACGGTCGTGCGATGATGTAGCCAGTCAACGGGAAGCTGCGGACCCTGCCGTTCTACGAGGTGATATCGAGGCTGGTGCTGGCCGCGGTGTGCAGCGGCCTGATCGGGTTCGAACGCGAGGCGTCGCAGAAGGCGGCTGGTTTGCGGACGCACACGCTGGTTGGCGTTGGCGCTGCCTTGTTCACCATCGTCTCGATCGTCGGTTTCGAAGGCGGAGACGAGGGCCGCGTTGCCGCCCAGGTCGTCACCGGGATCGGGTTTCTCGGAGCCGGGGCGATATTCCGGGACGGTTCCGCCGTCTCCGGTCTCACAACGGCCGCAGGATTGTGGGCGGTCGCCGCCATCGGCCTCGCCGCCGGGTCCGGGTCGTACTTCGTTGCAGTTATCGGGACGGTTGTCGTGATGACGGTGCTCCTCGCCCTGCGAAGTGCCGACGCTGCGGTCGCACGTCGTCTCGCACAGCCTCGACCGACGCTGCGGATTCACCTCACGTCGGCGGGCGCTTTGAACAGCGTTGTCAAGTTCATTCGCAAGCTCGACCAAGACGCGACGCAGGTGGACTTCCAGAGAGGCGACGACGACCAGTGCTTCGTCGTGATTGCCGTCGACTCCGATCGGGCCGACATGGTCTCCGAGATGATCTCCGTCCACAAGAGTGTCGACAGAGTTGAGAAGCTGAACGTGCTCCATCGGCCGCCCGGTGGCACGAGTCCCGGATAACGGAACTGACCGCTCTCGGTCCCAACCCATCGGCCCGGCGTCGCCGGCGTGCATCGGCCCTCGGCCGCAGGCAGCACGCGATCCGGCACGGGCCGAGCGTGGACGTCGTCTCGACGAAGCTCGCTCAAGCGGAAGTCGTTAGGGTCTCGATCGTGATTGGCGAATACGACCGCTGGCTCTTCGAAGAGGGGACGCACATCGACTTGCACGACGTGCTCGGAGCGCACGTCCACGAGGACGGGACCACCTTTCGCGTCTGGGCGCCCAATGCGCAGCGAGTCACGCTGATCGGAGATTTCAACGGATGGGATCCCTGGGCGCACGACATGATGCGGATCGACGCCGGCATCTGGGAGCTCGACGTTCCGGGTCTCGGCGCCGGGCAGCGCTACAAGTTCCACATCGAGCGCGACGGTTGGCATGCGGACAAGACCGATCCGATGGCGCTGCACAACGAGCTGCCGCCCGGCACGGCGTCCGTGACGTGGACGCTTGGATACGAGTGGGGTGACGCCGCCTGGATGGAGGAGCGGGGAGGGCGGCAGACGCCGGATGCTCCCATGTCGATCTATGAGCTGCACCTCGGCTCGTGGCATGGCCCTACGCAATACCGGCGCATAACCGAGCCGCTGATCGAGTGGGTCGCCCGCCAGGGATACACCCACGTGGAGCTGATGCCGCCGATGGAGCACCCTTTCTTCGGCTCATGGGGCTACCAAACCGCGTCGTACTTTGCCCCGACATCCCGCTACGGGGTGCCGCAGGACCTGATGTTCCTCATCGACAGCCTTCACCAAGCCGGAATCGGCGTGCTGCTCGACTGGGTCCCTTCCCACTTCCCCATGGACGGGCATTCGCTGATTCACTTCGACGGCACCCACCTGTACGAGCCGGCAGACTGGCGAATCGGCTACCACCCCGATTGGGGGTCGGCGATCTTCGACTACGGCCGCCCGGAGGTACGTGCCTTTCTGGCGTCGAGCGCCAACTTCTGGATCGACCGGTATCACATCGATGGCCTGCGGGTGGACGCGGTGGCATCGATGTTGTACCGCGACTACTCCCGTGAGGACGGCGAGTGGATCCCCAACGAGTTCGGCGGTCGAGAGCATCTCGAAGCGATCGGGTTTCTTCGACACCTGAACGAGAGCCTCTACACCCGCCATCCCGGCATCCAAACCATCGCGGAGGAGTCGACGGCGTGGCCGCTCGTGTCTCGGCCGGTCTCGATGGGTGGCCTCGGATTCGGGTACAAGTGGGACATGGGGTGGATGAACGACACGCTGCGCTACATCGCCCGCGAACCCGTCCATCGCGCCTATCACCACAACGAGCTCACGTTCCGCGCCGTGTACGCAGGGCAGGAGAACTTCGTGCTGCCGCTCTCCCACGACGAGGTCGTTCACGGTAAGGGATCGCTGCTCGACAAGCAGCCAGGGGACGAATGGCAGCGTTTCGCAGGTCTCCGTCTTCTTCTCGGCCATCAATGGACGACGCCTGGCAAGAAGTTGCTGTTCATGGGCGGGGACATCGGAGCGCCCAATGAGTGGAATCACGACAGCGGCCTGCCGTGGCACGTGCTCGACGAGCCGCTCCACCACGGCATCGCCCAATGGGTTGCCGATCTGAATCACCTGTATCGCAACGAGCCGGCGCTGCACCGATCAGACGATCGGCCCGAGTGGTTCCGCTGGGTCGTGGCAGACGACGCAGGCGCCAGCACGATTGCCTTCGTGCGCTACGCCGATGGGGCCCGGCCCGTCCTGGTCGTCTCCAACTTCACGCCTGAAGTGTGGAAGGGCTACCGCTTCGGCCTGCCTGAAGGAGGTCGATGGGAGGAGCTCCTCAATGGTGATGCCGAGAGTTACGGCGGCTCGGGAGTAGGTAACCTCGGCGGCGTGGCGGCAGAGAAGATCGCATCGCACGGATACGACTGGTCGGTCGTGGTCGACGTGCCGCCCCTGGCGACCATGATCCTCGCTCCGGAGACGGACCCCGAATGAGCGGACGGGTCCGCCCCCATGTTCTGTCGATGGTGCTCGCCGGCGGCGAGGGGAACCGGCTGATGCCGTTGACGAAGGACCGCGCCAAACCGGCGGTACCTTTCGGGGGTCACTATCGCCTTATCGACTTCGCCCTCTCCAACCTGGCCAACGGCGGCTACCGCCGCATCGTCGTGCTCACCCAATACAAGAGCCACAGCCTCGACGTTCACCTCTCCCGCACCTGGCGCCTGTCGACCCTGCTCGGTAACTACGTCTCTGCGGCGCCTGCGCAAATGCGGGCCGGCAAGCGATGGTTCCTCGGCTCCGCGGACGCCATCTTCCAGAACCTCAACCTGATCGCCGACGAGCGGCCCGAGTACATCTTCGTTTTCGGCGCCGACCACATCTACCGCATGGACCCCAGTCAGATGCTGGAGCACCACATCGACACCGGTGCCGGGGCAACGGTCGCCGCTCACCGGGTGCCGGTCGAAGAGGCGCATCAGTTCGGTGTGATCGAGCGAGGCAGTACCACCAAGATCGAATCGTTCAGAGAGAAGCCCGCCGATCCGGGTGCGCTGCCCGACGATCCGACCCAGGCCTTCGTCTCGATGGGCAATTACGTGTTCGACGCAGACGTGCTGGTCGACCTCGTGCGGGACGACAGCCAGGATGAGTCGTCGCGTCATGACATGGGCGGCGATCTGATACCGAAGCTCGTGGAAGCCGGCGAGGCCCACGTGTACGACTTCACCCTGAACGAAGTGCCGGGGGCGACCGAGCGTAGTGTTGGATACTGGCGGGACGTTGGGACCCTCGACTCGTATTTCGACGCCCACCTCGATCTGGTCGACATCGATCCCGTCTTCAATCTCTACAACCTGGAGTGGCCGATCTACACCGACCATCGTTCGCTGGCACCGGCGAAGGTGGTCGCCGCCGGTGCGGCCGGCGCCGGAGAGGTCCGCGATTCGATCCTCTCGAACGGAGTGATCGTGTCCGGTTCGTACGTCCGCAATGCAGTGCTGTCGCCGCAAGTCACGGTTGACGGCGGTGCGGTCGTCGAGCGCTCGGTGTTGCTGAACGGGGTGACGGTCGGTCCCGACGCTGTGATTCGGAACGCCATCATCGACAAGAACGTGCACGTACCTGCCGGCGCGCAGATCGGCGTGGATCCCGTGCGGGATGTGGAGCGCTTCACGGTGAGCGGAAACGGAATCGTCGCGGTGGCCAAGGGCGAGGTGCTCGACTGACCGCGAAGTCAGCCGGCCAGCATCGACTCGTAGAGCTCGATTTGGCGTGCTGCCGGCGCCCGCCAGCTCCAGTCACGGGTCATGCCGCGTTGCTGAATCGCCTTGCGGCGCGGCTGCGAGCGCCAGCCACGGCTGGCCCGGTGCAGCGCATCGAGCAGCGGTAGCGGCTCCGCCGTTGCCGCGATGAACCCGGTCCCCCGCTCGATGTCGGCGTCGGCGTCGATCACGGTGTCCCGCAGTCCACCAACCCCGGTGACAACCGGGATGGTTCCGTAGATCATGGCCTGCATCTGGGCCAGCCCGCACGGCTCGAACCGGCTCGGCATGAGCAGGAGATCGGCGCCACCGAAGATGCGATGTGCCAGCGGTTCGTCGAATCCGTCGATGAACGCAACACGATGCGGGCGTTCCGCAGCGGCCCAGCGCGCACCCTCCGCGATCCGCCGCTCTCCTGAGCCGAGCAGGACGAGGCGAGCCGGCAATCGGTCGAGGTAGTTGGTCATCTCGAGGGCGAGGTCGACCCCCTTCTGCCACGTCAAGCGGGTCACGATCCCTATGAGCGGGCTGCGCTCGCTGTCCCATCCGAGCTCCCGCAGCAGCGACCGTCGTGCGGCCGCCTTTCCGGTCATGTCGGATGGGTCATAGCTCGCAGCCAGATGCCGGTCCGTGGCCGGGTTCCATTCGGTCGTGTCGATGCCGTTGAGAATGCCGGTGAGCGCTGAGGATCTCGCCCGCAGCGCCTCATCCAGGCCTGCGCCGTTCGCAGGGCTCTGGATCTCCCTGGCGTAGTTCTCGCTCACGGTGATGACTCTGTCTGCCAGGGCGATCGCCCCGGAAAGGGGATTGACGGTGCCGTACCACTCGTACGCCTCGGGTCGGTGCGTCATCACGTCGAGCCACCCGAGGTGGGTGCTGCCCTGATAGGCCAGGTTGTGGATCGTGAGTGCGGACGGGCGGGGCACCGTTTGGAAGCCGAGCGCGGCGGCGGCATGCCAATCGTTCACGTGGAGGACATCGACCTCGAGCTCCTCGCCGATCCGGGCGACTGCAGCCGCGAAGGCCATGAAACGGAAGTCGTTGTCCGGCCATCCCCGACCGTGATCGTCGGTGTAGGGATGAGACCGCTCGATCTCGGGAGTACGGAGCGCGATCAGCGGAACTCTGCGGCCGAAGGTTCCGCGGCGATACGTGGTGATTCCAACCCACCCCGGCATTTGCAGCGGGCGCGGCGGGCCGAGCTCTGCGTCGAACGTTCCGTAGTCCGGGATGACCACGGTGATGTCGACACCGGCGTCGCGGAGGGCTTGGGCCATCCCCGCCGCCGCATAGGCGAGCCCGCCCACGCGCACGAGGGGCGCCAACTCCGAAGACGCAAAGAGCACCTTCACGACTGAAGCTCCCGGCGCAACACGATCAGCCCGAATCCGGCCACTTCCACCGTGCCGTCCGGTGCGACCGCACGCTCCTGCTGATCCGGTACGGCAGTGTCGAGGAGCTCGGTCCACGAATCCCCGTTGCCGATCGGCATCCGGAAGACGATGGCGTCATGACCGGCGTTGCACAGGACGAGCATGCTGTCCGCATCCGGTTCGGCAGCCGGTCCGTGCATGAGCATGCCGACGGCGTGGGTGGTCGGTCGCTCCCAATCCGACATCGTCATGTGCTCACCGGTCGGGGCGATCCACTCTACGTCGCGGACGTTGTCGCTTCGCTCGTGGCCGGTCAGCCACTGCGGATTCGTGAACACTGCGCTGGCACGTCTGAGCGCGATGACTCGTCGTGCGAACTCGAGGAAGCCGGCATCTCCGGACCAGTCGTACCACGAGATCTCGTTGTCCTGTGCGTACGCGTTGTTGTTGCCCCGCTGCGTCCGGCCCAGCTCGTCGCCGCCGAGGAGCATCGGAACACCCTGCGACAGCAGCAGCGTTGCGTACAGGCTCCGCCTGCGACGCTGGCGCAAGTCCGTGACCGCCGGGTCGTCGGTCTCACCCTCGACACCGGTGTTCCACGATCGATTGTCGCTGTGGCCGTCCTGGTTGTCTTGCCCGTTGGCGTGATTGTGTTTGGCCTCGTAGCTGACCAGGTCGACGAGGGTGTAACCGTCGTGGCTCGTGACGAAGTTGATGGATGAGGTCGCCGGGCGCACGTCCTCGTGGCGGAAGACGTCCGCACTTCCCGTGAGCCGGGATGCGAATTCACCGATGGATCCCCGCTTGGTACGCCAGAAGTCGCGAACCGTGTCGCGGTAGCGATCGTTCCATTCCCTCCACGGTGGGGGGAAGCCGCCCAGGCGATACCCGCCGGGGCCGACATCCCACGGCTCGGCGATCATCTTCACCCGGTTCAGCACAGGGTCCTGATGGACCAGTTGGAGGAAGGGCGCACCGGGGTCGAAGGCCAGCCGGTGGCGGGCGAGCGTCGTCGCCAGGTCGAACCGGAAGCCGTCGACGTGGTAGGTCTCGACCCAATGGCGCAGGCTGTCCGCGATCATGCGGAGCGTCGCCGGGTGATCGGTGTTGATCGTGTTCCCGACGCCCGAATAGTCGAGATAGTGGCGAGGGTCTTCGTCGCTGAGGCGGTAGTAGGTCTGGTTGTCGACGCCACGGTGGCACAGGTTGGGGCCGAGGTGGTGCGACTCTCCCGTGTGGTTGTAGACCACGTCCAGAATCACCTCGAGGCCGGCTCGATGCAGCTGCCGAACCATCGTCTTGAACTCGCGGACCTGGGCTCCCGGCGTCGAGGCGTATTCGTGGTGCGGAGCGAAGAACCCGATCGGCTGATAGCCCCAGTGGTTCCGAAGGCCGCGGCGAACCAACGCGTGATCGTGGACGAACTGCTGAACCGGCAGCAATTCCACCGCCGTCACCCCCAGGCCGACGAGGTGCTCGACCACCGGCGGGCTGGCCAGACCGAGGTAGGTGCCACGGAGCTCGGCGGGGACATCAGGGTGCAGTTGCGTTATCGCCTTGACGTGGGTCTCGTAGAGAATCGTGTCGCTCCAAGGCGTAGCGGGCGGCCGGTCGTCCCCCCAGTCGAAGTCGTGGTCGACGACGACGCTGTGCGGGATGAATGGTGCGCTGTCGTGCGGCTCTGCCGCATCAGGGTCCTGGACGAGAAACCCGTAGACCGCACGGTCCCATTCGACGTTGCCGTCGATGGTGTGCGCATAGGGGTCGATGAGCAGCTTGTTCGGATTGCACCAGAAGCCGTCCGCAGGGGACCAGGGGCCCTCGACGCGCAGCCCGTAGCGGGTGCCGGGCCCGACCTCGGTCAGGTAGCCGTGGTGGGTCGAGCCGCTTCGTTGGGAGAGCCAATATTGCGTCTCTGCGCCGGTCTCGTCGAACAGGCACACTGCGATGGACTCTGCGATGTCGGAGTGCACCGCGAAGTTGGTCCCGCGGCCGTCGTAGGTCGCTCCCAAAGGATGAGGGGTGCCGGCAAGAAGACGCGTCATAGCCCGGCGAGGCTAACCCGCGGAGGGTCGAGCGTCGTCTGCGACAGGATCACGAAGCCGGCGTGATGTGGACCGTCCCTGTGAACAGGCCGCAGACTCTGCCGTCGCGTCGGGTGACGGTGATGCGGTAGGTACCCAATCTCCTGCCTCGAGTCGCCTCTTCGGCGACCGCGCTCAGGACGTCACCGCGTCGCGTCCCCGCTGTGAGGACCAGATGGGTGTCGATCGCCACTGCACGATCGCCGGCGGCGTTCGAGGCCAGCGCAAACGCACAGTCGGCGAGGGAGAACATGGCCCCGCCGTGCGTCACGTCGTAGAAATTCTCATGGTCTTGTGTCACCGGCATGTCGACCACGATGTGGTGGGGGTCGTCGTCGATGAGCTGCATCCCGAGGCGGGCGGCGTAGCGGTCACGGCCAAAGAGCTCGCGAACCCTTGCGGCAGGGTCGTTCACGAACGGCGATCGGCGGCAGACGCCAGCTTCCAAGCAGCGGGGAGAAGCAGTCCGGCGAGGGCGATCTTCACGAGGTCGCCGGGGATGAAGGGAACGCTGCCCAGGGAGGCGGCCTCCATCCAACCGACGTCCAACGTCGCAGCCAGCCAAGGCACCCCGAAGAGGTGGATCAACACGCTGCCGAACAGGAACGCAGGAATCGCAGTGAGCACGGACCGGTCCTGGCGGCGTTCGGCAAGGGCGCCGACGATCCAGGCGGCGACGATGAAGCCGATCAGGTACCCGCCGGTTGCGCCCCGGGCGACCGTCCATCCCGACGCGCCACCGGCATAGAACGGCAGCCCGACGGCGCCGAGCAGGACGTACAGCCCCTGACTCGCCGCACCTGCGGTGGCACCCAGGCCGGCCCCGGCGAGCAGAACTACGAAGGTCTGGCCGGTGATGGGGACCGGAGTGAAGGGCAGCGGAATCACGATTTGCGCCGCCAGTGCGGTCAGCAACGCAAAGCCGATCACGAGCGTTGTCGTCACGACCGCGGACCGGGGCAGCACGGCTCCGGTGAGGACGCGGGAGGGGATCGTCGTCTGCACGGATGGTTTCCCTTCGATGTTGGGGCAAGAGATTCTATCGTTGCGACATGCAGGGGAGCCGGATGAGACGAAAGATGGTGGCGGTGGCCCTGGCGTGCGTGAGTGCGCTGGTGGTAGCGGCGCCGGCAGCGCAGGCCCAGGACTCGGCCGATTCCGAGTCGCCCAGCCCCGTCGTAGCGAGCAGCAGCCGAGCCCGTGCCGATCATCCCGTGCAGTCGGTCGGGCATCTCGTCGGCCGCATTCGCATCCCGGACATCGGGCTCGACACTGCCGTACGCGCCGGTGTGGCGATCGAGGTGATCGATCAAGGGCCCGCACACTGGGTCGGTACGGCGCAACCGGGGGAGACCGGCAACGTCGTCATCGCCGGGCACCGCACGACGCACTCCGCACCGTTTCGCCAGCTCGATCAGCTCGAGCCCGGCTCGCTGATCTACCTCACGAATCCTCGCGACTTCGAGGTGATGTACCGCGTCACCGAGACGTTCATCGTGGAGCCCAAGGACATCTGGATCACCTACGAGACGTCACAGCCGATGCTGACGATGTTCGCTTGTCATCCCCTCGGCTCGGCGGCACAACGCATCGTGGTCCGCGCCGAACTCCTCGCCGGCAGGCTCATCGCCTAGCGAGCGTGCTTGGAGACGCCAGATGCCCGGCCCGTGCGGCTCCGGCGGAGCCTGGTCCCAGATTGCTCGGCTTCGCCTGCGTCCGGCCGGTGGAGGAGTGAGCGTTGCGGCATCGGAGTCCGGGGCTCCGCCTCGGAGGCAAGTGATACCCGCAGAGCCGGTCCGCGGCGACGTCGATCTGGCATCGCGCCTCTCTTTAGCTCGTGTTTAGTCCGCCCCGGGTACCATCCCGGCAATGGAAGCGAGTCATGCGTCTGAGGGGAGTGGGGCCGACGTCATCGTCGAGCCCCTTGACCCTTGGATCGACGTGCCTGCCGAACTGCGACCGCCGCCCAAGCTGCCGAAGTGGCCCTTTGTCGTCGCCGGGCTCATCTTGCTGATCGGGACAGCGATCGCGGTCGCGTGGCCGATCAATGTCCCGTACTACGCCCTCTCGCCGGGTCCCGTGAACGACACAGGTGACTTTGTGGTGGTCGAGGAGCCGGCAGGCGAGGAGAGCGGTGACCTGTTTTTCCTCACGGTGTCGCTGCGCGAGATCAATGCGCTCGAGTACGTCGGAGCGCTTCTCAACAACGAGGTCGATCTGAGCCCGCGGGAGAACATCCGACCGGCCGGTGTCTCGCAAGACGACCTGCGCCAGCAGAACTTGGATCTGATGAACTCGTCCAAGCTCAATGCCAAGTTCGTGGCGCTCACCCAACTCGGCTACGAGGTCGTGTTCATCGGCTCCGGGGCGCTGGTCAACTCGATCGTCGAGGACTCAGCGGCCATCGGCCTCGTCCAGGAAGGTGACCTCATCACGGCGGTCGACGGCGAACCCATCGAGTTCTCCGAGGACGCAGTCGCCCTGATCGGCGGACGGAGCCCCGGTGAGGTCGTGACCTTGACACTCGATCGCGTCATGGAAGACGGCGAGGTCGAGACGCTCGACGTCGAAATCACGCTCAAACCGTTTCGATTCATCGACGAGGACGGGGTCGTTCAGGAGGAGCCCGAGCGCGGCATGGTCGGTGTGCTGCTGGTGAATGGTCCGACGGAGGCCGAGTTCCCCGTCGAAGTTGATATCGACTCCCAGAACATCGGTGGTCCGTCAGCCGGATTGATGTTCACGCTGGAGATCATGAACCAACTCACCGAGGAAGACCTCACGCGCGGCTACCGAATCGCCGGTACGGGCAGCATTGCCGCCGACGGCACCGTCGGGAGCATTGGCGGTGTGCGTCAGAAGGTGTTCGGGGCGATCGACGTCGGTGCGGCGTACGTGCTGGTTCCGGCGGGAAACTACGACGAAGCCCTCGAAGCGGCAGGCGACGACATCGAGGTGGTCCGAATCGGAACAATCGACGACGCGGTCGTATTCTTCGATTCGCTGGAGCATGCCGGCCCTTGATCCCGCGTTGGCGCAATACCCCGGAATCGAACGTCACCTGAGGTATCGTCGCCCGAATGGACGCCGACCTGACCAGCGATGCCGTTCGCAACCGTTCCTTCGGTGCGTCCCTGCGCGGCTACGACCGCGAGGACGTCGAACGATTCCGTGAAGAGGCGGCCCTTCGAATCGACGCCCTCGAGGCGGAGTTGGCCGAGGCGAGGACCCGCCTGAGCCAACTCGGCATCGACGACGTGCCCGATCTGAGTGCCGAGCTGAACAAGGTCGGCGCCGACATCTCGGCGTTGCTCGATGAGGCGAGGCGGGCCGCCACCGACATGCGTGAGCGGGCCGGCTCCGACGCTGCGGCATGGCGCCAAGCTGCCAACGTCGAGGCGTCCTCGCTCATCGACGCTGCGGAGACGGCTGCGCGGGAGCTACGCAGCCACGCGTGGCGTGAGGGCACGGACATGCTCGACCTGGCCAAAGAGGAAGCCGAGCGGCTCGTTGCCGCCGGCCGCCAAGATGTCCTCTTCATCCGTGCCGAGGCCGAGCGCGAAGTGTTGCGCATGACGGGCGAGGCTCGGCGCGAGGCCGAGGAACTCATGCGATCGGCACGAGCCGACGCCGATCAGATCACGGCCGCAGCAGACGAGGAGGCGCAGCTGGTGATCGCAGAGGCGCAGCAATCCGTGGAGAGCGCAGTGGCGCGAACTCATGCGCTCGAGCAGCGTCGCTCCGAGCTGTTGCAGGAGATCGAGGCGGCACATCTCACCCTGGAGGCGATGCAGCTCGGCGGTGTCGAGGCTCAGCGGATCGTGCGGCCGGGTCAAGAACCCCCGGAAATGGACTGGCCGGGAGACGACGATGCGGGTGCGGTGAAGATCGTGTCGGCACCCACCGCGCCGGCCGAGGGTCCGGTCGATGCGGATGAGCTCGTTGCGGAGGTCGAGCAGCTGCGGTCATCCCGAGCCGGGGCGGTCGCTGCCGCGGCCCCCGATGGTGCCGACTTTGTGCCGGCAGCTGCCGAGGAAATGCCCGCGGAGCCCGTGGCCGTGAGCGAGTCGCACCAGGCCGGGGCGGAGAACATCGAGACACGAAGCGGCTTGGACGCCGGCGACGTGCCGGAGTCGCCGCGATCCACCGCATCCGATACGCCGACGCCGGCGGCAGAGGACGAAGCACCCGAGCCTCCTCCGGCCGCCGCGGCGCAGCCCGCGGACGACGCCGAGCCGGCGCCGGAGCCAGAACCGGAGGTTGCGGAGCCATCGGCGCTTGAGCCGCCGCAGGAGGCCGAGGACACCGACGAGCCGCTGGCGGGTTTGTTCGCACAGTTGCGCACACCGGACGTGGCAGCCGACGAGCCGGCGACGGAGAGTCCACGAGGCGCTGAAGCTGCGACCGCACCCCGTGTCGATGCCGACGCCGCCGCGGTTCCCGAGCCACGGGCCCCCGAGGCAGTTGCAACGGCGGTCGTTTCCGTGGCCGGAGAGGGGGCGTTCGACCTTCGGGATCGGCTGCTCCTCCCGATCGAGAACACGGCACTGCGTGCGGTCAAGCGGCACCTCGTCGACCTGCAGAATCGGGTGCTGGAGGAGCTTCGTACGGCAACCCGAGGCTGGGCTCCCGATCCCGACGAGTTCCTCCACGAGATGAGCGACGACATCGTGGTCATGCGCAAAGCGGCGTACGTCGCAGGGGTGCGGGCCGCCGGGGACATGACGGGCCGCGGTCCGCTGACCATCGAAGCGCCGCCTGGTGACCCGGCGACTCGCGAGTTTGCGGAGTCGCTGATCTCGGCCGTTCGCACGTCGCACGAGCACGCCGTTCGAGAAGAGGCGGGGTCGCGTGAGCTTGCTTCGGCCATCTCGCGCGTGTTCCGCGCATGGCGAACCGACGAAGCCGAACGGCGGCTTCGCAGCGCCGCCTATCGCTCCTATCACCAGGGTCAGCTCGACGGCTTCGCCGCGGCCGGGGTTGCGGCCGTCACCGCCGTGACGTCGGGGCGGCCTTGTGCCGCGTGTCCTGCGGGTGCGGAGTGGGCGCCGGGGGCCGCCCTGCCTCGCGGAGCTGAGCTGCCGCCGGCCCACGTGGACTGTCCCACGATCCTCCTTCCCGCCGGAATGGCCGGTTGACCCCAGACTTGGAATAGACTCCCGCCCGTGATCAACAGAGATCCGGTTCCCCTACGCCCCCGCAGTCGCTCGCGCCGCCTTTTGTCGATCTTGGCGGTCGGGCTCATCATTCTGCTGTTCACGCTCCGTTCGATCGCCACGTTCTGGACCGACTACCTGTGGTTCGACTCCCTCGACCTCACGGGGGTGTGGAGCACGCTCGTGTTCACGAAGGTGTGGCTCGTCGTGGCGGCGACCGTGTTCGCCGCGGTCTTGATCTGGTTGAACCTGTGGCTTGCTGGTCGACTGTCGCCGACGACGCCGGCGCCGCCCGGGAGCCCGGACGAGGAACTCCTCGAACGCTGGCAGCAATGGGTGAGGCCCAGACAGAATCTGGTGCGCATCGGTGCAGCTCTCGGTCTCGGTCTCCTGCTCGGTCTCGGAGCTTCCCTGTGGTGGCAGGACTTCCTTCTCTTCCGTTTCGGCGGCGACTTCGGCGTCGTCGACCCGATCTTCGAGAACGACGTCGGGCTCTACGTGTTCCGGCTGCCGTTCTATCGAGCGCTCTTCGGATGGATGTTCCAACTGTTCATCGTGCTGGCGCTCGTCGTCGCCGTCATCCACTACCTCAACGGCGGCATACAGGTCCAGCAGGACTCCCGTCGCGTCAGCCCCGGCGTCAAGGTCCATCTCTCCGTGATCCTGGCCCTCCTCGCCCTGCTGAAGGCCGTTGGCTACTGGCTGGACACGTGGGACCTCCTCTACTCCGAGCGTGGCCAGGTCACCGGTGCGTCCTACACCGACGTGAACGCACAGCTGCCCGCGCTCCGCCTGCTGATCCTCATCTCGATCGTTGCTGCGGTCATCCTCCTCGTGAACCTGTGGTTCCGTGGGTGGACGCTGCCGCTGGTCGCGGTTGGGCTCTGGCTGTTCACCTCGATCGTCGTCGGCGGTCTGTATCCGGCGTTCATCCAGCGCTTCCGCGTCGTGCCCGAGGAGGTGAACCGTGAAGTGGAATTCGTCCAGCACAACATCGAATTCACCCGGTACGCCTTTGGTCTCGACAGCGTCGAAGTGCGTGACTTCGCCGCGTCCAGCGAGCTCGAATCCAGCGACCTCGCCGAGAACCAGGCGACCATCGACAACATCCGCCTCTGGGATCCCTCCGTGCTCCGGACGACGTATCGGGAGTTGCAGGAAATCCGCACCTTCTACGGGATCGAGGACGTCGACGTCGACCGCTACTTGATCGACGGCGAGCTCACGCAGGTGATGGTGTCGGCGCGTGAGCTCGACCCGAACAACATTCCTGGCGGTGGATGGGTCAACGAGAAGCTCATCTACACGCACGGCTTCGGTGCCGTGCTTTCACCCGCCAATGACGTCACCACGGCCGGCCAGCCGGACTTCATCATCCAAGACATCCCGCCGGTCTCGACGGATGATGCGCTCGAGATCGAGCAACCGCGGATCTATTTCTCCGACAATGCCGATGAGGACTACCTGATCGTCAACACCAACGAGCAGGAGGTCGACTTCCCGGTCGGGAACAGCGACGTCGCTCGGAACTCCTACGACGGTTCCGGCGGCGTGGTCCTTGGCAACGCGCTTCGGCAGGCGGCATGGGCGCTGCGTTTCGGCGACGTCGACGTATTGATCTCCGGAGAGCCGCGGGAAGACAGCCGGGTGCTGCTCGAGCGCAACATCCGCGACCGGGTCGAGCGGGTGGCCCCGTTCTTGTTCGCCGACGCCGATCCGTATCTCGTACTCATCAATGGTGAACTGAAATGGGTGCTCGACCTATACACCGTGTCGTCCAACTTCCCCTATTCCGATGGCGCATTGACCGGACGCCTCGACCGGACACGGGGCTTGCCGCTCTCGTTCAACTACATCCGGAATCCGGTCAAGGCCACGGTCGATGCGTTCACGGGCGAGATGACGTTCTACGTGATCGACGACAGCGATCCGTTGATTCGCGCGCAGCGCAAGATCTTCCCGGAGCTCTTCACGGACCAGGAGATGCCCGATGAGCTGCGAGACCACCTCCGCTACCCCGAAGATCTGTTCCGGGTGCAGTCGGACATGTACCTGCTCTATCACATGACCAATGCACGCGAGTTCTTCAACGTGGTTGATCCGTGGCAGATCGCCAGCGACCCGTCGACATCGCAGCGCACCGAGCTGCGCGGGCTGTTCATCGACGACGAGGGCAATCAGCTGCGGCCCATGCTGCCGTACTACCTGCTCATGAAGCTGCCGGAGGAGGACGAGCTCTCGTTCCTGATCATGCAGCCGTTCACACCGGAGAACCGGCCGAACATGACGTCGTTCCTCACGGCCAAGTCGGGACCGGCGGCATACGGCCAGATCATCGACTACCGGTTGCCCTCGCAGTCGGCCCAACAAGGGCCCGGTCAGGTCGGCAACTTCATCAACCAGGATCCGGCGATCTCCGCCGAGTTCACCCTCTTGGGCCAGGGCGGTTCGGAAGTGATCCAAGGCAACATGCTGGTGGTGCCGGTCGAGGAGTCGTTGCTCTACGTCCAGCCCATCTACATCCGAGCCGACCCGGAGGGCAGTAGCGACTCGTCCGGTATCCCGGAATTCAAACGAGTCGTCGTGTCGTTTGACGGTCGGATCGAAATGGCCGACACCCTCGACCAGGCACTGGCTGCGATCTTCGGCGAGGCTCAGCCGGGTCTGCCGGCACCGGGTGAGGAGCCGAGCGATGGCGCCGGCCAAGATGCCGCCGTTCCCGAGGAGGTCGCTGCGCTACTGACAGCGGCTGCTGATGCGCTCGAGCAGGCGGACGCAGCCCTCCGCAGCGGTGACCTCGGGGCGTATCAGGAGAGCGTGGAGCGGGCACAGGACTTCATCGCACGCGCCCAAGCTTTGGCAGGAGACGCTCCCGCCGAGGACGCGACCGAGGGCTGACCCGGCCAGTCGCCGCCTGCTCCGCATCGCCCCGATCGGAGGGGTAGCTTCGTAGGAATGAGCGCACCGTGTGATGTCATCGTCCTCGGTCTGGGCACGGGCGGAGAGGATTTGGCGCTTCGGCTGGCGCGCAGCGGCCTTCAGGTCGTCGGCATCGAGGCGGACCTGCTGGGCGGTGAGTGTCCCTACTGGGCATGCATCCCCACCAAGATCATGGTCCGTGCCGCCAATCTCCTCGCCGAGGCACGGCGGATCGACGGGATGGCGGGGTCTGCCACCGTGACGGCGGACTGGGGCCAGGTCGCCCGGCGTGTTGCGGACGAGGCCGCCGGGGGATGGGACGACGCCTTTGCGGTGGCCCGTTTCCAAGACGCCGGGGGTCGCTTCGTGCGTGGCCGGGGCAGGCTGGTCGGGCCGGCGACCGTCGAGGTCGGCGACGAGACGTTCACCGCGTCGCGGGGCATCGTGATCGCCACCGGGTCGCAGGTCGCGATACCGCCGATACCCGGCATCGCCGACGTCGATGCGTGGACGACACATGATGCGATCCAGGCCACCGAGCTGCCGGCTTCGATGCTCGTGCTCGGCGGAGGCGCGGTCGGATGCGAGCTCGGCCAGGTGTTCTCGCGGTTCGGCGTCGAAGTCACGATCATCGAGGGCGGGGAGCGTCTCCTCCCCGCCGAAGAGCCGGAGAGCTCCGAAGTGATCGAAGCAGTCTTTCGCTCGAGCGGGGTGTCGCTGCTGACCGGTCGGCTGATGCGCGAGATCCGCAGTGACAACGGTGGGTGCCGGGCGACGCTCGACGACGGAGCAACCGTCTGGGCGCAGAAGATCCTCGTCGCCGCCGGCCGCCGTGTGGCACTCGGCGATCTGGGTCTGGAGACTGCGGGCCTCGACGGTTCCGCCCGCACGATCGACGTCGACCACAGAATGCGTGCTGCCCCGGGGATCTGGGCGCTCGGCGACGTGACGGATGAGGGGATGTTCACGTCCAAGGCCCTGTATCAAGGCTCGGTCGTGTTCGCCGACATCACCGGATCCGCGGCGCCGCCTGCGGACTACGCAGCCCTGCCGCGAGTGACGTTCACCGATCCAGAGGTGGGGTCGGTTGGTCTCACCGAAGCTGCGGCACGCGCGTCTCTCGACGACGTCGCCGTTGTCGTCAAGGCCGTTCCCGCCACGTTTCGCGGATGGCTGCACGGCGCAGGCAACGATGGAGTCATCAAGCTGGTGATCGACCGATCGGCGGATCGGTTGGTGGGGGCCACATCGGTCGGTCCCTCCGGGGGGGAGATCCTCGGCACGATGGCGCTGGCCATCCACGCCAAGGTGCCGATGAGCAGGCTGGCCGACATGATCTACGCCTATCCGACGTTCTACGGAGGGATCGGCGAAGCGGTGGGTGCGTATGCGAGAGGCATCGGCAAGGTGCTGGACCCCGACGCCTCTCCGTATTTCCACGACTGAGGCGTTCGAGGTCGTTGCGGCGAACGCCTTGCACGGGTGAATCTGCTCGGCTGGGTTCGGCTCGGCGGCTTGCGCCGCCCTGCCGGCGCAACCGGTCTAGCGTTGCGGGCATGAGAGTCGCCGCCGCCCAAACCGCTCCCGTGTGGGGCGATGCCGCCGCCACGACCGACAAGGTCGCCAAGTGGATCGGGCAGGCCGCCGCCGATCACGTCGAGCTCGTGGCCTTCGGCGAGACCTTCCTGTCGGGGTATCCCTTCTGGGTCGCCAGATCCGACGGGGCCCGCTTCGACGCCGCCGACCAGAAGGAGGCGTACGCCTTCTACCTCGATGCGGCCGTCACGCTGAACGGCCCCGAGCTCAGCTCCGTGCGCCAGGCCGCAGGCGATCATGGTGTGTTCACCTATCTCGGTATCACCGAGCGCTCCAAGAGCGGCGGCACGGTGTATGCGACGTTGGTGGCGATCGATCCGGCTGCGGGCATCGTCAGCGCCCACCGCAAAACCATGCCCACCTACGAGGAACGCATGGTGTGGGGGATCGGCGACGGGCACGGGCTGCGGGTGCACGACGTGGCCGGCATGCGAGTGGGGGGTCTGAACTGCTGGGAGAACTGGGTGCCCGTGGCGAGGCACAGCCTGTACGCCCAGGGTGAGGACTTGCACGTCGCGGCTTGGCCTGGCTCGGTGGGACTCACCGAGGACATCACTCGGTTCATCGCACGAGAAGGCCGCTGCTTCGTGCTGTCGGCCGGTGCGCTGCTGCGCGACACCGACGTACCGAATGGGTTCCCCCTCAAACGTGAGTGCTTCGACGGTCCCGAGCTCGTGTACGACGGGGGATCGGCGATCGCGGGCCCCGACGGTACCTGGGTGGTCGAGCCGGTGGCGGGAGACGAGCGGCTCGTCGTCGCTGACCTGGACGCGGCGGTGGTGCGCGGCGAGCGGCAGAACTTCGATCCCGCCGGGCACTATTTCCGAGCCGACGTCTTCTCGGTCAACGTCGATCGGCGCCGCCACGAGCCGGCCGGGTTCGAGGACCCGACCGGTTGAGGCCGCACCTCAGACGAACAGCTGGACGTCGGCGTCTGCGGCAAAGTCGAGGAACGCCGCCGCACCCGCGATGTCGCACCCCTGGATGAGATCGCTCTCGTCGACGCCCATCACGCCCATCGTCGTCGCACACGCAAAGAACCTGACGCCCAACTCCTGGGCCATCTCGATGAATTCGGGCACGGTTGGCATGCGGGCGTCGGACATCCATTTGCGCATGACTTTGGTCGCAGCGGCAGTTGCCCCGGGCAGGGCGCCGAGCAGGTTCGGCAGCTGCACCGGTCCGGAAGGGTTGGCCAGTGATGCCACCTTCAGCTTCTCGAGCCGGTCTCCATGGAGGATGTCGAGCCCGTAGAAGGTGAAGTAGATCCCGGCCTCCCATCCCAAGCTGGCAGCGGTCGTCGCCAGAATCAGCGGCGGGTAGGCCTGGTCGAGCGTCCCCTTCGAGGCGACGAGTGCAATGCGTTTGCGTGCCGGCTCGGTCTCGGCTGCCGGTGCAGGGTCGAGTAGCGGTCGTGGAGCCACGGTCATGTCTGCGTCCCCTTCTCGATCCAGAAGACTTGCGTCTTGCCGTGATTCTCTGCGCGGACCAGCGTGTCGCCGCGCTGGCGAGCCATTGCCGGAATGTCTTCCAGGGCTCCAGGATCGGTGGTCGTGAGCTCGAGCACCTGGCCGGGCTCGAGCCGGCGCAGTGCGATCCCCGCCTTGTAGACGGGGAGGGGGCACAGCAGCCCTGAGCAGTCCAGCGTCGTGGCGAGCGGTGTGGGTGTGGGTGTCGGGTTGCTCATGAAGATGCTCCTTGTCGTCGGTCAGATCTGGGGAGAGCCGGCATCGCCGAGGCGTTCGGCGAAGTAGCCGGCGTAGCTGCGGCCGCCATCTGGCGATACGCCGACGACGAGCCCCTGGGCTTCCGGTTCCAGGTGATAGGTGGCGGCAACGATCGCACCGGTGGACGGACCCACCATCAGGGCTTCTTCGCGCCACAGCCGGTCCGTGGTGGCGTATGCGGTCTCGTCGTCCACGGGTACCACCTCGTCGATGACCGTCCGATCCATGATCCCCGGTTCCTTGGCCTCCGCGAAGCTCTTGAGACCTGGGAGGCGATGGCCCGGCTGTGGCTCGACGGCGATGATGCTGATGCTCGGATTGCGCTCTTTCAGGTAGCGCCCGACGCCGGTCAGCGTGCCGCAGGTGCCGAATCCGGCAACGAAGTATCGGATGGCACCCTCGGTCTGGCGCCAGATCTCCGGGCCCGTGGTCTCGTAGTGGGCCGTCACGTTGTCGGCGTTCTCGTACTGGTTGACCATCACGTAGCGCTCGCCGCCCTCGGAGGCGGCCAGGGACCGAGCCAGGGCGATGGCCCCGTCCTTCGGGTGGTCCACCGGGCAGAGATCGTCCGGGGTCTCCCAGACCTCTGCGCCGAGCATGCGCAGCAAGACCTTCTTCTCGTCGGGCACGCCGTCGGGAATCGTGACGGTGAGCTTCTTGCCCTCGAGGGCGGCCAGGGCCGCCAGGGCGATGGCCGTGTTGCCCGAGGATGCTTCGACCAGCTCCCGTCCGGCGAGCTCTTTCCGGGTGCGCAGCCCTTCGAACAGGTAGCGGGCGGCGCGGTCCTTGATGGAGCCGAACGGATTCAGCCACTCGAGCTTGAGGTAGACGTCGAGCTCTGCGGCCGCAACCACGTGGTTGAGGCGAACGAGGGGCGTCGGGTTGTCGACATCGGGTAGGAGCTCGCGTATGTCGCCGTACCGGCCCACTTTGGGGTCGGACGAGCTGGTTGTTCTCCGCAGTTCGGTGGTGGTCATGGTCTCCTCAGAACGCAAGAAACCCGCAGCGGCTGGGCAGCCGTGCGGGTTGCGGGGGTTGGGTCTGTCTGTGGGGTCGGTTAGACGTCATCCTCCGGGCACGGCGCGGCGGCGCAACAACAACATGCGCAACAGATCGTGCAGAAGGCGGTCTTCGTCATGAATCACGATCGTAGACGCCGAGCCGCGTTGCGCAAGCAGTCTGTCGCACCGGCGCCAGTCCCGGATGCGGCGTCAGCTGAGCTGTTCAGCGGCTGCGGCGATGTCTTCGAGGTCCTGTTGAATCGCCTTGCGCGTGGCACCTTTGAAGAGCTTCGCCGCCCCGACCATCAGTTTGCCGCCGGTCGTGTTGGCTTCGGCCTCGAACGTCATGGTCAGCCGGCTCTTCCCGTCTCCGATGTCCGTCACCGCCATGCCGGACGTGTAGTGCGCGCCGTGGTTGTCCGCCTCGACCGTGTAGGAGCGGCCGGGGTCGATGGCGGTGACTTCCATCTCCTCGGTGGCCTCGCGGCCCATCATCTTCCTGGTCTCCCGCCACCGCGTGCCGACGCCGAACATGTCGTCACCGCTGAGCACTTCGACCGATTCGATCCCCGACACGATGAACTCCGAGCCTTCCAGGTCGGTGAGGATGGCCCACACTCGATCGGCCGGGGCGTTGACGATCTTGCTGACTTCGATATCGGGCATTGGCGGCACCTCCTGCGCCCTTCCGATCGTACCTGGGGCGCCACTTGGGTGTGTGTTGGTCAGGGAACGTGCCGGATGAAATCGACGGCGACCGAGCTACCGGGCGGGTATGACGTCGTAGGGCGCCACTCGACGAACGCCACGTCGTCGAAGCCGGCGACCGACAGGCCACGCTCGGGGGCGGCGAGCCCGACGTAGAGCATGAGCGCATTCACCGTGTCGCCCCCCGGCGCCAGGAGGTCGACTGGCAGATCGACCACCACCTCATGCCAGTCGCCGTCGGCGGGCACGTCCAGCGGGAACTCGCGCTGCACCAACAGTGTGGACTCCGGATCTCGGGTTGGGATGGTGTCGACGAAGTCGTAACCGTCGATGCGGACGAACGGCTCCCCTCCTCCTTCGAGGCGAACGGTCGCATGGACCGAGAACGTTGCTGCGTCGTCGGCGGGCTCGCCATCTGCCTCGTACCAGCGATGGAGGCGAGGCGTGAACCGGGCGACCGGTCGGGCGAGAGTGTCGCCTCCGAACGCGCTACCGGAGGTCAGCTCGAGATAGACGTTGCCGGACGGCGCGCGCTCTGCGCTTCGCAGCGCCGCAGCGCCCGACTGCGGTAGCCGCCAGTGGATGCCCCCGGCGGCACTCTGGTCGGCCTCGACGTCCTCGAAAGATCCCCAGCCGAAGAGATCGACGCCGATGAGGGTGTCGGCGAGCTCGCCGACGGGGACGAGGTCGCGGTTGGCTTCCGTGGCGTCCGCCCGGACGACCGTAGCGATGCCGTTGTGGACGGCGAGGCCTGCCGCAACGATGTCAGGTGGCGGAGTCGTCGTCACCACGCCGATCGAGCCGTCCGGCAGGCGTGCCGAGCTCTCCGTGGGCGCCGACCGCTCGGCGATGGTTCGCAGGATCCGTCGGGCTGCGTTTCCGCTCACCGGCTCGGGGCGGTAGGCGTCGAGCACTGCGGGATAGAGCTTGGCCTGGATCAGCTCCGTGCCTTCGAACACCGTGCGGAGCACGGCCGTCGGGAAGGTGGAGAGGAAATCCTGGTCGAAAACGAAGTTGCCGAGGCTGTGCACGATGAGTCGATCCTGGTACCACTCGAGTCCCTGCAGTACATGGGGATGATGACCAACCACGAGGTCGGCGCCCGCCTCGACCGAGTCGCGTGCAGCTCGTGCGAAGAACTCCGAGGCAGCTTCGGCGAACTGGAATCCGCCGTGGATTTGGACGATGACGAGGTCGGCGCCGCCGGCGCGCAGCGCTGCGACATCTTCTTCCACAATGCGGGTCGAGAAGTGCGCTGCCCCGCCGTGCCCGCGCCTGGCGACCCAGTCCTGAAGCTCGGGGAACGCGCCGGGAGCGGTCAGGGCCGCCCACAGGTCGTTGCGGGTGGCCGTCCCAAGCCGGTCTTCGATCGCCGCGAACTGCTCCCAGGCATCGCCGGGCCGGTAGTCGCCGGCCGGTAGTGGCTGGCTTCCGTCGACAGTGGTGAAAGCGAAAGGACGTCGTACGTATTGCCAGAGGTCGGCTGCGCCGAGTGCGGACGACGGCGATTCGTCACCGAGCGGCAAGCTGTCGTTGACGAAGTCGCCGGTGACGGTGGTGTAGGAGAGGAACCCGATCTCGTAGGAGCCAGAGGTGAGCAGGGCAGGGCTTCTGGCGGCAGTGGCGTCGAGCCCGCCGCCCGGTGCGGCGATCCCGGCTTCTGCCAGTGCCGACAGCGTGGCAGCGACCCCTGGCTCTTGCCAGTCGTTGACGTGATTGTTGCCCAGTGTGGCAACGTCCACGCCGAGCTCATCGAGGGCGGCAAGCACCACGGGTGGACTCTGGAGCAAGAAGCGTTTGCCGGGGTACGCCTGAGAAGCGGGAAGCTTGCCGACGACGGTCTCGAGGTTGACGCTCGAGAGGTCGGCAGCGGCGAAGAGGGGAGCGATGGCAGCGACGACGTTGCGGGCACTGGCCCCACCGTCATCGGTGAGGACGTGCGCGGTGTCCTGCCGCACCGGCTCGACGTATCGACGACCCATCATCACGTCGCCGCCGAAGTGCATGACGATGCGCTCGGTTCCATTCGGTCCGGTGCGTGCCAGCATCTGCATGGTCCTCTCGGGTGCCATGGCGGGCTCGATTACGATCGGCTCGGGTATCGAGCCTGGGGCCTCAACGACGAACAGGGTCGGTTGATCGATCTCGACGCTGATCGTCCCGGTGGCGTCGGCGACGAATTCGCTGTTCCCGGCATGCGCCACCGCATTGGGCAGCGGCGCACCGGTCTCGTCTTCGACGCGCAGCGCCACGGTCGCAAGCGCAGGGGCGAACTCGGGTGCGGGTTCCGGAGCCTGCGTGGAGACGACCGGGGAGGTGGTCGAGGTGCTCGTATTGCCGCCGGACGCTTTCGCACACGCCGTGGCCGCCAGTGCGGCGACCGCAGCGAACAGCATGAGCGTTTGGCGACGGGCGCGTCGCCGCGTCGTCGCAGATTGCGGAAATTCGAGCATCGAGTGATCCAAGGCCACCGCATCGCGGCGGACGCTGCCTACCTGCCGCTGACAAGGCTATCGGTTGGGCGGGCGGCGAACGATGGGGCGACGGCCTCATTCGGCCCGACGCAACCCGGCATGCGCACGAAGGCTGCCACTAGCCTCGCCTGATGCGCGCGAGATTGATGTGGATCGGCGGCCTCTGCCTGCTCGCAATGGCCTTCGCAGCATGCGGGGGAGACGATTTCGAGGGCACCGAGATCCGGATGCTCGACAACCTGTTTGCTCCGGAGGTGGTCGAGGTCGGCGTAGGTGAGGAGGTCCGGTTCGTCAATGACGGTCAGGTCCCGCACAATGCGATCGAGAACGACGGCGTCTTCAACTCGCTCGTAGCCGCCGAGGCCAACCAAGACCCCGGTGAGGCGTGGACGATCATTCTCGAGGAGCCGGGGCTATATGACTATTACTGCTCGCTCCATGCGACGCAGAACGCCGCAGGCGAGTGGGAGGGGATGACGGGCAGCCTCGTCGTCGGGGGTGCCGCGGACGTCGCAGAGGTTTCGGCGGCCGCCTCGGAGGCGCCGGCCGCATGGACCGAGGTGACTCGCAGGGTTCCCGACGACCACGCCACCATCCAGAACGCCGTCGATGCTGCAGATCCAGGAGATCTCGTGCTGATCGACCCTGGTGTCTACCGGGAGGCGGTCTCCGTGACGACGCCTGGCCTCACGATCCGGGGCGCCGACCGCAACGAAGTGATTCTCGACGGCGAGTTCACCAGGGAGAACGGCATCTTCGTCACCGCGGACGGCGTGGCGATCGAGAACATGACCGCTCGCAACTACACCGTGAACGGCTTCTTCTGGGACGGGGTCACCGGCTACCGCGGTTCCTACCTCACCGCGGTCGACGATTGGGTGTACGGCATCTACGCGTTTGACTCTGTGGACGGTCTGTTCGAGCATTCGTACGCCTCGGGTTCCTGGGATTCAGGCTTCTACATAGGGCAATGCGATCCCTGCAACGCCGTCATCACGGATGTGCTGTCGGAGTTCAACGGTCTGGGCTATTCGGGAACCAACAGTTCGGGCAACATCTACGTCGTCAACTCGGAATGGCGGTACAACGTCGCGGGTGTTGCGCCGAACACGCTCGATTCGGAGCTGCTGCCTCCCGTCAACAACGTGGTGGTGGCCGGCAACTTCATCCATCACAACGGTGAGGACGAACGGGCACCGAATGGCACGGCCCAATGGTCGGCCTTCGGCAGCGGCGTGGTGCTCGCCGGGGCGCGCGACTCGACCGTGCGTAACAACCTGCTGGTGAACAACAAATCGTCCGGAGTTCAGATCGTGTCGATGATCGACGCCAACTTCTGGCCGAGCGGCGGCAATGAGGTGCGCGACAACGTGATTCGAGGCTCCGGACGGGCCGATCTCCTGCTGGGGGGGCCCGTCGAGCAGGGCTCGTGCTTTGCCGGCAACGATGCTGCGACCTCGGTGCCGTTCTGGCTGAACCAACTCCACAGCTGTGAGGGGCTGAATCTTCCGCTCTACTACGGCTTGGCGACCTCGTCGGATCCGCTTGGGCGCATCGCCCAGGTGACGTGGGATCAGAACACGCAACTCGAACACGGCGACGCTCCCAAGCCGACCCTCGACTTCGCCCAGCTCCCTGGTGGTGCCGCGGCGCCGGTCGTGCCGGCGGTGAACGTCTTCAACTCGCTCGACTTCGACCCCGCAGCCATCGAGACGCCTGCGATGCCGGCCGGTATGGAGTTCGACGGGCGGCGACCCATGTTCCTCGGTGTTGCCGTTGACGGCGGATTCTGGCCGGTGTGGATGGGGGCGCTGTTGTGGTGGATCCCCTTCCTCACGTGGTTCGCCGGCTCGATCTGGGCGCTGTGGCGCATCTGGGGCAGTGGCCGCGGGAAGGGGCACAAGATCGGCTGGACGGCCGGCGTCGTGCTGGCGCCGGTGCTCGGGCTGATCGTCTACGTTGCGGTGGGCCACCTGCGGATGCGCCGCCGACGCCGGCTGATCGTCTCGCTCGGCGGGACGGTGGCCTGGCTGCTGGCGGTGGTGGGAACGATGCTCGTCGGGGGTGTGCTGTGAGCGATTCCGAGGCACCATCGCCCGACCGCCAGATCTCGCGGCGAGAAGCGCTCAAGAGGGTGGGCGGTGGTGGCTTGACGGTGCTCGGCGCCGGCATGGTGGTCGGCGCCGTCGGGAGCCATGCGGTTGCCGATGCTGCAGCGGCAGACACGGTGGGCGGCGCCAGCGGCGACTACGACACGAGCCCCCGCCGCCTGTCTGCAGACTCGCCGACTGGGGCGCAGGCTGGACCGTATGGGTCGGAGTTCTCCGTTCCCGACGAGATTGCCGAAGGTGACCTCGACGCACTCACCCGGCCACCGGTGCGTGCGAGCGGGAGCGTCGAGGTGGAGATGACGGTCGTCGAGCGAACCATCCAGGTGGCTCGTGGGCATACCGTCGATGCTTGGACCTACAACGGAACGGCGCCGGGGCCGATCATCCGTGCGACGGAGGGCGAGCTGATCAGGGTTCACTTCTCCAACAACACGAGCCATGACCACAATCTGCACTTTCACGGAAAGCACTCACCCCTGCACGATGGCTGGGAGCCGATCCCTCCAGGGGGCGAGACGGTCTACGAGATCGAGGCCGGCCCGGCCGGGGTCCACCCGTACCACTGCCACACCATGCCGATCGATCGTCACATCGCCAAGGGTCTCTATGGCACGCTGATCGTCGATCCGCCACGCGGGCGGCCCGACGCCCACGAGGTGGTGCTCGCACTGTCAGGCTGGGACGTCAACGACGACGGTCGCAACGAGCTGTACGCATGGAACGGCCTGGCCGGCCATTTCCTGAAGTACCCGATCAAGCTTCCGGCCGGCGAGCCGGTGCGGGCCTATGTGTTGAACATGACGGAGTTCGATCCGATCGCAAGCTTCCATCTTCACGCCGAGACGTTCGCCGTGTACCCGGCCGGGATGGGCAACGCACCGGCCTTCCACGGCGATGTGGTGTCGTTCGGGCAGATGGACCGCGCCATTCTCGAGTTCACGCTCAGTGAGCGGGGTCGGTACATGTTTCATCCGCATCAGCACAGCATGGCGGGGCGCGGAGCCATGGGCTGGTTCGCTGCGATCTAGCCGCGCCGCGGGTGAGCCGTCTCACGGCAGGGGATTCACCCAGTCCACGTCGCGGAAGCGGGCGAAATCGGTGTCGGCCGACAAGACCGTGAGGCCGTGCTCGAGGGCGAGCGCGGCAAGCTGAGCATCCGGCACCAGGTTTCCGGTGATGCCGAGCTGCTCTGACAGCTCGGCGCAGATCGCTGCGGTGCGCATCGTTGCAGGCGGTATCCATGCGGGATCGGCATCGAGCCAGGCACGCACGTGCGACCACGCCTCCGCTGCATCGAGCGGCGTCGCCGCAACCCGGGGGTGAGTGCTGATGCGCACGAACCCACCCAACGACTGCCAAGGCAGACCCACCCGGCGTCGCCCGTTGAGTACGCCGGTCAGCCATTGGCCGCCGCTGCGTGATGCGAACTCGAGGCGTCGACGGCGTAGAGCAGCAGGTTGGCATCGACCAGCATCACGATTCGTCCAGGAGATCGAGCACTGCGCTGATGTCGGCGACGTCGATCTTGAGTCCGATGGCTGCGGCGGTGTTCATACCGACGATGCGGGCGGTGTGCGACCAGACCGGCCCGGATCAGTCGGTTGGCAGCCTCGCTCACCCCGATGCGCTCCTCGCGCCGAAGACGTTCGATCGCCGCCACAACGTCGTCGAGCGTGATTGTCGTACGCATGCGCATCATGGCGCTTCGCTGTCACTTCGTCTTCTGCTCGCTTCGGCCGGCGCGGATAGCATGCGAGTAGCGCCCCCTGAGGAGAGAGAGGCAACGATGCCGACACGTGAGTCGTACGAGCAGGGAACACCTTCGTGGGTCGATCTCGCCACTACAGACCTGGCAGCCGCCAAGGAGTTCTACGCCGCGGTCTTCGGCTGGGATTACGACGACCAGGAAACGCCCGACGGCGTCGGCTACAGCATGGCCCTCATCGATGGGAAGACGGTTGCCGGTCTCTCGCAGATGGGTCCCGAGACCGCTGAGCAGATGCCGCCGATGTGGAACACGTACCTGGCAGTCGATGACCTCGACGCCGTGGTCGGCGAGGTCCCGGCCTCCGGTGGCCAGGTGATGGTGCCTGCAATGGACGTCATGGAGCATGGCCGTATGGCGTACATCGTGGATCCGTCCGGTGCCGCCGTCGGCTTGTGGCAAGCCCGGGCGCACACGGGAGCGCAGCTCGTCAACGAGCCAAACACGCTTTGTTGGAACGAGTGTTTCACGGAACACGTCGAGTCCGCGGCGAAGTTCTACGACGCCGTCCTCGGGACCACCCACGCAACGGCGGACATGGGCAACGGTCAGATGTACACGACGCTCATGGTGGGTGAGCGCCAGGTGGCGGGGCTCATGCGCCGGGATCCGGAGCAGCATCCGCAGATTCCCAACGCCTGGACCGTCTATTTTGCGACGTCCGACATCGATGGCGCAGTCGCCACCATCAACGAGGCTGGTGGCTCGGTCATGAACGGTCCGTTTCCGACGCCGCCGGGACCGATGCTCGTCGCGGCCGATCCCCAAGGGGCGGTGTTCCAGGTCATCGAGCTCCAGCAGGGCGCCGGCGGCTGAGTCACGACGGTTTTGGGCTGTTGCTCGTGCGCCGTGGTACAATCCCCGTCACGACGCGGGGTAGAGCAGTCTGGTAGCTCGTCGGGCTCATAACCCGGAGGTCGGAGGTTCAAATCCTCCCCCCGCTACGAACGAAACCCGTTGCATCGCAACGGGTTTCGGCGTTTCTGGGATCAGCCACCTCCGGTCGTTTGGCGCTCCATGGCCCGTCCATCGCGCGTAACGACTCGTTTGTTCGCGGCGGGAAGCCGGTTCGCAACGCTCGAGATGGCTCGGGGTAGACGGTCCACTCGCAGCCTGGTCGGATTCGCGCTCGCTACCCCGAGAGGTTTCGCACCTCGGCCGGCGGTGCCGTCTCGGCCGTGCGGTACACGTTGTCCAGGGCGGCCGTGAGCGATTCCTCGAAGCTGGGAAACACGTGGCCGTAGGTGCCGAGGGTGACCTGGATGGTGCCGTGGCCGAGGCGTTCCCTGATCGCCCTCGTCCGTGTTGGAGGCCAGACGGCTTGGTGCTTATGCGATCCACGAGGTGTTCTTGGCGCGGCTGAGATCATCCCATGCGTCTCGCCATGTTGCGCGGGCAGTCGACCCTCGTGCGATCTCGAGGCCTGCGAGTTGGCCCGCCACGAACGTGGACCGAGGTTCGTTACGAGTAGCCGACCAACACGACAGCCACTCATATGCAAGCGCGGCATCCTGGAGGTTGCCCAGCACCTTCTGGAGGTTTGCTGCGTGTTTTGCGAATCGGCGGGCCGGCTTTCCGAGGGCTGGAGCAAGCGCTTCGCTCGCATAGCGGGCCCGTTTGGTGTCGATGCGCACCGCGTGCAGCATTTCGTCCGGTGGGTCGTCGGGAAGTCGTTTCACTGCCCTTGCGAGACGCCGCCACGGCCGGCGCATGAGTCGGTTGAGCCTCGTGACCGAGGTAGGACACTGCGGGTCGATCGCAGGGTTTACCGCCGCCTCGACGAGCCGATCGAGCAGCTCGGCGTACAGATTGCCCTCCATGAATGCCAGGAGCTCTTCTCGCCGAGCCGTTCGGGACGCGACGAGAGTGGCAACCAAAGGCTCAATCCCTTCAACACTGGGTAGACGCCTGGCGGAATCTTCGAATCGAAGGATCAACACGTCCGAATCCCGTACCGCACCGAGTACCGCCCCGAGTTGGCGCAGGTCGGACCGCAAGGATCGACTCCAGGACGATTCAAGGAGCGGTTTGAAAGTGCGCAGATCTGAGCGAAGCCGGCGGATCGCCACCCGCGCCCGGTGGAGGCACTCCGGATCTTCGCCGAGAACGATCCCGGGAGCATCCCGTAGGTGTCCGGCGACCGATCGCCGGATGGCGTTGGCGACGACATCGCTGCTGGTGGGTTTCGGCGGCAGCGGAGTCACGGGCGGGACGGTGGAGGCGCGCCGCTTCAACTCGGGAATCAATTCGAAGGGCAAGACTTGGCCCATGGGCATCGCGGTATCAACCCTTTGACTGATCATCACCGTACGCTCATCGTTTCCAGACCACGGCTCAGCATCTGACGCCAACCCACGACTTCTCGAGTCTGGGTCTCTCGCCGTCGCCACGGCGGCGACCGGGCCGCGGGCTGCGCAGTCAGACTGTGGCTTGTGTCTGCTATGTCGCTTTCTCTTGGATGGCGTACTTCGAATGGCTCTGTGCGATGTGTGCTGCACGACCACACGGGACCTAGCCGAATGCAGGCGGTTGGAACTCACACGGCATGGGTTCTCATCGGTCCCTGCTCCGAATGTATCTGATCTGTCGTATCAGCCTCAATCCACAATCGGCACATCTGACTCGGATCCGTGCCTCGCAGGTTGAGTCTTCGAGTGAGGAGGGCGGAGCCGGACGGTGTTCGGGCTCAGGTGTATTTGCGGACGGGGAGGAATCCCAATGCGGCGTCGACGAGTCGTTGCATCATGCCTCGGGCCGGTTGGCGGCGAGCGGTTGTGGTGCTGCTCAGCCAGCGGAGGCGACCATCGCCGCCTAGCTCGACTCGCCATGCGTTGTCGGGTGTCATGAGCTCGAGGATCCCGTCGGCGGCGTCTGCGGCGAACTCGGGGTTGTCGATCAGGGCACCGATCTCGGTGTTGATGTAGCGCGATCGCGGATCGAGGTTCACCGCGCCGAGGAACACCCGTTCCCGATCGATGACGCACAGTTTGGCGTGAAGACCTAGATAGCGGGCTTCCCGGGGCGGCGTGTCCCATTCCGACTTGTCGGCCGCGTCGGTTCGCAGCTCGTGGAGCTCGATCCCAGCCTTCACCATGGCACGCCGTTGCTTCTTCAGTCCGCTGTTGGAGATGGTGCCTTGATTGGAGGCAAGAGAGTTGGTCAAGACGCGGATGCGCACACCGCGATCGATCATCCGCCGGTACCAATCCACCTGGACCTCGCTGGGAACGAAGAACGGCGTCGCCACCACCAGGTCACGCTGGGCACCGTCTACGGCTGCATGGAGCGCATCGATGACCTGGGTGCGTTGACTGAGAGGCGAGACACCTGGTCTGTCGGACACGACTCGGACGGCGCCTCCCGCAATCGGGAAGCGCAGCGCCGCCGAGCGCTCATCCCACCCGTCCTCGTCACGCAACACGGTCGAGAGAGTTGGCAGGCAGTTCTCCAATTCCTGCGCGATGGATGCACGTGTGGCGGCGAGGTCGTCGTCGGACACTCCCACATTGAAGGACGTTCCGCTTGCGGTGCTGGGACTACGCCAGTACGTCTCGAAGATCTCCGCCGCCTCTGACACGTTCCTTCCGCTGACGAGCATGTCGTAGTCGACGAGATTGAACGTCTTTCCGAGGCCGAAATGCTCGGCGGCTATGTTGCGACATCCGAAGATGGCTCGCCGACCGTCCGCAACCAGCAGTTTGTTGTGCGTACGCAGATCGAGCACTTGGAAGCGCCGGATGAACTCGTACGCCTGACCCGCTGCCGACGATCGTTTCAGCCATGGATTGAAGACGCGGATCTCGAGATTCGGATGGCGACACAGACTGGCAATCGAATACGTCCGCTTGCGGAGCTTCAAGTCGTCGACCAGGACGCGGATGCGAACCCCCCGATCCGCAGCCGACAGGAGTCGGGTGATCATCAGATGTCCGACCTCGTCGGAGTCCCACAGGTAGTACTGGAGATCGATGGTCCGCTCGGCTGACGCGATCAGCGCCAGACGGGCCAGCAGGCCATCAGCCGGACGGCGCAGCGAAACCAGTTGCGCGCCGCCGGCGTCCCCGCGGTGAGCGCCGCTCGGTTCAGTCATTGAGGATCCCGTCGGGTACAGCAGTTTGTGGGGCACCCGGGCGGGGGCCCGGGGGGGCCCAACACACGCCGCCCCGACCCACGCCCCCCCGAATGAGGGAAAAACCAACAAAACGCGGTTGCCCCCCCCACCCCCCCCCCGGCTAAACCCCCAAAAA